>NZ_CP069127.1:960000-1560000 GCF_016811915.1 Brevibacillus choshinensis | reverse complement strand
CGGCTATCAGTTCGTCAAGGAACGCGGGGAGCCCGTACATGTCTCGTCTCTCGGAGAATTGCAGCAGAAGCTCGAAAAACAGTGTGCAGAGAAAAAATATATCATTCAGAAAGGAATCGATCTCGCAGAGCTGAATGGCCGCCCCTACGACATCCGGGTGATGATGATGCGAAACGGACTCGGGAAGTGGCAATACGCCGGGATGCTGGCGAAAGTCGCCGGCTCAGACAGCATCATCACCAATGTGGCTCGGGGAGGAGGCTATGCTGTCACCGTTCCGCATGCATTGGAAAAATCCCTTTCCCTTCGCCCTCCAGAAATTCGCAAGATCGAGCGAAGCCTCATTCGTCTCAGCTATCAGGTATGCTCTCATTTCAACAAATATAGGCACTCCGCCCAAATCGGCGTAGATTTTGCCGTCAACAAGCACGGGGAAATCGTCTTGATCGAGGTCAATTACGACTTTCCTTCCCACGGTTTATTCGCCAAGCTCAAGGATAAAACCTACTTCCGGACGATCAAGCGACTCCACTTCCAATATCGCAGTCGGGTCAAGCGGAAAAAAAGCAGTCTCACAGCCACAAAAAAAAGGAGAGCATGAGTGCCCTCCTTTTTTCGCTTATTCCGTTGCCATTGCATGCGAGCCGTGACCTTCCAGCATGGAGGTGCAGTTCGGGCAGCGCGTAGCCTTGATCGGGATGGAAGTGATGCAATGCGGGCATTCCTTGGTCGTGACGGGCGGCTTGACCTCTTCTTGCTTGCGCTTGAAGCGATTCAGCTGCTTGATCACAACAAAAATAGAGAACGCGATGATCAGAAAGTCGATGATGCTGTTGAGGAAAAGGCCGTAGTTCAAAGTCGCGGCACCTTTGTCTTTTGCTGCTTTCAGCGTCTCGTAATGCACGCCGCTCAAATTGATGAACAGATTAGAAAAATCCACTTTGCCTAGCAAGATCCCTATAAGCGGGGTAATAATGTCATTGACCAGAGAGGTCACGATTTTTCCAAAGGCGCCCCCAATCACGACACCGACGGCCAGATCCAGTACGTTTCCTTTCAAAGCAAACTCTTTAAATTCTTTTAACAAAGCGATAGCCTCCTCTTATTCCCTTTTCTCACCTGTTTGCCAGGCAGCCTACATGACGAACTCCAAAAAATGCCGGACGAAGCGCTCGTGGTCCACCTCGAGGCAAACATCGATATTGGGAGGAAACGCAGGGTTTTCCCGTCTGTCCCCGATCGTACGCGCATCGCTGGCACTCCCGGAAGTATCTACCTGGACGTGCATCGGCACCGCCTTCACGAATGTGGGATCAATGACGACACCGACTGCAAGCGGATCGTGCAGACCGCATCCTCTCACATTCCCGACCTTGGCGTAAGCATCCATGTAGACCTCGCACATATCTGCGAAGAAGCGGCTTACTTTCGTATCGCGCTCTCTCCACTGCTGCAGATGCTCGCGTGTGAGCAGTGTCTGCATCGTCACATCCAGGCCGACCAGAGTAAGCGGTATGCCCGACTGAAACACGAAGGAAGCCGCTTCAGGATCGGCGCAAATATTCGCTTCCGCTACAGGCGTCCGATTGCCCGGCACCGTCACCGCTCCGCCCATGACGACGACACGCTTGACGAGAGAGACGATCTGCGGCGCAGCCATGATGGCCAATGCCAGATTGGTCATGCTTCCCACCGTCACCAAGGTGATTTCATGCGGATGTGCCTCGGTGGCAGAAACGATGTACGCCGCTGCACTCATGGCTTGAGGCGCGCCACTCGGCAGAGGCAGTTCGATATTCCCCAAGCCATTCTCGCCATGAAACAGCTTGGCCTTTTCTTTCAGCTCACGAACCAATGGCTTGGAAGCGCCCTGATAGACTGGTATATCGCCAGCTTTGACCAGCTCCAGGACCTGCAGCGTGTTACGTGTGGCTTCTTCCACGCTGATGTTTCCAAACGTGGTCGTAACGCCGCACACCTCCAAATCAGGGGAATGTACAGCATAGGAGAGTGCCATGGCGTCATCGATTCCCGTATCCACGTCGATGATGACTTTTTTCTTCATTGCTGGTCCCCCTCCTTCCCGATCAGCTCATGCAGCCATTTTCTCGCATCATCCACTTCCATGTTCACAACCACCTCGGTATCCGTTCCCACGCTCGGCTTCGCCCGCAAATCCGCCAAAACAGCTCCGCGCGACAAGGGACTGTGGCATTCGATCGCCAGCTTCATGCGCTCTTTATGTACCCGCTCCGTATGCACAGCTGCAACCATCGCACCCCACGCGTCCAAAGGGACCTCATGAGTCTGAGCTGCTGATGCGACTCCCAGCCGAACCGCTTTGTTCAAGAGCTCTCTACTCTCCTCAGGAGTCAACCAGAGGTGCCTTGTCGCATCGAGTGGAACCAGCGTCAATGGCAAGCCTGCTGCCCAAACGAAGGCTGCAGCTTCCGGGTCCGCGTACAGGTTGGCTTCTGCGATTGCCGTCGCATTCCCGGGCACCCGGATGGCACCTCCCTGGATGACCACCCGCTTCAGCTTTTCTGGCAATCGCGGGTCGATCGCCACCGCTCGCGCCAGATTGGTCAAGCGCCCCGCCGTGACCACCGTGAGCTCTTCCCTGTGCATATTCGCCAACTCCACGAGCAGACGAGCGGCATCCTGCTGCTGTCCTTCGCTTCGTTCATGTGCCGTGGATTCTCCAAATAGAGACAAACTGCCCCCAGACGCCACAGGAATGCGAGCATCCGGGTGAGCTTGCTCTACGCATTTCTTTATGAGACGGCTTCCCCGTCCGGGCTGGGGATCGCTGCAGCCCACTCCTACGACTTCTACATGTTGCGCATGCAACGCATACCACAGAGCGACGGCATGGTCGATCCCTCCGCAAAGATCAATAAACAGCTTCTGTTTGATTGCCAACTTCCTCACCTCTTGCCATGCTTCTCTTTCTCTCGCAAATCCTCACTGCATTATGCTAACCATTTCCCTAGCAGCCGTCAAATGCAAGCATTCATACTACTACGCTCCTATTGCAACCAGCTAGCAACTATTTTACACTTAACGATGACTTCGACAAAATCCGCCACATTTCTCAGTCCGATGGCCCGCCTCGTCGTTTGTCGAAGCCAATGAAAATGGGTCACGTACCAGCAAAGGAGATCGGGTCATGCTCTCTCTTGAACCCTCGACTAACGAACTACTTTCCCTGGCAAAAGCTCAACTTCTCCATGCCCTGCATCAACTGAAGGCAAAGCCCTATCTGCCTGTGTGGGGGGAACTGTACACCTCACTGCGGGATATCGTCAGACACGGACAGCAGGCGCAGGAAAACGTGCACGTCTACGCGATGCGGCCGACCGGCACTCTCTGGTATTTGCATCAGGAAAATCGGTTTCTGGCTGATCTGCCCGATCCTGGCATCACCATCTCGATGACGCAGGAGCAGCTTCTGGATGCCCTTTTAAAAGGGAGCTTTCCTCCACTATCGACTGACACGGGGTACATCGACGGATAAAGCGGTCCATTCGCATCCAGATGGACCTTTTTGTATGTACAAAAAAAGCCCAGGCTATCAAAACCTGGGAAGAGTAGTACGGAGTATTCACGTGAACAACTTAATCTTATATCGAAATATCCGCTTAATCTAGCTGTATTTTCAGGTATTTGTACCTATTATCTCCTATGCAAACATTGGCATGAAAAGCTCGAACGATGTCTGTTCATGAGGAGCGACAAGCTTTTGCAGTAGGCTTGCATGCGCTCGTTAAAAAAAAGAGGCGGCCCACCTGCACAGTTTGGGTGCCGCCATCCCGAACTTCCCCAAGTTCGTTCATACACGCATTGTACTATGAATCTTTGTTATCGAAAAGTGTCAGGTTTTGTTTTATATCGAAATATTGAAAAAACCTTCACCAAGATGCAGAAAAAAGCCCTGATTCGAGGCGGGGAACCAGGGCCAAAAGTCTTCTATTTGTTGTCGCCGCCTACCGCATCTGCTGCCCTTGGCCCAAATAAAATATACAGATAGACATATTGACTGACACTCACTTTGGGAAACACGAAGGCTATGCTAGATTTCCCCTCCAATTGCCTGACTGTATACCGTAGTTTGCTTGTTTTGATCTTCTTCAGGATTCGGGATGCTTCGCGCCACGTTACGGAAAATTGTACGTTTTTTTCCATCAGACAAACACCTCACGCGGCTAGTATGCCCGAATTGGAAAAATTACACACGCGATATTACTCGTAACGCAGGGCGTCGATCGGCTTGAGCTGTGCCGCTTTTCGAGCCGGATAGACGCCGAACACCACTCCGACCAGCGAAGAGGTCAAAAATGCGTACAGAATCGGGGATAGGCTGATCGTCGTCGTCATGCCCCCGAATTTGCTGACCAAAAGCGCTGCTCCTACCCCGAGGACGATCCCCACGATCCCTCCGATCAGACTCAGCGTGACCGCTTCTATCAAAAACTGCCTGAGGATATCGCCACGCTTCGCTCCGATTGCCTTGCGAATCCCGATCTCACGAGTACGCTCGGTGACGGAAACCAGCATGATATTCATGACCCCGATGCCTCCGACAATCAAGGAAATCGCTGCAATCCCTGACAGCAAGGCCGTCATGGAGCTTGATACTTGCTGTGCTGTGCTGAGAATATCCGTCTGGGATGTAATGCGGAAATCGTCGGAAGCCTGCGGTCTGAGGTTGTGCTTGCTGCGCAGGGCGCTCTGGATGTCTCGCTGTGCTTGCTCCATCTGATCAGAGGATACGGCTGAAACATAAATCGTGCCGACATTTTTCCCGCCAGTCAACCGGTTCATGGCCGTCGTAATCGGGATGATGATCCTATCGTCATTGTTGGTCATCCCCGAGCTTCCCTGGCTCTTCAGCACGCCGATGATCGTAAAGGGAATCTTGTTGATCTGCACCGTCTGTCCGACAGGGTTGGTGCTGTTGCCTGTAAACAGGTTGTTCGCTACCTCCGTACCGATGACCGCCACATTGAATTGCTGCTTGACTTCAAAATTGCTGAAAAAGCGCCCCCGCTCGACCTGAACGTTGCGTACCTGGGGGAACGCAGCTGTGGTTCCCTCCAGGGAGCTGGAGTAATTTTTACTCCCCCATACGATTTGGCCCCTGCCGTTTACACTGGGTGCCACACCAGATACGGACGACTTTTGCTCGATCGCCTCAGCATCGGCTAACGTCAACGTGTTGAGTGAGCCCGCTCCCAGATTGACTCTCCCTTGTGTCGCTTGTCCGGGGGAGACGATCAAGAGGTTGCTCCCGAGTCCATTGATTTGGGAAGCCACGCTGCTGGACGTCCCTTCCCCGATGGCGACCATCGCAATGACCGCCGCTACCCCGATGATAATGCCCAGCATCGTGAGAATGGATCGCAAACCATTGGCTCTAATGCTTCGAAATGAAACACGCAAGCATTCTACAAAACTCATCGCTTCACTTCCTCTGGAAACGCTCTTCTTTGCTCGGATACCACTTCATTCGATACGATCTGCCCGTCCCGAAACCGCACGATCCGCTTGGCATATTCGGCGATGTCAGGCTCATGCGTGACGAGAATGACGGTTTTTCCCGCGTCATTCAGCTCCTGAAAGATGCCCATGATCTCTTCACTCGTCCTGGTGTCCAATGCACCTGTCGGCTCATCCGCGAGCAAAATGACCGGGTCATTGACGAGCGCTCTCGCGATGGACACTCGCTGCTGCTGCCCGCCTGACAGCTCATTGGGCTTGTTGTTCAGGCGCTCCTGGAGGCCCACATCGATGAGTGCCTGTACGGCCCGCTCTCGTCTCTCCCTCGCCGGCGTCCCACCATACAAAAGCGGCAGCTCAACATTTTCGACGGCAGTGGTGCGGGGCAGCAAATTGAAATTTTGGAAGACAAAGCCGATCTTGCGGTTGCGAATCTCCGCCAATTCATCATCATGAGCCTTTGACACCGGATACCCATCCAGATAAAACTCTCCGGAGGTAGGCTTATCCAGACAACCGATCACGTTCATCATCGATGACTTTCCTGATCCGGAAGGCCCCATGATCGCCACGAAGTCTCCCTCTTCGATCGTCAGGCTGACTCCTCGCAGTGCTTGAATCTCTTGATCTCCGATACGGTACAGCTTCTTTAGGTCTTCGATCTGTATGACTGGTTTCATTTGCTCATCGACCTCTCATTCCGCTGCCTCCCCCGCCAGGGAAGCCGCCTCCCATGCTGCCCATGCCGGGAATGCCGCCCATGCGATTCGTGTTATTCGAAGATGAGGCAGATGTAGGATTTGCGATCAGGACGATCTGGTCGCCTTCTTTCAAGCCCTCGGTGATTTCCACGGAGTCTGAAGCGAAGTAGCCGATCTTGACCGGCTGAAAACGGTACGGTCTTCCTACGTTGTTCTCAGAGGCTCCTGCGTACAGGTACACCCCATCTTTTCCGTTTTGGGTCTGCAAGGCTTGAGCGGGAACGACCAAGACATTCTGATGCGACCCGATTTCGATCGTGACGTTCATCGTCATCCCGATTTTCAATAGGCCTTCCTTGTTTGCTACGGAGAGCAGGACATCATAGCTCGTCACTCCCGAGTCAGTCTTTGCCTCTGGATACACCAGCTTGACGGTTCCCGCAAACGTCTGATCCGGATAGGAAGTGGTAGTATAGGTGACGTTCTGTCCCTCTTTCACTTTTCCGATGTCGCTCTGGCTGATTTGCGCCAATACCTCCAGTGCACCGGAGTTCGAGTTGTCCATGATGATAAAGTCGCTTCCTGGAATCTCCCCGACGTTTCCGTTCACCGCAACGATGACTCCGTCCATCGGAGCCTTCAGGGTGACGGCGCTCAACGCCTTTTGAGCCTGCTGCAGCTGTGCTTTCGCCTGCACCACAGCCGCCTTGGCAGTCAATACCGTAGAGGCATCGGGTCCTTCGTTTGCTTCATTCAACGCTTCCACTGCCGTGTCGTAGGCGGCTTGTGCCTGCTCTACCTTGCTGGTCGATTCACCTTTGGTCTGCCCTGCCGTCAGGATAGCCGTTTGGTAATCGCGCTGAGCCTGATCCAGATCTGTCTGGGCTGTGTCGTACTCGGTCTTGGAAATGGCTCCCGCCTCGTACAAGGTCTTTTGCGATGCGTACGTCTTCTGTGCATTTGCGAGATTGGCTTTCGCTTTCGCCTCATCGTTGGAAGCTTTTTGCGAATCGATCCCCTGCTTTGCCAGCTCCAGCTCCGATTTGGTCTGGTTGACATTCGCTTGCAAGGTTTTCATTTCCGCAGTCGTCTTGCGCTTCTGAGCTTCCTCGAGCTTGGCCTCTGCTGACAGAAGATTCGCTTGGGAATTGGTCACCTGGATTTGGGCGACCGAATCATCCATGGTAGCCAGCACTTGCCCCGCTTTTACTTGATCCCCTACCGAGACCTTGATGGAGGAAATCGAATCCTTGGCATCCTCCGCATCCGCGAAGGACAATGAGCTGCGCTTCGATGCCTGCACGGTTCCCGAAGCCAGGACCGTTTCCGAGACATCCCCTTTTTTCACTTTCTCTACCTGAAAAGCCGCTTGTGCCCGCTGCGGCGTCATGAGCGTCCGATACCCGTACACCCCGCCCCCGATCAGCACGACTGCCAATCCGAGTGCCACCCATTTCGTCTTGCCCGTTCTTCCCTTGGAGAAAAACATACGCTTCTTATCCGATTCCGCCACTTTTCCGTCTCCCCCGTCGTGTTTCATGATTGCTGATTGCTGCTAGAACCTTGCGATGGGATCAATATACGGAAGAATTGCGTCAGCACCGCGTCAGATCGGGAGGGCTTGTCGCGAAAAAAAACGACCTTGCCCATCGGCAACGTCGTTTGCGCTTCTCTCTTATTTCCGCAGGATGAGCGTGAAGGTCGTACCTGCCACCGAGCTATCTGTCAGCACCAGATTTCCTCCCAACGCCTGGGCAATCATCCGGCTGAAGGACAGGCCCAGCCCCAATCCGCGCACCATGTGCTTCTTCTCTTCCCCGCGATAAAACCGGTCAAAGACAAATGGCTGCTCTGCTTCGGGTATGCCTGTCCCGTTATCCTTCACCACGATGCGAATCTCCTGAGCGTTTTCCGATAGGCTCACCTCGATCCGACCGCCAGAGGGAGGGGCCGCCTGTGCCGCATTGTTCAGCAAATTGTACAGCACTTGCTGAATGCGCAGCGGGTCTATAGAGGCTGTGATCGGATGCTCCGGCTTGCCGACGTGGAGCACGAGCGACTCTTCCTCCTGGACAATCCGCCATTGATGGGTGACTTCCTGAATCAGCTCATACACATTTTGGCTCTCTCTGCGAATGCGGATATCCCCGACAGCGAAGGTATTGAAGTCCAGCAGATCCTCTACCATCTTTTGCAGTCGGGACGTTTCCCTGGAGCAAATCTCCAGGAACTCCTTGGCCTCCGCACCGGTGACAATGTCATCCTTGACCGCCTGGACGAGCCCGCTGATCGAAGTCACAGGTGTTTTCAGCTCATGCGTCACACCAGCAAGCAGCTCCGTTCGCATCATCTCCAGCTGGCGGAGGCGGTCGGCCATCTCCTTGAAGGAATGGATCAATTCATAGATTTCCTTTTCTCCGCTGTTTTTTTCCAGCTGAACATCGTAGTCTCCCATGACGATTTGCTTGGCCGCATCCGCGACTTCCTTGATCGGCTGGGACAGCTTTTTCGTCAGCAGGTAGATGACGAGCCACCCGAGCAGACCGAGGCTGATCAGCATGATGAACAGCAGCTGAAACTCCGTCGTGCTTCTCATCATGTCTTTTTTCGGGGTAAACACGAAGACCCATCCGACATTTTGCTGCGCGGACGTAATCCTTCGCTTCACAAACAACAGCTCTTCCCCGCGCGCGAGCTTGACCTCGGTGACTTCATCGCCCGCCTCCGCGAGCTCGGCTGCCCGCTTGGCAAGCTCCGAGCCAAAGGGACCGGGCCCGTCAAACACGGGTCGTTTGTCGGCATCGAGTATGAGCATGAATGGCTTGTAATTCAGGCGCAGCGACTCCTGCCGATTGTCCAGGATGCGAAACAGAAACGGGGCGATCTTGATTTTCCCTTCCGCATCAAGGATTCGCTCCGAGATTTCCCCGGCTGTCAGCCTCATGAAATCCAGACGTTTTTGCGTTTCATTGTAGGTGATCCATAGGCTCGAAGCGATCCCCACCACCAGCAATCCGACGCACAGGATAACCAGGTAACGCGTCGTCCAATAGCGAAAGAGCGTGGTCTGTTTGGGCTTATTCATAGACACACAGCTTGTATCCCAGACCTCGATAGGTTCGGATTTCCCCTTCTGCAGCAGGCCAGTTCTCCAGCGATCGTCGGATACGTTTGATCGCCAGGTCCACGGCCCTGTCGCTACCTTCGTAATCCATTCCCCACACCTGCTCGATGAGCTGTTCACGGGTAAACGTCTGATTTTTGTATTGGGCCAAAAACAGGAACAGCGACAGGTCCTTGGGGGTAAACGCCAGCTCAATGCCATGCAGGGTGACGGTATAGGCTTTGAAATCCACCTTCAGGCTGCCGAAGTGGCGGAGCTGGTCTCCCTGGATGATATGAGCGGACCTGCGCAGCACAGCTTGTACACGTGCTACGACCTCATCCGCGATAAACGGCTTGGTGATGTAATCGTCTGCTCCTTGATGCAATCCCATCAGTTTATTGTCAATCTGCCCAAGCGCTGTCAGCATGATCACCGGGCATGAGCTTTTTTGGCGTATGTATTCTAAAATGCTCCAGCCGCTTTTGCCTGGAAGCATGACATCGAGCAAGACAAGCGCAGGATTGACCGTATCGAATTTCCGTACGGCCTCATCACCGGTAAACGCCTGCTCCACCTGGAACTGGCTCTTTTCCAAATAGGCCTTCAGTACACGGGAGATCGGCAGTTCGTCTTCCACTATCAGGATGTTTTTCATTCGGGCTTCACTCCTCTCGCACAGACACACTTCTAGCGTAAGAGTGGAATATGTCAGGCAGATGTCTGGATGGAAACCTCGTTACCTATTAAAATGAAATGGAATTGAAAGGATCAGGAGGGTTTTTCCAATAATGAATCGTTTGACGGAGGATGAAAAAATCGGGGTGTACAAAGCCATCAGCAACCGCCGGGATATTCGCTCGTTTCGCAGCGATCCCGTCGAGCCAGAAAAGCTGGCCATGATCCTCGCTGCCGCTCATCTCGCTCCATCTGTCGGGTTTATGCAGCCGTGGAATTTCATCATGGTAACCGAGGATGCCATCAAGCAGCAGCTGGCTGACAGTGCGGATAAAGAACGGCGCGCTCTGGCCATCCACTACGAGGGTACCGGTCGCGAGTCCAGCTTTCTGGAGCTGAAAATCCAAGGAATCAAGGAAGCGCCCGTCACCATCTGTGTCACCTGCGACCCTACGCGGGGAGGCGACCACGTCTTGGGACGAAATTCGATCCCGGAGACAGACATCATGTCGGTCAGCTGCGCTATCCAAAACATGTGGCTCGCGGCTTACGCCGAAGGACTGGCGATGGGGTGGGTCAGCTTTTACAAAAAATCGGACGTCCGCCGAATCCTGGACATCCCGCCGCACATCGATCCGATTGCATTGCTTTCCATCGGCTACACGGATCATTACCCGGATCGTCCGCTGCTGGAAATTTATCAGTGGGAAAAGCGGCAGGACCTGCAGAAGCTCATTTTTCGCGAACGCTGGGGAACAGCTTCGCCTGTACGGGAGAAATAACCGTAACGAAACAAAAAAAAGGGCTGCTTGCTGGCAAGCAACCCAAGAAACGGTGGGGTAGTAACGAAAAGCACGGTACATTCCCGACGTAACTACCCTCCGAGAAAGTTTCAGATAATGGACTACTCACGAATATCGAACCACAAAAATAAGTGAATATTCCCAAAGCTGCGCAGGGTCAACTAGGTACGGGGACGTGTCCGATTGGTAGGGATGGCTTGCAGCGGATCATCCGGCCAATAATGCTTGGGATATCTCCCCTTCAGATCTTTCTTCACTTCGAAATACGCGTTTTGCCAAAAGCTCGCCAAATCCCTCGTCACTTGTACCGGGCGCTGTGCCGGAGACAGCAAATGCAGAGTCAACGGCACACGCCCCATGCCGATGCGAGGCGTCTCTTTCCATCCGAACAGCTCTTGCAAGCGTACGGCCAGTATCGGAGACTCCGGATCGCTGTAGTCGATCGGCACACGAGAGCCGCTGGGAACCACGATATGCGTCGGAGCGTATTCATCCAGCTCACGCCGCTGATTCCAGCTCAGCGTCTCCGCCAAGATCGTGGGGAGCGACAGCCGGGCTAAATCATCCCGGCTCTTGCATCCGTGCACATGAGGCCCGAGCCATTCTTCCATCGTGCGGGTCAATGCTTCGTCAGATACATCCGGCCAAGCTTTATCCAGACCATGCATAAAGAGCAGCCGATCCTGCAGCTGGCGAGCGGAGCGGCTCCACGGCAACAAACCGAGGCCTTCGCTCGCGATCCCACTCATCAAAGCGGCAGTCACCGCCTCAGGGTCAGCCTGGGCGACAGTGGCTTCGCTCAGGATCAGCGCTCCCAGTCTTGATCGCTTGCGAGCCCGCACCGATTGGGATGATTTCTCCCACCATACCGCCGTCTCTTCCTCTATGCTCTCCATACAGACGTCTTCCAGCTGATCTTCTGTGAGGCTGGCCGCCAGCAGAATGCGGCTGTCTGTCCCCTGATCATCCAGCTGCGCCGCAACGATGTACGGGGCGTACGAAAGGGATTGCTCGGATGCGAATGCAGCTCCCCGCCCATTTCGCAGCAAGTACTTTCCGCTTCCCCTGCGCTGTCCGATTCGATCTGGATAGGCTTCGGCCAAAAGGGCACCGATCTCCATCAGCGAGTCGCTGGATTGTGTCCTTTCCTTGTGCATGTTTCCCCAGCTCTGCTTCAGATGGCCAGCCTCCTGCCATATCCGTCTGCATGCACCTTCGTCCACTTCCACCTCTCCACGCTTCGCCATACCTCCGCCTGCAACAGAACGGAGGGCTTCGACACGCAGCCGCAGATCAGCTTCCAGATGGGACCTCCCTCGCAAAATATCGCGTTCTCCCAGTAGTGCAGCCAGTTCACATGCCAAATCAGTGAGACCTCGTTCTGTCGCCCTTCGAATCATATGGGCGATCCTCGGATGCATTCCCATTTCAGCAAGATCTCTTCCATGGGAGGTGATGCGTCTGCTAGAATCCAAGGCACCCAGCTGGATAAGCAGCTCATGGGCGTGCTCCAGTGAAGCCTTCGGTGGCGGGTCCAGCCACGCCAGATCAGCTGGATCGTCTGCGCCCCATGCCGCCAGCTCCAGTGCCAGCGGCGTCAGATCCGCCTCTCTGATCTCTGGCGTCGTGTGAGCAGGAAGTGCTCGATCTTCCTGCTGCGTCCACATTCGGTAGCAGACACCCGGTGCGAGCCTTCCCGCCCTGCCGCGGCGCTGATCTGCCGAAGCTCGCGAAACCTGAATGGTTTCCAGACGCGTCATCCCCGTTCGTGGGGAAAACCGCGGTACCCGCATCAAACCGCTGTCGATGACGATCCGGACCCCCTCTACCGTCAGGCTGGTCTCGGCGATCGAGGTCGCGAGGACGATTTTGCGTTTCCCCGGCACTCCCTGTGCAATCGCGGCATCCTGCGCTTCCTGAGGCAGTGCGCCATAGAGTGGCGCAACGAAGGCGTTGGCAGGCAAGCCGCTCTCCCGCAGCAAAGCCTCCACGCGGCGAATTTCTCCTGCACCGGGCAGGAAGACCAGCATATCCCCTGTCTCTTCTATCAATGCCTGCCGAATCATCTGCACGATATTCGTCTCCAGTCGTCCCTCCAAGGATCGCGGCAGATAGCGTGTCTCAACGGGGAACACTCTCCCTTCGCTCACGATCACGGGCGCATCATTCAGCAGCTGCGATACGGCAGCCGCATCCATCGTCGCGGACATGACTACGAGGCGCAGATCCTCGCGGAAAAACGACTGCGTCTGCAGGCTGAGAGCCAGCCCGAGATCGGCATGCAGGCTTCTTTCGTGAAACTCATCAAACAGAATCAGCCCGACATCCGAGAGTCCAGGGTCAGCCTGCAGCATTCGCGTCAGCACGCCTTCCGTGATGACTTCGATCCGGGTGCTCGGCCCTACCTTCGCCTCCATTTTGACCCGATATCCTACCGTCTCTCCGACCTGTTCTCCCAGGGCGGATGCCATATATCTCGCTGAGGACCTCGCAGCCAAACGCCGCGGCTCGAGCATCAAAATCCGTTTTCCCGCGAGCCAAGGCTCATCCCGCAATGCCAGCGGAACACGCGTCGTCTTTCCCGCCCCCGGAGCGGCTACGAGGACAGCCCGCGTGTGCGACCTCAATGTCTCGATCAATTGTGGCATGATTTCATCTATAGGAAGTGGAACCATTCTTTCACCTCTTGCCTTGCATCGTCATTCTCTCATCTTACACAGGTTCATGGTCGGCAAAAAGTCTGTTTAAAATGACAGAATAATCAATTAATCGTATAATAAACTTGTAAGCGAACTTTTTGATTGGTAGAGAGGATTTTATAGCAGGAGGAGTTGCCCATGATTCACACCTATACTCATGAAGATGTCGTATGCGTGGAAGGGATCGTGAAAAGGCGAGGTCGCGATTCATCCATCTACGTGTTTTTGACGGACGGCATGCTCATCGACACAGGGCCAAAAATGATCGAGGAGTCGCTCGTCCCGTTTTATCAGTCCTCTTCGTTCGAGTCCGTCGTCCTTACGCACAGCCACGAGGATCATTCGGGCACGGCTGCCTGGATTGACCAAAACCTTCACGTGCCGATCTACATTCACGATAAGAGCGTTGCCTTTTGTGCCCAGAAACCTGACTATCCCCAATACCGCAGGCTGACCTGGGGAATCCGTGAACCGTTTCTCGCCCATCCCTTGAAAAAATCGTTTCATTCCCGGACGCTTGACTGGAAAGTACTCGAAACACCGGGACACGCTCACGATCACATCGCCCTGATTCATGAAAAAACGGGCCGTCTATTTGCGGGAGATCTCTTTTTGGGAGTCAAAACGAAAGTCATCCTGCGCGAGGAGTCCATCCCGACCTTGCTCTCCTCTCTCCGCTTGGTACTTTCCCATGATTTCCAAGCCCTGTATTGCGCCCATGCAGGCTATATCGCGAGCGGCAAAGCCATGCTGCAAAAGAAGCTGGATCACCTGGAAAACCTCTCAGGAGAAATCCTGCTCCTCCACGGCAAAGGAATGGATGCAGACGAAATCAACCGCACTCTCTTCCCTGTCCACTTCCCCATCATTGAAGCATCCGAGGGAGAATTCGATTCTCTCCATATCGTCACTTCGGTGCTCGCTGGACATGAGCAGCTTGAGAGCTGTACAGAGAGATAACAAAGTTTTAGACTGGAGCCGCGTTAAACGTACGGACAGGATCATTGAGAAATGCACCTATTTCAAGCTCAATCATGTTAAGAGGCTGCAATCAAAAAAAGCCCGATTCATATCGGACTCATTAAAGAAATCTACTGTATTTCGCTTGTTTTTTTAGCTGTTCAAGATCTTGTTTAGAAAGTGGTTCCTTACCGGTTGCATGATTAAAAAGCTGTTTCATGGAGAAATTTTTCATTTCCTCGTTGCCTTTATCGGACGTTAGGTCAGGATCAAATACAGAGGTTTGAGTTAATCCTTTAAATAAGTTTTTAATTGTTGATTTACGTTCAGAATTCACCAATCAACACCTCCTGCTATTTAATACGGAAGAAACAACGTGGGGTTTCAAAGGGTGGATATATTTTCTTTACACAATACTCAAAGAAAAAAATCAAAAGTGTATACGCTTTTTCGCATATGTGGTTATTTAACCAGTAAATAAATGCATTGGATCTATACTTAACAGCAAACCTTTCACCGTTGTGATACACCCAGAAGCTGTGATCTACATCTTTGTCATAAAGCCAATCAAAGAACTCTGTTTGAAGCCTAATGGTGTTCCGACCTACCCTAGCTGAACAAGAAAAGAATTCAGTATAGTAGGGACCAAAATTGACTTGAACTATCACTCGATTCACCTCAACTAATAAAGTAATTTACCACAATGTGTACTAAGTAAAGCAGAAGAAATTAATCAAAAAAGAGGAAAAACATTAGAGCAAAAGTGACACTTGGGACAGATGCTAGGAGGAAATAAACGGTCCATCTCCATCTACTTTTATGATCTTCCGCGTTATCTTCTTGGTAGTAAGGAGATGGCACTCTAAAGGTGTTATAGACCATTAATCCGCCTAAAGTAATTAATCCAAGAGCAAGATATTCAGAGTAATTGCCTACTTGATCAAAATTACCTATCGACAACGCAACGATTATGACAAGGGTCTGCATAACTGCACCTAATCCAAGTGCTTTTATCATGATTACCACCTATTTTTGGAATATTTTCTATAAGTACGAATTTAATCAGCATTTGTTTCAAGTGATAATCGTTATTCAGCGAAAACAGCGAGCAAATTGATTGTACTCTGCTGGAGTGAACGGAGCAGTCATTCTTATGGGTTGCAGCGGCAGTAGGGCTGGGGGCTCTTGTCTATCATTGGGTTGCTTAACTTATGTCCATTAGCGGCTTCGAAAACAACCCCGTAGAAAAGTAATGGCCAATATTGAGAATAAAATCACAACCGTGTAAAACACAATTTTTGCTTCGATGTGAAAGCTCATGAGAATGCCAATGATTGATGTTCCAAAGCTATCAAGGTTTAACCGAGTGAGTCTGTATTTGTAGATTCTATTCACGAGGTGGGCCAAGGCCAAAGTGACAAATAAATAAGGGAATATAACCACAATTTTG
Organism: Brevibacillus choshinensis; assembly: GCF_016811915.1. Classification (NCBI taxonomy): domain Bacteria; kingdom Bacillati; phylum Bacillota; class Bacilli; order Caryophanales; family Paenibacillaceae; genus Brevibacillus; species Brevibacillus choshinensis. Next base: position 1,544,107 of record NZ_CP069127.1, on the reverse strand, counting down.
TCCCTCCGAAAATGGAAATACATGTAAAATCATACCACGGAGGGTCGTTATTTAACACAACAATCGACTTGTTCCAATTTTGCTCAATAAACGACTCGTACATCACCATCTGAATTGGCAGAACAAGCAGGCCTTGGTCTCGTTGGAAGCTGAACATTGGAGGGCGCTATTGAAATGGCTAAACTGATCTACGCTGCTAACATATCTTTGGACGGGTACATGGAGGACGAGCGCGGCAATATCGAGTGGACGATCTCCGATGACGAGGAGTTTGCGTTCTGGACTGACTTCCAGCGGACGATTGGCACATACCTATACGGGCGTCGAATGACGAATCAATGGTGTACTGGGAGACGGCGAGAGCCAAGCCAGGCGATCAACCGGAGGTAATGCGGGAATTTGCGCAGATCTGGCGAGATGCTGAGAAGATCGTGTATTCCCGGACGCTTCAGGCGGTTTCAAGCGCCAGGACGAGGATCGAGCGCGAATTCGATCCTGATGCGATCCGGAGGCTGAAGGAGTCTTTAGGAACCGACATTACGATTGGCGGCCCCGAGCTTGCTGGGCAGGCGTTGAGTGCGGGACTGATCGACGAGTGTCATCTGCTTCTGAATCCGATCGTCTTGGGCGGAGGTAAGCGAGCATTGCCGGACAACCTCCGCATGCGTCTCGAGCTGCTCGGTGAGCGCCGCTTCCGAAGCGGTGTTGTTCATCTTCACTACCGCGTGATTGTCTGAGCGCGACCTGCTGACCAAAGAAAAAAACGCGGATCCACGTGCCCGCGTTTTTTTGCTTCCTGCATGCTTAGTTATCCGTAAAAATTTGTCGCAAATGATGCTCCAGATGATCGACGTAATCGGTCATGAGCCATTCAAGGGTCACTGACGCTCCGTCCGGCGTCTCACAGGCATGCTGGCGACAAGAGGGCGGCATCGTCCGCATCACCCGCAGGACCGATTGGTTCAGCCCCGTCCATAGCTGAACGATTTCTTCTGCAGGGCGCTCTTGATATCCCTGGAGCCTCACCCACTCGTTTTGCTGATAGGGAACGATGCGATAGGGCACTTCCTGCTGGGCGCGAACAAACCGCCCCAGATTGTTCGTCGCTGAATCGCATAAATGACCCAGAATTTCGAGTGGAGACCATTTTTGTGGAGCCGGTTTTTTCGTCACCCGCTCATCGGGTATGGCACGAAACGCCTGTGGAACTTCATGCAAATGCTTTTGCAGCCGCGCGATGGTGTTTTCCATCGGATCACCTCCTGATACTGCCCATTACACTATCAGGAATTTCCAGAACCGTCCAATCAATCAATTCGATGGAAGGAATCACGACTTTCAATGGGTCTTCATGTTCCGCTTGATCCGCAAGGCAAACATCTCCAGCAGGATGGCAATGGCCAGGATGAAGTAGGTGATCGCGCCCACTTCTCTCATTTCATAGTAAAATCCGCTTGCCATAAACATGTCATACCCGATCCCGCCTGCTCCTGCCGCTGCCCCCATCGCCACTGCGACAGAGAAGTTGATCTCAAAGCGCAGGAACGTCCAGGAAATCAAATACGTAGCGCACGAAGGCAGGACCGCCTGAAAGACGATTTGCCACCAGTTGGCTCCGCTCGCCCGGAGCGCCTCGATGACGCCTTTGTCCAGCTCTTCGAATGCCTCGGAATACGCTTTGATCAAATACCCTACAGAGTGAAACGTCATGCCGATGACGGCCGCCACGCTCCCCAAACCGGCAGCGACGGAAAAGATCAGGACCCACAATACCGTAGGGACCGCCCGAATAAAGGCCACGACACCTCGAATCAACGCAGAAGCGAATGGGGTGGAGAGGTTGCGTGCTGCCAGCAGCCCTAAAAACAACGCGATCACCGCGCCGAACAACGTGGTCAGAAATCCCAGGCCCATGGTTACAAACACCTGATAGATCGCTTCGCCGAACCCTACGTGCTGCAAATGAGGCTCGAGCAGCATGGTTTTCAGGGAATCCAACGATTTGAGAAACGCTTCCCCGATCACGACATCCTTGTAATCGAACGTCAGAAAGCCGTAAATCGTCGCGACGGCCAAAATGAGCATGGTGAGCTGTATGATGATGGTTTCCCGATTGACGGTTTTCACCTTGATTGCTTTGATTGGTGCAGCTCCTTTGTGACCCCTCGACTCCATGGACAGTGGCTTCAAAGACTCTTCCATTTCCACTACAAGATCTCCCTCCTAATGTAGTTGGACACATTCTCGATGATCAGGATGGCGATGACCACCACGAGTACAACGAGACTGGCCGTATGGTAGTTCAGATTTTTGTAGTACAGGCTAAAAGCAAAGCCTATTCCCGTCCCGGTCAAAATGCCGATGAGCGTCGCACTGCGAATATTCGTCTCGATCATAAACAAAACCCAGCTGATCATTTGCGGAATGCAAGACGGAATCACGGACTGGAAAATGATGGAGAAGTAGCTCGCGCCTGTGGCTTGCAAGGCTTCAACCGAGCTGCTGCTGACTTCATCGATCGTTTCCGTAAAGGCCCTGGTCAAAAAACCGAAGGAGCCGAAGAACAGGGCAAAGTAGCCAGTCAGCGCGCTTTGCCCAAATGAGAACAGCAAAATCATCGCCCATGCGGACACATCAATATTGCGAAACAGCGTGGCGATCATTCGGGTCACTTTTCGCATGAAGCCGTTGATGCCCGTCGTCTCCGAGCCGAAGATGGCAAACAACAGAGCGAAGAGCGAAGCCACGGATGCCGACGCAATCGAGATCAGTACCGTCTCCTGCAGCTTGCCTAAGATATCGGGGAGCTTCGCCCATGATTGTTCATTCGGATAAAAGTTGGAAAACGACCACGTAATCGCTTTGGGTATCGACGTGAAGCCTTTTTTCACATCGTACTCCGTGATGAAGATGGAGACGAGGGTGACCAGAAGGAGCAGGGCAAAGAAGACGAGTGAATTCCTCCGCCGTTTGGCAAAAAAATCAGCCTGCATGTTTTCCTCCCACATCCATGATCAGATCTCCCATCTCAGAGCCGTAGATCTCATGAATCTGATCCGTCGTGATGTCATCCGGGGAGCCGTCGTACACGACTCTCCCTTTGTTCACTCCGATAATCCGATCGGAGTATTTCAGTGCGACTTCGACCTGATGCAAATTGATCAGCACCGTGATTCCCATATTTGTCGAGATGTTTTTCAAATGATCCATGATGACCTTCGAAGCATTCGGGTCCAAGGAAGCGATCGGCTCATCACACAAGAGCAGCTTCGGCGACTGAATCAGGGCCCGGGCAATTCCGACGCGCTGCTTTTGGCCGCCGCTGAGCTGATCTGCCCGCTTGTAGATCTGCTCCTCCAGCCCGAGGATCTGCAGCAGCCGCACGGCCTGCTGCTTTTCCTCCTCCTGGTAGAGTCCGAGCATGCCAGCCAGAGTCGATTTGTAACCGAGGCGTCCGTGCAGGACATTTTCAATCACCGACAAGCGATTGACCAGATTGTAATGCTGAAAGATCATGCCCATCTTTCTGCGGATCATTTTCAGCTCTCGCTTGCTGCTCGTACGCACATCGTGCCCGTCGAAAATGATCTCCCCGCTGCTCGCCTCGATCATCCGGTTGACGCAGCGCAGGAGGGTCGATTTCCCTGCCCCCGACGGACCGATGATCGAGATGAACTCACCCTCCTTTACGGAGAAGCCAACATCGGATAACGCCTTCGTGTTTACGCCGTATTGTTTGGATACTTTTTTCATCTCCAGTAACGTCGTCATCGCCGACTCTCCTCGCTCCGTCTGTCCCATTATTTCCCCAGCTCGCGAACGGGATTGAACCACGCGTCTTCCACCTGGACAAATTTTTCATTGCCCGAAGACTTCTCGTAAATGGCTGTCTCCTTGCTGTCCTTTGGAGCGAAGATCTTCGGATTGTTTGCCGTATCCGCTGCGGTGAAGGCAGCCAAGATCTTGTTTTTGTCTTCTTCGCTCACGGTACCTGTGTTGATCACAAAAGGAGCGTTCAATACAGGTGTAACGGCGATGGATACAAATTCCTGGCCTACCAGCGTGTTAAATGGCTCGGCAGCGCCTTGTTTGACTCTGTAGACCGCACCTGGCTTGTTTTTCTCTCCATCTGCCAATTCAACGTAATTATTGACGCATGTATCGCAAAAAGCCGCTACATCCGCTTTGCCCGTAAGCAGGTTGACCGCGGAGCCTTGGTGGGAGCCGCCGTACAGCACTTCGCTGAAGAATTTGCCGGAGCCGCCTTCGAGCAAATCATCCGCCTTCAGTGCTTTGAAAGCATCCTGCTTGCCGAAATGGGAGACGATCCCGGCAGAAGGGACTTTAAAGCCGGAAGTAGAGCTGTTGGAAACGAATGAGAACTTCTTGCCTGCGATATTGTCGATGGAAAAACCGTCGCCGCTCTTGTATTGATCTTCATTTCCTTTTTTCACGTTAAGCCAGCTGTAATAAACCGCGTCCTCCAGTGTGCCGGACTTGCCGCTCGGTACGACGAGAGGGAGTACTTTTTGGTTTTTGTCGTGAGCTTGGATGTAGCCTTCCGCGCCAAGGAAAGCCAGGTCCGCATTGTCATTGGCGATCGACTCGACCGCGATGATGTAGTCCGTCGTCGTCTTGTGTTCGACTTTTTTCCCTGTCGCCTTTTCAATCATGGCACCAATCTCGTCACGGGAGGTCTTCATGTCTTCACCCGATTCGTTCGGCAACCAAGCGATTGTGAGTGTGTCTTTCCCTTTGCCAGAGCCTGCTTCCGTTGTCGAGCAGCCTGCTGCTACCGCTGCGGCAAGAATGCCTGTGAGTATCAAAGACCATGTTTTTTTCATCGTAATGACTCCTCCCGATTGATCATTCGAATTTGGATTCGGAAATCAAACACCAGCGTCGAGCATTTCTACTGCATGTACGAGTCTTCCATTTTGCATGTTGTACTCTCTGTGGCACAGGTTGTTCATAAACTCGAGATCGTGGAAAATCCCCAGCATCGTCGTACCTTCGCTCATCAGCTGCTCCATCAGCTCCCGGACCTTGATCTTGGAGGCATTGTCCAGACTGGCCGTCGGCTCGTCGAGGAGCAGGAGTCTCGGGCGCTTCACCATGGCTCTCGCGATGTTCAGGCGCAGCTTTTCTCCACCGGAAAAAGTCGCCGGATAGCTGTCCCACAGACTCGGGTCGAGCTCAAAATGTGCGAGAATGTTCTCTGCTTCCCGCTCGGCCACCTCCTGGCTGCGGCCCATTTCCAGAATCGCATGCTGTACGAGCTCGCGCGCAGTCGTGCGAGGCATCACATGCAAAAACTGGGAGACGTAGCCGATCTCGTTCTTGCGCAGATCAATCATCTCTCGTTCGGAAGCGTGAGCGAGATCAATGGGACCGTATTTGCGGGAGTTGTACCAGATGCTTCCTCCCTGCGGCAGATAGGTGCGGTAGATGCATTTCAAAACGGTCGATTTCCCGCTCCCGCTTTTACCAGTGATGCCGACAAATTCCCCTTCCTTGACGTGAATGTCGATCTGTTCGATCGCCTTGATGTGCTTGTCTATGTTGTGCAACGTAAACGACTTGGTCATATTCTCGATGGCCAGTATGTGTTCCACCCTATCACCCTGCTTTCGCCTGACTTGTTCGGAGTCTTTCAAATGCGGTAATTGGTCTTCTGGACGAGCTCGCCATCCACAAACACGGCTGTAATCACAGGGAAGTCCGGATCGATTTTTTCGATGATCAAGAGGTCAGCCTTTTTCCCTTCCCGGATCGAGCCGATCTCCTTGTCCAGTCCGACTGCCTTGGCTGGGTTGATCGTGACCAGTTTGAACATCTCGGACAGATCGAGTCCGCAGCTTTTGTTCAGTTCAAAAATGGCGTGCAGCATGGCTGCCGGATAGTAATCGCTGCACAGGATGTCGATGCAATCCTGCTGGATCGCATCTGCCGCCGACAGGTTGCCGTTGTGAGAGCCGCCAAGCATGACGTTCGGTGCACCTGCAATGGTGTACATGCCTTGCTCCTTCGCTTTTTTCGCAATTTCCAGCGTAATCGGGAATTCGCTGATCGTCGCGCCGAACGTCTGGACCAGCTCGACCTTTTCGATGCTGTCATCGTCGTGGGAGGCAATGGAGATCGCCACTTCCTGCGCCATCTCGGCGACCTCCCGTATTCCTTCGATCGTCATCTTGCTCTGCGCCTGGCGGTTTGCGATCATGGCATCGATTTCCTCGTCTGTCATGTTGCCGTAGCCTTTGATCGTTTTGCGATACATTTCCAGATCGCGGTATTGCCCCTGCCCCGGCGTATGGTCCATGAACGACACGAGATGGACTTTTCGCTCCGCAATAAAGCCTTTCAGATTATCGATTTGATCCAGATTGTCGATCTCAAAACGGGCGTGCAGTCGATGGCGCACCAGATGCTTGGTATGACGCGTCTGATCGACCAGATCGATGAATTTGCGGACGTTCTCCGGCTGGCGGATCGGCTTGTAGTTGTACTCGGACCCTTTGTACAGGGAGAGCGAGTGGTACATCGTCGTGATGCCGTGCGAGATCAGCTGCTTCTCTGCCTCTCGGAGGCTCAGTTGAAAATCCATCAGCGAGGTTGACCGAGGGGCTGCCATATGCTCGATATAATCGGAATGAAGGTCGATGAAGCCAGGGGAAACGTATCCGCCTTTGGCATCGATGACTTCTGCGCCAATCAGTGAGTCCAGCTCTCCTGTACGCGCGATTCGCTCGATTCGATTTCCGAATAGGAGCAGATCGAATCCGTTCAGGATTCCTTCCTCCATGACGATTTTCCCATTGGTGATTACATACACGCGTCGTTCCTCCGTTTCTGATAGGGCCTGAATATCTATACCAGGGAATGCACGAGTTGCTGGGTATACGGATGCTGCGGGTCTTCGAGAATTTGGTCGGTCAGGCCCTGCTCGACTACTTTGCCATCCAGCATGACCATCGTGCGGTCTGCCAGCATGCGGATGACTCCCAGGTCATGCGAAACGATGATGATGCTGATACTCAGCTCGCGCTGCAGCTGCTTGATCAAATCCAGCACGCTCGCCTGCACGGACAAGTCCAGTCCTGTCGTCACTTCATCCAAGAGCAGGATCGGCGGATTGTTGGACAGCGCCTTGGCGATCTGGACCCGCTGCTGCATCCCGCCCGAAAAGTTTTTCGGCGCTTCCTTCATCCGGTAGGTCGGGATATTGACGTGCTCGAGCAGCTCACATCCGCGTTCCTCCATCGCCCCGACATGCCGGCCGCCGGCTGCAATCAGCTTTTCCGCAATATTGCCGATCGCGGAAAAATTCATGCGCAGACCCAGGAGCGGATTCTGATACACCTTGCCGAGCACGTGGTTGCGAATGTATCGCTTCTGCTGCGCGGATTCCTCGAACATGTTTTTGCCGCCGCCCTGATAGGTACGGATGTAGGCTTCACCGCTCGTGACCTCCTGATCGAAGTAGAGACATCTCATCAGCGTCGACTTCCCGCTTCCGCTTTCTCCGACGATCCCGAGAACCTCTCCGGGGTACAGGTCAAAGGTGATGTCCTGGCAGGAGTAGACGGTGCCGCAAATCGGGCAAAAGTTTTTGTTCAAGCTGTCCGTCGTGAGGGTGCTGCAATGATCGCAGCCGTTGCCAAACTGCTTGTTTACACGGCGGACCGACAACAGCGGCTTCGCGAATTCATCCATGAACGGTCACCTCCACTAGCTTCACTTGACTGTTCAGTCGGGACAGACAGTAGCTGGTGTCATTGCATTGGTGGTACGTCTCTCCCGTGTCCTCCTCCACCAGCTCATCCATGAACACTCCCGTCGCACCGCACGCCGTGCAGATTTGCTTCGAGGAAGACTCCACCTGGAAGGGATAATCGTCAAAGGCCAACGAGACGACCTTGGTGTAGGGCGGTACGGCGAACACTTTTTTCTCGCGGCCTGCACCGAGCAGAATCAATGCCTCGGAATGATTCATCTTCGGATTGTCAAAGCGCGGAATTGGGCTCGGCGTCATGACGTAGCGGTCTTGGACCATCACCGGGTGTGCGGCTCCGGTCGACATGCTGCCGTAACGCATGATTTGCTCAAACAGCATCAGCCATGCCCCGCTGTATTCCTTTTCGCCGTGCAGCTTTTTCGTTTCAAACTCGCTTGGTTCGTATTCGCGCAGCGGTTCGCAGATCGGGACCTGCAGCACCATGATTTGATGGGCATGCAGCGGAATTTCCGGAATCCGGTGGCGTGACTGGATGATCGTCGCTTCGCTCGTCTCTTCGGTCTCTCGGATTCCCGTCGTTTTCTGCACCAGCTTTTTGATGTTGACGGCATTGACGGACTCATCGGATCCTTGGTCGATGACCTTGAGCACATCCCTCTTGCCCACTAGCGAGAGTGTCAGCTGCAAGCCGCCGGTGCCCCATCCTCTGCCGATCGGCATTTCTCTGGAAGCAAACGGAACCTGATAGCCCGGGATGGCGACAGCCTTCAAGGTCGCTCTCCTGATCTCTCTCTTGGAACCTTCATCAAAAAATGCAAAGTTGTAGTCGCTCATCGATTGGCCTCCTCTTGCCCGCCGCTTGCCTGGCGTTTCGTCTTGCGTGCACTGTCCAGCTTCGATTGGAAGGTGACGTAATGCGGCATTTTCAAATGAGAGATAAAGCCTGTCGACTCCACCGAATCGATGTGGAACAAGACGAATTCCTCATCGCTCGTCGGATACTCCGGGTTGCCTTTTTCCAGGCTGTTGTCCAAAATCCCCATGGCGATCGCCTTGGTTTCGTTTTGGCCGTAGCACAGTCCATACCCGATTTGAAATTCAATTTCTTTTTTGCCGCGTTCCCTCTCGACAGTCACCGGAACGATCATCTCCGCTTCTGTCAGCTTGACGGCCCCGATGAAATACGTATCCTCGTCCTCTGTATCCGGATGAATCGGATTGTCAATGTAGATCGGCATCTGTCCGACGCGCAATTCCCCGACGGTCGGGTGAATCACCCCGTAGGCACGGATGACCGCATAAGCGAGTGACGTGACAGCTCCCGTCTGACCTCTCGTCAATACCTGCAAGCGCTGGCTGCGCGCAGATGGGAAGCTCAGGCTCTTTCTCGTGACGTCGTCCGGCTCCTGATCCTGATCCTCGCAATCCGCGAGCAAGCCTTCCTTGCGCAAATAGTCCATCACTTTCGGGTAACGAATCAGGCCCTGCTGCTTTTCCTGCCGCTCCAGATCCTCGTAAAAATCAGCCAGCCAGCCTTGCGCTTCCGCCCGTGTCTCATCCGTCAGGTCAAAGTCGAGCAAGCGATGGGTATAGTCTTGGGTCGCTCCGAGAATCTGGCCGCCTGGGATGTTTTTAAAGCTGGCGGAAATGCGCCGCTCGATCCACATCTGCTCCGTGTCAACCGGGTGCGAATAGTGCTTTCTCGGGAGTGTAGAGCGGTAGGCGCGAAGCAAAAAGACCGCTTCCTCCGGGTTTCCCTCTGCCTGCTTGATGGCGATGGCTGCCAGTGTCTCATCATAGATGCTTCCTTCTGACATGACCTGATCGATCAGCCCTCTCATGCCGCCTTCGATATCGGCGATCGCGAGCACCGTTCCTCTTTTGACCCTTTCGTACTTCAACCGTTTGATCGACTCCTCGATGGCGAGCGTGCCGCCTTTAACCGCTACGTAGCCCATTTATTCGATCACCTGCTCTACTTTTGTCGTGCGGGGCAATCCCAACAGCCGATGTTCCCGATCCACGAAAAGAATATCGATCCCCAAAGGGAATTCCTCGTTTTTCTCTGCTCTCACCCGCAGCCACTCGCCGCTGCGCTCGACGCGGGCGACAGTTTCCGTCTCAATGCCAGGTCCTCTCAGCACCAAGCCCTTTTCCTGACTGACAAGATCAGCCTCCACAACGATAGTCGCCGATTCGTGCGGGTTGATCAGCTCACCTGTCTTCGCCATTTCCAGCGCCGCTTCGAGCTGTTCTGCTTTCGCACTGCTCAGTACGAATGCATAGTCGGCTTGGTCGATCTCCACCGACTTGGCGTACGTCAGCTGGTTGAACAATCGGGTGACCAGCTCCTGCTGCTCCCCGTCTGCCACGACAGCAAACGTCACTTCCGTATCGAGCAGCATCAGCGCCAGAATCAGCGTCGCCTCGAAGCAGCCGCTCTCGATGTCTACACGGCTTGCCTGTTCCGTCAGATTGGAGACAACTCCTGGTCGTGACAGGGAATCAAGCACGCTGCGATAAGCCGTCTGTATATCATGAACAATGTCCAGGCTCATTGGTTTCCCTCCCTACTCTTCATCCATGGTTTCAAAGCTGACCTTCGTCTTCAGTACGCCGCTCTGATCGGCCAATCGACGTTTGTGACACTCCGCTTCTTCGTGGATCAGTCTCTCCGTCCAGTCCGCGGTCTCTTTTAGTCCCGCTTCATAAGCAGCGTCGATGACTGCCAGCTGATAGGCCCGCTCCCTGTCATGCGAGTGGAGGATTCCCAATCCAATCGAGCCGTTGATTTGCACTTTGCACTCGGTCACCAAAACTTCGCCGAGATAGAACAAGCTTTTTTGCGCTGTTTCCCTGACTTTGACCATCACCAGCCCTTGATTAGGCACTTCTATTGTTTTCACGTCATACCGTTCGATGATTTCTTCCGCCAATTGGGCTGCCAGCTCCCTGGAGCCGTTGATCAGGATTTCCGTTCTCCTTTTCCTCTTCATCCGCTTGCCTCCCTAAGCTCGTGTTCTCCTTGCTCTTTCAATCTATCTTGTTGCCAAGTTCGCGGAGGTAAAGACTGCGTTAAGGATGTTTGCCTTTTGTTAAGCAAGCGGCACGAATGTATCTTTTTCGTGAGGCTACAGGACGTACGTGAAGCAATCGCTTCGATAGAGCGTCCGGGTGCATTCGAGAAGCTCGCCCGATGCCAGATCCCGGCAGCCTGACTCCAATACCAGCAAAGGAATCAATCCCGTGCATTCCAAAAGTTCTCGTTCGTATTTCGTCGGCACCATGACACTTAGAACCGTTTTCTCGTATTTCAGCTCCTTGTAGCCCTTTGCCTGATAGAAGTCGTACATCGAGGTAATGCGCCCTCCTTCTGTCCGAATGTCAGGAAACACCGATTCCGCTACAAAGGACGTATGCAGCGCGATCGGCTGTTGGTCCACCAGTCGCAATCGGCCGATTTTGAACACGCGATCGTCCTCATCTATATCGAGCTTTTGTGTGAACATGGCGCGGTCTTCTACTTCCTCACAATAGATATTGCGAGATTCGTAATTGTACCCGAGCTCGATCATCTTTTTGCTAAAGCTAGAATTGCCGGTGAGTACCAACGGAATCTGCTGAAGCCTGCCCTTCACGTAGCTCCCCATCCCCTGCCGGGAAAACACGTAGCCGAGCTCCTGCAGCCGGTTGTATGCTTTGCGGGCCGTCATCCGGGGCACTTTATACAGATCTGCCAGCTCGTTTTCCGAGGGCAGCTTGTCATTGGCCTTGTATTTCCCCGCATGAATATCCGCGATCAAATGATCGATCATTTCCATTTCCTCTATCAATTCCAAACGCCCCTTTGTCTCTCGTTGTCAAAGGAAAACGGCATACCCAACCGCCCTGCGAGGTATGCCGTTTTCCTTTGTAAACATTACGGGTGATACGTAATTATCCAAAGTGTCCGTATTTTTCTATAAAGCTGTGCACGTCATTCAGTTCATAAAATCGTTCCTCGATGATCTCGCGCGGCCACTCCCACCAAGCGGTCTGCAGCAATTTTTCTCGGATTTCCTCAGGGAAGCGCATTTTGATCGGCTTTGCAGGCACTCCTGTTACGATCGAATACGGCTCCACATCCTTGGTCACGACGGCACCGGAAGCAACGACCGCCCCTGTACCGATGGTGACGCCTTTCATTACGATCGCACCATGACCGATCCAGACATCGTGGCCGATCATCACCCGGTTCGTCCTTCGCCAAGCAAAAATGCTCTCGTCATCTGAATCCGCAAAGCCGTAATCCATGCGGCGGTACGTCATGTGATGCTGTGTCACGCGATCCATGGGGTGCTGAACGGGATTGATGCAGACGTGAGAGGCGATGGAGCAGTATTTCCCGATCTCGGCATAGTTGATCGTGACGTCATCCATCGTGTACGTGTAATCGCCTATGACCGATTCGATGATCTTGTTGGATGGACCGATGGATGTCCATGATCCGGCCCTGCTGTCTACGATCAGCGCTGTTTCGTGAACGAGTGGCTCCCCAGAGGATTTTGCATGCTGCTGCGGTACCTGGTGAATCGTCTTCATGTCGATGGACACCTCTTATCGTTGAGTAAATGGTTGTTCCGCGATGATGCTCTGGCGCGCCTGCAATGCATGGACTGCGGAAAGACCCGGACACTTTTCCCCCAGCACGACTTCTTTTTCCCCGTAAAACCCGTGGAAGTCTGTGCCGCCTGTCATGATGAGGTCGTACTGCACCGCCAGCTGCTTGGCACGATCCTCAGCATCCGTGTCGTGCAAAGGATGCCAGACTTCGATGCCTTCCAGTCCGAACTCGACCAATTCCGGGACCGCTTCAAAGCTGCCGTATTGACCCGGATGAGCGAGTACAGGAATTCCATTGGCCTGACGGATGGCTGCGATGGCATCCTTCGCTGTCACATACTCCAGTGGAATGTACGCGATGCCTGGCTTTTCTCCGTTTTGTCCGCGGGAAAACAGCTTTTTGTACAAATCCCCGTAAATGCTGGTCGTATAGCCCTTTTCGATCAGCGCGTGCATGATATGTTGCTTGTATACACCCGTCCCGCCCTTGGCATACGACATGACCTGCTCCCAGGTAAGCTCGTAGCCTGCTTCGATCAATGTTTGCACCATGACCGCAGAGGCTTGATGCCGCCTTTCGATCAGTGGGGAACAAATGCGGTCAATGGCAGGATGGCCGGGCTGCACATAGTAACCGAGCACATGGACTCTCCGATTTCTCGCAAAATCATAGGCGGAAATTTCAATCCCGGGAATGATTTCGACGCCTTTCGCTTTTCCTTGCTCGACCATCTGCACGAGTCCCAGTGTCGTATCGTGGTTGGTGATAGCCAGGTGGGTGACCCCCTCTTTTACCGCGAGCTCCACGATTTCCTCAAATGAATGGGAACAGTCTGACAGATTCGTATGACAATGGAGATCGACTTTCATCCCATTTCCCTCCCCTGCTCTTTCTTTTTTCCCTTCGCCAAGCGCCCCTCTGGGTAGTCTCCTTTTTAATCTAACTTGGCACCAAGCTGCTCAGGTTAACATGGCTTGAATCCCCTGTTAAAATCGTGTAAAGGACTCGTTTGCCCCAGCAAATTAGAAAACTTGGCTACGCCAAGCTTTTGGCGGAGCCTTAGTTGCACTTATACTGGATAAGAATCTTATAAATTCTTATCTGTACAAAAAAGGACAGGAAGCTCTCACTCCTTGCCCTCACTCTTTGTCAATCGGATTTGGCATTTGATCGTCGTACCGGTCGAAATACACCTGTCCATTGGAACTTTTCACGGCATAATTGACTTGTGCGATCGTCAATCCCTTCTTCTGCACCTGACTCATCAGCCATTCGATCGTCAGGTTGTTCTGTCTCAGGTTGTCCTGAATGATCTTGCCGTCCATGATCAGCTCGATGGGAAACCATTGCCTTCCCGCTTTCAATTTCAAGTCCTTTCGCGTGACTGGCAGGTATTCCGGCTTGCGCAGGATAGAGATCTCCCCGTTAAGCTCCAATACGGCAAATTGGACCTCTTCGATGTTATAGATGTTTCTCTCCCGCAATTCCTGATTGAGCGTATCGAGGGAGAGCTTTAGTTTCCTCATATTTCCTTCGAGTATTTTCCCATTCTGGATAATCATGGTCGGCTGTCCCGAAATCCATTTTCGCAAGGAACGATTTTTCAGAGCCAGGATCATCAGCAAATAGGCGATGACGGTAAACGTCAGCAAAACTGTGATCATATGCCCGATCTTCATTTGGACGTTGAAGGCAAGATTGGCAGTCAATGCCCCCAATGTGATCGCAGCGACAAAATCGTGATAGGTCATCTGCGCGATGGTCTGCTTCCCCAGCAATCTCGCAATCACCATCATGATCAAAAAAGCCAGGAGGGCCCGGCCAACCAATTCCACAATATGCTCCATGTTCCACCACCGCAATGACATTTTACTCCTTGTACCAATTCTATCCACAAACCTGAAAAAGCAACCGGACTTCACCCATCTCCATGCTTTTGGCGGAAATCAAAAAAAGACCACCCTGACGTTGCTCGTCTGCAGGTGGTCTTCGCTTCTGTCTTTTTACTTGTTCTCTACCTGGATAAACGGGGTGGCTCCCCCGGTGACATTCGGCAGTTTGCCATCCCACTTGCGGATCGCTTCCAGCTGCGCCTCAATTTGTCTGAGCTGGATCAGTTCGGGAGTGACTTCCTGCTTTTGCAGTCGCAATGCTTCCGCCTGCGCCTGGGCTTTCGTGATTTCCTGCTCTTTCTCGATCTTGATCCGCTCCAAATCCAGCTTGGACTTGAGCGCTTGCTGTTCCGCTACTTGCTTGGACTCGATCGCACGATTGAATTCGTCGCTAAAGGTAAACTCACGGATGTTGATCTCGTCGAGAATGATGTTGTATGTCGAAAGCTTCACCCTCAGCGCTTCTTTTACTTTCGTGCTTACCTCCGAGCGTTTGGAAATGAGCTCTTCTGCCGTATATTGGGCCGTCACCGCCTTGAGAGCCTCTGCGATGGCAGGATCTACGATGCGGCTGGCGTATTCGAGACCTACCTGCTGGTACAACTTGTTTACATGCTCCGCATCCAGATGGTGGTTGACTGCAATGGTCGTCGAGACTGTCTGCAAATCACGCGATGCAGAGGTCTGACTCATCTCTGATTTCTGCACCCGCACCTCCATCGGAATCACCGTTTGTATAAACGGAATCTTGAAATGAAGCCCTTCCTGCAGGACCTTGGGCTGCACAGCTCCCAGCTGCAGGACTACTCCGCTATGGCCTGCCGAAATGATCGTGAAGGATTGAGTTCCGAGTACTACCGCGACAAGAACGACCAGGATGGCTGCAATCAGCCCTCCACCGACTTTAAAGGGACTCATTTTCACTACGTTACCGTCTGCCATGTTCCGCCTCCCCTTTTCTTATGTCTCACTATGCATACGAATGGAGGGAGCATTCGTTTCATAAAAAAGATGACGCCGGGATTCATTCCGGTCGCCATCCTGTGGTTGTTCGTCGCATTTGCTTATCTGTAGCTGCGCACTTGTCCTTCTTCTCCTGCCTGAAGATCGCCGGCTGCCACGAGGTATTGCAAGTAGGCATTGGTCTCCCCCAAGTCAATCCACTGTTGAAACACACTTCGCCCGGATGGAAACAGCTTCTGTGAGATTTCATATGCGCTTCTCCCGTGCACCGCATACGACTGGACAAGAGCAAGTCGTCCCTCAAAATGGTCCGTCAGTTCTCTGATTCGCTCTTGGGCATCATAAAAGATCGGTCCATGTCCCGGAAGCACTGCTGCAATCTCCATGGCTTTCATGGCCTTCAGTGTATCCAAGTAGGTTTTCAGCGGATTGGGATCCCCGTATCCATGGTATGAAATGTACGGGATGGTTTCTCTGGTGAAATGATCGCCTGAGATGAGCCATTTGTGCTGCTTCTCATAAAAGCAGATATGCCCTCGCGTATGTCCCGGCATGTGAATCGCCTCAAACTCCAGCTCCCCGATCTGATAGCGATCCCCGTTTTCGATTTTCTGCAAATGGGCGGGGAAAGGAGACACGGGTTGGACAAACGCCGTGGGTGTTTCTTTCAGTTGCAGGACCAGCTCATCCGGCAAACCGGTGGAGCGATAAAAATGAAGAAAATTCTCAGAAGTCCATGCATAATGGGCCAGCTCCCGCTCCTGATCGCTCAGTAGAATCGGTGCACCCGTCCACTCCTGCATCACACCGGCAAAACCAAAATGGTCCGCATGGTGATGAGTCAACAAAATGCGCTCCACATCTTGCTGCGGGTCAATCCCGTGCCTGGCAAAAGCAGCCTCCCACGCTCTTTGCGTATCCTGCGTGTTCAACCCTGTATCCACGATGACCCATTTCCCGTCTCTTCGGCCCAGATAACAATGGACTGAATCATTCCAAAAGGGCAGCGGTATTGATACCTGATGAAGACCATACTGCTCCATATTCTCTTCCCCCAGTCAATGCGACGCGTTATTTCAGAGATTGCAGGAATGCGGCCGTCAAGCGTTCCATCCCGATCTTGATTTTTTCCGGACTGGAGTGCGTAAAGTTCAGACGAAGCGTGTTCTGCTGCGGATTCTCGACGTAGAACGGTGCTCCCGGAATGTAGGCGACTCCATGGTCAAGTATTTTTGCGAGCAGCTCGGTCGTGTTGATGCTCTCGTGCACGTTTGCCCACAGGAACATCCCTCCTTTTGGCTCGTTCCAGGAAACCAGATCTCCATCCAGCGTTTTCAAATAATCCTGCATCACGCTCATATGCTGATAGTATTGTTTGGTGAGCATCCGTATGTGTGCATCCAGGTCCATCTCTGTCATCAAATAATAGAGGGCTTGCTGGTTGAGCGGACTGGACATCAGATCGGCTGCTTCTTTGATTTGAGACATGTAGGCGAGCACGGGGGCAGGACCTGTCACCCAACCGATTCGCAAGGAAGGAACGACTGTCTTGGAAAAGGAGCCGGTATAGACGACTTGCGACTTCTGCTCATCCATCGCTGCGATCGGCGTGTAGGTTTCTTCCTCATGGAACTGAATATCACCGTACGGGTCATCTTCCAATACGAGCGTATTGTACTTGTAGGCCAGCTCGAGCAAGGCACGGCGTCGCTCCTCGCTCCACACTTTCCCCTCCGGATTGGAAAACGTAGGGACCACATAGATAAACTTCGGCTGATGCTGTTTCAGCTTTTTCTCCAGATCTTCCGGATCCATCCCATCTTTATCGCCGCTCACTCCGACGACCTTTGCTTCATACGATTCAAAGGCTTGCACGGCAGCCAGAAAGGTCGGGTTTTCGGTAAGGACCACGTCATTCGGGGAAAGCATGATGCGGCTAAACAAATCGATGGCTTGCTGGGAGCCCGTGGTCAGCAAAATTTCTTCGGGTTTTGCAGAAATCCCCTTGGACTTCACGCGTTCACTGATCAACTCCCGCAGCGGCATGAAACCGGGAGTCATTCCGTATTGCAAGCTTCCCTTGCCGGATTCGAAAACTTTCTCAAACGCACGCTTGATTTCCTCATGGGGAAAGTAATGCTCAAACGGATTCCCTCCGGCAAAAGAAATCACATCACTTCCCTTTTTTTGAATCATGCCGGCAATCTCGCGAATCGCAGACGTCTTAAACATTTTTGTGCGGTCAGCAAAGCGATAGCTCATACACCAGTCTCCTCACTTTTTTTATAATAATCTGAATGTTAATTCCCTGATTCACAAACGAATATGACTCGATGTCATTAATATAAAATAAATATGACATAACGTCAATTAAAAAACTCTTGTATAATGGCAGGAAGAAAATGTACGGAAAAGGGGACAAAACGTGAGCAAAACAACGGATCATATAGATGGCAGGAATTTGCGTTCTATTAATACACGGAAAAAATTACTGGAAGCAGGCCATGATATATTCGTCGAATACGGATTTCAAAAAGCCACCATTACGCAAATCATCAAACGGGCAAAGACAGGGTATGGGACCGCCTATGTCCATTTCACCGGCAAAGACGAACTCCTGATCGTGCTGATGGAAGACGTGATGAATCGCTTTTACGAGATCGCGGAAATGCGCTTTGAGCCTGCCTCAAAGGAAGATGCGATCGCCATGATTACGAATCAGGCACGCCTGTTTTTGGAAAACGCCATCGAGCAGCAAGCGATCATGAAGGTTTTTGCCGAAGCCATCCGATTCTCCGATACGGCTCATCAGAAGTGGAGCGAAATCAGGGAGCGATTCATTGAAAAAATCTCGAATGACGTCGCCTATTCCCAAGAGAGGGGACTTGCCCGGAAGGATTTGAATCACGAACTGGTGGCGCGCAACTGGTTTGCTCTCAATGAGACCCACCTGTGGGATCTGGTGAACAACAGCAGCAAGCATTCGGTTCAGGAAATCGTCCAAAACATCACGATCCTCTACACAAGTGCTCTTTATCACTCCTGATCAGTTGGACTGCCGCTATCGAACAAAAGAGCTTTTCGTTCCTTCTCATTCAGAACGAAAAGCTCTTTTTGCTGCTCGCAAAAGGATCAATGAAAATGATTGTTCTTGTTGCTCTGGTGGTGACTCGCATTTTTCTTTTTCCAGATCAGGTAGGCGACCAGAAGGAAGAGGAGCCACGGAATCCCGAATTGCAGCATCATTTTAAACGGTGTGAACCAAGTCGACACGATCAAGCTGAGCAGAAGCACTGCGCCCAAAATCGTTAAATAAGGGAAGCCAATCATTTTCACAGGCAGCTTGCGTCCCCCATTTTTTTCCCATTGCTTGCGGAAGAACAGATGGGAGATAAAGATCATGAGCCATGTAAAGATGGAGCCGAACATGGATATGCCCATCATGAAGGCATAGGACGAATCGGGAAGAAGCGCATTTACCCCTGCTGCCACGAAGATGCCGAGAGTAGAGATGACAAGAGCCCAGGTAGGAATGCCCTTTTTGCTCAGCTTACCGAGAATAGCAGGAGCATGCTTTCCTAAAGACAAGGAATACATCATGCGTGTCGAAGCATACAGCTGGCTGTTCATCGCTGACAGGGCGGCAGTTAAAATGATGAAGTTCATAATTCCAGAGGCACCTGGGATGTTCAAGATTTCCATTACTTTTACAAACGGGCTCTTGTCGACACCTGCTGATTGCCATGGAACGATCATCAGCATGATGCCCATGGTCAAAACATAAAAAGACGAAAGACGGAAAACCGTTGCCTTCAAAGCTTTTGGCACTGCGATATCTGGTTCTTTTGCTTCACCCGCAGTCACTGCGATCTGCTCCGTACCCAGGAAGCTGAACAAGGAGATAAAAACGGCCACCCAGATTCCCCACCAGCCGAATGGCATGAACTGGTCAGAACTGGCAAAATTTTCTGAACCGGATGCGGACGACTCAGAGCCTCCCGTCAAGATGTAAGCCCCCAGCAGAATGAACAGCACGATGGCACTTACTTTGATCATGGAGAACCAATATTCGAATGTAGCGAACGTATGCACATTGGTACAGTTCACATAAATCAACACAGCCGCAAAGAACAAGATCCACACAATCCCCGGCACGCTCGGGAACCAGAAGTTCATGTAGACTGCAATCGCACTCACTTCCACGCCGACGGCCAGCACATTCGCGATCCAGTAGGAATAACGCACAAGAAAACCTGCACCGGGGCTGATGTACTTTTCCGCGATCGTTCCGAATGCTCCGGAAGTCGGATGGGCAACCGTCATCTCGGCTAGGCATCCCATCAAGAGCAAGACGATGAAAGCCCCAATCGCATAACTGATCAAAACACCCGGTCCTGCTGTTCCAATGGCAAGACCGCTTCCCAAAAACAATCCCGTTCCAATCGCACAGCCCATGGCCATCATCGTAAGCTGGCCTGTCTTCAGCTCACGCTTTAAGCCTTGCTCCTTCTCGAAGTTCCCCATATTTCATCTCCCTATTCACCCAATGTAGATGTCCTTGCAAAACTTGCTTTCCTAGCCTTCTTCTCTCTCTCGAATGAATGTAACCCCTTTCAAAGAATATGACATCACATTCAATAATATACTGAGACATTGACATCGTGTCAATTTTTAAAATCTTCAGCTTATCATAGAAAAAACCCGACCTATGAAAGTCGGGTTGACGATTCTCTTTTTGATCGGGCTGCTTCCAGGAGGACCCGTCCCATTCGCTCTGCCTCCACCCGGCACAGCTCAAATTCGACCTCGCCCGAGACGTGAGAAATGAGCTGGATTACCTCCTCGCATCCGTGACTGCAGATGAGGTAGGTCTCCCACTTCACCTGGGAGCGCGGCACTGTACGGGCGTGAAAGCCGCTTTGAAAGCCTCCAAGAGACATGCTACCATATCCCCCTTTTTTCCTTCTTCACCAAATGGCTGAGCAACCATACGTGCAGGTAAAGGAGCGATGCGGCGATCCCCCACCCGTATCCTTGTGGCAGCTGCGAGAGACTTGTGGGGTCGATGATGATCTGAAAGAGCGCCATCAGCACCACTCCTGCAATCGCATAGGTGATCAGGCGGAACAAATAGACAATGACCGGATTGGCCCACGCGATTTTATCGTTCAGAGCTTCTATCAAAATGGAAGCTGGCACGCCTCCCACTACATATACAGGAGTTGCATAAATGAGATAGATCAACATCAGAGTAAAGTATGGCCAATGGTACGTATCTGGCTGCTGCTTTGCTGCAGGTGTGTAGTTGATCCACGCCAGCACCAGGCAAAACAGAATCGAGGACACCAGCGCGACCAGAATTTTTCGAATCATGAAGCGATTAACCTCCTTTCCCCTTTATTTACCAAACAGTCCAATCCATGAATCGGACAACTTGTTCATTATCGCCTATTCTCCTGATGAATGACAGAAATAATTGGAAAAAAATACGCAAAAGAAACCCACATAACATTCCTTGACAGGAATATTCCTTATGGAGTATATTTGGTTCATGAACAAAACGTTACATGCTCTTTCCGAACCAAACCGCATGCGCATTGTTGAGCTTCTGCGTGATGGACCACTCTCGGTAGGAGACATAGCCAAACGACTTCGCTTGCAACAACCGCAAGCATCCAAGCATGTAAAAGTGCTCGCAGAGGCCGGTATCGCAGAGGTGCAGGTGCAGGCTAACCGCCGGATCTACCAGCTGCGGCCTGAGCCATTCCGTGAACTGGAGAATTGGGTCATCACGTATCGTCACATCTGGGAAGAAAAGTTCGACCGCTTGGAGGAATATTTGCAGAAGCTCCAAGGAAAGCAGTAAACGTACCGGATACGTCAAGCGAAACGAAAAGGAGGAAGGAAAACTTGCAAGAATCAAATCTCTCCACCGAAACCATCACCTTCGTGAAAGACAGGGAACTCACCGTCAACCGTATTTTTTCCGCAAGTCGCGAGCTTGTTTTTCAAGCCTGGACCGATCCTCGGCATCTGCCGCACTGGTGGGGTCCCAAAGGGTTTACCATCACCGTCCAGGAAATCAACGTACAACCCGGCGGTGTTTGGCGCTACGTCATGCACGGACCTGATGGCGTGGATTATGACAATCTGATCCTCTATCACGAGGTGGTACGTCCGGAGCGTCTCGTATACTCCCATGGAGATGGAGAAGAAGAACAATTTCGCGTAACCGTGACGTTTGCCGAGCGAGGCTCGAAGACGGAAATCACCATGAAAATGCTGTTCACGTCCATCGAGGAATTGAAAAAAGCGGTCGACCAATACGGCGCCATCGAAGGGGCAAAATCCACGCTTGATCGACTGGCCGCCTTATTGTTGACATTCGTGGGAGGGGAATGAGCTGATGAAAAAAATAACAGTGATTTACTGGATCTTCACCGTACTTATGGTCGCCTTAATGGGCTTGGGTTCGATCCCTGATATCATGTCCAGCCCCGACGCCGTCGCCTTGTTCCAGCATTTGGGTTATCCCGCCTATCTTCTCCCGTTTATCGGCGTCGCGAAATTGCTGGGTGTGGCAGCCATCCTGACTCCCGGATTTCCACGTGTAAAGGAATGGGCGTATGCCGGTTTCGTGATCGATTTGACCGGCGCTATGTACTCGAGTCTCGCGGTAGGTGATCCGCCCAGCGGTCTGCTGTTCTTCCTCATCGGGTACATCATCATCGGCGGATCCTATGTCTATCACCACAAAAGATGCAAAGCTGCTGGTGCTTTGAGCCTCTCAAAGTAATCCATTTTACAGGAGGAATTCCCATGTCCAAAACCATTGATCTCGTAATCACCCGCACATTTGACGCGCCACGTGAGCTCGTTTTCCAAGCTTTTACCCAAGCGGAGCACCTGCAGCATTGGTGGGGGCCAAAAGGTACGAACCTGAGTGTCGCCAAGCTGGATGTTCGCCCGGGTGGAATCTTCCATTACAGCATGGAAACGCCTGATGGGCATAAACTGTGGGGGAAATTCGTTTATCGGGAAATCGATGTCCCTGAAAAGATCGTCTTTTCGAACTCCTTTTCTGATGAGGAAGGCAACATCATCCGCGCTCCCTTCAGCGAGACGTGGCCGCTAGAAGTCCTGAATACGTGGACATTCACTGAGGATAATGGCAAGACGATCCTCACACTCCACGGCGTGCCATGGAACGCTACCGAAGAAGAATTGCAAAACTTTGCGGATATGCACGGCAGCATGCATCAAGGCTTTGGCGGTACCTTTGACCAGCTGGATGCCTACCTGGCTCGACTGTAGACGAATCTGCACAGTGGCACGCAGCTCATGACACGCTGCGTGCCGTTGTGTTTTTCTGTTTGCTCCCGTGATGCTGCACTTGCGGGAAACAGCTGTCTTCTCTATCATCAAAAGGAAAGGATTACCAAACACTCTTTTATGGGTCCTGTCGCAATCACTCATTGATCGGGCAGTTGGAAAGGAGAAATCAGATGATCGAGCACGTAAAAGCATTGATTCAGAGGCTTGGCCTGCAGAACATGGAGGAGAACATCCTCGCCCATCTGCACGAATGCATCCATGTACAGCCGGCCAAATCCGAAGCGCAAGCAGTGGGAAAAAGCCGGTTGGGTGGAAGTCCGGACCTGCCTCCCGGATGGACCTATCCCACTTTTCATGATGAGCCGCTTGTTTTCATCGGGCAGCTCAACCTCGCGGAAATCCAGGCGATAGGAGTCCCGAATGAGCTTCCCGGGCACGGACTCCTCTATTTCTTTTACGAAGCGGCCGAACAATCCGTCTATGGGGAGCTCACTGATCGCGATGGTTGGCGGGTCCTGTTCTTTGATGGTGATTTCTCCACCCTGAAGCCCGTTCCCTATCCCGGCGACCATCCAAACGGAACGCTTCCTGCCAATGATATGCTCCTGCGCAAAGGACTCTCCCTGCACTCCGACGGGATCACGGTGCCAGATAAATTATGGGACACTTACTATGACGAGTTTCTACCGTCCTTCTCCGAAATCAACGGCTCCTATGTTTGCAATCATCAGATACTGGGGCATCCCCACAACATCCAAGGCGACGTGTTTGAGGAAATCGATTACTTCCGGAATGTGGAATCCGGTGGCCCCTATACATTGCTGCTCCAGGTAGATACGGATGAAACGAACCTGAACGTCATGTGGGGAGATGTCGGGACGATCTATTTCGTGATCACGAATGATGACTTGCGTGCGAGGAAGTTTGATAACTGCTATTTTTCGTATCAGTGCTGCTAAGAGAAAATGACCACGCCAAAAAGGCCGGAGAGCCTAGATTCTCTGGCCTTTGTCTGATCGATCCGAGCTACTTCTTTTCCACCGCGTGTCCGCCAAATTCATTGCGCAGCGCCGCCACGACTTTGCCATGGAACGTATCTTCCTCGAGGGAGCGGTAGCGCATCAACAGGGACATGGCGATCACAGGCGTCGCAGCCTGCAGGTCGAGGGCCGTTTCCAGCGTCCATTTGCCTTCGCCGGAAGAATGCATGACCCCGCGGATTTCATCCAGCTTCGCATCTTTGCGGAATGCGCGCTCTGTCAAATCCATCAGCCAGCCGCGGATCACCGAGCCATTTGCCCAGACGCGGGCTACTTCTGCGAAATCGTAGTTGTACGGGCTTTTTTCCAGCACCTCAAATCCTTCCCCGATCGCCTGCATCATGCCGTATTCGATCCCGTTGTGAATCATCTTCAGGAAGTGCCCGCTGCCCGCTTCCCCTGCGTACAAATAGCCGTTCGGCACGTTGATGTCTCGAATCATCGGCTCGATGTGAGCAAACGCTTCCCGGTCGCCGCCGATCATCATGCAAGCCCCGCGCCGAGCTCCTTCCATGCCGCCGCTCGTTCCTGCATCCAGAAAGTGAATGCCTTTTTCCTGCAAACGCGCATAGCGCGCAAGGGACTGCTTGTAGTGAGAATTGCCTCCGTCGATGACGATATCTCCTGCAGAAAGCAACCCGGATAGCTTGTCCACCAGCTCATCCACGATATCACCGGCCGGCACCATCAGCCAGATGACGCGCGGCGCCTCCAGCTTGGAGACGACATCCTCGATGGAATAAGCAGGAATGGCTCCTTCGCGTCCCAGTTCATCTGCCCGCTTCGGTTCTACATCGTAGGCTACAACATCATGCTTGTGGGAAAGCAAATTCAATGTCAGGTTGTAGCCCATCTTGCCCAATCCCAGTATCGCCAGTTTCATAATGAGTACGTCACTCCTTTGAGATCAATCTCGGTTAGTTGTATTATATGATAATAATTTTCATATTTCATTAGAAATGAAGAAAATTTTTTTGAAACTAGGAAACGGTCTTGTTCCTTTTCTATAATGAGTGAAAAGGTCACCATTTCTTGGAGGTGCTTTTCTTTTGGCCGATCATTCTACTCATGCCCCACCCAGCGTGCTCACTCAGCTGCGTGCCATTTACTCACAACTGAGCGGCAAAGAGAAGCAAATTGCCGACTACATCTTAGAACATGCAAGCAACGTCGTACACTTGTCGATTACCGAGCTGGCCGATCAGAGCCAATGTGCGGATGCGACCGTTTTTCGTCTGTGCCGCCGCCTCGGATTTCGGGGATATCAGGCCTTTAAGATCGCGCTGGCGAGCGAAATGACCAATCCCAAGCAATCCATCTACCAGGAAATCAACCTCGATGATGATGATCTGGGCTCGATCGCCGATAAAATTTTCACGGCCAACATCGAGACCCTGCGAGATACCCAGCAAATCATTGACAAGGACGCGCTGATGAAGATCGTGGGATGCCTGGAACAGGCGCGGCGCATCGAATTTTACGGATCGGGCGGCTCGGCAGCGATCGCCCAGGACGCCTATCACAAGTTTATGCGGACAGGCATCCCCTGTATCCATCACTCCGACGCCCATTATCAGGTCATGTCCGCCTCTCTCCTGTCGGAAGGGGATGTGGCTGTCGGGATCTCCCATTCGGGCTCGAACGAGGATATTCTGGAAGCACTTCGGGTCGCAAAAGAGGCTGGCGCCAAAACGATCGGGATCACCAGCTACGGGAAGTCCCCGCTCGTACGCCTGGCTGACATCTGTCTCTACACGACTTCTCGTGAAACCGTATTCCGTACGGAAGCACTCTCCTCCAGACTCGCCCAGCTGAGTCTGATCGACCTCCTCTACGTCGCGGTGTCCTTGCGCCGCCAAGAGCAGACCATCCTCAACATCCAGCACATCCGAGAGGCCATCTCGCTCAAACGCCTGTGATTGACAGGCGTTTTTCTTTTTTCGATTTTTACCCAATACGGGCAATACTACCCATGAGGAAAGAAAGATATGAAATAATTTTTTTCTTTAGTATTAACAAATGAAAAAAATTTCGTTATAATCTCGTTATCACTTTAGGTTCAGCATGAAAGCGTATACAAAAGAAGGTGAACCCGTATGAAGCAAACCTATTTTATCGGACTGGACATCGGGACGACGAGCACCAAGGCGATCGTCTTCACGCCATCGGGCGCGGTACGAGGTATCGGCAATGTCGATTATCCCTTGCTCGTTCCCCAGCCGTCTTGGGCGGAGCAGGATCCGGAAACGATCTTTGCCGCCGTCATTTCAGCCCTGAAAGCAGCGATTGAAAAGGCTGATGTAGACAAGCACGACATCGGCGGGATTGGTTTTTCTACCGCCATGCATAGCCTCATCGCCGTCGATCACCATGGAAGCCCCCTGTCTCACAGCATCATCTGGGCAGATAACCGCAGTACGGCCCAAACAGAACGGCTGAAGCAGGACGGAGTCGGACACCGCATCTACCTCGCTACCGGGACGCCGATCCATCCGATGTCGCCGCTGCCCAAAATCATGTGGCTGCGCGAACAAGCTCCTGATACGTTCCGCAGGGCTGCCAAATTCATCTCCATCAAGGAGTATGTCATCCATCGGCTCTTTGGACAGTACGTAGTGGATTACTCCATCGCCTCGGCAACGGGACTGTTCAATTTGCGCAAGCTCGATTGGGACGAAGAAGCCTTGCACGTGGCTGGCATCACCAAGCAGCAGCTAAGCGAGCCTGTGCCGACCACCCATATTGTGCGTGGCATGAAAATTCGCTACGCCGAGGAAATCGGCCTCGATGTGGATACGCCGTTTGTGGTCGGTGCCAGCGACGGAGTCCTCGCCAATCTGGGAATTGGCGCCATCGATCCCGGGCAGGTCGCCATCACTATCGGAACGAGCGGAGCCGTACGCACGGTGGTTCCTGAGCCCATCACGGATCCAAAGGGCCGCACGTTTTGTTACGTGCTCACCGAAAACCACTGGGTGATCGGCGGACCTTCGAACAACGGCGGGATCATGCTTCGCTGGTTCCGTGACGAATTCAGCTGGCCGGAGGTGGAGCGAGCCAAGCAGATGGGGGTCGATCCGTACGATGTCATGATCGAGGCTGCCGAGCACGTATCCGCAGGCGCTGAAGGTCTCTTGTTTCTCCCCTTCCTCTCCGGCGAACGCGCACCTTACTGGAATGCCCAGGCACGCGGTTCTTTTTTCGGAATCGGACTGCATCACAAGCGAGAGCATTTCATCCGGGCTGTGCTCGAAGGCATCCTGTTCTCCGTCTACAGCATCGGTATCGCCCTGCGTGATCTGGCCGGCGGAGCGACCGAGATCCGAGCCTCGGGAGGCTTTGCCCGCTCCCGGCAATGGAGACAAATCATGTCCGATATGTTCGGCTACGAGGTACTGATTCCAGAAAGCCATGAAAGCTCCAGCTTCGGCGCGGCACTGCTCGCCATGCACGCCTTGGGTGCCTTGAACAATCTCCATGATGTCAAGAGCTTGATTCATATCTCCCATCGGCATGAGCCGAATCTGGAATACTCCAGCACGTACTTGCAGCTCTTTTACATTTACGAGCGTGTCTATTACAACCTGCTCCAGGAATACAAGCTCATCGCAGACTTCCAAAAGCAGCTGCACAAATAGATAGATCCAATCCATCACTGAAAGCCTGACATCAAGGGAGGGTCATTCATGCCTTTAGTCATTACGCTGATTTCCATCGTATTGCTGCTTATTCTCATCACCCGCTTTAAAGTGAACCCGTTCGTCTCCCTGCTGCTCGCTGCCGGATTTGTAGGTATCGCATCCGGCATGCCGCTCGTCAAAGTTGTCGATTCGATCAAAGATGGCATGGGCGGAACCCTCGGATTTATCGCCATCGTGCTCGCCTTGGGGACCATGCTTGGTAAAATGATGGCAGAATCAGGCGGTGCGGAGCGAATTGCCCGTACGCTGATCAACCGGTTTGGCGAGAAAAACGTCCATTGGGCCATGATGTTCGTCGCCTTTATTGTCGGGATTCCGGTATTTTTCCAGGTCGGCTTTGTCCTTTTGATTCCGCTCGTCTTTACGATCGCTCGTCAAACGGGGGTATCCCTCATCAAAATCGGGATTCCCTTGATTGCCGGCCTGTCCATCGTGCACGGCATTGTTCCTCCGCACCCTGCTGCGATGGCTGCGGTCGATCTGTTCCAAGCGGACGTCGGGAAAACCATCATGCTGTCGATCATCGTCGCGCTGCCTTCTGCGATCATCGCGGGCCCGCTCTACGGCACCTGGATCAGCAAGCGCGTCAAAACAAGCATTTCGCCTGAGCTCGCCTCTCAGCTTAGCGAGCCAAAGGATGAGCGTGATCTTCCCAGCTTCGGCATCACGGTCTTTACCGTCTTGCTGCCGGTACTGCTCATGCTGCTCGCGACCATCGCGGATGTGAATTTACCGAAAGAAGACATGCTTCGCCAGTGGGCAGACTTCATCGGAAATCCGATTACGTCCCTCTTGATCGCCGTCATCATTTCATTCTGGACGCTCGGTTTCAATCGTGGGTTTACCAAGGATGACATCCTGAAATTCACCAACGATTGTCTGGCTCCGACGGCTACGATTCTGCTCGTCATCGGTGCGGGTGGTGCTTTCAACAAAGTGCTGCTCAACAGCGGTGTGGGCGACTACATCGCAGAATTGGCCACGGCATCCGCTATTTCCCCGATCTTTTTGGGATGGCTGATTGCTGCTCTGATCCGGGTCGCAACAGGGTCTGCTACGGTATCCATGATGACTGCAGCAGGTATCGTCGGACCCATCGCCCTGCAAATCCCGGGTACAAGCCCCGAGCTGCTCGTGCTCGCGACCGGATCCGGATCTCTGATTCTGTCCCACGTCAACGACTCTGGTTTTTGGCTCATCAAGGAATATTTCAATATGTCCGTTCAGGATACGCTCAAGACCTGGACGGTGATGGAGACGATCCTTTCCGTTGTCGCCATCATCCTGATCATGGCCCTGTCTTTGGTCATCTGATCTTTCTAGGCAATCCCGCCCTCGCTGCTGCAGTGAGGGCTTTATTATTTTTTGCATCCCTAGGAGGTGATGATCCGCGAACTTGGGTAACGAATAGGAAAACACTTGCCCCCAAGAGAATAAGCTCCCGGCATCTGGTTCAGTATGTTAACGGAGCGACAATAATTCGAAGGAGCCAAATTCTTATATGGAGATTTTATTGATGGTGCTCGTGCTGCTGCTGCTCATTGGCGTCTCCAATGTCATCCAGCGCTTCGTACCTTTCATTCCCGTGCCACTCGTTCAGATTGCTCTCGGGATTGCAGCCGCGTTTCTGCCCGGCCTTCATCACGTCCCCCTGAATCCTGAGTTATTCATGGTACTGTTCATCGCTCCATTGCTCTTTAACGATGGAAAAATCACTCCCCGCGATGAACTGTGGAAGCTTAGAACCTACATTTTGCTTTTAGCACTCGGCCTCGTATTCGCCACCGTGCTTTTGGCAGGCCCATTCATTCAATGGCTGATTCCCGCCATCCCTCTATCTGCGGCTTTCGCACTCGCTGCGATCCTTTCACCGACTGATGCAGTGGCGGTAGGCTCGATCGCAGGTCGCATCAAACTGCCCAAAAAGATCATGCGGCTGCTTGAAGGCGAAGCGTTGATGAACGACGCCTCCGGGCTGGTCGCGTTCAACTTTGCCATCGCAGCTACCGTGACGGGTTATTTCTCGCTGCCCGAGGCGATCGGAAGCTTTCTGGTGATTGCGCTTGGCGGTTTGATCATCGGCGCTGTACTCGGCTTTGCAGTCGTCTGGCTGCGGCTGTTCCTGCGGCGCCTCGGGATCGAGGACGTCACGCTGCACATGCTGATCATCATCCTCACCCCGTTCATCATCTATATCGCTGCGGAAGAATGTCATGTGTCGGGCATTTTGGCTGTCGTCGCAGCCGGCGTCGTTCATGCGATCGAGAGAGACCGAGTGGAATCCGCCTCCGTTCGCCTCCGAATCGTGTCCGATAGCACCTGGTCTGTCATCCTCTTCTCGCTGAACGGGCTTGTCTTCCTCCTGCTCGGGCTCGAAATCCCGGGCGTCGTGTCGAAAATATGGGAAGATCCTGCTTACCGGAACGGTCAAGTCATCGGCTACATCTTTTTGATTACTGCTGTCCTGATGATCTTGCGCTTCCTCGTGGTATGGGCGAGAGATCGTCAACTTCGCTCTACCGTGATCACCGCACTCTCTGGCGTCCGCGGAGCCCTGACGCTGGCTGCTGCCTTCTCCATCCCGATGGTATTGGCTGATGGCAGTCCCTTTCCGGAGCGAGATCTGATCCTCTTCATCTGCGCAGGGGTCATCCTGCTTACGCTGATTTCCGCCAGCATCTTTCTGCCTTTGCTCGCTCGAAAATCGGAAGACGCCGGTGAGCACGCCGAGAATCGGGCCGAAATCGAACGGAACGCCCGAATCCGCGTGCTGGATGCCGGTCTGCGTACCGTTCGCGAGGAAACGAACGAGGAAAACAAGCAAGAGGGAGCCGAACTGATCGGCGAGTATACCCGACGCCTGCAACAAACGAGGTTCGAAGGAACTGCCGACCTCGGGCAAGCCTGGCGAGCAATGGTCGGCGTCCGCCTGGAGGCGCTGAAGGCGGAACGGGGGGTCGGCGAGCGCTGGCTGCGGGAAGAGCGCGTTACCCCCCAGATCGCCGCTTATTTCCGAGCATCGCTGAACCGGATCGAGCTGGTGCTGACCAATCGGGTAAAGATCAAGCTCCTGTTCATGCTGGCGTGGTCTTCTGTGCGTCGCCTGTTAAAAGGGAAAAATCGCATCCCGAGCGTCATCACGCCTGCTGATCCGCAGTGGGGCAGCTACAAGGAATTGAAGCTGGAAGCCATCCAGACCGCGATCGGCAAGCTGAAAGAGCTGCAGACAGAGGAAAACCGGGATGCTGTCCTCACGGTGCTGGCCGATTATCGGGCCATGGCCCTGCAATACCAAAACAACAAACGCCGAAGCGGCTCCCGACGCCATATGAGCTTGCAGCGAAAAGAGCTGGAGCTCAAGGCGATCCAATCGGAGCGTAACGAAATTCAAACCATGTATGAACAGGGAGACATCGATCGTCATTTCGCAGGAAAGCTTCGTCTCGACGTCAATTACCGGGAAGCGAGCCTGTTTGAGTCTCAGGAAGGACATTGAGTGTAAAGCTTGGTTCGGACTGTAGTGGTGGGGAGGAAAAAGGAGAAAACGCTACGGTTAGTAGGGACACTGCTCGGGGTTTTTTTCAGGGCATTCATCAGGAGAGCTTCGTGAGAATATAAAAAACCTCGGGATCCCGAGGTCAGAGAGTCGAAAAAGAGACTTGCAACACGCTAATTGGACATTCTTCGTAGTAGAAAGAACCCCTCTGCCTCAGACGGGTTCTTTCCTTTATCCTTATTTCGCTAACGAAAGATCGTTCACTGCCTGCGGCTGGCTGGCGGTCGCAGGCGGGATTTTTGCCAAACGGGCTGCGAGGACGAAACCGATCACGATGAAGCCTGCGATCATTCCCACGACGCCTCCCCAGCCAAAGGAAGACCAGAAGACGCCTCCTGCCGTTCCGCCAATGCTGGAGCCTGCGTAGTAAAAGAACAGATACAGCGAAGAGGCTTGGGCTTTATCGTGCAGGGCACGCCGTCCCACCCAGCTGCTCGCAATCGAATGGCTGCCGAAAAATCCGAAGGTCAGGATCGGCAGACCCAAAATTTTGATCCACAAATGTCCGTCAAGGGTCAGGCAAGCGCCTGCCAGCGTGATGAGCAGCGAGACCAGCAGCATTTTTTGCCGCCCGTGCTTCTCGGCCTTTTTGGCCATCCACACTGAGCTGAACGTCCCGACCAGAAAGACGATGAAGATCCAGCCCACGAGCGTTTGCGAGAGCGAGTACGGCGGAGCAGTCAGCACGTACCCGATGTAATTGTACAAAGCCACATTGCTGCCTAAAATGAGAAAGCCAATCCCGAACAAGCAGAGCATCCCCGGATCTTTCAGGTGACTGATCATGGACGAAACGAGCTTTCCGACTTCCGGAGCTCGCGGATGGAAGTTTTGCGATTTCGGCAAATTCAACCAGAAAATCAGACTCGCGACTAGGCTGATGACGCTGATCGACCCCATCGCAACATGCCAGTTGAAAAAGTCAGTCAGCATTCCGGAAATAATGCGCCCGCTGACAGCGCCTACGGAGTTGCCGCTGATGTACAAGCCCATCGCGACCCCGAGACTGGACGGATTGATCTCCTCTCCCAAATACGCCATGGCGATGGAAGGGAGTCCCCCCAAGGCGATTCCTTGAATGACCCGAAAGAGCAGCAGGCTCTCAAAGCTGGTGCTGCAAGCAGTCAAAATGGACAAGACTGAGGCGACGAGCATGGAGCCGATCATGACGGGCTTGCGTCCCCACACCTCGGATATCGTCCCAAAAAGCAGCATGCTGACAGCCAGTGCAATGGTCGTCACCGACAGCGACAGGCTCGCCATCGTCGGCGACACGTGAAATTCCCGGCTGAATTCCGGCAGCAGCGGCTGTGTGCTGTACAGGATGGCAAACGTATTGAAGCCGGCCGCAAAAAAGGCAAGGTTGGACTTGCGAAAAGCAGCTGTGCCTTGCTGAATGTAACCCATGATGATGAAACCTCCCAATAAGTCCGTTCCTATTCACACCTTTATACTATCATTGACAATTCATAATGTATAATTTATTGTATTCATGATTTCAATGCATACAGGTAATGAAAGAACAGCGATTTCATACGAGGAGGTACGCCTCATGGAGTGGCAACAACTCGAATATTTTCAGACCCTCGCCCGCATCCAGCATGTGACGCGCGCTGCCGAGTCCATGTCCCTCTCCCAGCCGGCTCTCAGCCGTTCCATCGCACGACTGGAGGAAGAGGTAGGAGTCCCACTGTTTGACCGACAGGGACGAACCATTATGCTGAATCGCTACGGGGAGCTGCTGCTTAGGCGAGTCAACCGCATCCTGAAGGAATGGGAGGACGGTAAGCAGGAGCTGCGCGACCTGGTCCATCCCGAGCACGGTGCAGTGTCATTGGGCTTTTTGCATACGCTCGGCACCAGTCTCATCCCTGACCTGATCGGCGCTTTTCGCACGCAAGCACCCCAGATCAGCTTTTCCCTCATGCAAAACCACAGCTATTCGCTTCTCGAGCATTTGGATGCGGGGGAGCTGGATCTGTGCCTGCTCGCCGAACCGACGGAGACGAAGATGTCGATCCAGTGGACGCCGCTCTGGAGCGAGGAGCTTTTCGCCATCGTGCCGATCGGCCACCGCCTGGCAGGAGCGCAGAGCATCCACTTAGAGGAGCTCGCGGGTGAATCCTTCATCTCTTTAAAAAAAGGCTACGCACTGCGCAGGACGACCGACAAGCTGTTTGAGGAAATCGGGGTTCAGCCCAAGATCACATTTGAGGGCGAAGAGGCGGCTACCGTCGCAGGGCTCGTCGCTGCCGGGCTCGGCGTCTCTCTCCTTCCCGACCTGCACGGTATCGATAAAAGCAAAATCACACATATCCGCGTTCGCGAGCCAGAGTGCCACCGGGTCATCGGGATGGCATTGGTCGATGGCGGCTACCTGTCTCCTGCCGCCTTGCGCTTTAAGGAATTTGTTCTCGCTCATTTCGGGCAAATCGAAAAGGAAGCTGCATCGGATCTCACGTAGAGCCGAAACAGCTTCCTTTTTTCTCGCTTAGGATGACTCCGCAGTAGCCTCCAGGTTTTTAAACTGGTTGAAGAACAGCTGGTGGTACACGCCCTCCTGCTCGATCAGCGACTGGTGATCACCTTTTTCCACGATCTCCCCCTGATCCACGACCATGATCGTATCGGCATCCCGGATCGTATTGAGGCGGTGTGCGATCACAAAGCTCGTGCGTCCCTTCATTAAGGTCATCAGCGCATCCTGAATATGCAGCTCTGTACGCGTATCGATGCTGCTCGTCGCTTCATCCAGGATCAATACGGACGGCTTGGCGAGAATGACACGGGCGATGGCGAGCAGCTGACGTTGACCCTGGCTGAGATTGCCGCCGTTTTCTGTCAGCTGTGTCTCGTAGCGCTTGGGCAGCCGGTTGATAAACACGCTGGCGTTTGCCATCGCGGCTGCCTCCTCGACCTCCGCGTCCGTCGCGTCTGGCCTGCCGTACTTGATATTGTCCTTGATCGTCCCGGAAAACAGGTACGTATCCTGCAGCACGAAGCCAAAGGTCTGCCTCAAGCTGTCGCGCGTGTACTCCCGGATGTCTTTTCCATCCAGGTAGATGGCGCCGCCCGTCACATCGTAAAAGCGCGTCAGCAGGTTGACGATGGTCGTCTTCCCCGCACCAGTAGGACCGACGAGCGCCGTGGTGCTTCCTGCCCTGGCTTCAAAGGAGACATGCTTCAAAATCGGACGATCTGGCTGATAGCCAAAGCTGACGTCATCAAACACGACATGGCCTCTTGGCTGCGTCAGCTCCACGGCATCCGCAACATCATCCGGCTCTTCCTTTTCATCCAGCACCTCAAACACCCGCTCTGCTCCGGCGACACCGGACTGCAGGACGTTGAAGATATTTCCCAGATCATTGAGCGGTCGCACGAATTGACGAGAGTAGCTGAGAAAGCTGGCGATGACCCCTATCGAAATCATGCCTTTGACAGCCAGGACGCCGCCGACCACAGCCACCATCGCAGTCCCCAGGTTGTTGATGACGTTCATGATCGGCATGAGAAACCCGGACAAGACTTGGGCTCTCATCCCGATCCGGGACAGCTCCGTATTGATCGCATCAAATTCCTGGATCGCTTTTTGCTCATGGTTGAACGCCTTGACTACCTGGATGCCGGAGACCGTCTCTTCGATGTGTCCATTCAGCTTTCCGAGCTGAACCTGCTGGTTTTTAAAGAGCACACTGGTCTTTTTCGCAATGCTCCTCGTCAGCAAGTAGACGAGCGGTACGGTAATCAGGCAAGCCAGCGTCAAAATCGGACTTAAAATGAGCATCATGATGAGAGAGCCGAGAATCATGACCGCCCCGGACATCAGCTGCGCGGTGGATTGCGAGATGGAATTGCTGACGTTGTCGATATCATTGGTCAGCCGGCTCATGAGCTCTCCGTGCGGACGGGAATCGAAGAAGGACACTGGCAGCTTTTGCAGCTTGTCAAACAGGGAAGCCCTCAAATTCTTCACGATGCGCTGCGAGAGACCCGCCATCAGCCAGCTTTGCAAAAAAGTCAGCACTCCATCTGCGATGTAGGAGATGAGCAAGGCGAGAATCGTAATGCCGAGCAGACCCAGCGCCGCTTCCCCCCCAGATATCGCATCGATCGATTTCCCGATCAGGTACGGGGCGAGAAGCATGAGTACAGCATCCACCAGAACGATGCCAAAGACGATCGGCAGGACTTTCTTTTCTTTCCCAAAGGCTTGCCACAGACGGCGGAGAGTGCCCTTGAAGTTTTTCGGTTTCACGACCGGCACTCCCCTCCCGCCATGGCCAAGTCCGCGACCCGGTCTGCCTGGAAACATGGGGGGCTGCTGCGGCTGTTGACTTTGTTCCTGTGACATCCTACTGCACCTCCCTGCCGAGTTGGGATTGGAAGATCTCCTGGTAGACACGGCAAGATGCCAGCAAGCTCTCATGTGTGCCGATTCCCACCAGCTCGCCATGGTCCAGCACGACAATCTTGTCTGCGTCCATCACGGATGTGATCCGCTGGGCGATCAGGATGCATGTCAGACCTCGGGCATACTCGCGCAGGGCCTCCTTGATCTTGGCCTCTGTCGCTACATCCACCGCACTCGTGCTATCGTCGAGGATGAGAATCTCCGGCTTGCGCACCAATGCCCGCGCGATGGAGAGCCGCTGCTTTTGCCCGCCGGAAAAATTGATGCCGCCCTGCCCTACCCGCGCTTCATAGCCATCGGGAGTGCGCTCCAGAAAGTCATGCGCCTGCGCCATTTTGACTGCCTGCTCCACTTCTTCGTAGGACGCATCCTCTTTCCCCCAACGGATATTCTCCATGACCGTTCCTGAAAAGAGCGTGGTCTTTTGCGGAACGATGGCCATTTTCTCTCGCAGCAGCTTCGGGTCGATCTTGCGGACATCCTCTCCATTGACCCGTATCGTTCCCTCCGTGGCATCGTAAAAACGTGGAATGAGACCGACCAGGCTGCTTTTTCCCGAACCCGTGGAGCCGATGATCCCCACCGTTTCTCCCGGCAAACAGCTGAACGTGATGTTGTTGAGGACAGGCTCCCCCTGTGTGCCTGCGTAGGCAAAGGACACCTGCTCAAAGTCGATGCGACCCTTTACGCAATCTGACTGGGTGGCCTGCTCCTCCCATGTCATCCGATTCTCTTGGGCGAGCACCTCAGTAATCCGTCCGGCCGATGCTTTGGCCCGCACAAACATGTTGAACACCATCGAAATCAGCATGAGCGAAAACAGGATCTGCGTCATGTAGTTCGTAAAGGCAATGATGTGCCCCACCTGCAAATCGCCTGCCTCTGCCATCATTCCCCCCAGCCACAGCACCGCAACGATTCCCAGATTGACCGTCAGCATGATGGCCGGGCTGAAAATGGACATGACGCGTGTAGCAGAGACGGACCTCGTCTGGAGCTCCTCGTTTGCTTTGCTGAATTTGCCGACCTCGAAGTCAAAACGGTTAAATGCCTTGACTACCCGCACTCCGGACAAATACTCCCGCATCACTGCATTTACTTTGTCCAATGACTGCTGCACCTTCTGGAAAAAAGGAAAGCCAATCTTCATATTCAAGAAAATAAACAGTCCCACGATTGGCACGACCACGGCCAAAACGATCGCCAATCTGGGATTCAGCTGCGTCGCCATGAACAGTCCGCCGATGCACATGAGCGGAGCCTTGACGAAGATACGCATCATGCCGTTTACGAACACCTGCACCTGCCCTACGTCATTGGTCAGCCTGGTCACCAGGGAGGCCCGGTCAAACCGATCGATGTTCTCAAAAGACAGCGACTGCACCTTCGCAAACAAATCCGCCCTCAGCTGTGCACCGAAGTTTTGTGAGACATACGTAGACAAAATATTGCGCATCGATGCCGCAATCGCACCCAGCGCCGTCACTCCTAGCATCAGTCCGCCTGTGGAAAGCACGTAATCCAAATCTCGATTCGCTACCCCTACGTCCACGATCCGCGACATGATGGTCGGCAGCATGAGATCACACAACGCCTCGACCGTCAGAAAGAAGAGGGATATGCAGAATACGACTCCGTATTTTTTGATGTATTTGGTATAAAAGCGCATGCATTCACCCCAGCTTTAGCGAGTACGAATCTTCTCTATCTTTTCTATCACATCATACCTGTCGGGATTTGAAAAGCAGTTTCTATGGTAACCTTTCCTCTTTTCAAAAACCCGCCTGCCCCTTTGCAGGGAATTGAAAATTGGCTGCGACTCAAAGCCCAAACCGCATCCATTTTTAGCAATCGATAAGAAACCTGTTCCTCCCATTTATGGTTTACTAGACTCATGAGAGAAATGAACCCTGTTCCAACAGGAAATCTATGACAGAGGTGATCCCGCTTGGCAACGAACAACATTTTCGTCAATCTTCCGGTCAAGGATCTGAATCGCACCATGGAATTCTTCTCCAAGGTGGGGTTCGAGTTCAACCCGCAATTTACCAACGAGCAGGCTGCATGCTTGGTCATCAGCGAAAATATTTACGCCATGCTGCTCACGGAGGAATTCTTCCAATCCTTCATCCAGAGCACCAAGAAGGAAATCGCAGACGCGACAAAACATACCGAAGTGATCGTGGCACTGTCCGCTGAAAGCCGCGAGGAAGTAAATGTGCTGGTCAACCGCGCGCTGGAAGCAGGCGCTACTCATTACAATGAGCCTGTCGATCATGGCTTTATGTACAGCTGGAGCTTCCAGGATCCAGACGGCCATCTGTGGGAAATCGTGTACATGGACCAAAACCACATTCAACAATAGTCGCTTCACCTAAATCAAAAACAGCACAGCAGCCGTTTCGGATCAGATTCTCCGTACGGCCGCTGTGCTGTTTATTTGGTTACGCTTGGCACGCCTGCATGCTGTGGCTCATCAGCGGACGCCCCATCTTTTCCTGAATGAAGAGAGCTGCGGTTTGCAACTTTTCCCCATCGATTCCGGTCTCCATGCCCAGTCCATGCAGCATGTACAGCAAATCGTCCGTGGCGATGTTTCCCGATGCACCGGGAGCGTACGGGCAGCCGCCCAGTCCGCCGAGCGAGCTGTCAAAGGTCGTCATCCCCATCTCCAAGGAAACGAGTACATTCGCCATCGCCATGCCGCGGGTATCGTGGAAGTGCATCGCCAATTTGTCCGCTGGGAAGCGCTTCAGCAATACTTCCAGCACTTCCTGCACCTGGCGTGGCTGAGCCACTCCGATGGTATCTCCGAGAGACACCTCGCTCACTCCCATCTCCAGAAGCGCATCCGTGACACGGATGACATCCTCGATGGCAACTGCCCCTTCATACGGGCAGCCAAACACAGTAGAGACGTATCCGCGAACAGACTTGCCTGCCGCTAGCGCATCCCGCGTGGTTTCCGCCAAGATGGGAAACGTCTCTTCTCGGCTTTTGTTGATATTTTTCACATTGTGCGTCTCACTGGCTGACAGAAAGACCGACACTTCGTCGATCCGTGCTGACAGCGCCCGCTCCAGTCCTTTGGCATTCGGAACGAGGGCGGCATAGGTGACACCCGGCACTCGCTCGATGCCTGCCGCTACCTCTACGGCGTCCGCCAAAGCCGGAATCCATTTGGGATGAACGAATGAAGTCACCTCCAGATAAGACAGCCCGGTATGCGACATCTGATTGATCCAGGCAATCTTGTCTGCCGTCGGGACGAACACGGATTCGTTTTGCAAGCCGTCACGTGGACCAACTTCTTTGATGGTGATCTTTTTCGGATCGAATTTCATTTGCATCAAACTCCAAGCAGTTTTGACATCATGTAAGTGGAGCCGTAGAAGATCATGAATTGTACGCCGGAGCTCACTCCCAGTACGCGGTTCATCAGTCCTCCCACCGCTGCCATGGTCAGGGTAAGGATGACGCCGACGAGCTGCGCCTCATGGAAGGCGAGCAAGCAAGCCAGACCGATGAACATTCCGACAATCGCTTCCTGACTGATGTTTTTCATGACAAAGACTGTCGCCTTGCGCGCGTAATTCATGGCAAATGGATACGCGATGAGAGCTGCGATGACCAGGCCGATCAGGCCGTAGAGGAAAAACTCCCATGGTGTCATCATATTATGCAGGTTGTTGACAGGATCGCTCGTAAATACGGGCGGTGCGTTAAACAAAGGTGATGCAGGACCAAGCGCCACCGGGCTGAGCGGAATGCCGAATGCCAAAAGAGGGATGATCGCTTCGGCAATGTAGGTGGATTCCGTCACCCCGTTCATGGAGGCCAGACTGGAGGTGGACTTCTTGTACACGCCTTTGTTGCGGGAGCCCACGATTTCCCCCATCAGGGACGTCATCCCCACCGGACTGAAGGCAAAGGTCAGGGATGAAACAAAGGATGTAGCCGCTGTATAAGCGGTTTGTCTGCCCGTCAGTACACGGAACGGATTCGGGAAAAAGCCCTTCCATCCTTTCGTCTCCGGTGCGAGGTGGTATTCCTTGGCGCTCTGGCGGATCATGCCTTTACGCGCAGTCGGGGACAGGGAAAACAAGATGTCCGAGAGCATCGGTCCGATCGCGATGCCCAGGAAGAAGCTCGTGCTAAGGTGCTTTTCCACGACACTGAAGCTGAATGTATCGATACTCTTAATAAAGAAAGCAAACGGGATGATCATCAGGACGCTTACCCATTTCCCTTTGGAGAAGTATGCGATCAAGATGGCAGCCAAGGTGAAGATCAGCCCGGATGAGGATTTGAAAAAGTCTGCGAATTGCCCCAGAAACTGACCGAACAAAACCGCAGTCGGCAGTGCGATGAAAGCGCCGATCAGACCGCCGGACAGCATTTTGCGCAGGGCCACGTGAGGCACGCCCAATCTGCGCAGAGCCGACGCGTGGTCGATCAAAGGCACTGCCGTCGTATCGCCGGGAATCCCCATGAGTGCGGTCGGGATCGCATGCGTGAGATGCTTGGCCAATACGGCTGCCATGAAGAACGAAAAGACAGCTTCCGGCGGTGCGCCGAGCAAAATGACAAGCAAGGTGAACGGGACCATGATAGCGGTTTCATCAGTACCCGAGACTAAGCCGATCAAGGAAAAAATGATGGCACCCGCGAGTGCGAGTAAAATGGATATCATCAGTACGCTCATGCTTACGCTCGCCCCCCGCTACGCTTGAATGTTTCCAAAATCCCCAGTTCTTCCATCTCTTTTTTCGTCACAGGATCGTCTTTGATCAGATCATACTCGGCGCCCGGATCTACCTGCATGCTGAGCAGAACCTCCTCCAGCCCTTCGGTGGACGTTTCTTCTTCCGTCAGAATCCGGCTCGGTTTAAACAGGTTTGCACAGATGATCAAGCCGATCACACTGCCTGCGATACCGAGCAGCAGCGAATACGATCCGACCATTTTGGCCTCCGCGATCTTGGGGAAAATGCTTTTCCCCAAGAAGTAGCCGCCGATGCTGAGACATATGCTGATCACAATCGCAGAGAGGATTCGTACAGGTACGACCGTATCGCCCAAAATTTCAATGTACTCTCTCTGAGCAGCCGTCGCTTGTTGTTCTTTCTTCACCATTTCAGTTTCCATTGGCAACCCCCTCCTGCAATTGTTTGGTCAGCTCCAGAATGCGGTCATAGCGCACGTCCTTTTCCAGGATCGCTTGCGCTACGATCTGGTCGATCTGGTCGTCACGGGCACCTGCCATCATCGCGAGGTTGCGTGCATGCAGAGCCATATGACCTCTTTGAATGCCCTCTGCGGCGAGCGCGCGCATGGCAGCCAGGTTTTGCGCCAGCCCGACAGCTGCGATTGCTCCTGCCAGATCCTCCGCATTGGTAATCCCCATCACTTTCAAGCCGAGACGAGCAGTCGGATGGGATTTGGTGGCTCCCCCGACGATCCCTACCGCCATCGGCACTTCAATGGTTCCCACCAGATTGCCTTCCCGATTCAGCTCCCAGCGAGTGAGCGAGCGATAGCGGCCGGATACAGACGCATAAGCGTGCGCCCCTGCCTCTACGGCGCGTGTGTCATTGCCTGTCGCGAGCACGACGGCGGAGATCCCGTTCATGATCCCTTTGTTGTGCGTGGTCGCGCGGTAAGGATCGCACTCGGCAAACTCGTAGGCGCGGATGATGTTGTCCACTACCTCCTTGCCTCCCAGCTCTTCGGTGGAGAATACCGCACGTGCACGGATCAGGCGACGATCTGCCAGGTTGGAGATGATGCGCAGCACCACGCGGCCGGATGTAATCTCTTCAATGTAAGGAGCCACTGCCTCTGCCATCGTGTTGACGGCATTCGCCCCCATCGCATCGCGGGTATCCACGAGCAGATGCAGCACGACCATCGGCTGCTTGGCCCGTTCGATCACGTGCACTTCGACGTCAATCGCGCCGCCGCCCAGCGAAACAAGTGTCGGATCTTTTGCATTACAGCGATCCAGAATCTCTTGTTTGTTTTCATAGATTCGGGCCATTGCACCGTACGGGTCAGTCAGGTCCACCACTTGAATCTGTCCTCGCATGATCGATCCGCTGAGAGAGGTGTGGAAGCCTCCCAGATCGTAAGCGGTGCGAGCGGCGTTGCTCGCTGCAGCCACGACAGAGGCCTCTTCGGTCGCCATCGGAATGAATCGATCGACCCCGTTGATTTTGAAATTGGTCGCGATCCCAAGCGGAATCGACATGATGCCGACTACATTTTCAATCATGGCATTTGCCGTGCGCAATGGAAAAGCGATGACGCCTGACAAGATTTGCTTTTCTTCACTCGTAAGTTGACACTCCTGTGCCACTTTCTCAAGTCTTTCCTCAGGGGATAGTTTGTAAAATCCCGATACCCTGCTGGTAGTCATCTCGCATTCTCCTACTCTACGTTGAATGTTAGCGGGATTGTGCCCGCTGCTTCCGAACTCACCATAAATTGAACCGCTTTCATTTCTTGCAAAAACGTTTTCAAAAGAACCCATCTCTGCGATGTTCTCCCGGCTGCATCTAAACTGACGCAGCGTTCACCTCGCACTATTGTTTCCTTTTATTCAACATTGTTGAATGACCATATACTACACCTTTTTCACCCGTCTGTAAATGGGGAGCTTTCAAAATTGTTCGATAGATTCCACCTATAAAAACAGGCATAATACCATACCCGATAAAAGCTGGGCGGTACTATGCCTGTTTGCTATTCCAGCGTATCTTGCAAGCTTTTGACCAGATTTTCACCCGTGCGCCTGATGTGCCCGTGAACCAGTCTCCCCGCTTCCGCTGCATTTCCGTTTTTGATCGCCTGCAAAATGTCCCGATGCTCTTTGTTTGATTTTTCAGTCTGGTCGTTGAGCATCTGTGGCGTCTGCTGAGGAAAGCCATTCCACAGCGTTTCGATGAAGCTCACGAGACGCTTCCACGTACAGCGGCTGATGAGCAGTCGGTGAAATTCAATGTTGCTTTCGATGAATTCGGTCGAGTCACTGGATTTCTCCATCGCCACCACCAGCTCTTCCAGCTGATCGATGTCAGCCTGGGACATGTGCGCCGCGCTCATCTCTACCGCCATCTTTTCAAATTGTGCGCGAAGTCCGTAGATTTCCTGAATATCCTCCACCGACAACGATTTGACGATGGCGCCGCGGTGCGGCTCGATGATGACCAGGCCCTCCGTTTCCAGCTTGCGGAGCGCTTCTCGCACCGGCATGCGGCTGACCCCCAAGGAGCTGGCCAGCTCTTCTTGAACGAGTCGCTCTCCCGGCTGGAAATGCCCCCGCAAAATCGCTTCCCGAAGCACGCGGCACACCTTGATATGCAGCGTATCCAGTTCATGGCTTTCCAACC
Source organism: Brevibacillus choshinensis (assembly GCF_016811915.1). Classification (NCBI taxonomy): domain Bacteria; kingdom Bacillati; phylum Bacillota; class Bacilli; order Caryophanales; family Paenibacillaceae; genus Brevibacillus; species Brevibacillus choshinensis. The sequence goes on along the minus strand of NZ_CP069127.1, from coordinate 1,501,477 downwards.
GCAATTCAAATTTTCTGCTCATCTATGGCTCGCCCTTTCACTTTCACTCTCACTTGTCATCCAGATGTTAGGATTAGGATAGGGTATCTGGCTTCCTTTGTCTAGTGATTCAGGATCAAAGGGATTGCGATTGCTGATACAGATCGCCGCCACAGATGTCGTTGATGACGATGACGGGAAAGCGTTCCACCTCCAAGCGGTAGATGGCTTCCGGACCAAGGTCATGGAATGCGACGACTTCTGCCGAACGAATGGTCTTGGCCAGCAAAGCGCCTGCTCCTCCAATCGCTGCAAAATAGACGGCCCGGGACTGGACGATTCCCTCCTTGACCGACTGGCTGCGGCTCCCCTTCCCGATCATCCCCTTTAGCCCCAGGGATAGCAAGACAGGGGTATACGGGTCCATGCGGCTGCTCGTCGTCGGACCTGCCGAGCCGATGATCTGCCCCGGCTTGGCAGGTGTAGGGCCGACGTAATAAATGGTCTGCCCCGCGATGTCCACTGGCAGCGTACCGCCGGCCTGCACCATTTCGACCATCCGCTCGTGAGCGGCATCCCGGGCCGTGTACATCCACCCGGTGAGCTCCACCCTGTCTCCCGCCCGCAGCTCGTTGATTTGTTCCTGAATGAGCGGCATTGCGAGTTGCTTGACTGACATCGGCTCCTCCTACAAAGTGACGTGCTTGTGGCGGCTTGCATGGCAATTGATATTGACCGCTACCGGAAGTCCCGCGATATGGGTAGCGTAGAGCTCCACGTGGACGTCCAATGCCGTCGTGCGGCCGCCCATTCCTTGTGGTCCCAAACCGAGCTGATTGATTTTCGCAAGGAGTGCCAGCTCCAGCTCTGCCGCATCCGGCCGCTGATTTCGCTCTCCCACCGGGCGAAACAGCGCTCGCTTTGCCAGATAGGCAGAATGCTCAAAGTTCCCCCCCAGCCCGACGCCCACGACGACAGGCGGACAAGCGTTGGGTCCTGCCAGCCTCACCGTCTCGACGACGAAATCCTCGACTGCATCGATCCCGTCAGAGGGCTTCATCATTTGCAGCCTGCTCATGTTTTCACTGCCGAAGCCCTTGGCCGTCATGTGGATGGTGCAGGTATCTCCGGAGACGAGCTCCACATGCACAATGCCCGGCGTATTGTCCCCCGTATTTTTGCGCTGGATGGGATCCTGGACGATGGAGGCGCGCAAGTATCCCTCTCCGTAGCCTCTGCGAATTCCTTCGTTGATCGCGTCGTACAGGCTGCCCCCGACAATATGGCAGTCCTGCCCCAGCTCGACCAGAAAGACAGCCATCCCGGTGTCTTGGCACATCGGGACCCTCTCGGCTGCGGCGATCTCGGCATTTTGCAGCAGCTGCGACAGCACTTCGTCCGCAACTGCAGACTTTTCCTGACTTTTCGCCTCCTGCATGGCTCGCACGACATCAGATCCAAGCTCTACATTCGCGTCAATACAGAGCCGCTTTACCGCTTCGACGATTGTGTCATAGGTCACTTCCCGCATCCGTGTCACCCTTTCAATAGCTTGCGCAGCATGTAGCGGTTCGCATCTCGATTCAGCTCGGCCAATGCCGTCGTCAAAGGAATTTCCTTTGGACAGACCTGCACGCAGTTTTGCGAATTTCCGCAGTTCGCGATGCCTTCTTTGCTGACCACAGCCTCGAGGCGCTCCTTGGCCATCATTTTGCCGATCGGATGGCTGTTGAAATACTTCGCTTGCGCCATCGCTTGCGGCCCCAAATAAGGGGAGTGGTCATTGACATTCGGACATGCCTCCAGACAGCAGCCGCACGTCATGCATGTGGCATATTTGTACGCCTCCTGCTGCTCATCCGGTGCGATCCGCGGTCCCGGTCCCAGTGGATAGGTACCGTCGATGGCGATCCACCCTTTGATTTTTTGCAGGCCTTCGAACATGATTTGACGATTGACGATCAAATCCTTCTCGACGGGAAAGGTGCTCATCGGCTCGAGAACTATTGGCTGCTCCAAACGATCGATCAGGGCCGAGCAGGCTTGCCGCACCTTGCCGTTGATCCGCATGCTGCAGGCTCCGCACACCTCCTCCAGGCAGTTGTATTCCCAGAACACCGATCGCACCCGCACGCCATCTGCCCGGACAGGGTTGCGCTGGATTTCCATGAGGACCGAGATGACGTTCATGTTTTTGCGGTAGGGGACGTCGAATTCTTCCCAATAAGGCGCTTGATCCGCTGAATCCTGACGCTTGACCTTGATCCGAATCTGCCGCGCCTGTGTCATTTGGCCACCCCCTGTTGCTCCTTGGCGCCAGCTTCTGCTTCTTTCACGACGTCATACCTTCGCGCACGCGGCTGAATATGAGAGAGGTCCACGTCCTTGTAGTGAAAGACCGGTCCTTCCGGCGTATGCGACGCAATGGTCGTCTTCAGCCACTCGCCGTCATTTCGCTCTGAAAATTCCGGCTTGTAATGGGCGCCTCGACTCTCGTTGCGGTTCCGCGCACCGAGTGTGATGACCCGCGCCAGCTGCAGCATGTTGTGCAATTGACGGGTAAAAGCCGCCGATTTGTTTTGGTAGCGCGACAGGTCATCGACGCCGATCCGCTTCCAGCGCTCCTGCAGCTCCTGCAGCTTTTCATCCGTTTTGTCCAATCGGTCGTTATCGCGTACCACGGTCACATTCTCTACCATCCAGTCGCTCATCTCGACATGAAGCTGGTACGGATTTTCCGGTCCGTCCATCCGGGTGAGTGCCGCGAACGCGTCCTCCTGCCTGTTTTGCTCCGCCTCGAAAAGCTGTGAGGAAACGTCAGCCGCAGAGGTGGAAAGGCCCGAAATATAGCGCAGCGCTGCCGGTCCCGCCACCATCCCCCCGTACACCGCAGATACCAGGGAATTGGCTCCCAGCCGGTTGGCGCCGTGGTACTGATGATCGCACTCTCCGCAAGCGAACACACCTTTTATATTGGTCATCTGGTTGTAGTCGACAGCCAGCCCGCCCATGGAGTAGTGCATCGCGGGGAAAATGTGCATCGGGACCTTGCGCGGATCGTCCCCCACAAATTTTTCGTAGATGTCCAGAATGCCCCCCAGCTTTTCATCCAGCTGCTTGGCTGGGAGATGGGAGATGTCGAGGTAGACCATGTTCTCTCCGTTGATCCCGAGCTTCAAGTCGACGCAGACGTGAAAAATCTCACGGGTCGCGATGTCGCGCGGCACTAGGTTCCCGTAGGCAGGGTATTTCTCCTCGAGGAAGTACCACGGCTTTCCGTCCCGGTACACCCACAATCGTCCTCCTTCCCCTCGCGCGGACTCCGACATCAGCCGCAGCTTGTCATCTCCGGGGATCGCGGTCGGATGAATCTGGATAAACTCCGGATTGGCGTAATGGACACCTTGCTGGTAGGCGATGCTGTGCGCGCTCCCTGTGTTAATGACCGAATTGGTGCTTTTGCGGAAGATATATCCGATCCCGCCCGCAGCCAAAATCACCGCGTCTGCCCGAAACGCGCGAACTTCCATCGACTTCAGATCCTGCGCCACGATCCCCCGGCAGCGAGGCTCCTCATCCAAAATGAGGGAGAGGAATTCCCAGTACTCCCATTTTTCGATCAGGCCTTGTGCTTCGTAGCGTCTGACCTGCTCATCCAAGGCGTACAGCAGCTGCTGACCCGTCGTCGCCCCGGCAAACGCCGTCCGCGAATATTTGGCACCGCCAAGCCTGCGAAAGTCAATCTGTCCTTCTACGGTCCGGTTAAACTGCACCCCCATCCGGTCAAACAGGTAAATGATCTCCGGAGCAGCCTCGCACATGGCTTTGACCGGAGGCTGATCAGCCAGAAAATCCCCGCCGTAGATCGTGTCGTCAAAATGCTCCCAGGTAGAGTCGCCCTCTCCTTTTGTGTTGACGGCGCCATTGATTCCCCCTTGGGCACAGACGGAATGGGACCTGCGCACGGGTACGAGTGAGAACAGCTTGACAGTTCCTCCTTTCTCCGCAATCTGGATGGCAGCCATCAGCCCGGCCAAGCCCCCGCCAACCACGATGACGTTTTGCTTTTTCATCTCTCACACCTCCTTTTCGTAACGCTAGACAAACGCAGCGAGACTCGCGACCCCAACGGCGCTAAGCAGGAAAAACAAGACCAGCATGATGCGACCAGACAACCGCTGGCCGCGCGGACCAGATGTAATCCCCCATGTGATGAGTCCCGACCACAAGCCGTTGGTAAAATGAAAGGTCGTCGAGAGAATGCCCACCACGTAGCCTGCGAAAATCCACGGATTCATCAAGTGCGCGGACACGGCATCAAAGTGGATGTCCATCCCGAAGATGGCGCTTTTCAAACGAAAGCTCCAGACGTGGTAAACCACGAACAGCAGCGTCACGATCCCGCTCACCCGCTGAAGTACAAAGCGCCAATTGCTCGCATATCCATAGGAGCCTGTATTTGCCTCAGACAAAATCGCCAGATAGATGCCGTAGCCTGCATGATACAGCACCGGGATGAGGATAAAGAGGATCTCGATCACCCACAGCCACGGAATGCCCTGAAGCGTCGCCACTTGCCTGTCATACGCGGAGGCACCCAGCAGAGCGACGGCATTGGAGTAAAAGTGCTCGATGAGGAACGCACCTAATGGCACGATTCCTGCCAGGGAGTGCAGCCTGGAGAGGAGAAAATGGTTCACGCTCTTCCTCTCCCTTTCATCTGGGCAAAGAACATCGCCACATCCGGCACGTGCTCCAGCTCATCGATCATCTGCAAATAATGCTCGATCGTGTCCTTTGGCTGATCCAAAGCCAATGTCCGAAATTTCTGAACGATTTGTCCATGCGTCACCGGATTTTCCGGATCTCCCTTTGGATATTCCGCATGCTGACAAATGGTTGTTCCATCCGCCAGATCAAGCTCTGCTGCCGCCTCCCATTTCCGCGGGTACCGCGCATCAATGTCGGGATCGACACAGACTTCCACACGCCGCATCACTTCCCGAATGACGGGATCATAGAGAGCCTCCTCGGTAAAATCATGCAAGCCTGCACTGCCTTTTACCAGCGCGAGGGCGACGCAATACTGCAGACTAAACTTGGCGGCATACACACTCCCCGGATCGGGATTGTCTGTGATCGTCAGAGCAACCTGGTAGGTGCGGACGCGTACCCTCTCTACTTTCTGCCATGAAACGCCATGCTCCGCCATCATCGCAACGATCAAATCAATCGCGTGATGGGTATGCCGGCACGAGGCGTGGATTTTAAAAGAGTTCTCCATGATCTTGTGCGTCGTGCCCAATCCCTGTGTCATCTGCTCCGGATCCACTTCCTGCGACATGGCGCGGACGAATCCGCGCTTTCCCTCCAGGATCCGGCTGGCTCCGGTAAAGCCCTTCTCAGCCAAAAGTGCTGCCAAAATGCCGTTCATTGCGGCTTTCCCCGGATGAAGCTGCTTGGACATGGCACCATCCTCGATGAACTCCCAGAGTCCTGCCGCCTGTGTCCCCGCGCTTCCCAGGGTATGGACGATTTGCTCCTCTCGTTGTCCAAGCAGCTTGCTCGCAGCGACAGCCGCACCGAACGTTCCGCAGGTGGCCGTGTTGTGCCAGAAATAATAGTGAGAAGGAGATACAGCCTCCCCAATGCGATAGCAGACCTCGTATCCCGCCACGATCGCCTCGATCAGCTCCCGACCGCTCTTTTGCTTCCATTCCGCCACCGCCAGGGCAGCCGGTATGACGACTGTCCCGGCATGGATGATGGAGGCTTTGTGGATATCATCCAGCTCGACGATATGGCTGGACGCTCCATTGACCAGGGCAGCATGGGTCACCGATGACCTGCCCCCGGTCACGAGGGTCGCCTGCTCCGATCCCCCCAGCTCCTGTGCCACCTGGGCCAGCATGTGAATGGGAGCCTTGCTGGAACCTGCCAATGCCGATCCCAGCCAATCTAGAATGCAGATCTTCGCAAATGCCACCACTTCCTGCGGGAGTTCCGCATACGTCAGCCTTGTTACGTACTGGGCGAACTCTTTACTTACGCTCATCGCTCTTCTCCTTGCTTTGGATTAGACGAGAGACTTCCTCCAGGACCCTTTTTGCCCGCTCATAGACAGGCGTATCGACCATTTTCCCACGGACTTGAATGCTGCCGATCCCCGCGGAGAGCGCCTCCTGAAAGGCTGACACAATCTGCTCGGCTTCCAGCACTTCCTCGCTGCTGGGTGCAAACACTTCGCGCACCGGACCGATCTGGCACGGGTGAATGAGCAGCTTACCTCGAAAGCCCAGCTGCTTGGCTCGCTGTGTCTCTCGGATCAAACCAGCCGTGTCGCGTATATTCGGAAAAACGGCATCAATCGGAGCCTCGATGCCTGCCGCTCGGGAGACGACGACAAGCTGTGATCGCGCGTAGAGCAGCTCCCCTCCATCGGGAGTCAGCTGCGCCTGAATATCGAGTGCAAAATCAATCGAGCCGAACATCAGACGCTTGATCCGCTTGCTCGCTCTGGCGATTTCGTAAGCCTGATACAAGCCGCGAGCCGTCTCGATCAAAGGGACGATTTCGACGGGGGAGGTATGCTGTTGCCCAGCGAGTATCGCGTCAAGCCTCGCGATTGCTTTGGGGTCTTCTGCTTTCGGGAGGACAATCCCGCCAAGTCCGATCCCCCAGGTGCTTCTGATATCTTCTTCAAAATAAGGGGTGTCCATGGCGTTGACGCGGACGTAACGGGCTGGCGAGCCTGCTGCTCGCCCTGCCTGCAGCACCTCATGCACGAGCTGTCTGGCGATGTCCTTTTCCCCAAAGGCCACTGCATCCTCCAGATCGTAAATGACGGCATCGGCCTGCAATCGATCCACCTTTTCCAGCTTGTTTCGATCCGAGCCCGGGACGAACATCCATGTGCGGGCCTGCCTCATTCACACCACACCTGCCTCTCGCCATTTGCGGATCGTTCCCTCGTCAAATCCGCACTCCATCAGGATTTTTTCGTTGTGCTCGCCCAGCTGCGGGATCGGTCCCAAATGAGGCTCCATGCCTTGCATCGTCACAGGGGGAAGAAGCGTCTGCACAGGTCCCACCGGAGTCTCTACCTGCCGCCAGCGATTGCGTGCCCGAAGCTGCGGATGATCCCAAAAATCCTGAACCGTATTGAGCCGCGCATTGGCGATCTTGGCTCGTTCCAGTCGCTCGATGACCTCCTCTGCCGTCAAACGCGAAAACACCTCATCAATGACGCCTTGCAGCACATCGCGATTGTCCAACCGCTCCGAATTGGTAACGAACCGGGGATCGTCCACTCGCTCTGGCTGCTCGATCACCAGCTTGCAGAACATCTCCCACTCCCGCTCGTTTTGAATGGCGAGAAATACGGTCTTTTCATTCCCTGTACGAAACGGCCCGTACGGATAGATCGTCGCGTGGCTCGCTCCGTTTCGTTTCGGTTCATTTCCGCTGTAGTTTGTATAATAAAGTGGAAACCCCATCCATTCCCCCAATGCTTCGAGCATGGAGATTTCCAGCACGCTTCCTTTGCCGGTTTTGCTGCGCGCGATCAATGCCGTCAAAATCCCCGAATAGGCATACATCCCCGCGGCGATATCCGCTACAGAGATGCCGACCTTGGAGGGGACCTCTTCTGATCCAGTCACGGAGACGAGACCTGCCTCGCACTGGACGAGCAAATCGTACGCCTTCTTTTCCCGATACGGCCCGTTCTCCCCGTAGCCCGAAATGCTGCAAATGATGAGGTGCGGGTACACTTCCTTCAATACGTCGGTACCAAAGCCGAGACGATCAATGGCCCCGGGTCCAAAATTTTGGATAAACACATCCGCCCGGGAGAGCAGCCGGTCGAGAATGCCTTTCGCTTCGGGGGCTTTGACATTCAATGTGAGAGACTCCTTGGAGTGATTGCACCAAACAAAGTGGCTCGACATGCCGTGGACCGTCTTGTCGTAATGGCGGGCAAAGTCACCGACATGCGGCCTTTCAATTTTGATAACTCTCGCTCCCAGCTCCGCTAATTGGCGGGTCGCAAACGGCGCGGCTACAGCCTGCTCCAGTGCAACGACCGTGATCCCATCCAATGGGCGCATCCCTATCCCCTCTATCTGTCAGGATTTTGTATTTTGGATCCAATCATATGACGATCAAACCCCCCGTCTTCCAACGAGGGGCCGACTCGTTTATCCATTTACTTTGACAGCCACGTTTTTTACCTGCGTGTAGTATTTCAGAGCTTCGAGACCTTTTTCACGGCCAAACCCGCTTTTTCGGTAGCCGCCAAAGGTCATCTCGACGCCACCGCCCGCGCCGTAGTTGTTGATAAAAACCTGGCCAGATTTGACCCGACCCGCCAGCCAGTGGGCCTTGTTGATGTCCGACGTCCAAACGCCTGTGACCAATCCGTATTCCGTCCCATTGGCGATGGCCAGTGCCTCTTCCTTGGTGCGGAACGGCAGCACCACCAGCACAGGTCCGAAAATCTCCTCCTGCGCCAATCTGCCATCCGGCGTGACCCCATCGATGACAGTCGGCTGGAAAAAGAAGCCGTCCCCTGCTTCTGTATGACGCTGGCCGCCTGTGCGAATCACGGCGCCATCTTCTTTCGCCACCTGCATGTAAGACTCGATTCGCGAAAGCTGCTTCTCCGAGATGATCGGGCCTACTTCGGCATTTTCCAGCCCGGGGCCGATCCGCAGGGCAGACATGAGGGCGACGACTTTCGCTACGAACGTTTCGCGGACAGATTCCTCCACCAGCAGTCTGGAGCCAGCCGAGCAAGTCTGGCCTGCATTTTGCGTAATGGAGCGAACGACCCAGTGAGCGGCGTCATCCAGATCAGCGTCGGCAAACACGATATTCGGAGACTTGCCGCCCAGCTCCAGCGTCACTGGCTTGATCTGCTGCGCAGCCGTTTTCATGATCGTCATCCCCGTCACGACCGAGCCCGTGAACGTGATGTGATCGATATCGGGGTGGGCTGCCAGTGCCGCGCCTGCTTCGGCACCGTAGCCGGTTACCATATTGACCACGCCAGCGGGAAAACCTGCCTTTTCACACAGATCGGCGATGCGCAGGGCAGTGAGCGGCGTGTCCTCCGCCGGCTTCATGACCACGGTATTGCCTGCAGCGACTGCCGGTGCCAGACTGCGGACCGCAATCTGAATCGGATAGTTCCACGGCACGATATGAGCGGTGACGCCGAGCGGCTCGCGGATCGTGTAATTCAAAATGTCTGAGCGTATGGGGATCGTCTCCCCCAAAATCTTGTCGGCTGCGCCTGCATAATACTCGCAATAGCGTGCAGCGACTTCCACATCCGCCAATGCTTGCGCCAGCGGCTTGCCCGTATCCAATGTCTCCAGGTGGGCCAGCTCGTCTTTTTGCTCGCGGATGAGCTGACATAGACGAAGCAGCATCCTTCCTCTTTCGGCTGGCAAAATTTCGCGCCATTCACTCGATTCGAACGTCGCTCGCGCCGCTTTGACGGCTCGGTCCACATCGTCCTGGTTTCCCCGCGGAAACGTCGCCAATGCTTCCTTCGTCGCCGGATTGATCGTCGTAATCACGTCACCGGAGGAGCTGTCTGTCCAGCCTCCGCCGATATACATCTGCAGTCGATTCATTTGCTTCCTCGTCCCCTCCCTGCTTTTCTCTGTTATCTGTTTGCCACGATTGTGGCGCGGGTAATTTCTCTCGCCGCAGACTTGTCGAGGGCGATATTGACATCCTCGAGGTCGAATTCCGCATCCAGCAGCTCGTCAAACGGATACTTCTCGATGTTTTTGGAAATGAAGTGCAAGGCGCGGTTGAGATACCAAGGCTCGTAACGCATGTAGGAGTAGATGGTCAAGGCTTTGCGCGTCATCAGCCCTGGGTCAAACGACGTCATTTGTCCAGGAGAAATGTTGCCGATGCTGATGTACTTTCCGCCGTAACGGAGCAGATTGACCCCTTCATTCAGGGCGGCCGGTACTCCCGTGAGCTCCATGCAGACGTCGGCACCCTTTCCGCCGGTCAGCTCCTGCACGGCTTTTACCCGTTTTTCCACCGTGTCGTACTCGCTCATGTGGATCAAGTGGTCGGCCCCGAATTGTCTCGACTTTTCCAGGCGGCTGGTCACACCGTCGATGCAGATGACAGTCGCTCCGTACTCTTTGGCCACTGCACTCGCATTCAGCCCGAGCCCGCCTGCCCCTTGGATGACGACGGTGTCTCCGCAGCGCACGCCTGTCTTGTCGATTCCAAAATACACCTGTGACAGTGCGCAGTTGGCACTCGCTGCTGCGGCATCCGGCACATTGTCCGGGACCTTGTAGAAATACTGATCCGGCGGCAGATAGTAGTGCGTGCCGAAGGTTCCATGAAAGTGCGGCGCTTCTTCAGGGTCTTTTACCCAATGCTTGTAAGCGTTTTCGCAAAGGTGCATTTGACCCTGCTGGCAAGGCGCACACTTGCGGCAAGTGATGAAATAGGCGGCAGCTACGCGATCCCCGATCTGTACGGGATTGCCTGCATAGTCCGTCGTCACGCCTTCTCCGAGCGCGGCGATCTCCCCGACCATCTCGTGACCCATCACGCCGGATTTTTTCGTGGGGTGGTGCCCCTGCCAAATATGCAGCTCAGAACCGCAGACATTCGTCCTGACTACTTTGACCAAAACCGCACCAGGCCCTGGCTCTGGCAGACCGTATTCGGCAAACGACAGCTTGCCTGGTTCACTCATGACAGCTACTTTCCCTTTCATCGCCCCGTCCTCCGATCTCGAATCAAATTATTCGTAGAATCCTTCCGTCGACTTGATGAACTTCTGGAACTGCTCATTGTCGTGTCCGAACCAGACCTGCGATTTCGTCCTTTCGGCATACGCCTTGATCCGCTCGACCGTGCTGGTGAACCCGACAGAGTCGTAAATGATGCCCGGTATTTTGATCGGTGGACCGTAGTTTTCGGCAGAGTAAACCGCATCCGAAGCCAGGATGATTCCGCCCGTCCCCGGCAGCTCGACGTGCAGGCCCAGCATGCCCCATGCGTGACCCGCTCCGAAATTGAGAATCTTGACGCCGTCTACGAGCTGGACTTCCTCGTCCTTGGGTCGAATCGTCTTCCAGTTCAAGCCGTTTTTCACCCAGGCATCGATGTCCGCCCATACATAGGCGCCCATATCTTTGTTGATGGCATACGTCTTCATGGTGTTGGATAATTCATTCTCATGCACGATGATCGTCGCGTTCGTAAACATCTCCAGGCAGCCTGCATGGTCGAGATGCAGATGGGAGGCGACGACGTATTTGATATCCTCAGGTCGCACGCGCAATTGGGCCAGGCGGTTGATCAGGTAGCACTCTTCCGACATCGCCAGCGGAAACAGCTGCTGCACCCCTTTTGGCCAACGCCCTTTTTCACCCATGCCTTCCGGGTTGCAGCCTGTATCAAAGAGGATCTTTCCATCCGGATGGTCAATCAAGACAGCATAGACAGGAAATTCAACAAACTCTGCAGGAGGATTGGGGTTGAGCACAGATGCCGGATTGTGCATGGCTACCATAAAGCCTTTGTCCATTTGCATTCTGCCAGTGTCAAGAACAAACAGTTTTGGTTTTGACAAGACCGTTCAACTCCTCAAAATAGATAGATTCCCTTCCCTTTTCTGAAGAAAATGCCTAGCTATCCTGAATCACCACCTCCATACAGACAGCTGATGTACGCGATAAAAGATCCATTCGTGCGCATATATTGAATCCTGTATATTGGATCCAATTATCACCTGACTCCATCGTATTTTGAATAAACTGAATTGTCAAGCTAGTTTCATTCTATTCTTGGGGCAAGAAAAAAAGCACAGCCTCGTCTGCTGCACTTTTCGTGAAACGGATGCTATTGCTATGTTCTCCTCACGCAGAAGGCTGAATGAACACGCTCAGCACCTTCGCTTCCTCATTGCCGTACGGGAGGAAGATGTGCGGCTTGCTTCCCGCAAAATAAGCGGTATCCCCTTCCTCGAGCACATGCTTCTCCCCATCGTAAAACAAAACGATCGTCCCGCTCACGATGTAGATGAACTCTTCCTCGGGATGCGTGAATGGCTCTGTCGCCGGCATGTCCACGGGTACTGTCACGAGGACTGGCTCGATCTTGCTGAATCGGGACCGGTTTGCGAGCGTCTCGTACAAGTAGCCCATTTCCTTGCTCCCCAGCTTGGAGGTACGCTGCCTGTGCGGAGATAACACAAGGTGGTCATCGCGATCCTCTTCCAAAAACCAGGCTAACGGTGTTTTCAAATGATCGGCTATTTTTGACAAAGTCGCCACGGCTGAAGCGGTTTGTCCGTTTTCAATTTTCGATAGGAGGCTCTTGGTGAATCCGCATCTGTCCGCCAGCTCCTGCTGAGTGAAGCCCTGGCTCAGCCGAGCTTTGCGTATGCGTTTCCCTATTTTGGATAGATCGATGACAAACATCCCCTTCTTCACTTGTTCCTCCTATGATTATAGCGACTTCTGAATAGCCGATCAACAAAGTTGAATATCGTTCAATCTAGCTAATGAGGGTGATGGAGCTGATGGGTGCATTGCTGCGGACAGCCTTTGGGCTTTTGCTTGGGCTTTTGCTTACAGAGAGCCTTCAGACAGGCTTGCTTGTTCACCACCTGCGCATTCCCCCTCGTTGCGATTTAGGGTGGGAAAGACTATCGCTTCTTCGTTATCCATAGCATATTGCCGATGCCTCTCAATTGCTTGCCTTCTCCCCTACGGCATTGGTGGATTTCCTCCCCTGCAAAAAGAAAGCTTGCAAAACACAAAGAGAATCACTATCATGGATATCAAAGGTCTATAATAGCCACAAAATGAATCGAAATCGCTTCAGCCCATCCATTCAAACGACGCTGAACGAATGAGATTCCTTTGTGCGTAAAAGAAAGACCTGCTATTTTCGCCTTTTATTATAGATATTAGGAGTCTAGAAAGGTGGTTTTCAGGCGTGGAAACGTCCATTGATGTGGGAATTATCGGAGGCGGCCCTGCCGGGTTGAGTGCAGCTCTGTTACTGGGGAGAGCGAAAAGAAGCGTGGTGGTCATCGATGCTGAGCAGCCGCGCAATCGGGTCACACGCGAGTCGCATGGGTTCCTGACCAGGGACGGCATCGCACCTGGCGAGCTTCGCCGAATTGCTAGGGAACAGATCGGCGCTTATCCATCGGTTGCATTTGTGGAGGACACGGCCGTCTCGGTCACGGGTGCCGATGGAGAATTTACCATCACGACCGCGCAGGGTGGCCTTTATCGATGCAAAAAGCTCTTGTTTGCAGTAGGCATGAAGGACCTGCCTCTGGAGATTGACGGTCTAGCCGATGTGTATGGAAAAAGTGCCTTCGTCTGCCCCTATTGCGACGGATGGGAACTTCGCGACCAACCCCTCGTGCTGATCGCAAAAGGTCCGCGAGCATTGCACATGGCACAAACAATTTCGGGCTGGTCTCGCCACTTTACCATCTGCACCAACGGGCCGGATGAATGGTCGGACGAGGAACGCGAAGAGCTGAGATTGCATGACGTTCCCGTGTTTTCATCACCGATCCAGCAGATCGTATCTGTCGATGGCATGGTGCAGCACGTCTTGCTGGAGGACGGCACCTCCATCCCGTGCCGTGGGATCTTCTTTGTCCCTTTGCTCGTCGCGGGATCCGAACTGCCGAAAAGCTTAGGCTGCCAAACGACGGATTCCGGCACGATCATCGTCGATCCTTCCGGCAAAACGAACGTACCGGGGGTCTTTGGCGCAGGTGACTCTGCGACGGATAAATACCAGGTGGTCATGGCCGCATCCCTGGGTTCCATGGCCGCGGCAGCCATCAACGGCGAGCTGCTTGCCGAGGACTGGAATCGAGGGGAGCCTTTGCTCCCATAGGCACGGCTGGTGCGTTTTAACGATGGAGTGGAATAACCGAAAAGCAGCCACGGATCAGATGCCGGGCTGCTTTTTCGTGGTGTCCGCCCTATCGAAGATCTCGCGGATCATCTGGGCAGCTGGTCAGAAAAAAAAATATCCCCTGACAGCATTTGTCAGGGAAGACCTTTTACAATGAAGACATCACAAGCACCCAATGATTGGAGGAACCAAAAATGGCAAATTATCCGGTAACGATGTACGATTTTCACGTCTGGGCCAATCAAACGATGATCAACCGACTGAAAGAATTGCCGAGGGAAGTCTACACCCAAGAAATCACGAGCGTCTTTCCCACCGTATCCAAAGCGCTTGCTCACATCTATCTGGTCGACTCTGCGTGGCTCAGCATCCTCTCAGGCGTGGAGATGAGAGATGCCTTGAGTGCCACTTTTGAACGGACGGCTCAGGCGGAAGCACTCGGCCTCGAGGAACTGGAGGCCCTTTACCAAGAGGTGTCTTCAGGCATTCAGGCATTCATTCGTGAGCACGCGGATCTAGAGCAGACCATCGTTCTCGATAACCCATACACAAGTGTCCGCGACACGAGCTACGGTGAAATCCTCCTGCAGATCGTCAACCACGGCACTTATCATCGCGGCAACATCACTGCGATGCTCCGCCAGATGGGCCACGCATCCACGATGACGGAATACGCCCTGTACTGGTATGCCAAAGAGTAGCGAATATCGTCATGGGAGGGAGCATCAGATCTTCTGGCCGGCTCCTTCCCCCTCCTCGGCATCCCTATCGAATACCCCTTCCAGCGTGATCCCTTTCCCTTTTTGGAGGATGAACATCAAGGGAAAGTAAGAAATGAGACTGAACACGAGAGCGTAGAAACTGGAAAGCAGCGGTGTAAAGACCAGGATCATTAGGGCTGCAGGAACCCCTGTGAGGACGATGCTTCCGATGCTGGCTGTTGCAGTCAGATTCAAGATGGCTACTCCGAATTGGAAGACGGCCATCAGCAAGCCAAACGCGAAGCCTGCCGCTGCGCACAATTTCATGTAGGATGAAATTTTGACATACTTCAGCGTCAAGCGATCGTAGTTTTGTTTTTCCACTCCCGATATCCTCCCCTGTTTGATATCCAAAATTTTACACCCCGTTCCTCTTTGCGGCTACCAGAAAAAAAACAAGGATGCTTCCCACCGAAGGGAGCATCCTTGTCAGCATTACACCATGATTTTGCAAATGTCGTTTGTAAATTCCACTGGGTCTTGGAGCGGCAAGCCTTCGATCAGCAGCGCCTGATTGTACAGCAGCGCCGTGTAGAGATCCAGCTTTTCCTTGTCTGTGGCGAACGCGTTTTTCAAAGACTGGAACACGTCGTGCTGAACGTTGATTTCCAATACCTTTTCCGCTTTCACGTTCGTGCCCGTCGGCATCGCATTCAGGATTTTTTCCATCTCGATCGTGATGTCGCCTTCGGTTGTCAGGCACACGGGATGGGACCTGAGGCGTTTGGACGCCCGCACGTTGCTCACTTTTCCGGCGAGCAGGTTTTTCATGTAATCGAACAGCTCTTTGTTTTGTTCGTTCTCTGCATCCGTGTCCTTGTCGGTTTCGTCTGCATCGATTCCCAAGTCGCCGCTGGATACGGACTTGAATTCTTTGTCCTTGTACGTTTGGATCATCTTGATCGCGAATTCATCGATATCTTCCGTGAAGTACAGGATCTCATAGCCTTTTTCCAGTACCAGCTCGGTCTGCGGAAGCTTCTCGATCCGCTCGCTGGACTCTCCGGAAGCGTAGTAGATGTACTTCTGGTCTTCCGGCATTCTGGACACGTATTCATCCAGCGTGACCAGCTTTTTCTCCTTGGAGGATGTGAACAAAAGCAGATCCTGCAGGACGTCCTTGTTCATGCCGTAGTCGCTGTACACGCCGAACTTGAGCTGTCTGCCAAATGCCTGATAAAATTTCTCGTATTTCTCGCGCTCGTTTTTGAGCATGCTTTGCAGCTGATTTTTGATCTTGCTGGCGATATTTTTCGCGATCAGCTTCAGCTGGCGGTCATGCTGGAGCATCTCCCGGGAAATGTTGAGCGACAAGCTCTCCGAATCGACCATCCCTTTGACGAAGCTGAAATAGTCGGGGAGAAGATCCGCGCACTTGTTCATGATCAGAACGCCATTCGCGTACAGCTCCAGTCCTTTTTCATACTCCTTGGAATAGTAGTCGAACGGGATGTTCTCCGGAATAAAGAGAATCGCCTGATACACCACGGCACCATCAGCGCTGATGTGGATATGCTTCAGCGGCGAGTCAAAGCCGTACCGCTTTTCCCGGTAAAATTGCTCGTAATCTTCGTCGGTCAGCTCGCTTTTTTTTTTGCGCCAGATCGGCACCATGCTGTTGATGCGCTGCTCTTCAGTGACTTGTTCGTACTCGCTCTCGCTGCCTTCCACGAGCTTGCTGGTCGTCACGTCCATCTTGATCGGATAGCGGATGAAGTCGGAGTATTTCTTGATGATCGCCTTGAGGCGGTATTCGTCCAAATACTCGTCGTAGTTTTCATCCTCCGTGTTTTCTTTGATCTTCAGGATGATGTCCGTGCCTACCGAATCCTTCACAGCAGGCTCGATCGTATACCCGTCCGCACCAGTCGATTCCCACTTATACGCAGTGTCACTGTTCACCGCGCGGCTGATGACCGTCACGACATCGGCAACCATGAAAGCCGAGTAAAAGCCGACACCGAACTGACCGATGATGGCGTGGCCATCCTTTGTTTCGTTTTCCTTTTTAAAGGCCAGCGAGCCGCTCTTGGCGATGACTCCCAAGTGGCTTTCCAGCTCGTCCTGCGTCATGCCGATCCCCGTGTCGCGGATGGTCAATGTACGGTTGTTTTTGTCTGCGATCACCTTGACGTAATAGCTGTCTTTGTCAAAGACCAGGCTGTCATCTGTGAGCGCTCTATAGTACATCTTATCGATTGCGTCGCTCGCATTGGAAATGAGCTCGCGCAAAAAGATCTCCTTCTGGGTGTAGATGGAGTTGATCATCATTTCCAAGAGGCGCTTGGATTCTGCCTGAAACTGCTTCTTTTCCATTCGTATCTCTCCCTTCGACATAGCCGGATTGCCTAGTGCATGCTGCTTGAAGCAAGCTTTTAGCACTCTCAGTCATCGAGTGCTACTCACTATTTTTATAGCAGTCCTGTTTTTTCCTGTCAATACGATTCGCCTCTCAGCTCATCAACCGCACTCAGGTAGTTCTCGTATGTTTGCTGTCCATACGCACAAAGGTCGCCTTGAAAAAACGTATGTAACGTATACGTGGTCGCCTGTCCCAGATCGTAGCCTCTGGATCTCATCACCAGCTGGAGATAAGAGACAAAGTACGCTTTGCTGAGGACGCTTCCACTGCTGATTTTTTTCATTCCTACTTCGTGCTCACATCCAGATTCGCCACCCATTTATCCGCGCTGGATTCGTCATTGTCAAACAGGACGACATCGTGCAGCACGATATCCTCTACGGTACCGAGAGCTTTTGTCATCTCATCGGCCAACACCTGCATATCCACGTTCTGATTCACTTCTACATCGAGTACGAGCACCATTTTCTTTTTCATCGGTTTTTCCATCCTTTTGATTACAGTTTCATTCCCACATCATAGCAAACCCGCTCCCAACTTAAAATACCCATACAGACCAGAGCGTTATGTCCTGTCAGCCGCTCACTGGCGTATAGCCCGTCTTTTCCACCAGGGATTGCCCTTGCGGCGACAAAATCCATTGGAGGAAGCGCTCCACGTTTGGATTGTCGCTGCCGGCCGTCACGGCATAAAATTCGGCAGCGAGCGGGTACGTTCCATTCCGTATGGAGGTCTTGCTTGGCATCACACCGTCCACTTCCAGCAAGCGAATGTTTCCGTTCTGGACCATTTCGGTCGCAAAGTACAGGAAGGAATACCCGATCGCATTTTCATAGTTTTTGTAATCGGCTGTCTGACTGATGATGCCCCCCATGCCTGTGGCGATGTCCTCTTTCGGTGCTGGCATGATGGGTGCATTCCCCATGACCTTTTGCAGCATCGTCTGGCTGCCGCTGTTCTCCGGCCGTTGAAAGGCACGTATGCTCGCCGGCTTACCGCCGACCTGTGACCAATTCGTGACGGTCCCGGAATAGATCGAGCGGATTTGCTCTGTCGTCAGCCCAGACACCGGATTTTCTGCATGGACGAAAAAAACGAAGGCTTCCCTCCCGATCGGCGTCAGCTTCAGCTCTACTCCTCTTGCCTTGGCTGCTTCCAGCTGCTGTTCGGACGGACCCGCTACGAAAATGATGTCGACTCTCCCGTCCATCAGATTTTCATAGGCCTCGGGGGTGGTGTTTGCCATGACTTCTCCCTCGTACAAGTCGTAGTCCTTTTTCGGATATACCGCTTGGGCAAAGGCAGCGTACAAAGGATACAGGGCGGTCGCACCATCAAGTCTGGGCAAATCGCTGTGCAAGGTCAGCGTCGATGGTTCGTCCAGCGACTTCACCTTTGTCTGCTCGCGGAACGGCTTGTACTCTTGCAGATCAAAATCCTGTTCACTCACACTCGGTATGCTTGCCACGTAGGCTTCATAACCTTCATAGCTCGCGACCGTCAAACCGCAAAGAAGAAAGAAACCAGCTAACGATAAATACAGCTTTTGCTTCCGAATAGACGTAAACATCCCGATTCCGATGAATACGATGATCGCTGCCGTAATCACGACAGTCAGGGGTGTGTAAAACAACTCCCCACCCATGAGCGCTGTCATCACCATCGCCACGAATCCCATGAAGGCGAGCACGGCGGCGATGATCAGAAATTCTACGATCTTTGGGACAACACTTCGTTTCATGACTCCACTCCTCTTCTTGTCTTGCCTCCCATTATACATAATTTGGAATATTTTTACTTGGCTAGCCACGTAGCAAAAGGCAGCCGTCGTCTGGAAGGTGGTTTGCACCTCCCAAACGGGCTGCCTTTCTATCTTGCTGGATTCTTCCTCTTCTGTTATTGACCCATCATGCCGCCGTCGACTGTGTACAGAGACGCCGTAACGAAGGAAGCTTCATCGGAGAGCAGGAAGTTCATGACCGCCGCTACTTCCTGCGGCTCTCCGTAGCGTCCGAGCGGAGTGGCCGCTTCGTTTGCCACTTTGAAGTCATCCGCACTACCCGAGTTTGCCTCGATCTGACGCATCATGCGGGTATTGATCGTGCCAGGCAGAACGGCGTTGACCCGGATGCCGTGGGGAGCGACTTCGTTTGCCGCCACGCGAGTAAGTCCGACGACCGCGTGCTTGGACATGATGTATGGAGACATGCCGGGTGCACCCATCAATCCTGCGAGAGAGGAGGTGTTCAGAATGGCACCCGATTTTTGTTTTTTCATCACCGGAATCACGTATTGAAGTCCCAGGTACACGCCGCGCACGTTTACGTTGTACACTAGGTCAAGCGCTTTCACACTTTGCTCTTCGATAAGACCCATCGGTCCTTCAATCCCTGCGTTGTTCGCGAAATAATCGATGGTCCCGAATTTCTCGACTGCTTTATTCACATAATTTTGAACGTCCTCTTCCTTGGAAACGTCTGCTGTGACGATCAGGGAGCTTGCGTCCTCCAGATTCAGTTCTCGTACGACAGACTTCAAGGCATCCTCATTCAGATCGACGAGCACCAGATTGACCCCGCGCTGTGCCATCCGGCGGGCGAGCTCTTTGCCGATACCGCCTGCGGCACCCGTAATGACAGCCGTTTTCGCTTGTGCTTGACTCATGCTCCATTCGCTCCTCTACCATTGATTTTCAATCGAGCGATAAATCCGGATTTATTCGTTCTCTTTCTTACATATCCAAGATAACTCTCTTTGCCAATTGAGCTCAAT
Organism: Brevibacillus choshinensis; assembly: GCF_016811915.1. Classification (NCBI taxonomy): domain Bacteria; kingdom Bacillati; phylum Bacillota; class Bacilli; order Caryophanales; family Paenibacillaceae; genus Brevibacillus; species Brevibacillus choshinensis. The sequence goes on along the minus strand of NZ_CP069127.1, from coordinate 1,481,662 downwards.
GAGCAGTCCTCTTCGATATGTCTCCTATCAGACAGAGGAAGAGCCAAGCGTCCCGTATCCGTGCGAAATTGAACAGATTTGCCGCAGATGTTCAATTGCTGCACAAATTCAACTGCGTGCTGCCGTTGCGCTATAATGAAAGAAACCTATTCCAACGAAGGCAGGATCTCGCTAAAGATGGATCAACTGGACCGCAGAACGAAAAGAACACGCCAAGCAATCAAGACAGCATTCGTCTCCCTGATCCTAGAAAAAGGGTATGAGGCTGTAACCATTCAAGATATTGCGCAACGAGCGGATTACAATCGAGGGACATTTTACAACCACTACCTCGGCAAAGAGGAGCTGCTGCGCGAAATACGGGATGAATTCCTGAGCGGCTTCGCAAACACACTGCTGGCACCCTACGAAGGCATGGATCGGGTGGAAGCAACGAAAATCTACCCATCCAGCCTTCAGCTGTTTGCCCATATCGAAAAACACAAGGACGTTTTCATGGCCTTGCACGCTGTCGACAAAAGCATCTACTTTGAAATGAACCACAAGCTTCGCGAATCCATGCGACGCGACATGCATATCGAAATGGAGGAAACCGATCCTCCCATCGATTACGAAATCATGCTGAGCTATCAAATGTCCGCAACCATCGGGATGGTCATGTACTGGGCAGAAACCAATTTCAAATATTCGGCTGGGTATATGGCTGAGCAGTTATTCACGCTCGTCAACGCCCGTATACACCATATTGAATTCAAGCGATAGGAGGGGAGCTGTCATGCTTAGAATCAGCGAGTTTTCCAAACTGAGCGGAGCCTCGATCAAAACCCTGCGCTATTACGATCAGCTCGAGCTCGTTAAGCCGGCTTTCGTAGATCAGTTATCCGGCTACCGGTATTATTCGGAAGAACAGCTCTTGACCATAAAGCGGATCGCCTCCTTCAAGGAACAGGGATTCACCTTGGAGCAAATCAAGACCTTCTTAGAAGAGCGGACACCGCTGAGCGTCATCAAAGATCAGCTATTGGATAAACAGCATGAGCTCATGCAGATCATCTCACTCGCTCAGCGGCAGCTCGCTGAAGTCAGTGAGCGGATTGACCGCGTCGAGGTGCACCATGAGAAAAAGCCGATTCACCAGCAAGTCCTCCTTCGCCCTGTTGAGCCGCAGCTGGTGGCTTCCATTCGCTCCCGTATCCGCCGTGCAACGCTGTGCGTGCTCCTGGATGAACTCGCAAAATACGTCGATAGGCACGGGCAAAGAAAGAATCCATCCCTGATGATTCTCTGGCACGATTGCGAATTTCCCGGTGAAGATGATCAGGACGAGATCGATGTGGAAGTCGCCATGCCGCTTTCCGGAGAAATCCCTGGCAATGAGCGGGTGAGCGTGCGCTATTTGCCGGGGGTAGATCGTGCCGCAGCGCTCCTGCACGAGTGTGATCCGTACAAAAGCGATTGCTCGGCGATCCATGATGTCCTGGACTGGGTCGTATCGAACGGTTACACCCCCGCAGGCTCCGAACCCATCCGCGAAACCTATCTTTCCGCTGATCACGAGATGTACGGTAGGATGCGCCAATCCGAAATCGTCGTGCCCCTCGCGGCGATTTGAGAGCAGCAGCCGCTTGACTCTCCCCTTTACTGGAGGGTGTACGGTACATATGAAACCTACATCGAACCTGTGAGGAGTGGAGAAAAATGAAACGTCTGGAAGGAAAAATCGCGCTGGTAACGGGAGCAAGCAGAGGAATCGGAAGAGGGATCGCCCTGCGTCTCGCTGAAGAAGGTGCACAGGTGGCCGTCCATTACGGTCACAATCCTATCGCTGCTGAAGAGGTTGTCCGTGCGATTGCCGATCGAGGGGGCCAAGCATTTGCCATCGGAGCCAGGCTGGAGTCGGTCGCGGGCGTCCATCAGCTCATCACTTCCTTGAAAGAAGAGCTCGACGCCCATTCTGGCGGCAAGCTCGATATCCTCGTCAACAACGCGGGAATCGGCACCTCCCAGACCTTGGAGGAAACAACGGAGGAATCCTTCGATGAACTTTTTGCGGTGAACGTAAAGGCGCCATTCTTTCTCATCCAACAGATTTTACCCTTGCTTGCCGACGGGGGCAGGATCATCAACATTTCCTCCGGTGTGACCCGGATCGCCTACCCGCATATCATGGCGTACAACCTGACCAAAGGGGCGCTCAATACGTTCACCCTGCATCTCGCCCAATTGCTGGGACCGCGCCAGATTACAGTCAATGCCGTACTCCCTGGCATCGTAGACACAGATGTGAACGCATCCTGGCTGCACACACCCGAAGGTCAAAAGCACGCCGCGGACATGTCCGCTCTGGGCAGAGTCGGCCAGCCGAATGATATTGCGGATGTCGTCGCTTTTTTGGCCTCCGGGGACAGTCGCTGGGTGACTGGCCAGCTGATCGATGCGACGGGTGGTTCCCATTTGTGAGGATGAATCAAAAAGGTTGCACAGCCCACATGGGACGTGCAACCTTTTTTGCGTGCTTTCTATTGACTATGCTATTGCTGGACAAGGCTCAGACTCTCGTTTGCAACATCGAGAATGACGGCGTTGATCCCGTTCAGGAAGGCCATGGCGCTCGCCTTGATGATATCGGTATCCATCGCACGGCCCGAGTACGTCTTGCCCTGGTACTCGATCCGGATATTGACTCGACCGATCGCCTCTTTTCCCCGGGACATGCTGTTGATCTTGTAATCCTTCAGCTCCACGTCCAGACCCACCAGCGTCTTGATGACACTGTAGAGAGCATCGATCGGGCCGTCCCCGACCGCACTGTCCTTGACGACCTCCATGCCTCTTCTCAATTTCACCGTGGCCGTCGGATACATGTCATTGGTCACCACCTGGAAGGACTCCAGTTCGTACAGATGGCTGTCGCGCGTATCCAGCGTGCGGTGATTCGTCACCAGATAGAACACATCATGGTCGTACACTTCTTTTTTGGCATCAGCGAGAGTCAGGAACTTCGCGAACAGCTCTTCGAATTCTTCCGCATCGCTCGTATCGAAGCCCATCTTTTCCACTGCGTTCTTGAAAGCGTGGCGACCGGAGCGTGCCGTCAGGATCAGCTCCATGCTGTCCGCACCGACTTCTTCCGGAGACATGATCTCGTACACTTGTTTGTCCTTCAACAATCCGTCCTGATGGATGCCGGAAGAGTGGGCAAACGCATTGTCGCCGGTGATCGCTTTGTTCACCTGTACGTCGAGACCAGTCAGATACGTGAGCAGACGTGAAGTGCGGAGCAGCTCTGTCGTCTTGATGTTCGATCCGCATTTGTAGTAATTTTCGCGGACCTTGAGCGCCATCACGACTTCCTCCAGCGAGGTGTTGCCTGCACGCTCGCCCAAGCCGTTGATCGTACATTCTACTTTCTGCGCCCCGTTCTTGATCGCGGCGAGCGTGTTGGCTGTCGCCAAGCCGAGGTCATTGTGGCAGTGCACACTCAGGATGACATCCGGATTCAGGTTTTTGAGTCGATCGTTGATTTTGCGGATCAACTCCCCAAACTCCTCGGGGACGGCATACCCGACTGTATCCGGTACGTTGATGATCGTCGCTCCCGCTTTCACGACAGCTTCGATCGTTTCCCACAAGTATTCAAACTCCGAACGCGACGCATCCTCGGTGGAATACTGTACCTGCGGCAGCAAAGTTTTCGCATATTTCACGGCATCGACGCCTTGCTGCAAGACGGCGTCCTTGGAACGGTTGAATTTCTTTTCCACATGAATGTCCGAAGTGCCCAGAACGATATGGATGAACGGGTTCTGAGCGAGCTTGATACTGTTGTATACCGCGTCGATATCGCCTTTCACAGCGCGAGCCAGAGCCGTAATGGAGACGGTATCCCCTACGCTGCGGGCAATTTCCTGCACTGCCTGAAAATCCCCTTCCGAGGAAGCGGGGAACCCTGCTTCAATCATATCCACCTGCAGACGTTTCAATTGCTGTGCAAACTCCACCTTTTGATGAACGTTCAGTTTGGCGCCCGGTACTTGCTCCCCATCGCGCAGGGTCGTATCCAGCATGATAATTTTTCGACTCATCTTCCATTCCTCCTCCACAGTACTGGTTATCTATATGTTCAAGCGGAGTTGGTTAAACCCCGGCTTTAACCAAACAAAAAACCCCGCCTCTACGTATAGAGGCGAGGTTGAACTCGCGGTACCACTCTACTTCATTTCAAATTCGAAATGAACTCATTCGATGGCCATCACCATCTATCCTTGTAACGGTGGAATTCCGGCTTACCCTACATTGTCAGGCAGCAGTTCATAGATGAGTTCGAAATGATCGACACTGCCGTTTCACACCAACCAACGGCTCTCTGAAAGTACGATTCAGATCTACTATTTCTAATCAAAACCTTTAAATTGTTAGATTATTGAAAATTATATTCCGCGATTCCCGAACTGTCAACCACCTATTTCCGTTACGGCAAAGGAAGCGCTGCTCGGGATCATTCGCTGATTCGATAATGCAGCTCGACAACGCCATTGGAGAAAACCTTCGTGCCGCTCAGTTTCCATGCCTGCTGAGTCTCGATCTCATCGAACAGCTTGTCGCCCTTTGCAGCCACTACCGGATGCACCAGCAGCCTCAGCTCGTCAACCAGGGCGCTTTTCAGAAATAGCCTCCACGTCCGCACTCCGCTCTCTACGGAGATGTCCTTCGTTGTACTGCTTTTGAGATGCTCGATTTCCATCCGGAAAGACTCGAGGTCACGATACGTCAAGAGCTGTGAGTTCCTCCAAGTCAGCTCCTGCTCCGAGCGGGAAATGACGATCTTGGGCAGCTCGTTGATCCTTTTGGCAAATCGCCGTTCGAGAGCGGAATCAGAAGCGTCCTCTGCCTGCTGCCAATACGCGGCCATGGAAGAGTACGAATGCCCTCCGATCACGATGGCATCGAGCGTATCGTAGTAGGCGAGAGCATCTTCGAGTATCTCGTCACTGAGATTCATCCACTGCTCCACGTCCGAGACCACACCATCCAATGAGACTTGCATGTACAAGACGACTTTTCCCATCCGACTCCTCACCCCTCCCGATTGGATACAGGGAGCAGCATGCGGACTTTTTCATGTCGCAGCCAGATGCCTCCCCACATCAATACCGCCAGATACACGGGGAACAAGGTATGGGAGAACAGCGGGGCATCCATGCGAATATGTGTGGCAATCACGCCTCCAAAATAGCCGGTCAGCAGCACAGCCCCCAGGAATGCGGTACGCGGAATCAGATAAAAGATCGTCGATATCAGGCCGAGTGCGCCGATCACGGCAATATGATGCTCGGCGTACCCGAGCTGCACGGTCCCTTCCACTACCGGTGCAGGCTTGACGAATTTCATGATGCTGTCAAACAGAATGAACAAAATGACCAGACCGGACATGACCCGAGCCGTCCACAGACGACCTTTTGAGATTGTATGATTCATTCCTTACCCTCCTCTACTCTTCTAGCACGAAGCTTTGGCTTTTCCCTCATCGTACTGGAAATCAGCACGTGACGCTTCTTTTCGATTGCGCTCTTTCCCCCCTCTAGAGGAATCGTTGACTTCCGGCACATTTGGCATGCTTTGCACCGCTGCGCAGGTAGGAATCCTCGTCTTGGAAATCGAATGATAGAGAGGAAGGAGGGATTATCAATGGAGCTGCATTATGAAGTGATTTCCGAGGATCAAATGGAAGCTTGCCGGGACCTTTGCAATGAGCTGATGGCTTTTCAGAAGTCAAAAGCATACATCACACCTGAGCTGTTCGACAGCATGAGTTTTGAGACGCGAATGGTGCCTTCTGTCAAAAACGCACTCCACAATTATTTTGTGGTCGTGAAAGATGGCGACAAAGCCGTCGGTTACGTGTATTCCAACATCTCTCCGAAAGAAGCCTATTCCAATTCCTTTGCCACCTTTTTTGACCTTGCCTCCGTCCGCAAAGAGAACGTAGGCTGTCTCTCCCAATTTTACATAAAAGAAGAGTACAGACAGTATGGGGCTGGGTCCAAGCTGTTTCAGATGTCCATGGAGTGGCTGCAGCAATTCGAGGATGTCGATGATTACTTTATCTACGTCTCCAATGGAAACAGCGACGCCCTGGAATTCTACAAACGAAAAGGCTTTTCCGTCAGCCATGACATCCTGGGTGGCTTCATTACCGTACTACGAAAATCAAAATGAGGGGATTGGTTGATGAGCGGGCTGTTTCCCGTGCGTTCATCTGCCATTCTGCCGTCATGCAAAAACGCAGTTTCCCAGGCTGCGTTTCATTATCAGGCTTACATCAAAAAAACTTGATTTAATACTTGCATTCTTTTCGGGATAAGACATATACTAAATACATCAAAAAAAGTTGATGAACGAGGAGCATACGAATGAATGACATCAAGCAGCAATTGGAGCACTATGAGAAAAAATTCAAAGCTCTGGCCGATCAGAAACGGCTGGAAATCATGTATGAGCTCTGCCAGCGAGGCAAAACCTGCGTGTGCGACCTCACAGAGGTGTTTGACATGCCGCAATCCAAGCTGTCTTATCATCTCAAGATCTTGCTGGATGCCAATCTGATTGTGAAAGAGACAAAAGGAACGTGGAGCTATTACGACTTGAATGATGACGAAGTGAATCATCTGTTATCGGAAGAGCTTTGTTGCATCTTCAGGAAAACGGGAAAAGGCAGCTGCTGCTAATGCTGCTCATTTTTTCACTCCTTATATCAATTTTTTTTGATGAATGCTACATAAAATAAAGGAGGTCATCGCAATGAAATACGTTCATGTCGGCATCAACGTAACTAATCTGGAGAAGTCGCTTGGTTTTTACCAAAAGGTATTCGGAGCAGAGCCTGTGAAGGTAAAACCGGATTATGCCAAGTTTTTGTTGGAGACGCCGGGGCTCAACTTTACCCTGAACGTCAGGGATGAAGTCAGCGGGAACCAGGTAAGCCACTTTGGCTTTCAGGTCGAACGTGCGGATGAAATCACGGCTCACAAAGAACGCCTGGAAAAGCTGGGCTTCTTCGCCCGCGAGGAGATGGACACCACTTGCTGCTATGCCGTGCAGGATAAATTTTGGGTGACGGACCCGGACGGAAATGAGTGGGAGTTCTTTTACACGAAGGCCGACAGTGACGTCCACAAGAGTGAATCCACGCCCTGCTGTGCAGATCAGAATAGAGAAGCAGCGAAATCGTGCTGCTGATGCAAGACAGGAGTATCTCATGAAACGTTTGTCCTTTTTCGATCGATTCCTCACCCTTTGGATTTTCCTCGCCATGGCCGCAGGTATTGCCATTGGCACTTTCTTTCCTGCCTTCACGAGTGGCTTGAATCGTTTGCAGATCGGCACCACCTCCATCCCTCTTGCCACTGGCTTGATCCTGATGATGTATCCCCCATTGGCAAAAGTACGGTATGAAGAGATAGGACGTGTCTTTCGGGACACCAAGGTTCTGTTGTTGTCCCTGCTGCAAAACTGGGTGATCGGTCCTATCTTGATGTTTTTGCTCGCGGTCATTTTCTTGCCGGATAAGCCAGAATATATGGTGGGACTCATCATGATTGGTCTTGCACGCTGCATTGCGATGGTAATCGTATGGAATGACCTCGCAAAAGGCGATACCGAATATGCAGCGGGTCTCGTCGCCTTCAATTCGGTATTTCAAATGCTGTTCTTTTCTTTCTACGCGTATGTCTTTGTCACCGTCATTCCCGAATGGCTGGGGATCCATGGAGCGGTCGTTTTCATCACAATGACCGAAGTGGCAAAATCCGTTTTCCTTTACCTCGGAATTCCCTTTCTGGCAGGGATGCTCACACGATTTACCCTGGTGAAAGCAAAAGGGCGACAGTGGTACGAAAAGGTGTTTATTCCCAAAATAAGCCCGATTACACTGGTCGCTCTGCTCTTTACGATCATGGTCATGTTTTCCCTCAAAGGAGACAGCATCGTGAGCGTGCCGCTCGATGTCGTGCGCATTGCCATTCCCTTGCTCCTCTATTTCATCCTGATGTTCTTCGTCTCATTCTTTCTGGGGAAGAAAATGGGCGCAAGCTATCCGGTGACGACGACCCTCGCCTTTACAGCAGGCAGCAATAACTTTGAGCTGGCGATCGCTGTGGCAGTCGGTGTGTTTGGGATTCACTCGGGTGCCGCCTTTGCAGCCGTCATTGGTCCGCTTGTGGAAGTTCCGGTAATGATCGCCTTGGTCCAGATCGCTTTATCGTTCAAACGAAAGTACTTTGCCAGCGCTTAGCAAACAGATGTAAACAAGGAGATTTCAGCATGGAAAACAAAAAAACCATTTACTTCTTATGTACGGGGAATTCCTGCCGCAGCCAGATGGCGGAAGGGTGGGCAAAAAAGCATTTGGGGGCCACTTGGAACGTCTCTTCCGCCGGGATCGAAGCACACGGTGTCAATCCGAATGCTGTGCGGGCCATGCACGAAGTGGGAATCGACATTACCCATCAGACTTCTGATGGGATTGACCCAGCCCTGCTAGAGAAAGCAGATCTTGTCGTGACGCTGTGCAGCCATGCCGATTCCGTATGTCCGACGCCCCCTCCTCATGTCAAACGAGTCCATTGGGGGTTTGACGACCCAGCGGGCAAAGAATGGTCCGAGTTTCAGCGGGTACGCGATGAAATCGGTGCGCGGATACAACGATTTGCAGAGACAGGAGAATAAAATGGCAAAAGACACATGCTCGAGCCCATTAGTCATGGACTGCGCATGTGTCGCTGCTGTCAGTCGTTGATCTCCCAATCCGGGTTCCAGACCACTTCCCACAGATGCCCGTCGGGATCCTGGAAGTGGCCTGAGTATCCGCCCCAAAAGGTATCATGAGCCGGGTCCGTGATCGTCGCCCCGGCTTTTTCCGCCTCTTCCATCACCTGATCCACTTCCGTTTTTCTCCCCACATTATGCCCGATCGTCAGTTCAGTAGAGCTCGGCGCCCCCAACGGTACTTTTGTCTCGTGCGCGAGATCCTTTCGATTCCAAACGGCCAGTTTGACTCCTGCTTGCAAATCAAAAAAGGCGACAGCGCCATGCTCAAATTCTCGCCCGACTATCCCTTCCGTCGGCAATCCCAGACCATCTCGATAAAACTTCAGCGATCTTTCCAAATCATCAACACCCAGTGTCAGTACAGTGATCCGCGGCTTCATTACGAATCCCACCTCCGTCTACTTGAGGAATCTCCCCTCTGCTTTAAATGCAGCGTTCGAAGCGTGCAGAGAGGGTTGTTCCTTTCATGATGATCGCATACGTTTGTTTTTCTCACTAGTAAAAATCGGACATTTTTTTACATGGCATCTCGCTTGGGAAAGAGCCCATTCTGAGGCTTTGGCTATTATTCCCTTATTCTTCGTATTGGAGCAGCTTTTGGGCAAAGTGTGGATCTTCTTGCATAGGCCTCCCAACAGCGATGAAATCCGCCAACTCGTCTGCTAGAATAAAATTGGCCAGCTGTCCGCTGTGGATGCGGCCCACCGCGATGACAGGGACCTTTACATATTGTTTGATGACGGAAGCATACGGAACCTGATAGCCTGCCCCGTCAGCCAGCGGAGCGACGGGAAGAGTCCCCCCAGCGGAGACATGGACGGCATCGATGAATTCTTCCAGATAGGTCAAGGCATGTGCGACATCCACTGGAGTAAGGCCGCCTTCAGCAAAATCAGAAGCCGAAACCCGGATCTGCAAAGGATAGGCGCAGCCGACTTCCTCCCGAATCGCGATCACCACTTCACGGATGATGCGCAGCCGATTCTCCAGCGATCCCCCGTATTCATCCGATCGCAGGTTGGATAACGGCGAGAGAAATTGATGAAGCAAATGCCCATGAGCCAGATGGAGTTCGATTCCATCGAAGCCTGCCTGAACACTTCTTCTAGCAGCAAAGCGGAACTCGGAGATTGCCTCGCGAATATCTTTACTTGTCATTTCTTCCGGCACGCCGTAGAAGTCATCATAGGCGATCGCACTGGGGGCTACCAGCCGATCGACGACTTCGGGCCACGCCTTCCTCCCGCCGTGAGTGAGCTGGATGAAGATCGGTGTATGCTCTTCATGTACGGCCTCCACGATTCGGCGCAACGGCCCCGTGTGCTCGTCAGTGAATATACCAATATCGTTGGGGTAGAGACGTCCATTGGCCGAGACCCCCGTAGATTCGATAATAACCAAGCCCACGTGTTTGGCCCGATCACGGTAATGCTTCACATGGTAATCGGTGGGCATCGCTTGGAGTGTACCCTTGTTTTGCTGCATCGGTGCCAGGATGAGGCGATTTTTCAGTTGAACGTTCCCAATATTCATGGGGGATTGCAAGGTTACTTTTGATTTCATCGCATGGTTCCTCCTCAAGAGATCTGTTTGCTATACCTACATGGTAATCAAAGAGGAAAAACGAATACAGACGAAACCAAAGGCATTCATTACCGCATACTTTGAATTCATAGGCATTTCTCAGGAGTCATTTTGAATTCAAATTTCATGGGAAAAGGAGTGAAAACATGGATCAGATTGATCTGAAAATACTGGAGGCTCTTCAGCAAAATGCACGGATCTCCTTCTCTGAATTGGGAAGATCCATTAACATGACACAGCCCGCCGTTTCCGAGCGTGTACGCAAGCTGGAGGAAAAAGGCATCATCGACTCGTATCGGACGATTGTATCACCAGAGAAGCTGGGAAAAAGCATCACGGCATTTATCCTCGTCCAAACCAACAATTGCGATCGTCTCACTGCATTCGGCAATCAATCAGACGACGTGGTCGAGATGCATCAGCTCAGCGGTCAATTCAATTTCATGCTGAAAATCCAGACACACTCTATGCAATCATTGAATGATTTCTTGTCACAATGCAGCCAATACGGATTTACGTCTACGATGACGGTGCTGTCTACTCCGCTTGCTTTTAAAGGGATTACCGGTGAAGTGGGTTGAAAGGGAGACGAATCGAATAGAAAAGGGCAGTGGCAGCCGCGGACTCAAAATTGAGGTCTTCGGCTGCCACTGCCTTTATTCATTGGTATCTGCCCAGCATCTCGGAGAGCTTCCTTCTGATCGACTCTTTCAACTCCGCCGGTTCCTCCAAGAGGACCTCGTCCCCAAGTCCGATAAAGAACTCCGTATAAAAAGGAATGTCGCTGCGGGACACCTCCTTATCGATCGCGCCGCTTCCGTCTTCACGCACTTGCAGCATCGAAGCCAGCCACAGTTCTGATTCGCAGCGCTGGACGCCTGCTCGGCTCAGCTCCGCACGGAGGCGGACAGGCTGTCTTGGCTCAGCAGCCTCCCGCCGACTGAGGCTGACATCTTTTAGATCGAACGGTTCCGTGCCAGACGCGTCAAGCTCTGCCTCTCGAATCCGGTCGCACCGGAACACTCGGAAGCCCTGGCGCAGGAAGCAGAAGGCCGTACAATACCAGAAACCGTTGTGCGCATAAATGCAGACCGGCTGAATCCGGCGGTCATTCGCCCCCTCCTCCTTCGACTCGTATTTGACCAAAAGCACCTTCCGATGTACGGCCGCATCAAGAAGAGTGGCCAAGCAAGGAGCATCACTCCGCCTTGTCGGCGTGATGAAGTCGACCCGGTCTTTCATGCTGTCGATTCGATCCCTTACGTCCCCGGGCATATGGAGGTAGAACTTGTTCAACGCGGAGGCGGATTCCGTTTCGAACGGCAGCGAGGAGTAATGCCGCAAGGAGTGCACTGCGAAGAACATCGCTACGGCTTCTTCCTCCGTGAATGCGATGGGAGGCAGCACCCTTTCCCTCAGCACCTGATAGCCCCCATTCGGACCAACTTCCGAATAAAGAGGCACGCCCAGCTCGCTCAACTCCTGCAAATCCCTTAGGATCGTACGCTTGGAGACCCCGAATTCATCTGCGAGCTCCTGAACCTTGAACCGCCGCTTTCGGTTGACGGTCATCATCAGTTCCATCAGCCTTTTGGACTTGGGCATCCTGACCCCCCTTTATTTAAAAACAAATAAATCGATGACAGGTTCTGTCACCATTATGTCTTACGATAGACACAGCAAGCAATACGAAACCACAGGAGTGATTGACATTGCGCAAATATACCGCACTATTCTTCCTCATCATGTTCATGATTGGAACGGATACCTTCCTTATTTCGCCCTTGCTCCCGACATTGCAGACTCAATACGGCGTATCGACGGGAATCGCCGGGTGGATGATTGGCTCCTACACGCTGGGCTCGGCCGTGTTCGCCTTGATCGCCGGGCCTCTGTCCGACGGCTGGAATCGCAGAACCGTACTGCTCGGCGGCTTGCTCGGATTCTCCGTCTCGACGATCCTATGCGGCTTTGCGGACAGCTTCTGGACCATGTGCCTGTTCCGCATCCTTGCCGGCGTAAGCGCGGCGTTCACGGCTCCCCAAGTGTGGGCGTCCATCCCGGCGGTCATGCCGGCTGCCAGCGTCTCCAAGACAATGGGGATCGCCTTCGCGGGTCTCGCCGCTGCCCAAGCGCTCGGGGTGCCAATCGGAAGCTGGCTCGCGACAGCCAATTGGTCCGTTCCGTTCTGGACGATTGGATTCGCTTCGCTGCTGTTAGCCGCCTCCGCATTCACCTTGCTGCCCGACATGAAGCCTGGCGCGAACCAGGGTGATCGGACGTCGATCCTTCGCAGATATGTCCCGCTAATCGCGAGCGGCAAGGCAAGGAGCGGCTTTTCTGCCTACCTTCTCCTTCACTTGGGGAGCGGTACCGCATTCGCTTTCGTTGGCAAATGGATGGCTGATCGCTTTGAGCTTCCCATCGGGCAGATCGGTACCGTGATGATGTTTCTCGGATTCGGCACTCTGCTAGGAAGCATGATTAGCTCTTATGTCACCCGAAAGCTGGGCGATGCCAACGCTGTCGCAGCAGGAATGTCGCTGCTCGTGATACTCTACACGATTATGCCTCATCTAGCGAACCTCCAGCTCGTGACGATCGTCTATCTGACCATTTTCGCGACACTCGGGATTATCTTCCCGATTGTCATGGGGGCGCTCACTTCGCTGAACGCCTCCATCCGGGGAACGATTTCCAGCCTGGCCAACTCGACGATGAACGGCGCGAACACGCTCGGCGCATGGTTTGCCGGCTTGCTCTATGTCCACCTCGGCGGCTATTCGTCGCTCGGCATCTTCTCGGCAGTCTGCCTGGCGCTCTCGCTCGGGATTTTCCTGTACGGGGGCGTGCTAGGGAGAAAAACGGCTCGTACAGATCAAGAATCGACATCCACTTCGTAATAGAGCTTCAAGACAAATAAAGGCAGCGGCAGCTTTGGACTTGAAATAATGTCCTCAGCTGCCGCTGCCACTTTTTCAACTGCGACTCGCCTTTCTCGTCACCCGCGGCTCATCCAGCACGACGCGATAGTCGACGATGTTTCCATATCGATCCGCTTCTATCTTACAGCAGCTGTTCATCCTTTCTTTGACCAGCTCTCGCCCTCTCTGTACTCTCGATTTAGCTCCTGAATAGGAGATGCCCAATTGTTCACTCAGGAAAAGGTCTTTCCGATCCTGGATGTGCTCCGCCAGATGTGTGACGAGAAAGAAAAAAGCAAAGCAGCTCTTTGGAAGCTGCTTTGCTTTTCCTCATTTCCTCATGGCACGCAATTTTCCCTTTCCAAAAATGCTCGATGAGGATTGACACGTTACCATAAAGTCACATATATTAAGAGTGACCTTTTAGTCACGTATTTATTTGTCTGCGGGCGACAAGTAACCCTTTTTTACATACGAGGAGGATGCATGCAATGGGAGAGAGAACTGGTAAGCTTCCCTACATTCTTGCTGTGATCAACGCTGTCATCATCGGGCTTTCTTTTCTGCTGGTCAAATTGACCCTGCAGTACGCAGCCCCGCTCGATACGCTGACCTACCGCTTTGCCGCTGCTTTTTGCATCATGATCATCCCGATTGCAGCTGGTTTCGTCAAACTGAACTACCGAGGAAAACCTCTCCATCTCTTGCTCTTGCTGGCCACCTTTTATCCCGTCGGCTACTTTATGCTGCAAACGTATGGGCTTCAGTTTGCGACTTCAGCAGAAGGGGGAATCATTAGCGCCTTTACACCCGTAGCTACGCTTGTCCTCGCCTCCATCTTTTTGGGAGAAACGACAACACCGCTGCAAAAGCTCTGCATTCTCCTCTCAACGGCTGGCGTTTCCTTCATCTTTGTGATGAAAGGCAGCAGCATCGATCTGTCGCAAACATCCGGGATCGTGCTGCTTGTCGCAGCTTGCATCGTCTTTGCCGGTTACAGTGTGCTGGCGCGCGTGGTGACGCGGCATTTCACCGTGGCCGAGATCAGCTGCTTCATGGTGGGCGCCGCGTTTGTCTCACTGCTGCTTTACTCGCTCTCAGTTCATTCGTTCTCGGGAACGCTGCCTGCATTTGTCTCGCCCCTCACGAATGCCACCTTTGTTGCATGCATTCTTTGCCTTGGAGCCGTTCAGCTGGTGACCGCTCTCTTGGCCAATTACATTCTCTCCCGAATAGAAGCGTCCAAAATGAGTGCGTTTGCCAACCTGTCGACGGTCGTTTCCATCGCGTCAGGAGCCTTTTTCCTGCAGGAGACCGTCACCTGGTACCATCTTCTCGGCTCTTTTCTGATCATCGCGGGGGTGATCGGTTCGAATGTCGCGCTGAGTCGACGCCGATCCGCCACTTACCGCAAACAGCTGGAGAGTCAAGCATAGAAAGAAACTGAATGAGGTGAAAAGAAATGCTGACGAACGCTGAAAAAACATCCTACTTGAAAAGACTCGGAATGGAGGACATCCAGCCTCCCAGTCTCTCTTACCTGTTCGCGCTCCATAGAGCGCACGTCGAGCTCATCCCCTGGCAAACGATCGACATTGTAAACGGCACCCCCGTTTCCATCGCTATCCGAGATTCCGTGCAGCTGATGATGACCGGACGCAGCGGTTATTGCTTTCACTTGAACGGTGCGTTTGGCGCTCTCCTGCACTCGCTTGGGTACCACGTCTCCTGGCATCGGGCAGGCGTACAACCCATGGGGCAAGAGCCTCGGATCAATTCCTTTCACCTCGGTCTGACCGTCAACCTGACAGACGAGAAGGGAGAAGTGCAGCGCTGGATCGTCGATGCTGGACTCGGGGATATGCCTTTTGAGCCCCTCCCGCTTCGCAAGGGAACGTACGACCAAGGTCCCCTCCAGTACAAAGTCACCGCATCCAGCATTGCGAAAGATGGATGGCGGCTCGAACACGATCCTCTCGCCTCCTTCGTCGGTGTGGATTACGCCCCGGTGGCCGCGGATAATCTGGAGGAGTTCTTTCCGAAGCACGAATTTTACAGCCGATCGCCCGATTCTCCCTGGATCGATCTGTTCCTGGTTCGGCACAGGCATGCCACGGGGAGCAATGAGCTGCGGGGATGCGTGTGGAATCGGCGCGAAGGCACCACCACCGAAAAGATCGAGTTGCACACGAAATCGCAATGGCTGGATGTATTGGCGGAGGTGTTCGGTGAACATTTGGTTGCCTACAGCAAGCTGGAGAAAGAAGAACTATGGAAGAGAGTGCACTCGCTTCACGAAGCCTGGAAAAAAGGAAAGAACGCATAAAGCAGGAAGACCCCAGGGAATCACTCCACTGGGGCTTCTTTTGCTTTCCACTCTTTCAGCCGCTTCTTGTCCCGTTTCCCCAAATGGGTATAGGACATCTGCGGAACGAAAACGATCTCTTTGGGCATGTGATACCTGGCCACTTGGGGACGAAGCCATTCCATCAGTGCCTCTTGCGTCAGGACTGCGTTTGGGGCAAGCTGTACGATGGCTTTCAATCTTTGTCCAAACACTTCATCGCGAATCCCGACCACAGCCACGTCTTCGATGAAGGGATGGCGGGCAAGGACGTGTTCCAGTTCACTGGGATAGACGTTTTCCCCCGCTGACACAATCATCTCATCCACACGCCCGGACAAAAAGTAATATCCGCGAGAATCCCTGTACCCCAGATCGCCAGTCTCTATCCATTGCTGCTTTCTCTTCGCCAATAAACCGCTCTTTTTCAGGCACAATTGGCCGACTTGTCCCACAGCCGCCTTCTTCTTGTGAGCATCCAGCACGTGAAGACGCACCCCTTTTATTTTCCTGCCGACCGTACTTCCGGACCTATGCAAGTCTGCCGGAGTCGCTACGAGCAATAGACCTGCCTCCGACGTTCCGTACAGATTGTAAAGGACTCCTCCCAGCTTGCTGAGAACGTCCCGTGCGAGCTTTGCACTCAGCTCTGCACCGCCTGATGCAATGCATGTGAGGGACTTCAAAGCACAGGCGTCGTGCCTCAGCATTTTATGCAGCATCAAAGGGACGACGCTGATCACCTCGACATCATGCTTCTGTACGAGTTCGCAAGCCTTTGCGGCATCAAAGCCAGAGGTCAGGACGATCTTCTTTCCGAGCGCGATCCACAAAAACAAGAGAGCAATCCCGTAGCCGTGAAAAATAGGAGTAGCGATGTAGGCCGTGCGGGATGAAAGCAAGGGAAGCCGACTGAGCAATGCAGAAAAGGGAGGGAGGTAATGGAGCAAGGTAGGCTTGTGCGCGACTTTTTTGGCCGTCCCCGTCGTCCCGCTGGTCAGCAGCATGATCCTGCCCGAAGAGGTTCTTCGAGGCCCATCCCCCTCCCAATCGCTACGATGGAGCATATTGCTGATGGCCGGCAGGTGATCATGATAGCTATACACCCGTACCTTCGTATAAGACTGCTCCACCCAGTCCGTAAACACCGCATCGTGGATCAGCAGATCAAAATCATGTTCGTTCACCCATTGCGCGAACTGCCTTCTGCTTACCTCGGTAGGAAGCAAGTAAAGATCTGCTCCAGTTTGGGAAACCGCAAAAATGGATTGGACCAGCGCCGCATGGTTGTTGCATAAGAAGCCGACTTTCATGCCGCCGGTCAGTCCGTACCTTCGTCTCAAAACGATGGAGAGCCGCTCTGACGAAGTGAGCAGCTGCCGGTAGGTTAGCGCTTCCCGATCATCGACCAAGGCAATTTGGTGACCAGCCCTTTTCTTTGCCAACTGCAAGAGAATCATGACATTGACGCCATGGCGGAGCATCGATGCGAACAGCCGAAACAGCCCCGGCAAAGAGAGCAGCCTCAGCTTGCACAAGACCTCGAGCAAACAGACGAACTTCACTGCTTCCTCCCCCTTTTCTCGAGCCATTTCGGGGCGCTCCATTCCCAGAGGCCTCTCCCGAGGATCGAGGCGAGCTGGCCGAAAATCAGCCACCACGGCATGAACCTTTTTTTCTTGGTGTACATGGATTTGGCGATGATTTGCGCGACGTGATAAGGGCTCATGGCAGGCATGTTTTGATAAGCGGCAGTAGGAAGGATCATGGGTGTTTTCACCAAGGGGAGGTAGATTGAGGTAGTCGCAATCCCCTTTGCATTCAATTCCGGTCCGACCGATCGGAACCACGTGTCGAATGCCGACTTCGATGCTTGATAAGCCGCCCACTGAGGAAGAGGCAGCAGCGATGTGTTGATGGTAGAGATTTGGATGATGTGGCCCTGGTTTTGCCTCAGCGTCGGGATGAGAGACAGGAGCAGCTGGACGGGAGCAAAGTAATTGATTGCCATCGTGCGCGTATAATCATGATAACGGTCCAGGGAATCCCAGATGGAACGCCTGATCGACAGGCCCGCATTGCTCACTACGATATCCACCCCAGCAGGCAGCTGGCGAAGAAAGGTGAGAAAGCCCTCCATCCGCTCTTCGTCCCGGAGGTCTGCAGCATAAACGCTTACCCTGGCAGCCCCCTTTTCGATCTCGCGCTTCATCTCTGCGAGCTTCTCTGCTCTCCTCGCCACGAGGATCAAGTGAACAGATAGCGGCCCCAGCAAATAGGCTAGATGCTCGCCAATCCCCGAGCTGGCCCCTGTTATGACTACCGTCTTGCCTTGCAGCGCTGACTCCAGTCTCTTCCTATCCAAATGAGTAAACAAAAACAAAGCTCGTTCCCACATGGTATACGAATGCACCCACATGCTCTCCTTTACAATCAATCACTTTCGACAAATGTGATTTTTCTCATTACTTTCCGGATGATTTTTGGGAAAACATAGGCCGCAGGAAATGCAAACACAAAAGCAATTCCCCATGATTTCAACCAGTTCAGAAACACGAAATGACGAAAGCCGATGGAAACCAGCATCATAAAAAAAGAAATGAGGCAAGACATCCCAAAAGCCATTAAAAAGGTAAACACGATGTTCTCATACTTTTTGTTAATCTTCAAAACAACCATCCTTTATCGTTATTGCAAGCTTGCTTTTTCGCTCCCCTGCTTCGGAAGGGCGACGACTTCATCCATTATACCATCTCTGCCAAGCCGCAGAGCTTTCCGCTGGAATGGAAAAAAGCCTCCCTCTGAATAGGAGGGAAGCCTTTCGTTCCTGTATGCTAGGAGATTTTCACCAAGCTGTAGTTTTTCTTCCCTTTGCGGATAATGATGAAGCGCCCGCCAATCGCCAAATCGGCTGTCACTTCGAGTCCCAGGTCGCTGATGCGCTCGCCGTTCATCGAGATCGCGCCATTGTTGATATCCTCACGAGCTTGGCGCTTGGATGGCTCAATGCCCAAATCCACGAGCCAGTCGACGATATTTTTCGCTTCCTTCGTGGCTTCAAAGGTCGGCATTTCTTTAAAGCCTTGCTCGATCTCGTCAGCAGTCAACGATTTGATGTCACCGGTGAACAGCGCAGCGGTAATGCGTTTTGCCTGCTCCAGCATCTCCTCGCCGTGGACGAATCTCGTCATTTCCTCTGCCAGCGTTTTTTGCGCCTCGCGTTTGTGCGGCTCAGTCTGCACCTTTTCTGCCAGCGCGTCAATTTCCTCTTTGGAGAGGAACGTGAAGTATTTCAAGTATTTCACGACATCACGGTCGTCCGTGTTCGCCCAGAACTGGTAGAATTCGAATGGCGTCGTTTTGTTCGGATCCAGCCAGATCGCTCCTCCGGCAGTTTTTCCGAATTTCGTTCCATCCGATTTCAGCATCAGAGGAATCGTGAGGCCGAATGCTTTTGAGTCGTGTCCTTCTTTTTTGCGGATCAAATCCAGACCGCTCGTAATGTTGCCCCATTGGTCCGAACCGCCGACTTGCAGCTGTACGTCTTCATGCTTGTATAGATGCAGGTAGTCGAGCGACTGCAGGATCTGGTAGGAGAATTCGGTAAAGGAGATGCCGCTTTCCAGCCGGCTCGCTACGACATCTTTGGCCAGCATGGAGTTGATGCTGAAGTTTTTACCGTAATCCCGCAAAAATTCGATTACGTTGATCTTATGTGTCCAGTCGTAATTGTTGACCAAGCGGATCTGATTGTCGCCTTCTGTCACGAACAGCTTTTTCATTTGAGCAGTCAGGGCATCCACATTCTCCTGGACTTGCTCCAGCGTTTGCAAGGAACGCTCTGCCTGGCGTCCGCTCGGATCCCCGATCGTACCGGTAGCGCCCCCAATCAAAATGACAGGACGGTGGCCGGCAAGCTGGAAGCGTTTGAGCACCATGAAAGGAATCAAGTGACCGATATGCATACTGTCGCCGGTTGGGTCTACCCCGCAGTATACCGAGATCGATTTTTGGTTGGTCAGTTCGCGCAGACCATCTGCATCCGTCTGCTGGTTGATGGCGTCGCGCCATTCAAGCTCGTCGATAATGTTCACAGCTATACACTCCTTCAATTCATGCGCTTCGTTGATAAAAAACCTCGCCTAGCCAAGCGATTGGAACGGGTGGTTTTTCGATCAGACAGGAAAATAAAAAATCGCCCCAGTCTACTTTAGACATAGGGACGATTGATTAACCGTGGTACCACCCAGATTGCACGAATGGGACATACGCTTCTCGCGCGCCATTCCTGCCACTTTAAGCGAGCTATCGTTCGCCATTCCGCTCAGCATTACCCGAGATACTCCAGAGTGTAATTCGCCAGCTGAGTGTGTACCGGGTTCCATCACCCCCGGCTTTCTGAAAACAGGGACTTAGCTGCTACTGGGCTCTTTCAACGTATATCGCATATTAGATTAGAGATAGAATAATGAATTAGGACCTCAATGTCAACCTCCATTTGATTTTCCCTTTCATTTTCCGCTCCCATCTCCCTGCCCAACGGGAGAAACCGAACCCTTCACTCATTCGTACAACCTAGCGGAATCCAATCATTTCCAAAGAAATCGAGGTGCAAGCATACATGGAATCAATCTCGATCGTCTCCTATGGTCCGGAATGGGCACAAGCCGTTGCGGAAATGTGGAACGCCAGCCGGGACAGCTGGGGCGGAGGAAACTCGATCACGACGGCAGAACAAATTCGTCAAGAAGAGGCAAGCTCGGATGCACTGGCTGTCTACTTGGCGATCGCCGGTGACAGGGTGGTAGGCTACTGCAGTCTGGCTGAGTACCGAGAAGACACCGGAGCCCTTTACATCCCCTTGCTCAATGTGCGGCCTGAATACCACGGAAAGAAAGTGGGGCGCCTGCTGCTTGCACGCGTGCTGGATGAGACCGTCAAGCTAGGGTGGCCGCGACTCGATCTCTACACCTGGGCAGGAAACACCAAGGCCGTTCCCTTGTATAAAAAGTTCGGCTTTTTCTGGGAAGACCGGGACGATTCCACACATCTCATGAACATGATTCCGACGGTGCTGCGGACAGAAGCCCTCGCCCCCTATTTCGAGGAAATCGACTGGTATCAAGATTCTACCAGAGAGATTGTGGTAGAGCCGGACGGACGAAAAGATAACGGCTTTGATTACTTCACCTACTCCTGGGAAAAAGGAGAAAAGCGCTTGCGTGTGGAATTCGAGCGGCTCGGTCGGGGGATGCGCCTCATCGAGACAGAGGATTATCTGTTAGCTGCCGAGGCGGAAAAACCGCAGCTCGTCTTTGGGCAGCAGTACCAGATTCACTATCGGATCATCAATAAAACCGGCAAGCCTCTGCACCTTTCCATGAAGGGTGAATCGAACGAAACGATCCGCTTTGATTATCAGCAGGAGCTGGAGGTTACCGGTGAAACGACGCTGTCCGCAACCTTCTTTGTAGACGCGATCGCCGAAGAGCAAAGCGTCTGGCGCACGCATCCCCGGGTCAGCACGCACATGAGGATCAACGGAAAAACCGCTTTGTTCCAAGTGGGCATTCTCCCCAAGTTTCCGGCTTCCCTTTCCCTGCAAGTGCCCGGCTTCACCTATCCCGGTCAGACGACGCGTTTTTATCTGGATGTAGAGAACAGCTTCGCGGAAGAAGCGGAATTTTCATTCGAGCTCCCTTCGCTCCCCTTTCTCGACATCGATGTCAAGCGCCACACCCTCCGACTGCAGGGGAAGGAGCGCCTCTCCCTTCCGCTTACGGGGACTTTGCATGAATACGGCTTTTACGGGGGAGATGTGCATGTAGAGGCGAAGCTTGCGAACGGCGCCTCTGTGTCCTTTGTCAAAAAGATCGGAACAGCCTTTGCCGGATTGGGTGCCTTGCTGTCGGGAGAAACCGAACAGAGCTGGCAGATTCACCATGGTCATCACGCTCTTTACCTGAGCAAGGACGACAACGAGATGACCGTCTACAGCGGAGCAGGCGGAGAACCGACTCATTTCACCTACCCTAAACTAGGCAAGCCGTATTCCAGCGAGTTTTCCAAAAAGCGCGCCGAGCAGGTCGAATGTATCCATGAAAAGGGCGCGATCGGGCTTCGCGTCCATTATCGCTCTGGGGCATACCCGCATCTTGCGTTGATCGGGAACACCCTCCTGCTTGGCGATGGCACAGTGGAGCACGGATTCGTTTTGGAAAACGTCTCCGCAGACAAGCCGGCTGCAGACATATGGATCAGTCAAGGCTTTGCCCATCCCTTTCACCGCCCCGTTCTCCCTTATCAAGGCCGCTATGTAGAGACCCCCTCCTCCTACGGCAGCGATCTGGATTACTGGGACGGGGAGCTGATTACGGAAAACTGGCTGTTCGCAAGGGACGAAACCGCCTCCTGGGGGATGTGCTGGCCCCCGGAATACCGCATTGATTTTCAAGGCTGGTATACGTCTCTAGAAACCAGCATCGACTTGCTGGAGCCCCGAGGGAAAAGGACGTACGGCCCCATCTTTCTCTCGCATGGCGGCTATGCCGACTGGAGGGAGTTCCGTGCCTTTGCCCGCAAAGAAGCTTTGCCGGAAGACCTGACTCTGACATCCCATCTGGAGCTGCTCGCCAATGAGCAGAATCCGTTTGTCGGCAGCGAGGAAATCAGCGTAGTGGTGAACGAGCACAAACAGCTTTATCTGGATGGCGAGCTGACGGCGTCACTGGCGAGCGAATCGGGTCGCGGTCAAACCCGACGTTTTGCCGAGGCGGATGAAAAGACAGAAGCCAGCTTCTCCTTTGTCACTCCGGACCGGGCCTATGAGATCGTCCAGGTAGACGGGCGTTTCGCCACTCATGAAACTCAGCTGCGCACTGTCATTTTTCCACTCGGCAGCGAAGCAGTATTGCAGGAGATCGTAGAGGAGAGCGGCAAGCAAATTTTGGTGGCCGACAATGGTCCTGTGCGGATCAAAGCCGCTCCAGACTTTTCCCCATCCCTCTACTCACTCACCTGCAACGGCCAAGAATGGCTGGCCAGCTCCTTTCCCGAGCCCAAGCCAAAATCGTGGTGGAACCCTTGGACGGGTGGGATCGGCAACCAGGTTGAGGAGCTGAGTGCCTTTTCTCTGTTGAAGGAAGAGCGATCGGCCTCATTCGTCCAGCTGACCGACAACCGGCAAAATGCATGGCAAGGAATCAAGCTGACCTATCACGTGAAGAAACAGGAAAAGCTTCGCGGGCTGACCTGCCATCAGTATTACTTGCTGCTTCCCGGGGTCCCCGTCCTCTGCCACACATCCGAGATCGTGCAAAATACCGGGACGTACTTTGCCGACACGAGCTGGTCGACGGATATCTTTTTGCAAACAGAGGATCCACAGGAACACGTATGGCTGAAAACCGTCGGCGCGGACGGCGAACAGCTGAGCTACACGCTCGCTCAAGGGGAATTGTCCATCGTCGAGTCGTCGGATTATATCGTGGGCGCAGCTTCCCGGAAGGAGCAGCTGCAGATCTTGACGGATCTGGATACCGCAGACCTGGGCGTTTACGCCAACAAAGAGGTGGCTGTCGCCTCCGTCGTACGTAACCTGCATCTGCCGAACAACAGCGCGACCTTTACCCCGCCCCTCTTCTTCCTGTTTGCTGACAAGACGATTCCGGCGGATGCTCTGTCTGCTTTGCGCGCAATCCGATTTGTCCATGAAGGGAGGGTTCCAAATGAAAATCATTGATGCCCATATGCATTTGTCCCATATCGAGGAGTTCAAACGGACGGCAGCAGAAAAGTCGTTTGTCGATTACTCCGCCTGCGGAATCCTTCAGGAGTATGCGGAAAATGGCGTGGTCCTCGGGATCGGCATGGGATTGACGGAAAGCGTGCCGGAGGGATTTCCCGATGCCGAGGCAGTCACTCCCATGGGACTCGACCTGACAGAGGAGCTCCCGCCGCAGCTCGTCTATTGCCTGGGTATCAACCCGTTCAAGCTGGATGCGGCTGCGCTGGCTAGGATGGAAGCTGACCTGCAGAAGCCACAAGTGGTCGGACTCAAAATCTATCTGGGCTACTATCCGTTCTATGCCTACGATAGCGTCTATGACCCCGTCTATGCGCTGGCGGCCAAGCATCAAGTGCCTGTCGTTTTCCATACGGGCGATACGTATTCGGAGCGAGGGCTGCTTAAATACTCCCATCCGCTCACGCTCGACGAGGTCGCAGTGAAGCATCGGGAGGTCAATTTCATGATGGCCCATTTTGGCGATCCGTGGGTGCTGGATGGGGCAGAGGTCGTGTACAAGAATCGCAACATGTTTGCCGATCTTTCCGGCTTGATGGTAGGTGACGCTGCCAATTGCAAGCGACTGAAGGACTCCCCTGTCTTTTTCGCCCATCTTCGCCACGCGATCACCTACTGCGATCATTATGACAAGTTTCTGTTTGGAACCGACTGGCCCCTTGCTCCTGTGAAGCCCTATCTGGAATTCGTCCGGGAGCTGATCCCTCCTGAGTTTCACGAGGATGTGTTTTACAAGACGGCGCTGAAGGTGTTCCCCAAGATCAAGCCGTTGGTGGAGTAAGACGCCGCGAAAAAAACACACAAGCCGGCAATCGAACGGCTTGTGTGTTTTCCTCTTTCTATTTGTCCCGATTAAATTCTGCATAGACATCGCGGAGGATGTCAAAGCTCTGTTTTTTCCGCTCATGATAAGTGGGTTCATTCCATTTCTCCCATTGATAAAAGGCAGGTTCAATGGCTGGGGAAACCGTAGATCCTACTGGCTGGACGAATGGCTCAATCTTGATTCCATCGGTGGCAACAGGTTTGAGTGCTCCCGCTTTATAGGGATATTCCCAAACCTGCTGCGAGCTTGGATCAGTAAATCCGAGCAACATCCAAGGAATTCGAATCTCTAAACGATCCTCTTTTACGTACCAATCAGCAAGTGTATTAAAAGCAGGATCATTTGGATCAGAAATCCCCTGTTTCATCACTCCTACCTCCAGCTCCTCAAACGGAACAGTCTGTTTCGTTTCCGGCAGGTACAATCCTTTGTTCAAAGCCAGCTTCCACGGCAGAAACAGACCAAGCTCCTCGTGTTTATAGCGTGGGTCACCTGGTAACATTTTCTTGATGTCGGTATAAAACCAGGTGTGCTGATCATAGGCGCTGTTCACAAAAATCCGGGAGTTTTTCTCACCAGTCAATTGCAGCAGGAATTCAATTCCTGTCGAGAAATGGAGTCCCGGCGCTTTGTCTGCGATCCGACTCCCTCCTGGGATGGTGTCAAATCCGATAGACAACCTGTCATTGGATAAGTTCCAAACCCCCTGTTTTTTCTGAAGCAGTAAATACAGATAAGCTTCATCGTGGGAAACCGACATGTTGAACGCTGGATATTCCTGCTCGATTTTAACTGTACGTCTCTCCCAATCGGATGTCTTGCCGTCGATCAGAATCATATCTTTTGCGCTTTCACCCGGTTCAACCGCAATGACGCCAAAATTCTCCTCATTGGTCAACCGATTTCTCCACATGGCCTTTCGTTCTCCAGGCAGCTCCATATCAAGCGTATTCCAGGTGAACTTGAACCACTCATCCTGCCACGCGAAAAGGAGGGCTCCATTGAATTTTTCATCAGCCATGCTGCGGAGCATGTCCGCGTCCATCTCGCCTTGCTCTTTTTCCGTGTGCATCCCCTGATTGCGGCCCGCGGGACCATAATGCGCCATGCCTCGCGAGCTAGGCACGCCAAACTCGGCTACGATCAACGGAATTCCTTTATGATGCGCACGTAAATCATGTAAATATCCAGCGTACGGATTGATCTTCCCGGAAGAATCACGGTACGTCTGATATTTCGGTTCATACCGCAAAAAGTCCGGATAGTACGGATAGACGTGATAGGCTGCAAAATAGCCGGCTGACCATTTTTCAGTTGGATTGATGTTCATCGGGTCGACTGGGACCAGATCTTCTTTTTCCATCGGTTCGTTCGGATGCTTGAGCGGGTCGGTGGTTAACCAGTTGGTAAAGGAAACGGGATGTTGCCAGCCGTATTTCATCTCCTCATTCGCCAGTACATCCATCATGGAAGCCAGCCAGCTTTCAAAAGGAGAAGCCTGCTGTTTGGCCGAGAAATATGTCCCCTGATATGGGGGCATCCCGACATGATTGTCATTGGTAGTCTTGACTGCATATGGATACCATTCTGTCCCTGTAATCCAGCCCAGCAAGTATGGGGAAACGTCCGTACGAAACTCTCCGCTCGCATGACCCCTCACCGCTGGAATGGTAATGTTTCCATGTACAGCATTCACGGTATCCCGGATTTCTTTTTGGAAGGCGGAGGTTATCGACTCCTTGAAAGCGTCATTTCCTGCTAGGTCCGTTCCGATTAATTCCTCTTCCGGTGACCAAATGCCTTGGAAGAAGTAGAGCGGTTTTTCCTTATCGCGGTTATACTCAGCCAATGCTTCATAGAAATGAGGCGGCAAAATGGTATAGATCCGGATGACACTGATGTTCATTTCCTGCATCTGTTTAAACCAGCGCAAGTAATCCCATTTCGTCGGACTGAGTTCCCCAGGATCGTGACCAGGAGTCGTAGCGCCCAGGTTCATTCCAGCCCAGAAGCGCGGATTCCATGATTTGCCGTCGTACAGCGTAATCTGTTCATTTTCCACTTTTGCCACTTGCTTGATCCCGTTTGCTTCATAGATCGGGACTTGAACGTGTCGCTCAACTGTTGGCGGCGTATTTACGACATCCTGCAAAATTTTCTTCATCAGCGGCAGATAGGCCTTCCAGTAGAACGCATCGGAATCACCTTTAAAATCCGAGACAAACCACTTTTTCCACAAATCGAGTCCCCAAATTTTCCACCACTCGGGCACCTTGTTGCTGTCGGCAAAGTCCCCGGCAAAATAGTACGACGTATAGCTTTCACTTTTATGACGAATGATCGCCGGGAAGTCCTCCGTTAATTGAAGTTCCCCCAACTTCTTCTTGCCCTCGGGCGTAACATCCATATGAAAGTTGGCCAAAACCTCAGCGCCTTCTTTGGGCTGCATGAACTCGAACCAGTAGTAGTACGGGATGGAAGAATCGATCTTCATTTCCTCGTCGTAAGGGGCGGCAAATGAAAGCTCCACACTCCCTTTTCCAAAATCTTTTCCTTCTTCCAAAATCACGACCTGATCCTGGTCCGATACCAAAGCGATTCCCGGGCCTGTAAAGCTCCATTTGTGTCCCGTTGCTTTTTCGTAGTTATTCACCATCCAGACCGGAACCTCCACTCCCGGAGTCAAATCCAGGAAGTAGCGTCCCATCCACTTCTTCCACGTAACGGACAGGATTTGTTCCATCTGCTTGCGTGAGGAAGCCGAGGTAGGAGAAGCCATGGTATTAAACTCCGCCACAAAGGTAGCGCCATTTTTCAGGTTTTGCGAAATCCTCGACAAATCTTGATCCGTCAAGCCGCCGTAAATGAGCTTGGAGCGTGTTCCTTGCACGTTATCCTTCAGAAAGTCATCGCTGTACACGCCATACGTATCCGTCAGATAGATCAGCTGCGGCCGATTCTCGCTCTGTGCCTCTGGCAAATCCTTGGTATGGTATTTTCCATCTGCTTCGGGAAAAAAGCCATAGTAATCTTGGTCATAGGCAAAGCTCTCGCCCGTCGATTGATTGAGAATCTTGAAGTGGTTCAATGCCCACATGAGTCCTTTATGCTCCCGGTAGTCCATATTCGGGACCGTTTTGTCCAAAATCCACACTGAGAGCGAATGGGTCGGGCTTACCTGCCACACGATAAACGGCAGGGCAATGAGAATGGCCGCCGCTATCCCTACTTGTATGAGTTTGCTTTTCATATCCTTCACCCAATCCTATAAGGCTTGTCCTATGCGGATACGCCTTTTCGTTTCAATGTGCCCCACCCCTGGTTTTTCCCTCGCAGGATGGAGAAAAGCGCCTGGACTCTCCAGAAAGTCATAATCGGTCGATACCAGAACACTTCCGATAGCGCAAAGAAAAATAACCGATTGAGCTCCGAGATTTTTTGATGCCTGCCCAACCGCCACTCTTCCAGCAGAACTGCGCCCATGGATAAAAACGACCCGTAGACGATCATCAACAGGATCAACGCCAAGGAGTAGGTGAAAAACACATTGCCGATAATCAATCCGATGATCATTGCAATGTATCCGCAAAACTCAATGAGCGGCCCCAAAAGCTCTACCAAAAAGAAATAAGGAATAGCCATCGTTCCAATTTTTCCATATTTGGGGTTGAACAGCATTTTTTTATGAATCCAGAGACTTTCAAACAGCCCGCGATGCCATCTGATCCGCTGCGTTCGCAAAGAAGCCATGTCTTCCGGCGCTTCTGTGTAACATACCGGATCTGCTACGTAGACGATTTTCGCTCCCCACTTTTTCTCCACATTCATGCGATGCAAGCGGACCACGAGCTCCATATCCTCACCGATCGTGTTGGCCCGATAGCCACCCGCTTGAATGACTCTGGAGGTTTTAAATACACCAAAAGCGCCTGAGATAATGAGCAGCAGATTTTCCTGGGAAAGACCAATCCTCCCCATCAAAAAAGCCCGCATGTACTCAATGATTTGCATCATGACCAGTGGGTTGCGAGACAGTCTGCTCTCTTCCATCTGTCCTTTTACGATGAGACTTCCATTGGCCAACAGTACATTTCCTCCTGTTGCGAGAACCTCTTGATCGCTGTCTTCAATGATCGGCTTCATGATTTTGAGAAAAGAGTCCGGCTCGAGCACAGTGTCTCCATCGACGGATGCGAAGTAAGGGTATTTGGCCAGATTAATCCCCGCGTTTAACGCATCCGCCTTTCCTCCGTTCACTTTATCAACCAGAAAAAGGGCAGGATAAATTTCGGATTGATAGACATCCTTGACGAATTGCGTCTGAATCCCGTTTCGCTTTTGCAGCACCTTATTTTTGATGGGAACCATCTTGAATCGGCTCATGACTTTTTCCAGCGTGCTATCGGTAGAGCCGTCATTTACGACGATGACCTCAAACTCCGGATAATCGAGTCTCCCGCTGCCGGTTACAAGCGACAGCACACTCCCGATGATTCCCGCTTCTTCATTGTAGGCAGGAACAATAATGGACAACGGCGGAGTGAAGGCAGATTGCTTCATTTTCTTATATGGCTCGACCTGATGAAGGCCGCGTTCCCTTTTCAACCCACTGAACGCGAGTAGAAATAACATCATGTAAAAGAGACAGATCGCGATCATGTAAAAAATGATGAATACATTCACTATTGTGAAGAACGAGACGAAATAAGGGTACATATTATTCATACTCCGTCCCCCTTTCCATCCACTCCATGGCAATTTCTCTTGCGTACAGATCCGCATGTGATGCAGCGATCTGCTGCAGCTTTTCCTTGCCATGCTTGTATTTTCGGATCGATTTGGCTGCTTCCACCCGAACGATGTACCCGCTGTCGCTAATCAAACGCTCTAAGTAAGGAAGAAAGCAATCTTTTTTGATATTCCCCATCAGTCTGGCTATCATCATCTTTTCAGCTGCCGACTGAGATGTATTCCATTTTTTATCTTCCACGTTTGTCTCTAGCATCCGCGTAATGATCTCTGGTGAAGTCAAGTAACCTAGAGAGCCGATCGTTTTCAACGCACGGATCCGGAGCTCTTGATCAGTTGATTCATCCTGAAGCAAGCCTTCCAAAAGCTGCTGAAGCTGCTCAGAGCGAAGATTTTTTTCTCGCGCAACATCCAGGATCCCTTTTTTCAAAAATAGAGGAAACCCCTCGAAACGATCCACATAGCCTTCCAGATTGTCTTGGTCCACGAGCCTGCTCATGATCTGGCTTAAATGAAAAGGAGGCAGCTCCTTGCTTCCTTTTAGCAAATCCTGAAATTGATCGAATTCAAACGTTGCCAGCACGTTATAAATGAGATGCGTCTCCTCCGGGGAACATTTCTTGCTCGTAAGGTGACTGAGCAAATCCCCCTGCATGCTTTTCAAGCGAAAGAGATCGATAAAATACAACGTGTTCATTCGCGTGCTCCAGTTCCCTTTTTGCAGCCGCTTTTTATAAACGGGAACAAAAACAGTTTCCGCGAACACGGCAATGGGATCTTTTTCGGATTCGAGCTTAAAATTGGACAGGTACTCACTGAAGTAATCCTCAAGCACCTCGTATTGGTACCTCTGCGTAGGAATCAGCTTCCTTGAATGTTCCCCTGACAGCAAATACTTCTTGAGTTCCTCCTCTCGGTTCGAGAGCCACTCGCCTTTTCTTTTCGTGATCCTTATGTTCAGGTATTTTCTCCATACCAGATACACATAGAGAACGATCAGCAATAGTAAAAATACCACGGTCAAAATGACAATTAAGGCAAGATCAATCATCTTGTCCCCCTGATAAGTCGTCTAATTCGAGCGCGGAGTTCTTTCAGCCCGAATGGTTTGACCACATAATCATTGGCGCCTTTTTGGATCGCCAAGGCTATATCCGACTCGGAGTCCCTGCTCGTCAACATCAAGCAAACGTAACGTTTTCGATCGTATTCCGTTCTGATTTTTTGCAGGAGTTCCAAACCATCCATCTTGGGCATGACTCTGTCGATGATCAGTAGGAAACGCTGATTCTGACGATGCCACGGGTCCTCGAAAAATTCTTCCCCATTTGAATAGCTCCTGATCTCTACCTCTACCATCTCGTCCCCAATATCTGCAAGCTGGTCTTTCAACATTTCCCGTATGAGGCGATCGTCATCGATAACGGCGATCAGCAATTTCTGATGGGTGGAAGGCTGCTCCTCCGTGCGATCGATCACTAGCCCTTTCTCTTGGCGCTCTCGCCTATCTTCGGGAAACGCCATCATCTTGAGGCAATTCTCGGGAGAATGGATCGCTTCCGAAAATTCCAATACCACGCAAGAAAAAGTGCTCTTCCATTCCCCTTGTGAAAATCTGCCTATTAATCGGTTCATCAATTTGATTGCATCTTCTTTATAGGTCTTCGGAAGAATCAGGATAAATCCCTCGTCTTTATAGCGACAAAACACATCCATTGGTCGAACGCTTCTCTGGATGTATTCCACAAAGCCTTTTAAGAGTGCATCTCTTGCTTCACTAGGATGGGTCACATGATGATCATCAATCTCCATGTGTATCATCGTGAATGGTTCATGTGACCGCTTGAAATCATTTAAATGCCGCTCCAATTCGCGAATCAAGAACCTATCGTTATAAGCTCCTGTCAATGGATCTATCAAAATTTGACTACGGACTTTTATTCTGTTGTCCACCAGCTTCTGTATTCGTAAAACCAATTCGGCAGGTTCAATCGGCAAGACAAATACATCATCTGCATACAGTAACAACTCTAATTTGGTCTCAAACGGGATATTCGTTCCTGCCACCAAAAGCGGCACAGATCGGTTCTCGCAACTCTCTTTTATTTGTGTGAGAAGAGGCACGATCTCTGTGTCTGATGAATCCACATTTATCAAAACACAATCGGTCTGATTATCTATTAGATGCTTCAAGATTTCGACCTTTTGATAACTCGAATCTACTTTTACCATTGTTTTATCATTCTCCAGACAAGACGCAAAAAAATCTATGCTGGAGGAATCCTTGTCAACTAGCAAAAGCTGTGCACGTTGTCCCAATTGATCAACCACTCCCACTTTATAACAGCATGATTGTACAGATTCACTTTGCTGGTTGTATGTACTTGGCTTCAACAGAAACGAAAGTGCTGTCCACACCTGTCTCAATGCCATTTTCCCCTATGATTCGACAATTTCCACAACATAAATACGCAAAGACGACATCATCGACAAACTTTTGCACATTCGCCTCAAAACAAGTACCATTATACTATTTCGACCTAAACAATATCTGAACAAAGTAGGGATATGGTAATATTTACTCATTAATAATTCGACACATTCTGCAATTCCTTCACAAGTTTTCGAATGTTCCCGTCCTTCTGCTAAGGATATGTACCCGCGCCCATATATCGCATCATCCATATTTATAAAGAATCCGATTCCGAGTATGATAATAGGTAAAAAAAGAAAGAGGCTATCATATGGATTCTACATTCTCACCGAGAAAAGCAACCAAAACCAAAACCCTCGTCATCAATGCCCTTTTTATCGCTTTTACTCTAGCAGCCACCATGTTCGTCAACTTGAGGCTCCCGATCATGGGTAACGGTGGCCTCATCCATCTGGGCAACGTGCCGCTTTTTATCGCTGCCTTCGTTTTCGGCAGAACTACAGGTGCCATCGCTGGCGCTTTCGGAATGGGCCTCTTCGATTTGATCTCTGGTTGGACAGCCTGGGCGCCCTTTACCTTCATCATCGTAGGGGCAATGGGCTATGTAGCTGGACTCATCGCGGAGAAGGTACCTGGCAAAAAAGTACTTGTATACTCCCTGGCAGTTTTCGTCGCACTGATCATTAAAATCGTAGGGTATTATTTCGTCGAAGTCATCCTGTACGGCAACTGGATTCAGCCATTCGGCTCTATCCCCGGAAACGTTCTCCAGGTAGTGGTAGCCGGTATCATTGTCGTGCCGCTGGCAGGACGATTGAAGAAGATTGTAGGGCAAGGATAGGGTTGACCCGCTGGTAAAAAAAAATCGCTCAAGGTGCCATTCATTCACCTGAGCGATTTTTCTTTTAGAGAAATGGACGTTATGCTCGTGTTCAGCCACTGATCCCAAAGAGTCCTGGAGCTCCACCTGTATGCCAGAACAATACCTTTTCTGCAGGTTTTACGATTTCTTTGCGGATATAATCGATGCAGCCCGCCATCGCTTTAGCTGTATACACGTGATCCAACAAAATGGCTTCCTTGCTCGCCAGCAAATGAAGTGCTTCCACTCCGCCGTCAGTGGGGTGTCCATACCCTTCTCCGACGTATTCGTCATGTACATGCACGGGGAGATGATCAAGCTGCAGCTTTCGTTCATCGCCTTTCAGAGAGGCTGCCTCATGCAAGCAAGATTCGATTTGGATTTTGATGGCAGCCGTATTCAGCCAGGACGATACCCCTACGATCCGAGTGGCGTCTTTGTGCAGATCGCACCCATAGATCAGCCCAGCGATCGTTCCTCCAGAGCCGGCTGAGGCAAAAAGCCAGTCGAACTGCACTTTCTTCTCTGCAGCCTGCTTTTTCAATTCATCATAGGCGTCTACATAGCCTAATGAACCCAACCCGTTTGACCCGCCGACTCCGATCACATAAGGACGCAATCCTTCCGCCTTCACTTTTTCAGCATGCTGGTTCAATGCCTGCCCCATCTCTTTTTGCGTACTCGCTCCCGAAAAAACAACATCTACTCCCATGTAATGATTCAAAAGATAATTTCCGCTTTTGTTCTCCGGCTTGTCGCCGCCTAAGACAAGAATGGGTTTCAAACCTAGCTGTATGGCCATGGCTGCCGTCGTCCGAGCGTGATTAGAATGGAGGCCGCCTGTCGTTATGACCGTATCCGCACCTTGTTGAATCGCGTCCGTCAGCAGGTATCTCAGCTTTCTCTTCTTGTTTCCTGCTGTTAACATGTCTCCGTTTGCGTCATCCCGTTTCATCCAAATCTCTCGGTCTAGGATGGCACTAAGCCTCGGCAAAAAATGCAACGGACTCTCCATTTGTCTCTCTTGCATCATGCTCATAAAGAAAACCTCCTTTGTAAGCAGCATCCCAAGCAGAGGTATGCTTGGGATGCAAGGATCGTCGTCAATTCATTTATTTGGTACAAATTTGATCGAGAAACTCCTCGACCTCTTCCCGGCTTTTTCCGAGTTTACTGACGAAGCGGCCCAGTTCCTTCCCTTCTTGAAAAGCAATAAAGCTGGGGATTCCAAATACATCTAGCTTCTCTAACAGTTCCGCAAAATGGTCCCGGTTTACCGCGATCATCTCTGTTTTTTCTTTGTACGCTTCTTCGACGGCTGGCATGAATGTCTCAACTTGCTGACAGTCTGGGCACCAATCTACATAAAATTTCGCAACAACTGGTTTTGCAGATAAAATCGCCTCATCAAATTCTTGCTGTGTTTTGATCTCTTTCATCCTTTCAAGCCTCCCTTTCCCTCTGCGATTTGATCCAGAAACTGCTCAACCTCTTCCTGGCTTTTTCCGAGTTTACTTACAAAGCGCCCCAGTTCCTTCCCTTCTTGAAAAGCGATAAAGCTAGGGATTCCAAATACATCAAGCTTCTCGAAAACCTCTGGAAAATGATCCCGATTCACCGCGATCATATCCATTTTTTCTTTGTACGCCTCTTCCACGGCTGGCATGAATGGATCGATGCGCTGACAATCCGGGCACCAATCTGCATAAAATTTTGCGACAACCGGTTTTGTTGATAGAATGGCCTCATCAAATTCTTGCTGTGTTTTCATCTCTTTCATGGTTGCACCCCTCCACTATTCATAACATTTGTATTTTTCCGCATTAAACAGTTGTTTCCATCACCCCTCTCACCAAAATGCCCTGCTCGCTACGCTTTTGAATCAAGGTATCGTTCGCAATCCAGAGCAGCCATGCAGCCGCTTCCTGCTGCCGTAATGGCCTGGCGGTATTTGTGATCCTGCACATCCCCGCAGGCGAATACCCCGGGAATGCTTGTTTCGGTTGTACCCGGATTCACGATGATATAGCCCAGGTCGTCTGTTTTGACTTGGTTGTCTAAAAACGCGGTGTTCGGCCTATGCCCGATTGCGATGAAAATGCCATCCGATTCGAGAATTTCTTCTTTTCCCGTATCGCTGTTTTTTACTTTCAATCCAGTAACGCGTTTATCTGTTGCGATTACTTCTTCCGGAATGCAATGTAAGCTCCAGGTAATGCTCGGATTATTCCGCGCGCGATCTTGCATAATTTTGGAGGCTCGAAGCTCGTTTCTGCGGTGAACCACCCGCACCTCTGAAGCAAACTTCGTTAAGAAATTCGCTTCTTCCATAGCCGAATCTCCGCCGCCGACAACGATAATTTTTTTGCCCCGAAAGAAAAATCCATCACACGTTGCGCAGGTGCTTACTCCCCGCCCGATATTTTCCTTCTCCCCCGGAATATTCAATAACTTGGCCGAAGCTCCCGTCGAAATGATTAATGTTTGCGTTTTCATTTCTTCCAAGCCTTCAACCGTTACGATAAAAGGGGAATTGGAAAGCTCGACTTTCTTCACCCATCCTCTTATAAACTTCGCTCCAAAATGCTCTGCTTGATCACGCATGTTCTGCATCAGCTCTCGTCCCATAATCCCATCAGGGAAGCCCGGGAAATTCTCCACATCTGTCGTCAATGTCAATTGTCCCCCCGGTTCAGGACCTTCAATGACGACAGGATTCATGTTCGCGCGGGCAAGATAGATGGCTGCGGTTAACCCGGCAGGACCGGTCCCTAGAATGACGGTCTTATACATCCTTTTCCTCCTCGTTTTTCGTTCCATCCTGCTACGAGCATAGCTTGTTTAAAAATTGCAAGGTGCGTTCATGCTGCGTGTGCTCAAAAATTTGCTCGGGTGTTCCTTCTTCGACAATGACACCTTTATCTATGAATACAACCTTATCCGCTGCCTCACGGGCAAAGTTCATTTCATGCGTGACGACGACCATGGTCATTCCTTCTTTGGCAAGCTCTTTCATCACCTTCAGAACCTCGCCTACCAACTCGGGATCCAACGCGGAAGTAGGCTCATCAAAAAGCAGGACTTCAGGTCCCATCGCCATCGCTCTGGCGATTCCTACGCGTTGCTGTTGTCCTCCTGACAGCTGAGCCGGGTAGTGGTTTGCCCGTTCTTTTAATCCTACCTTTTCCAGCAAGTGAAGCGCTTTTTCCCGTGAGGACGCCTTGTCTTGCTTGCGAACGATGACCAAGCCTTCCATTACATTTTCCAGTGCAGTCATGTGAGGGAACAAATGATAGCTTTGGAAAACCATGCCTGTTTGCTGTCGGAACTTCATTACCGCATCTTTAGGAACTTGTTTTTTATCCCCAAAATCCAAAGTGAATTTTCCGAGGTGTAAGGTTCCTTTCGTAGGGACCTCCAGTAAATTCAGGCAACGAAGCAGCGTGGTTTTACCCGATCCAGAAGGCCCGATAATGCAAACCGTTTGACCTTCCTCTATTTTTAGATCGATTCCTTTCAAAATCTCCATTTGTCCAAACTGCTTGTGCAGGTTTTTCACCTCAATCACGCGCATTCCTCCTATCAATTAGCTCGTCACATATCGATCAAGTCGTTTTTCCATACGTCCTTGGGCTTCAGAAAGAACGGTGCTGAACATCAAATAAATGATGGCTGCTACACAATACAGCACCAATGGCTCATAAGTGGTGGATGTAATTTGCTGAGCGACTCGGAACATTTCGGTAACCGTAATGGTAGCTGCCAAGGAAGTATCTTTTACCAAGCTGATAAAGCTGTTTGACAAGGGTGGGACAGAAACCCGTGTTGCCTGAGGAAGAATGATTCGTTTCAAGGCTTGGCGATAGCTCATGCCGATCGAGTAGCCTGCCTCCCATTGGCCTTTGGGAATAGACAGGATTGCTGCCCGGATGATCTCCGAGTTGTAGGCACCTACACTTATCGTAAAACCGATAATAGCCGATGTAAGCGGGCCAATCGTGACCCCCACACTGGGAAGACCGTAAAAGATGATGAACAATTGAACGAGCAAAGGCGTTCCCCGAATCACCCAAACATAAAACCTAGCGACGGCATCAAGCGGTTTGATCCCTGAAATCCGGGCAAGTGCCGTTAGCAAAGCGAGAATGAGCCCCAGAAAAAAAGAGATGAGCGTCAATGGTACAGTGAAAACGACCCCAGCTTTCAACATAGGGAGAAAAGAATTTACAACGATGTCGATGATTCGTTGAAATCTTTCATCAGTCAACATGCGAACACTCCCTTATTTGGATACGTCTGTTCCAAAGTATTTTTGCGAGATGCTGATATATTTGCCGTCTTTCTTCATGTCGGAGAGCGCTTGATTGACCGCCTCCACCAATTCCTTGTTGTTTTTTCTGAACATGACTCCCGATTTTGCAGGCTCATCCAGCTCCGCCACAACTTTAATGGGTGCATCAGGCTTTTGCTTTTTGAAATCGAGAAAAGACAATCCATCGTTGACAGCCGCATCTGCACGTTTGGACGCCAATAGATCAATGGATTGGTTAAAGCCTTCGACTCCGACGATTTCAGCACCGTAGGAGACGGCAATTTCTTTAAAGTTACTGGTAAGGGTCTGAGCTGCTTTTTTCCCTTTCAAATCTGCAAATGCTTTAATCGCTTCATTGTCTTTATGAACAATCAAAACGGGTTTGGAAAGGATATAGGGATCGGAAAAATCGTATTTCTCCTGACGGTCGGGACGAATTCCTACCTGATTGACAATCATATCGAATCGATTTGAATCCAATCCGGCAAACATTCCGTCCCATTGGGTTTCGATAAATTCCGGCTTGACGCCCAGTCTGTTCGCTATTTCCTCTGCGATCTCAACATCAAAGCCAGTCAGCTTTCCAGAACCATCATGGAAGGTAAACGGTGGATAGGTTCCTTCTGTGCCAATTCTAATTTTCCCCTCTGCTTTTATTTGCTCCAGCAGATTCTTGCTCTGCGCTGCCTGATTTTGTGTTGTGCCACATGCCGTTACGACAAGGGAAACCAGCAAAGAGACAACAACGAAAATGGAACTCTTTTTCACAAACATACACCTCTCTCCGCATCATTTGATTTTTTATTAATGAAAACATTCAGATAATTGCTAAACCAGTTGGTATTTATCCAGCTTTCTATATAACGTAGAAAGACTAATCTGCAGGGTTTGTGAAATTTTCTCCTTATCATTTCGATAGGGTTCGGCAAAATAGAAGGTTTGCAAAATATTTTTTTCATACTCGGCAACCATTTGCTCCAAGCTTAAGCCTCTCTTGAAGCAAGCGAAGTTCTCCTGCTTGTTCAGGTAGTCTGGTAGATCATGAAACCCGATCGTATTCGATTCAGCTATGTTGACCATGTATTCCACAGCATTTTCCAACTGCCTGATGTTTCCTGGCCAATCGTATTGAATCAACCACTGCTCTAATACAGGATCGATACTCAGCTCATTGATCTTCAACGTTCTGCAATGCTTTCGAATGAAATACCTCAGCAATAGCACAATGTCATCACTCCGCTCCTTTAGGGGCTTGGTATGCAGCGGTATGACATTGAGACGGTAATACAAATCTTCTCGGAAGGTACCTTTTTCCACCATATCCTCTAAATTTCGATGGGTAGCCGCTATCACTCTTACATCGATCGGAATGATCTTTTTCCCGCCAATGCGTTCTATGGATCTCTCTTGTAGCACTCTTAATAATTTCGGCTGCAACGAAAGGGGCATATCGCCAATTTCATCGAGAAATAATGTCCCTTGGTTGGCATATTCGAATTTTCCAATGCTCCCTTCCCGTCTTGATCCTGTGAAAGCCCCTCCTTCATAGCCAAACAATTCGCTTTCCAACAGATTTTCAGGGATAGCCGCGCAATTGATTGCAACAAAAGGATTTTTTCTTCGACTGCTTTCATGATGAATCGCTTGCGCCAACAACTCTTTGCCTGTTCCGCTGTCACCCCTGATGAGAACGGTTGAAGGACTATTGGCAACGCGTTTTGCCTTTTTTACTACATCCCGCAGTCCCGTATTATGGCCAACAATGCTATCGAACGAGACATTTTTTCGGGCATCGACATCCTCGTACGCATCGCAACCCGATTCTTGACTGTATTCCAGCAGTAACAGCTTTTTTTCCAACAGAGCGCTCACGTGATGCAAAAATCGTATCAGCATGTCAGAGTTCCTGATCAACCTTTCTTTCTGTTCCGGAGAGAAGCCCATGATCCCAATGACCCCTACCGCTCTATCCCGCTTTAAAATCGGAAAACCGATGGAGGCTAACACTTTGCACTGCCCCATATATTTGCAGCTCATGCATTGTGATTCATTTTTCATCACATCCTGGATCATTGCTGGCTGCTTCGTTTCCATAATCATCCGTAAATAGGAACCTTCCGGTGATGGCTGACCGATACTGTATTTGTAACTGCCGGTCCCACTAATTCGTATGCCTTTTTCATTCAGTATGGTGATATCAAAACCAAGTACTTCGCTGATATTTTCCGAGAATGTTTGGACAAAATCTTGAATGTAAGAAAAGTCAGTCATATGCCCTCCCATTTTGATGTGATAGTGATCATTTCATTCGTCACGTTTCCTATGCCCTGCACAAAAAATGAACGGCATCTTCTATCTGACGTAAGCTCTTCGCTACTATGGATCGTGGGCACGCGATATTCATTCGCATAAATCCCGCCCCATCTTCTCCAAAAATAAACCCTTCATTCATCGCAACTCTCGCTTTGTTAAGCATAAATTTATCAAGTTCATCTGTAGTCACACTTAATCCGCGGCAATCCAACCACACTAAATACGTGCTCTCCGGCTGAATCACTTTTACTTGCGGAATGTTCTCTTGAAAGTAACGAATTAGGAAGTCCAGATTCCCTTGTAAATAATCGATCACTTGCTCCAGCCACTCTTCACCTTCACGATAGGCAATCTCTGCCGCTAGTATCCCGAATGGATTCGGGGAACCGATGTTCAGACTGTTCATGGACTGGTTGAACCTATCTCGCCAATTCTCGTTCGGAATAATGATGCAGGAGGTTTGCAGACCTGCTAGATTAAAGGTTTTGGAAGGCGCTATGCAGGTAATCGATTGATCGGCGAACTCTTCTGAAATGGAGGCAAACGGTATATGTTTATGTCCTTTGTACACAACGTCGCAATGAATCTCGTCTGAAACGACTAGAATGTTATTCTGGATGCAAATTTGGCCTAGCCTCGTCAGCTCTTCCCCGGTCCAGACTCTCCCTACTGGATTATGTGGATTGCAAAGCACCAGGATTTTAACCGTAGAGTCGATTTTAGCTTCCAAATCCGCAAAATCCATCGTATATCGCCCGTTTTCCAAATGGAGCGGGTTGTTTACCACTTCACGTCCCAGCGCCTTGATGGTACGAGAGAACGGATGATAGACTGGCGTTTGAATGATGACTTTATCCCCGGGCTGTGAGCATGTCAGAATGATCGTGGATAAGGCTGCGAGCACGCCAGGACTGTGAGCGATCCATTTTCTGTCGATCGGCCAATGATGTCTTCTTTTCACCCAATCAACGATGGCCTCAGCATAGGAGTCAGGTCGGTACGTATAGCCGTATATGCCATGCTCAACTCTTTGACGTAAAGCTTCGATAACGGGGGGAGGCGACGTAAAATCCATATCCGCAACCCACATCGGGATGGCGTCACTCACACCAAAGCGATTTTGAAGATCATCCCATTTTTCGCAGGCTGTATTTACTCGGCTGATCACTTGATCGAAATCATGCTTCATCTCCATAACCTCCCTGTTCATCATTTGCATCTGCATATATCCAAAAGCAATTCCCATGCCAATTCTTCAGCCGCGATATATCAACGTTTTTGGCACTGACCCTTTGGGTGATTTGTCAATGCTGCAAATGATTACTGGAAAAACCAGCTTTCTTCCACTTTTGGGCTTTTGCAAGATTGATAAAAGCTTTTTAAGATTGCTTCCACCGTTATCCGAATGCCGTTTCAAGGTCTTCCCATATATCTTCCACATCTTCAATCCCAACGGAGAAACGGACCAGTCCATCATCGATGCCTGCCTTTTCCCTTTCTTCTTTGGGGATGATCGCATGCGTCATCGAAGCTGGATGCTGAATCAATGTCCCTACATCCCCTAGAGAAACGGCAAGGGTGCACAATTTCACTGAATTCATGAGCGTAACACCTGCTTTGTACCCGTCCTTCAAGACAAACGAAATCATCGCACCCGGACCTCTCATCTGCTTCTCCATGATCCTTTTATCTTCGAAGCTTTCCAGACCAGGAAAGTATACCCGTTCTATTGCCTTGTGGTTTTCCAGGCGCTCCGCCAAGATTCGTGCATTTTCTTGCGAGCGATCCATCCGAATGTGCAACGTACGTATCCCTTGATTGAGAAGCCATGCATCCATAGGTGCCAAATTAGCTCCCATTGTCTTCTGCACTTCTTTTCTCATCGGATCGATTATTTTCTTACTCGAGATCACGAGTCCACCGATCAGATAACCATGGCCGGACAAGTACTTGGTGGCGCTGTGGACGACAACATCAATTCCGCATCGAATCGGATTTTGCAGATACGGGGACAAAAATGTATTATCAACGACTGTCAGTACGCCTTTTTGCTTGGCTACCGCTGCTACACTCGTCATATCCACTAAGGAAAGCGTAGGATTGGATGGAGTTTCAAAATAGATCACTTTCGTTCGTTCTGTCATGTGTGGTTCGAGCTCTTCTCCTGACTGAAAGGGCACAAAAGTGACATCAATGCCAAACTTCTTTACGGTTTGGCTTAAAAACGCGTGTGTCGCTCCATATAGCGCTGTGTGTGCAACCACATGATCGCCTGCCTGCAAAATTCCCAAAAGGCAACCGGTTATGGCAGCCATCCCAGATGAGAAAGCCAGACAGCCTTCCCCATATTCCAATCCCGCTACCTTCTCTTCCAACTCTCGCACATTTGGATTTCCCAGGCGCGAATACATAAATCCGGGGTCCTCTCCGGCGAAGCGTTTTGCTCCTATCTCTGCATTATCAAAAACAAACGTGGAAGTCATGTAAATAGGGGTGATATGGGAGCCATGCCCAGGATCCTTATTCACTTTCACTAGATTGGATATGTAGTTCATCCTCTGTTACGCCTCCTCATCTTCAAAAACTGAATGGCTGTTCCTCTTCGATGCTTCTCCTGCCAGCTGTGTACGGATCATTAGCAGCAAATTTCATGCCAATTATGAAAACGTTATCAAACCCAGTGTTTTCTGTTTTCCATTTTTCATTTTTGCCAAAAGCAGTCTACGAAATAGGGAAATGTTCGATGGCAG
The DNA here is from genome assembly GCF_016811915.1 of Brevibacillus choshinensis. Classification (NCBI taxonomy): domain Bacteria; kingdom Bacillati; phylum Bacillota; class Bacilli; order Caryophanales; family Paenibacillaceae; genus Brevibacillus; species Brevibacillus choshinensis. The sequence continues at coordinate 1,439,931 of NZ_CP069127.1, read as the reverse complement.
CGCTTTGGCAGTATTGAACGTGTTTTCGCAACATTGCGTGTGATTCTGTTCATGCCTTATCATGCATTACCCCTTTTTTTAAAAAAACCCCTTGGAATTCCAAGAGTTTTCGTCCTTATTTATGGTGGAGCATGCTGGATCGAACCGCTGACCTCTACATTGCCATTGTAGCGGTCTAACGCTATCGAGCATCACTGCCCGAAAGCACAATCGTCTGTCCACCGCAAGATGCAAGTCGGCATTTAATAACCTACACTTAGTAACCGCCAAAATAAGTTTGACTAGTTACTCGGGGGAATTTAAAATGTAACTACTTAACACATGAATGGAGGTTACAAAATGCGCATGACACATCAAAGGTTTGGCAGGGAATTTTGGGCGTTATGGATGGCCACGGCTCTATCCAATCTGGGAGACGGGTTGTTCAAATTTGCACTTCCTCTCTTGGCAGCGAAGCTTACCCATTCTCCCGCTTTGGTCGCAAGCGTTTCGCTGGCGCTGACCCTCCCTTGGTTACTCTTCGCTCTACCGGTTGGCGTGATCGTCGACCGCCTGGATCGAAAGCGCATCATGGTCGTTGTTAACCTCGTTCGGACGGCTGCCGTTGGAGTTTTGGCTTTTGCCCAGCAGTTAGATTGGCTGTCGGTATTTGTTTTGGGTTTTCTGGCGTTTTTGGTCGGGACTTGCGAAACGGTATCCGACACTTCCTCTGGGGCACTCGTGCCTTCCGTCGTTAACCGTGATCAATTAGAGCAGGCAAATGCGCGCATTTACAGCGTAGAAACGATCATGAACAAATTTATTGGCGGGCCGCTGGGAGGATATCTGCTGGCGATTGGTCTTCTCCTGCCGGCGCTTGGCAGTGCCGTTTCTTTCCTTGCGGCTGCCGTTGCCCTGCTTCTGATGCGTGGACATTTTTCAGTCGAACGGAAGCAATCGGCTTCCATCTGGCGAGATGTTTCGGAAGGGGTTCGCTTTTTATGGACGAACCAACTGCTTCGTACGCTTGCCATTATGGTGGCGATCATGGCGTCCTGCTGGAGCGCGTTTTTTTCTATTCTGGTGCTCTATGCGGTAGCGCCGGGGCCGCTTGGTTTACAGGAGTACCAGTACGGCTTGCTGTTAACCTCTTTGGCTGCGGGAAGTGTCGCCGGATCTTTGCTGGTATCGCCTCTGCAGCGTTTGTTTGGGCGGGGGGCATTGCTTGGGCTGGACATTATCGGTACCTTTGCAATGCTGTTCGTGCCAGGCGTCTGGGCAAATGTTTGGCTGGTGGGCGCCGCTATGTTTCTGGCAGGTATGGGCGGGACAACATGGGTGGTCGCTGTCAATTCGATTCGCCAACGAGTTGTACCCAATGAGTTGTTGGGGCGGGTCTATGGCGCCTACAGGCTGATTAGTTGGGGGACTTTACCTATAGGCGCGTTTCTCGCAGGAATAGTGGCGGAGTTGGCTGGACTGCACGTTGTTTTTTTAGGAGGGGCGATCCTCAACTTATTTCTCGTTTTCCCCCTTATCAGCGTTTTGCGTGAAGAAAAACGCCAAACGGAGCAATCGGGAAGAAGTGTTTCGTCTCCGAACCTTGTCCCATGAAATTGTGAAGGACTTATTTTTCATTTACATCCTCTAGCGTGGGAAAATGATCTACAAATCCTAGGTCGATTGATTCCCATAGATATAAGGACACAATACTATAATAGGGATGCCAGTTTGCGGAAACTTCCTCCATATATTTATTTTTCGGCCGATCATCTAGTTGATATAACCATTTTGTCGCCCTTTGCAATCCGGCATCCCCCAGGGAGAGAACATTTAGTCGTCCTAAAGAGAATAGTAGGAACATTTCTGCCGTCCATTTTCCTATCCCTTTAACAGAAGTCAGTGAATTGATTACGGTCTCGTTTTCTTGCGAATGAAAGTTTGCAAATGATATTTCGTTACTATGGACTTTCTTACATAAATCAAAAATATACTCTATTTTTGTTCTGGATACCCCAGCATTTCTCAAATTTTCAATAGGCGTACGCAAGACTCTTTCTGGTGTTATCTCCCCACAAAGCATTTTTACTCGTTGGCGAATGGTACTTGCCGCTTTTGCTGATAACTGTTGTCCAATAATAGACATGACGAGTGCTTCTAGATGATTTTCATTCGTCTTCAATGTAAGTGGACCAATATGGTGAATCAGTTTACGGATAGGGGTATCCTGGCTGCAAAGTGATACGATACCTTCATGGGAGGGATGAAAGGTAATATGATTATTCATGTTTCTATCTCCTTCTTTTCAATAGTTATGATAAAGAAATAGAATTCACTAGCAGGAATGTTACACGACGTTTGCGATTTCACTTATGGTTGGAATTTCCATACTATTTTACGTTGTTTCAAAACAAGCATCAACATAAACGGTAGCATAAATAAAAAAAGGAAAAACGGCATTTCTGCCGTTTTTCCTTAAGTTCCGTATGGTGGAGCATAGCGGGATCGAACCGCTGACCTCTACACTGCCAGTGTAGCGCTCTCCCAGCTGAGCTAATGCCCCATATGTATTCTTCAGCGTTTACCGCTGACGTAAATTTAGTATAGCATACCCTTAAGTACACTGCAAGCGAAAAACCTTCCTTTCTCCCTCAAATTTTCAAAACACCAAAAATAAAGTTTTATAAATAAAATCCCGTAATTTCAGGTTTACAATCGGTTATATTGCGGAAAGGGATATGAAAGCACGGCAACCTAGAATTGCTCAAGGGGGAGCTCCACATATGAAAAAGCCCAGACTTACCGTCAGAACAAAACTCATCACAGCCTTCTCCACCATCCTGATCATCCCGATGCTGACTCTCGGCCTTCTTTCCTATCTCAGCGCCAAGGACCAGCTGGAGAGTGCGCTCATGAAAACCGCCTCGGAAAATGTGCGACTGGTGGATGAGCTGCTCAATCAGTCGCTGGAGGCGCAGTCCAAAGATATGGAGCTCATCGCTTCCGGAATGGCGCTCACCGATCTACAGGAAGCTAATCGCTCCGCCACCCGCAAGCATCTGCAGACCTTTCACGCGCTTCATCCGGAGATCGGAGAGGTGTACATCGGTGACGAAGCCGGGGGCATGCTGATGTCTACGGATGCAAAGCTTCCGGCTGACTTCGACCCGCGCAAGCGCCCCTGGTACCAAGCTGCGATGCAGCAGCCGCAAACAACGGTCATTACCGATCCATACATCGATGCAGCGTCAGGGAATGTCGTGATCGGCCTAGCCAAAGCATTGTCTGACCGCTCAGGTGTGCTGGCAATCGACATCCAGCTGACCGCACTGGAGCAAACGGTCAAGCAAGCGAAAATCGGCGCCAAGGGTTACCTCTCGATCTTTGACAAGAATCGTCAGTTCCTCATTCATCCGACGGGAAAAGCCGGAACGCCTTCGACCGATCCGTGGATAAACACTCTCTATGGCCAGCCGGCAGGCGAATTTGATTTTTCTGATGCCAGAGCTGTTCACCTCACAAATGCCAAGACAGGCTGGAAGCTCATGGCTGTCATGTACAAGTCCGAAGCCGTTGCTGCGGCCAGCCCGATCTTTTACAAGACACTCGTCGTGATCGCGATTGCCATGGTCATCGGCGGTAGTGTTGTCTACGCTATTTTGAGATCCATGCTTCGTCCGCTTCGCAAATTGACGGAAGCAGCTCAAAAAATGAGTGAAGGCGATGTCACACAGCAAGTCGAGATCACCAGCGACGATGAGCTGGGGACGCTGAGCAAAAGCTTCAACCACATGTCCGGTTCGCTGCGCTCCCTCCTCCATGCCGTCAACGACAACGTCCAGCAGCTCGCTGCATCAGCCGAGCAGCTCTCTGCCAGCGCAGACCAGACCAGCAAGGCTACCGAGCAGATCGCGACGACCATGCAGGAAATGGCGACGGGAACCGAGCAGCAAGTATCCTATGCCGAGGAAAGCACCGATGCAGTCGACCAGATGTCCGAGGGAATCACGCAGATCGCGGATTATACCCAAAAAGTATCGGACGCGGCACGACAAACGGCAGACCTGGCATCCGTCGGAAACGTATCCATCCAATCTGCCGTTATGCAGATGAATGCTTCCCAGCAGTCCATCCACGATCTCGCTGCAGTGGTGGACCGCCTGGGCACACGCTCTCAGGAGATTGGAAAGATCGTGGAAGTCATCACAGCCATCGCCAATCAAACGAACCTCTTGGCACTGAACGCCGCCATCGAGGCAGCACGGGCCGGGGAATCCGGCCGAGGCTTTGCCGTCGTGGCGGATGAGGTGCGAAAGCTTGCCGAGCAATCCTCCCATTCCGCCAAGCAGATCAGCCAATTGATCACCTCCATTCAAACGGAAACGGAGCATGCGGTAACCGTCATGGAGAAGAGCAAGCGGGAAGTAACAGATGGGATTGAAAAAGTGTATGAAGCTGGCCAATCCTTTGAACAAATCCAAAACGCCATCGAGGAAGTCGCAGAACGAATCGGGCAAGTCTCCGGCGCTTCCCAGGATATTTCGGCTCGGACTCAGATGGTCGTGAAGCTGATCAGCGATATTTCCGAGGTGACCATGCTTGCCTCCGACGGGACACAAAGCGTCTCGGCCGCAGCCGAAGAGCAGCTCGCATCGATGGAAGAAATCGCAGCCTCTGCAGTGTCGCTGGAGCGGATGGCGGAGGAATTGCAAAATCAGATCGGCCACTTCAAGATATAACGCTCCTGTGCAATCTGTACAAAAAAGAATGCCAGTCAACACAGCCATGTGTTGGACTGGCATTCTCTGTTTTCATCCTGCAACCCTATCGCACCGTCACCACAATCGGTGTCTTCTTACCGCCATAGGTCACGTAGATCGTCGCTTTTCCAGAGCCTGTTGCCTTGATCACGCCATCCTTGACGTCTGCCACAAGCAGGCGAGAGGTGGTCCACAGGGCTGGCTTGGTCACGTTTTGCTCAGAGCCATCCATATAAGTAGCCGTTGCGGTCACTTGCTTGGTTTCCCCTTTTGCCATCACGATCTGCACGACGTCTGTCTTGAGGTATTTCAACGTATCTACATCTACCGGAATCGAAATGATCTTGTCATTGTATTTCGCGGTAATGGTCGCTTTTCCGTAGGCGCGGCCCGTAATCTGACCTTTCTCTACATCCGCCACCTTGTAATTGCTTGTCTTCCAATCTGCCAGCGAAGTGACATTCATCGTGCGGCCATCTGCAAAGGTCGCGGTCAAAGTCACTTGCGATGTGCTGTTGGATTTGATGGAAGCGTATCGCTTATCTGCCTCCAGCTTGGTCACGATCCCCACTTCCACCGGAATGGTGATCGATTTCCCGCCGTATTTGGCTGTAATGGTGGCGCGGCCGTTCGTCAAACCGGTGACGCGGCCATTCGCTACATCCGCAATCTTGATCGCGGACGACACCCACTCGGCATCTGTTGTGACGTTGCTGGTGTTGCCAGCGGAGTCAGTCGCTGTCAGCTTGATTTCAGCTGACTCATTGACGGTCAGGATCAACAGGCGAGGATCGACGGACAAAGTAGTCGCCTGATCCACCTCTACGGCAATGGTGACGCTCTTCCCGTCAAAAGTGGCGGTAATCGTCGCCTTGCCGGAGCCTGTCGCAGTGATTTTTCCCTGGTACACTTCTGCTACAGCTGCCGAAGAGCTCGTCCATGCCGCTTGCTCATTCACGTTTTTGCTGGTTCCATCTGCATAAGATGCGGTCACATTGACAGTCTCGCTCTTGCCACTGCTCATCACGAGCTTTTTCTTGTCGACATTCAAGGTCTGCAGGACACCGACCGAGACAGGAATCGTAACCGTGCGATTTCCAAAGGTCGCTGTGACCGAAGCCGCCCCTGTCGCAACACCTGTGATGAGGCCTTGGCGCACGGATGCGACCGTCGGCGCGCTGGACGCCCAGGTTACTTTTTGTGTGACATTATCCGACTTCCCATCCGGATACGAAGCCGTAATCGTGATTTGCTTGGCTCCTCCGACCGGGATCGCAACGCTCGTCACATCTGCAGTCAGGCTTTGCGGCACATCGACATCCACTACCAGGGTCGCTGTTTTCTCGCCGTATTTAGCTGTAATCGTTGCAGATCCAGCCTTGTACGCAGAGATGATGCCGTCTTTGGCAAAGACAATATCCTCATTGTCCGACGACCAGGTCACCTTGCCAGTGATATTTTCAGATGCCTTTGCTCCAGCAAAGAATGCATGTACGATCACTTCTTTCGTCGTGCCGCTGTTCATCGTCAGGTAAGACGGCACAATATCGAGCGAACGCGGCACTTCGACATCAACCTGGATGGACACAGACTTGTTGCCGTACTTCGCCGTGATGACTGCTTCACCGGATTGCACCGCGTGAATCTTGCCATTGCTGTAGTACGCCACCGATTCCTTGGAAGAAGTCCACTGGGCTTTGTCCCCTACACTTACCCCAGTTCCGTCTCCGTTTGCATAGGTTGCGGTCAATTTGATTTCTTCGGACGTTTCACCGACGTGCAGGAAGATGTTTTGTACGCTTGCCTCCAGCTTTTGCGTCGTATCGACATCCACTGCGATCGTCGCCGTCTTGGTTCCGTATTTGGCGGTAATGGTCGCTGTACCTGCACCGTACGCCGTGATTTTCCCTTTGAGTGCGTCGGCTACAGCCGGATTGTCCGAGGACCATTCCGCTTTATCCGCTACGTCTTCCACTTCGCTGCCATCTGGATAAATCGCCTTCAGGGTGAGGGGTTCCGAGCCTCCCAAGAGGAGCGATACTTGTGTTTTGCTCGGCTCCAGTCGGTGTGCGATTTCCACGTTCACTGGAATCGTGGTGGACTGGCTCCCGAATTTGGCGGTGATGATACCCGTCCCCGAGTTCAAGCCCTTGACCTCGCCGTTGATGACCGTAGCGATGGAAGGGTTGTCGATAGACCAGTCAGCCTTTTTCGTCACATCCTCAGGATCGCCGTCGCTATAGAGCGCTGTAAGCTTGAGCTGTGCCGGCGGCTCCTCGCCAATCAGCACATTCAGCGTTTGCTTGTCCAGCGTCAACGCTTTCACTTTTTTGGTGACATTCACCGCGACGAGTACGCTTTTCCCCATGTATGTCGCTGTCACCGTGGTGCTGCCAACTGCTTTTGCTGTGATACGGCCCGCGTAAGCTGCGGCAATATCTGGACTTTGACTCGTCCAATCTGTCGTGATCGTGACTTCCTCGGTCTTCCCGCTCACGTAGACAGCCGTTGCCGTCAATGCAGCAGAGTCTCCCAATTCCAATGTCACTTCATTTTTTGATAGGACCAACCTGCTAATCTCATCCGCAGCGTATCCAATCCCAGCGTTTCCAGCCCCGCACAAGAGCAAGATGGCCAGAAGCAAGAGCATCGTTTTTTTCCAGAACATTGCTAGCCTCCCCCGCAAGTATGAAATCTGCCTCTAGTAAAACCCATTCCTCGATTATTATATCGGCTACTGAGAAAAATAATTTACTAGTTATTTGTGTCCGTCATGTGTCAGACCCTGTAACTCTCCCACTGCTGAAGCGTCTTACTACGTAGAAGGAAATGGAATGCGAGAGGAGAATCAGACGTGAAAGACCGCAAAAAACCGCGTTGGTGGCGACGCGTTCTCTTTTTTACGGGCATTCTCATCGGGCTCGGAGGCATCTGGTCCGCCTACGTCATCTATCAGATCGAGGCGACAATAAAGGGCGCAGTCCCTCGTCATGCGGATGTCGGGATTGTGCTGGGTGCTGCTGTGTGGGGGGAAGGTCCCAGTCCCGGCCTGCGCGAGCGGCTGAATCACGCCTTGTGGCTCTATCAGGAAGGGTATGTACCTGTCTTGCTGGTAACAGGAGGGCTCGGAGAAGGCAAGCGGCTGACGGAAGCCGCCGTCATGAAGGAATACCTGGTCGAGCGTGGTGTCCCTGCGGAGCACATCCTCATGGAGACGAAGTCCACCTCGACATACGAAAACCTGCTGTATGGCCAGCAGGTCTTGTCTACTCATCCCTATCAAAATGCGCTGTTGATCAGTCACGACTACCATCTGTTTCGAGCCGTGACCATGGCTGAGTCTCTGGGAATCCCGGTATCTCCGGTGGCCGTCCATTCCCAGGTCCTGTTCAAGCCGTATCACGAAGCCAGAGAAGTGCTCGCGTATTCCTACTGGCAATTCTCTCGCTTCTTCACCTCAGCTCTCCAGACGCTGGTTCTTGCGTAAAATCTCATGCACGTCGACGAAATGGCGGATGCGCTCCATGATTCGCGCCGCTTTGGTTCGCTCGATTCGATTGCCGTTGGAAATGGACAAATGCTCCTCCAGCTCTTCCAGCGAATAGTTGGAGGTGAACAAGGTCGGCAAATGATTGTTTGCCCGCTGATTCAAAATGACACCCAGGATTTCGTCGCGCACCCACGGCGTCAGGTTCTCTGCCCCGATATCGTCCAGAATGAGAACGGGCACCTCTTTTAGCAGCTCCAGCTTCCCGACGTACGATTGATCGGAAATGGAATCCTTCATCTCGCGAATGAAGTCCGGTACGTATACCAGCAGCGAAGCGATGTGGCTCTCCGAGAGCTGACGCGCGATCGCTCCCATGAGATAGCTTTTTCCGACCCCGAAAGAGCCGTGGAGATACAGGCCTTTGACTTTCTCCCCCGTCCCCAGCTGATTGCAAAACTGAATGGCAGCAGCCACAGCAGCCCGGTTGCCGGCATCATGCTCCAGCTTGTCGAAGCTCGCAGACATCGTTTCCTCCGATGCGTAGTAGCTGCGCATCATTCGTCTGCGCTTCTGGTCTTCTTCGTGGGAGAGCTGCTTTTTGCAAGGTGCAATCGCACTGACAATCGTCCGGTTGGCCAGCTGAAGCTGCGTCCGGTGTCCTTTTACCAGATTGGGGCACTCGGAAAGACCCGGGCATCGCTCACACCAATACTGCTCCTTTACGGCTGTGTACACATCGGAGAGCGAACGCAGGTAATCTTCCCGTGTCAATTCTGGATGCTCCTGCTGGAATGCTTGCAAATACACACTGGAACGAAACATTTTATCGAGCTGCTCTTCAGGCGACAGCAATTGGCGCGGCGTACGCTTTGCCAGCTCTTTCATAAACTGACCGACAGATTCCATCTAGCCCGTCACTCTCCCCTCTGTTTTTTACGCATGGATTCAAGCAATTTGCTTAGCTCCGGATCATCCGAAATGAGCTTTCCTTTTGAAGCTGGCTGCCCGCTCTTCTCCTGCTCTCTCTGCCATTCCACGGACGCCGGCAGCTTGTCTTGCAGGACCGCTTTCCCGTTTCGGCGCACCGTACCGGCATCCTTCTTGGGACTCTTTGCCTTTTCCGCGCTCTGCGCCCGCTGATCCGCACGCTCCAAAATTTGCTTCACCGCTTCATCCACGGTCGTAATCCGCTTCGCCTTCCAGCTGTCGCGGATGGTCTCCATGTACGCTTTCGGCAATTCCATTTGCATGCTGGAGAGGGTGTGCACCAAGAGAGCATTGACGACCTCTGGCTGCATCCCGTCCGAGAATACCAGGGTCTCTGCACGCTCCAGAAACACTTTGCTTACCCTGCCGCCGACGACTCTCTCCAGCAATCCGAGCGGAGACAGCACCCTACAGGCACGGACGAATGCTTCGCTGCCCGGCTCAGGCAGCTGCCCCGGTCCCCAGTCCTCTTCGCCGAGGCTCTCTGCAGACGTATTTCGATACAGCTTGTCCTCGGAATAGCGCTGAACGAGGCGCTTGCGCAGCACTTCAGCATCCAGGCTCCGGTCTGGCTTGTACAACGTCCAGTCCCGCAGCTCCTGACCGATCCCCCAGCTGTCCATTTGATAAAAGTGGCACAGCAAATACAGAAACTCCATGCTCGTACCGCTGAGCACTTTTGAAGCATCTGCATTATCTGGCAAATACAGGCGCAAAGACGAGACGCTGAGCGGATGAGCGACCTGCGCTTCAAAGCCGGACTTCATGGCTGCGGGCGGAAAGCTCGTCTCCATTTTCGTCAAGAACTGCTCTCTCTCCGACCCCTTCTTCACTTCCAGCTCAGACGGTTTCAACGATTGGAACACTTCATGAAAGTCTTTCGTTACATTTTCGACGATGGTATATTCCTGATCCAGCTGAGTCGCGATCGTATCCGCATACTGCTCTCGAAGCTGCTGGTATCGGATATTTTCGATCTTGTTCAGCAGCATGAGGGAGAGGACGTAATCTGCAAAAAATTCACCGGGTGTGAGCGGCGGCTTCAGCAGATAGTCATAGTAGTAATCCCGCTGCAAGTTTTCTCTCCGGCGGACCTCTAACAGCCCCATGGCCTCTAGGCGCTCACGGGCATCCAAAAGCCGATCCAGTGACAAGGAGGTCGCGAGCATCAGGCTGCGATGGGTACTCTCAGCCGCAGCACCGCTCACTTCCTGTACGCCATGAGCGAGCAGCTGATAAAACGTATACGACTCGACACCGATGATCGGCAAGTACAATTGCGTGACATAGCCCATCTCGGAAAAGCTGAGCGGTCTCGCCACCCGCACCACATATCGATCTTTTGGCAACAATTCGTTCCATACTAAACGACGCATCGGCTCTTCCCTTCTCTGACAAATCTCATTGCCCTATTATAGCATGGCCTTCCCATCCACGTGCTGAAATCAGATGGAAAGCGAAAGACGCCCTGGCTGAAATACCGCGAGAGCGTGGAGTGGCGATCCTTTTCACCTATCTTTGCTATTCTTTGGAAAAAGGAGGATGGCTGTTTCGTGCCTGCGAGAGCAGCTCCTCCAGCTCCTTCATGAAGACACTGATATCCTTGAACTGGCGGTAAACAGAGGCAAAGCGAACGTATGCCACCTCATCGACATGGTACAAACGCTCCATGACTTTCTCCCCGACGTCATTGCTAGGAACTTCCGCCTGGCCGCAGCTGCGCAGTTCCCTTTCAATGTCATTGACCACGTTTTCCAGCACCTCTAGCGAGACCGGACGCTTCTCACAGGCGCGAACCAACCCGCGCAATACCTTCTCTCTACTGAATTCCTCCCGAGTTCCGTCTTTTTTGACAATCAGCAGGGGAGTTTCTTCCACCATTTCAAAGGTCGTAAACCGACGCTCGCACTGTTCACATTCCCGACGGCGACGGATGGATTTATTATGATTAAACGGACGCGAATCTAGGACTTTTGTCCCGTTATACTCGCAAAATGGACACCGCATCGCAACTATCAACTCCAGTATAGACAATACTTGTTTACAGTGTCCCTCAATTTCCCTGCAGAAGTCAAGTCAATCCTTGTACCTATTTAAAGCATATGTCGAATGGAGTACAATATGGGTACTGTTGGAGGGATTGGAATGAGGTTAGTATCTTTAAGACAAGTTCGGCCAGGAATGAAGCTGGGCCGTACCGTTTTCACCGAGGATGGAAAAGTATTGCTGGGTACGGGCATGGCCTTGACCGAACGTCTCATTGCGGGGCTGACGCGGTCCAAGATTGACGCAGTCTACATCGATGATCCGCGCACGGAAGACATCCAGGTAGAAGACGTCATCCGTCCCGAGACACGGCAAATCGCTGTGGAAGCCATCGAGAAAACGTTCAAACAGATCACCAACTCAAACAAGCTGGCACGGAAGATTTCGTTGATCGAAATGGGCCTGCACTTTCAGCGTGCCTTCAGTTCCATTCTGGATGACCTCTTGCTCAATAAACAAATGATCGGACATCTATCAAGCATTTCCTCCCATTCCCCGTCACTCTATCACCACTCGGTCAATGTGGCTGTGCTGGCTACCGCTGTCGGTATGTCTCTCGGCTACAATCGGCAAAGGCTGATGGATTTGGGGATCGGTGCGATGCTTCACGATATTGGAAAGCTTGGTCTTCCGGAAGGATTGCTGCTAAAAACGGAGCGCTGGTCTGATGAAGAACAGGAAATGGCCAAGCAGCACACGATGCTCGGCTTTAATATGCTTCGAAAGCAGCATGATATCTCTCTCTTGTCTGCGCACGTCTGTCTCCAGCACCACGAACGGCTGAACGGCAGCGGCTATCCCCAGGGGCTGCAAGGCAAACAGATCCATGAGTACGCGCAAATCGTCGGGATCGCAGACGTGTACGATTCGTTGACGTCACCACGTCCATGGCGAAAGCGGTACATGCCCCAGGATGCTCTGGAGTACCTGCTCGGCTCCGGCGGTCACTTGTTTGAGCACCAGCTGGTGAATGCCTTCATCAAGCACATCGCCGTCTTTCCGATCGGGAGCAGTGTCGTACTGAATACTGGTGAGGTAGGGGTCGTCAGTCGCGTGGACCCGGATTACTCTCACCGCCCAACCGTACGCATCTTAAAGGACGGACGTGGCAACGACGTCCTTCATCCTTACGATTTGGAGCTGAAAGAGAGCATCAAGCTGTTCATCGTCGGTTTCGAGGATGATGATTTGTTCCGGATGAACGAAATCGCTGACTCGACTCCTTCTTGAATCGAAGGTAAGAAAAACCCCTTTGCTGGACATTTCGCAAAGGGGTTTTGTTATTAGTTCACGCCAGCTGCAGCCGCTTCTTTTGCCGTCACTTTGTTGTGCAGCTCGGATACGTGGCGCACCAGGTCTACTACGCGGCAGGAGTAACCCCACTCGTTGTCGTACCATGCGATCACTTTCACTTGGTTGGTGCCCATTACCATTGTAGACAGACCATCCACGATGGAGGAATTGTCGTTGCCGTTGAAGTCGCTGGAAACGAGCGGCTCGTCGCAGAATTCCAGGTAGCCTTTCATTTCGCCTTCAGCAGCATCGCGCAAAACGCGGTTTACTTCTTCTAGGGTAACCGGCTTTTTCGTATTGATGACCAGGTCCACGACGGAAACGTTTGGAGTCGGTACGCGCAGAGCAAAGCCGTTCAGCTTGCCATTAAGCTCTGGCAATACTTTGCCTACTGCACGAGCGGCACCTGTTGTAGTCGGGATGATGGATTCACCGGCAGCGCGCGCACGACGCAGGTCTTTATGCGGGTTGTCGATGTTCACTTGGTCGTTGGTGATCGAGTGAATGGTTGTCATCAAGCCTTGCTCGATGCCAAATGCGTCATTCAGCACTTTTGCCACTGGAGCCAGGCAGTTGGTGGTGCAAGAAGCGTTAGAGACAATATGATGATTCGCATGGTCGTAGATGGAGTCGTTTACACCCATTACGATCGTTGCGTCTTCTTCTTTTGCCGGAGCAGTAATGACTACTTTTTTCGCGCCGCTCTGCAAGTGCTTGCCAGCGCCTTCGCGGTCCTTGAACTTGCCTGTTGCTTCTACGACGATTTCTACACCCAGTTCGCCCCAAGGCAGCTTGAGTGGGTCGCGGTCGGAGAGTACGATGGTTGGTTTGCCATCGACGAGGATCTTGTTGTCTTGTACTTCCACTTTATTTTGCAGGCGTCCATGAATGGTGTCGTATTTCAACAAATGAGCAAGTGTCTCCGCAGGATAGCTGGCGTTGATCGCTACGATTTCGATGTTGGGGTCCTGAATAGCGCGGCGGAATACCATGCGCCCAATACGGCCGAAACCATTGATACCAATTTTGATTGTCATATAGAAACCCCTTTCGCAATTGAGTTACGCTTATCTGATACTTTTATTATAATAAGTATGACACAATTATCAATGTGTTTTACTGAAAAATAAATATTTGGACGATTTCCCCCTCTTATTTTTCTCAATGTGTTTTGCTTTTAGCGTGACCAAACCAAGATAAAAGCCGCCCTCTTTTGGAAAGAAAGCGGCTTTCATTGCAAATCCTCATTGTATATGCTTTTATATCGATCATGGTAGTAGAGTACACGCTGTACATACTGCCGTGTCTCTCCGAACGGGATGTCCTCGATATGCTCCCGCTGCCCGCTCCACTGCTCACTTACCAGCCACCCGCTGACTTTCCCCGGGCCTGCGTTGTATGCAGCAATCACTTTGACTAGGTCGCCTTCATACCGATTGAGCAAAAAGTTCAGGTACCATGTCCCGATGTGAATGTTCATGACCGGATCGTACAAGTATTGGTTGTCCCTCGTCTGAAAACCGGCTTGCTCGACGATCCATGCAGCCGTCTCAGGCATGATCTGCATCAGACCGACTGCACCCTTTTTTGAGACGCGGTCTGTCTTAAACCCGCTCTCGGAACGGATGACGGCCAAAATCAGGTACGGATCAACCTGGTATTTCTGCGAAGCTGTAACGATTTCCCGCTGGAATTTGATCGGATACATCCACTTCCAGACGAGAGGAGTATTGAGCAGCAAAAAGACGCTCATCAAAATGAGCACAATAAACGCTGCCCGACGACCAGATTTCATGACTTCAACTCCGCTCGAATCACAGAAAGCAGCTTTTCGACCTGCCGCTCTGTTTCTTCTCTGGACGTGGAGTTGTCAATCAAAAAGTCTGCCTCTGTTTTCTTTTGATCGATCGGAAATTGGGCGCGCAACCGCTTCGTCGCCTGTTCTTCCTCTAGCTCATCCCGTTCCATCATCCGTGCGAGCTGCATATCTGGAGGTGCATACACGACGACAATCTTTTCCACCATGTACTGCAGCTTGCTCTCGAACAAGAGAGGGATGTCCATAAACACAATTTCCGCTCCGCCTGCTTCCGCTGCCTCGGCTTCTTTCCGCATGACACGGCGTACCTCGGGATGGACGATCGCGTTGAGCTTTTGGCGTTCGGCCTCATCGGAGAACACGACTTCCCCCAGCTTTTTACGGTCGATCTGACCATCGCTGAGTAAAATCTCCCGTCCAAAGTGGCGCACGATGGCTTCATAGGCAGGCTTGCCCGCTTCCACTACTTCTCTGGCAATTTGATCGGCATCGATGACAGGGATTCCCCGTTCTCGCAGCATCGCTGTCACCGTACTCTTACCCGTGGCGATTCCACCAGTCAATCCTAATATCATGCACATCCTCCTCTCCTAGAAAACTTGGCTGCGCCGAGCTTTTGGCGGAGCCTTAGTACCCAAAGGGCACAAGTCTCGCTACTCACTTCGTTCGAAGTCTCGCTATGTTGCACTTGTACTGGATAGGGACTTCCGGTTCCTATCTGTGCTAGAAAACTTGGCTGCGCCGAGCTTTTGGCGGAGCCTCATGGTCCCTACTTTTTCTGACACACGGGGCAAATATGGGTGCCCCGACCTCCCACGACAAACCTGACAATTTCCGCCCCGCAGTTGACACAAGGCTCATTTTTTCGCCCGTACACCTTGAGGGATTGCTGGAACATGCCCATCTCTCCCTGTCCGTTTACGTACGATTTGATCGAGCTTCCCCCTTGGTCTACAGCTTCCGACAGCGTAGCCACGATGCTCGCATGCAGCGCAGCGACCTGCTTTTTGGTCAGCTTGCCCGCTGGACGCTCCGGATGAATCCCGGCCAGAAAGAGTGACTCGTCCACATAAATATTCCCCAGTCCAACAATACATTCCTGGTTCAGCAGCAGCGGCTTGATTTTTGTGGGACGGTCTTTTAACAGCTTGCGCAAAACCTCCGGCGTAAAGCTCTCATCCAGCGGCTCAACTCCCAGCTTGGCGAGTGGCCCTGTGGTGGTTTCCACCCCCAGCGGGTACAGGTCCATCGTGCCGAATTGACGAACGTCCCGATAGCGGAGCTCCGTCCCATCCGTAAAGTGGAAAACGACGTGGGTATGTTTTTCCACAGGTTCGTCTGCCTGATACAGGCCGTATCTCCCTTCCATTCGCAAATGGGAGATCAAGACGTCCCGATCCAGGATAAATTGAATGAACTTCGCGCGACGTTTGATCGCATGAATCGCCTGTCCCGCAAGCTGCGACTTAAATTCCTCTATGTCATCGGGTGTGCGGATGATTCTCGGCAAGAGAACGCTCACCCGCTCGATCTGCTTGCCGACAACCAATCCGCTCAGTGTCCGGACAACGGTTTCTACCTCTGGCAATTCCGGCATATGCCTCCTCCTCTCGCTGTCTGTCTTTCGCCTTCTGATTGCCTATTTTGCATCGTACCAGCTGTGTCCGAAGTTCACGTCTGCCTTCAGCGGCACCTGCAGCTCAAGTGCGCTCTCCATGACCTGCGGCACCAGCTGTTTCATCATTTCCAGCTCGTCCTGCGGCACCTCGAACACCAATTCATCGTGCACCTGCAGCAGCATGCGGCTTTTCAATCCCTTTTCCTGCAGCGTTTCCTGCATGCGGATCATCGCCAGCTTGATCACGTCAGCTGCCGTCCCCTGAATTGGCGTGTTCATTGCCGTACGCTCTGCAAAGGATCGCAGGTTGAAGTTGCTGCTGCGAATGTCAGGCAGGTAACGGCGGCGGTTCAGAAGCGTCGTCACATAGCCGTCCTGCTTGGCCTCTTTGACGATGTCCTCCATCCATTGCTTGACCCCCGAAAACACGGAGAAGTAACGTTCGATGAATTCTCCCGCTTCTTTACGGGTAATATTCAGGTTCTGCGACAGTCCGTAGTCACTGATTCCGTACACGATCCCGAAGTTGACCGCCTTGGCCTGACGGCGCATCAAGGAAGTCACTTCATCCTCGCCCACACCAAATACGTCCATGGCTGTGCGCGTGTGGATGTCCATCCCGTTGCGGAAGGCGTCAATCAGGTTTTCGTCACCCGATATGTGCGCGAGAATGCGCAGCTCGATCTGGGAGTAGTCCGCCGCCAGCATGTACCAGCCATCCTCGGATGGGATAAAGGCTTCGCGAATTTTGCGCCCCTCCTCCATCCGGATCGGGATGTTCTGCAGATTGGGCTCGGTGCTGGACAAACGCCCGGTCGCCGTCGTCGCCTGATTGTACAGCGTGTGCACTTTGCTTGATTTCTCGTGAATCTCCTTGGTCAGGCCCTCGATATAGGTAGACCGCAGCTTGCCCAGCTGGCGGAACGTCAAGATCGCATCGATGATCGGATGGTACGGTGCCAGCTTCTCCAGAACATCAGCGCTGGTGGACGGCCCCGTCTTGGTCTTTTTCAAAACAGGAAGGTCGAGTACATCAAACAGGATCTCGCCCAGCTGCTTCGGCGAGTTGATATTAAAGGTCGTTCCCGCCAGCTCGTAGATCTGCTTCGTCAGATCCTCCAGCTTGGCATCCAGCTCGATTCCCATTTGGGCGAGGCGATCGCGGTTTACCTTGATCCCTTGTCTTTCCATCAGAGCGAGAACCATGCTGAGCGGCGCCTCGAGATCAAAGAGCAGCTCATTCATCTGGTTTTCCGCCAGCTGCTCGCGCAATACCGGGACGCTTTGCCAGATGGCAGCAGATTTATGGGCGACATGCTCACTGAGTACATCGACTTCCGGCAAAAGCCGTTTTGCCCCTTTTCCGTATACCTCTTCGTCCGAGCGCACACGCACCTTGGCGTACTGTGACGCGATCGAATCCAGCGTCGGATTGCTTTCGGTCGCATTCAGCAAATAAGATGCCAAATAGACGTCGAAACCGATGCCCTGGATAGCGCGCTCATGCCACTCCAGTCCAACTGTGTCTCGCTTGCCATCAAACACCCATTTTTCCTGAGAACCATCTGCAAGCCACTCGCAAAACGCATTCCAGCCTTTTGCCACATCCCATGGAACGTACAGATTTACGCCTTCTGCTGACAGCCCGAAGCCAACGATCGGAGCATGGTGGTAGTTGTCTCCATCCATCTCCACGTAGACTGCCATCGGTGAGGTCAGCTTTTCCGCAAATTGATCGACATTGTCTTCGGACAGGACCTCAAATTCGAACGGAGCCCCAGGGGCAGCCTGTCCGTCACCCTCTGCCGGCGCGTCCACTTTGATTTTGGAGAGCAAGGACTTGAATTCCATCCTTTTAAAGAACTCGCTCAGCATCATGCCGTCATAACCGGAATACCCGGTTTCCTGCACATCCAACTCAACAGGCGCTTCTCGCAAAATGGTGGCCAAATCTTTGCTCATCTTGGCCTTATCCACATTCTCGCGCAGATTTTCCTGCAGCTTTTTGCCGGACACCCGATCAATGTTCTCCAAAACTTGCTCCACAGAGCCGTACTCGTGCAGCAGCTTGAGGGCTGTCTTTTCACCGACTCCCGGAACACCCGGGATATTGTCCGACGTATCTCCCATCAGCCCTTTGAGATCTATAATTTGCAGCGGAGCGAGTCCGTACTTTTCCTGAATTTCCTGCGGGGTGTACAGCTCGATCTCACTGACACCCTTGCGTGTCAATGCCACGGATACATGCTCCGATACGAGCTGGAGCATATCCTTGTCACCTGTAATGACGGTCGTTTTCCAGGCCTGCTCATCTGCCGTTTTGGTCAAGGTGCCGATAATGTCATCTGCCTCATAGCCTTCCAGCTCAAAGCGCTTGATGGAGAAGGCGTCCAGCAGCTCGCGTATCAGAGGAAACTGCTCGGACAGCTCCGGCGGCGTTTTTGCCCTTCCCCCTTTATAATCGGCATATTCGGTATGGCGGAACACCACTTTGCCCGCATCAAACGCAACCATGATATGAGTCGGTTTCATTTCCTCCAAGACCTTCAGCAGCATGGTCGTGAATCCCAACACAGCATTGGTATGCAATCCTGCCGACGTGGACAGAAGCGGCAACGCATAAAACGCACGATTGGCGATACTGTTCCCATCAATCAACACAAAATGGCTCAAGCAATCCGACCCCTCTCGTTACAAAACTACTATCTTTAATCGTAACATAGTGGAGACATCGAAACCAGTCTGTGGATATCGTCGGGCAAAGTGACAAACGCTAGGGGAGACGAAGAGTAAATAGGAAAGGAAGGCGATTCCATGCATTGGATCACACGAAAAACGTATCTCTCTCTCTTCGCTGCCGCTGCATTCTTCCTGATGACGAGCTCGTCGGGGCTAGCCTCCCCCATCACGCCGGCTCCGGAAACGAAGCCGGCAAAAAAAGCGATTGCCTTTGTCATCGATGATTTTGGCAATAACATGGCAGGCACAGAAGAAATGATGTCACTCCCTGTTCCGCTGACCGTTGCAGTCATGCCTTTTATGCCGAGCACCAAGCAGGATGCCGAGCTCGCGCACAAGAAAGGACATGCCGTCTTCGTCCATATGCCGATGGAGCCCAATAAAGGGAAAAAATCCTGGCTCGGCCCGGGTGCTATCACGACTGATCTTTCCGATGAAGAAATCAAACAGCGGGTGCAAAAGGCGATTGACGATGTTCCGCATGCGGTCGGAATGAACAACCACATGGGCTCGAAAATCACCGCGAATGAACACATCATGCGCATCATCATGGGGGTCGTCAAGGAACGGGGGCTCATCTACCTCGACAGCAAAACCACAGATAAGAGCGTTGCCACTAAGCTCGCCGAAGAAATGGGGGTTCCCCACACTGAAAACCAAATCTTTCTGGACGATGTTTACTCTGTCCCGCACATCACCCAGCAGATGGAAAAGGTGTACAAACAAATAAAAACGCATCCCAGCTGCGTTTCGATCGGTCACGTCGGACCTCCTGGGAAGAAAACAGCCTCCGTTCTGCGCCAGTACATCCCGCGTATTCAGAAGGAGGCCGAGTTCGTCACCATTTCCCAATTAGTTCAGCATCCGCTCAACTAATATCTTCCAAAAGCTTTCTTCGACATTCCCCTCCATTTTCAAGTTACCGGTAAGGGTCGCATATTCGCTCACAGCTATTTTGATAGCCTGAGCGATTTTTTCTTGTCCCCTCGGATCAGTCAGCATGCTTCTGTCTCCAGCATTACTAATGAATCCCATTTCCACGATAACCGTCGGGCAGTAGCTGTGCTTGAGCACGTAGTACGTTCCCCCTTTAATCGGCTTTTCATGGGTGTTTTCCAGGCGATTAAGGGAGTCCTGCAGCAGCTGAGCGAGCATGTAGCTCTGCTCATTGCTTTGGTACAGCACCACCGGGCCGCGTCTGCGGCTGTCTTTCGACCAGTTCACATGCAGGCTGATCATCATCTGGGGAGCGAGCTCCTTGGCCAGATTTTTGCGCTGCGCAAGGTCACGGAGATGACGGGACCGCGTATTCAGCCAACGATTTTCCTCACTGAGCGCGATGTCTTCTTGGCGGTTCAGAGCCACGCGGTAGCCCGCATCCGTCAACTGCTGATAGAGACGCTTCGCAACCTGAAGATTAATGTTTTTTTCATGCAATTCGCCAAAAGATGTTCCTGAATCAACACCTCCATGTCCAACATCGATTAGGATGTTGATCGGGGTAAGGGGGATCGCCTTGCTGGGGACGGGAAAACAGGCAGTCCACACGATCATGGCTGTGAGTAAAAGGATATATTTTTTCATGCTTGTAGGATTTCCCGATTGAAAGCAAACCTTTCAGCCAACTGGGTAAGCATAACATTGTGAATTTTCCAGCCTGACGTTACAATAGACATCATCGTGACTTCCCCCATACAAGAAGGTGCACTCATGGAAAAATCGTTGGAAAAACCGCTGTTCCCCCCTTATTTGGCATTGTTTTTGGGGGTAGTTGCCGTATCGACTTCGGCCATTTTCGTCAAACTGTCCGATGCGCCCGCTCCGATCATCGCGACGTATCGACTCGTGTTCTCGGTTCTTTTGACTCTACCTCTGCTGGCATGGAACCGCGGTGCCATGGCGGAGATCGGCAAGCTGTCCAAAAAAGTATGGCTGCTGTGCATCCTGTCTGGCGCCTTTTTGGCCAGTCATTTTCTGCTCTGGTTTGAGTCTCTGAACTACACATCTGTGGCCAGCTCGACTGTCCTGGTCACACTGCAACCCCTCTTTGCCTTCATCGGAGGATACTTTTTCTTTGGAGAGCGGGTACGCTTGCTCGCCCTGACCGGCGGATTGCTTGCGATCGTAGGGAGCTTCGTCATTGGGTGGGGAGACTTTCGGGTTGGCGGCATGGCCTTATGGGGTGATTTCCTCGCCCTGCTCGGCGCCGTGACGGTTACCGGTTACTGGCTGGTCGGGCAATACGTTCGACAGCACATGTCCTCGTTTGCCTACACGCTGGTCGTGTACTCGGCAACCAGCATCATCCTGATCGGCTACGATCTGGTGCTGGGCTACTCATTGACCGGATACCCGGCTGCAGACTGGGGATGGTTCTTCTGTCTGGCCCTGTTCCCGACTTTGCTCGGCCATTCCATCTTCAACTGGATCATCAAGTGGATTAATACGACGACTATCTCGATGGGCATTCTCGGAGAGCCCATCGGAACGGCGATTTTAGCTTACTTTATCCTAGGTGAAGTCGTCACTTTGCCACAATGGGTCGGCGGACTGATCATCATCGCTGGAATCTACCTCTTTATCCGTTACAATCAAGCCGCCAAAGGAGTGACAAGCGTTGAACAACCAGCAACAGCCCCGGAAAAGCTTGCGTGAGTACGTAAAAGGACTCAGCGTCTGGTCCAAAATCGGATGGACGATCTTGCTCGGTTATATCGTGGGTCGCATCGTCTATTGGATTGCCAAAGTCATTTCATCCTGAAAGAATCAGCAAAACAGCCCTCCTGTCGTCTCACGCCGAACTCAGGAGGGCTGCTTCTTTATCAACCGTTTCTGTGGCAGAAGAAAACCCCGCTATCCATCAAGCGGGGTTTTCCATTTAGCTTCGACAGCACATTTATCAAGCCGCCGGTTTTTGTTCAGTTGGAGCTTCAGGTCCTTTTTTCGGCTTTTTATGCAGGAAATACAGGAGCGGAATCGAGATGACGATCGGGATCGCCGAGATCAGGAAGGTATCGCCAATCCCCTCGACCAGCGCCTCTTTTGCCAACATCCCATAGAGAATCGTACTCGCTCCACCGGTTGCGCTGGCAGCATCCACTCCCACTTGCGTGTACAGCCCAGACAGCCCGGCAAGTAATTGTGTAGCTACATCTGTATTCATATTGTCGGTGATGACGGCCATATGGAAGGTTTGGCGCGTTTGCATGATCACAGTAAGAATCGCGATCGCAAACGAGCTCAATACTTGCCGCAGCACGTTGGAGAGCGGGGATGCATCCCCTACGCTCGCACGCGGTACCGCGTTCATCCCGACCGTAGACAATGTCATCATGCACAATCCGATACCGAGCCCACGGATGGTCAAAATCATGTTCATCCAGGAATGCATGCTGTCTGATGCCAGATTATGCAGTTCATAAGTAGTTACACTCATGATCGTCAATCCGATGAGACCGATGGGGCCAATCCCGTATTTGTCCATCAGCTTCCCGCTGACCGGCATCATCAATGCCATCGCAATCGACTGCGGCATCAGTAAAAGACCGGACTCCATGGCCGTCAAGCCCTGGATGTTTTGCAAGAAGATCGGCATCAGGAAGATACCGCCCATCATCCCCATCATGACAAAGCCAGATGTCAGGATGCTGATCGAGAATACCGGGATCTTGAGCAAACGCAAATCCAGCAACGGCTGTTCCTTGCCGAGCTCCACCCAGACAAACAGCGCGAGGCTCATGATGGCGATAAAGAAGAGCGATACGATAAAGAAAGAGGTCCAGCCCTCTGCCTGCCCTTTACTGAAGGCGAGCAGGAGACAGCCGAAGCCGACGATCGCGAGAAAAGCTCCCTGAAAGTCAAATTTAAGATCTGGCTTTTTCGGTGTTTCCTTCAGCAAAACCATCGACATGATGACCGCGAAAATCCCAAACGGCACACCAACCAAAAACAGAAATTGCCAGCTTAAAAACTCAATCAGATAACCGCCCAGCGTCGGCCCGAGAGCAGGCGCCGTCATCGAGGCAATCCCGAAAATCCCCAGTGCCATCCCGATCTTTTCACGCGGAACGATCATGTAGATCATCGACATCCCGATCGGCATGATCATACCGCCGCTCACGCCCTGGATGACGCGGAATGCGATCAAGGATGAATCGCTCCATGCCAGCGCACATAGTACAGATGAGGCGGTAAAGGACGTTAGTGAAATCACGAAGATTTTTTTTGCTCCATACTTTGCTGACAAAGAACCGCTCATCGGGATCATGACGGCGTTCGCCAGCATGTATCCCGTCAGTACCCACTGCATGGTGTCCGTTGTCGATCCAAAGATGTTCACCATGGTTGGGAGGGCAACGTTGATCAAACTGTTGTTCAGGATCGCTACGAAGGTTCCGGAGAGGATAGCGAGAAGGGACAACCACATTCCGCCGCTTCCGCTTTTATCCTCTTTCTGTGCCACCGCTTCCGCCATGTCCTCACCCCCGTTAGTTTGCGATCACCTTAGTGCCCTCAGCCAATTTGTCTGTCGGATTCAGCACTACTTGATCGTTGTCGTTTACGCCTGCTGTCACGGTAGTCCAGTCACCGCTGGCATTCGTCACAGTAACCTCTACTTGATGGACTACATCGTTGTTCAGCGTGTAGATGTATTGCTTGCCGTCTTTTTGCAGGACAGCTGCCGTTGGCACTTTGGTTCCTTGTTCAGCCTGACCTTGCAGCATCACTTCTGCTACCATACCCGCGCGAAGCATTCCGTCTTGGTTTGGCACCCGGATTTTGACAGGGAAGGAGCTGCTGTTGGCATCAGAGATCGGGGAAACGAATTCTACGTTCCCTTTCATCACTTTGCCTCCCAGGCTGCTCACTTTCACATCGACGGAAGAACCCACTTTGACATTGTTAATCTGCTCTTGCGGTACGCTTGCTTCCACCTTGACTTCATCCATTTTCACCAGGACGAGCAATGGGGAGCCTGCTGCAGCCATTTCACCCGGATCGAGGTTGCGCTTGGCTACGATACCGGAGATTGGCGCACGGACGATCGTGTTGTCGTAGTTGCTTTTTGCCAGCTCCAGGCTGGAGTTCAGTCGGCTTACTTCCGCTTGCAGCGCTGCCACGGTGTCGGAAGTCGGGCCTGCTTTCGCCAGATCGTATTGAGCTTGCGCCTGGGCAAGACCGGTACGTGCTTTTTCCAAATCCAGCGAGTTTTTCTCCAATTCGGCAGCCGACAATGCACCTGAGTCAAAAAGTGCCTTCATGCGGTTGTAGTTGCTCTCCGCTACCTTCAGGCTCGCTTGTGCTTGCTCGACTGTGCTGGCGAGCTGCTGCAGCTGCTCATTGCGGGCACCTGCCTTGGTGTCTCTCAGTTTTGCCTGTGCACCGGCGATTGCTGCCTGTGCCTGAACGATCTGCTGCTGATAATCTGCGGCTTCCAGCGTCACCAGGACTTGGCCTTGCTTCACCATAGAACCTTCGTTTACGTTCACCGCAGCCGCTTTTCCGGATACTTTGGATACGACCTGAATTTCTTCGGATGCTGCGATTTTACCGCTGGCAATCACACCTGTTTGGGAAGAAGTCACCTTCCATGTTTTCACCACCGGAATGCTTTCGTCCGTCGTAGCGGAAGACGAGTCACTGCAGCCCGCCGTAATCAAGGAAACGGCAGTCAACACGGCGCCGATTGTTTTCCAATGCTTGTTTCTCATCTTTATTACATCTCCTTCACGTGCACTTTGATCTCAACGTTCAGACCGGCGGCCAGGTGCAGACCAGCGGCATCATCAATAGCGATTTTGATTGGGATCCGTTGGGTTACTTTGGTAAAGTTACCCGTTGTATTCGTAGCAGGCAGCAGAGAGAAAGTCGAGTTTGTCGCTTTCCCGATCTCCATCACATGACCACTCAGCTGCTTTCCAGGGTAAGCATCGACAGTAAAGTCTACTTTTTGGCCCAATTTCAAACGTTCGATCTCGGTCTCTTCCAGGTTAGCGGAGATGTAGAGCTTGCTTTCATCAATCACGAGAGCGACGGAAGTCCCTGTGGAAACGACCTCTCCCTCTTTAGCTTGGGTCTTGATAACAGTTCCTGTAATCGGAGCGCGCAGTACGCTGTTTTCGAGCATGTTTCCTGCGACGTTTGTCGTATCTTGCTGTCCTACGATTTGATCCGCAACTACCGCATCGCCATCTTTTACAGCGAGTCCGGTCAATTTGCCTGTCATTTTGGGCATGACCCGATAAATATCGCCCGTGATCCGTGCATCTTGTGTCGTCACATAGTGCGCACCTTGATACCAGTAGTAGTAACCAATGCCTCCGCCACCCACCACGAGCAGGAGCAAAATGACATACAATACCAGTTTTCGCTTCATGGTTTCTCCTCAGCTTTCTATCTCTTCTAGTTTGGTAACCAACACTTCCAAAGAGTTAATAATGTTATTGAGTTCTTCTTCTGAAAAGCTGTTAAAATGCTGCTTGTAAAATTCCCCGGATAAAAGATCAACCTTTTCGAACAGTTCCGATATCTTCTCTGTTTTCCGAATCCAGACAACCCGGCGATCGTTTTCATCCCGGATTCGTTCCACCAATTGCTCTCTCTCCAGGCGATCAATTATGCCAGAAACAGTGCTATACGAAAGGTCAACAGCCTTGCTGAGCTGCCCGATTGTCTTAGGCTCCATGCTAATTTGCCGAATGACAACCAGTTGCGGTACAGTTAGCCCGTATTTGCACAGCTCTTTTGTAGCCATTGTGCCGAAAGTTTTATTTAAACGTTTCAGCAAGTCCCGGATATGCAATGGTTTGTTCATGATGCACTCCTTTCCTACATAATATTTCGTACGCGAAATTTTATCACACGAAACACTATACGACTTTTTTGATTCCATGGCAACTATTTCTTTACATTAAATTTTATCTAGGTAATCATGAAGACCTGGGCATCTACTCCCAAAATAAGCGTCAGCGCTACCGTAAAGCGTTTTCAAATGAACTCGGACAAAACCTCAAATTGCCGCACTTCTCGCTTGACTGAAATGAAAACAGCACCTTACTCCGGTGCTGTCGGGTCGTTTAGTATGGGTGGGTTTCCTGGAGGTACGGCTGGACCTTCCTCAGGTGTTCTTCGGCTCACACTCGGAACATTTCGCGGCTCGTACTCAATCTCCGGAAAGGAGTGGACGGATACGTACATGGTTCCACCGTAGGATTTCGCCCGGATCAGGATTGGATAGGCGTACTTGTTTTGAAAGACAAAGTCAGGCCCGTACCAGCTGACAGTCGCATCGCGTCCGGGACGCACGTATGCGACGTTTCGACTGTGGGAATAGCGCTGGACTATTTGCAGACCCGCCTTATCCACCGCGTTGAACAACGTAGAGGAAACCTGGCAGATCCCTCCGCCGATTCCCTCTGAGAGCTCTCCACGGACGATGACAGGGGCCTGCAAATAGCCCTTCGCCTTTGTCCTCTTGCCTACCACTTTGTTGAAGGAAAAGAATTCACCGGGCAGCACTACCGTATTGTTTATCGCCGCAGACGCGAGCGCGATGTTATGAGAGCGATTTTTGTTCCCCGAATTGAAATAGGTCGCGTATTGACCGATGACTTTCTTTCGTACTTGCGACATCAAGGCCGCGTCTACCTTTGGATAGATCTCCTGGAAGTTCGCTTTTAGCAGTCCTGAACCGCTGCCGTAATAGTACTCATAGAATTGCTGAAGAAAGTCCGCCTCATTTAGTTTTCGTCCCTTTACTTCCGGAACGATGGCTTCGTTATCATTGATAGTCGCGTTTTTCGGTTCGATGTACACCTTTTGCCCCAAACGCTCCATCGTCATTCTCAAATGATGCTCGTCCACGAGGGGCACCCCTTCGAGCGGGACGGAATAATCAGATCGATCCAGCATCGCGACCGTCTTCCCCTCCATTTCCACCTGTAAAAAATGAATGGGATCAAGGGGATTGGCCAGCAGCATAAGAGCCAGAGTCCAGGCATAACCCATCCGGGTGCTCACCTCCTTCTTGTAGTATGAGCAGCCGGACAGGTTTCATGCGATTCTTTGGAATTCCGTAACTCTCAGGCGCTACATGCGTGCCAGTCGGCTCATGATGGCCTGCACGACAGCCTTCAATCGCTGATGGTCGGTCGCTTCCACGTACACGTGATTCAGTTGATCACGCAGCTCTTTGGCTACCCCGAGGCATGCCGTCGCTTCCTTTATTTTTTGAGTATACCGCGCTTTGATGTCGGTGAGCTCTGCCTCATACTGTTCGTCGGTCCCCGAAGCAATCGCCCGCTCGTACATGTCGACCACTTCGTCCGTGGGTTTGCTCGGAAAGTATTCGTGAGGGGCCGTGCTGTCAAAAAGGGCGACACTCTTTTCAGGGAGGATGACCATGTCCAGACTGTGCGGGTCCAACCCACAGTGGTATACTTCCACGTCAACTCCCTGCTTGACCGCTTCATTCACCAGTTTTTTGAGCATGGTCGACTTTCCTGAGCCAGGCCTTCCCTTGATGAAATATCGTTTTTCCAGATGATCGGTCAGCTTCATGATGTGATCGTTTGGACCTTGGGGCGTGGCTGCTCCCAAGTACATCCGCCTGACATTCGCCGGCTTTGACAGCGGTTCATCTGTAAAGAGCAGGCTGATGAGTTCCTCCGTCACGAGATTTGCCTTTTCGCGATCCAGATTTGCAATATATGGCGCTTCCCATTCATCATGGATGCGCAGCGCCTCTCCAAACGCCTCATAGGCCTCCTGGCTTTTGCGTTCGATGCCTTCAAACCAGCCTGCGATCTGCGCCGCATAAGGGGTCAGCCGGTCAACATGCAGCGAGGTCTGCAAATTCACCTGGATCTCCGTCACTCCCGGGGCGAACGGCCTCGTCTTCCGTGGATAGCTGCCATCCATGATCGCCACTTTCCATTCGGGGAAAATCACGCCATCAAATTGCCCCTTATCGTACGGGGAATGAATCCATTCGACCCGATCCGTTTTTCTGCCCATTTCCTGCCCGATCGTTTCAATCAGCGGGGACGTTATTCCTTCCACGACGCCTGTCAAACAGTAAATCCGTTCCATCCCTTCCAGAACAGATTCGAAGAACGTCTTGTATCCTCTCGCGGTGTTACCAGCGGCATAAATATGTCGTTCTCTTTTGGTCATCGCTATACCCTCCCGTGCTTCCTGTTGCAGGTTGAATCCCTGTATTGTATGCACGGGAAAACAAATGGGCCACTGTCCCGGAATGCCCTCAAATAAGCTCCGGTCGTTCTTACCTGTACAAAAAAAGCCGCTGCAAGCAAGCTCGCAACGACTTTCTTTATGAGGTATAAGGGCGATTATTTGTTCAGATCCGTCAATTTTCCTGTCGACATGTAAATAATCCATTCACAAATGTTCGTCACATGGTCTGCAATTCTCTCCAAGTATTGGGCTACCAGGAGAAGATGGGTACCTTGTGAAATCGCCGTGCTATTTTTGGTCATCACTTCAATCAAATCGCGGAAAATAGTCGAAAACAGCTTGTCGACAATATCATCGCGTGCCGCAATTTCTTCCGCGGCTTCTTTATTACGGGCAATGTAAGCATTCAAGCAATCGCGTACCATTGCTTTCACGTGATCGGCCATCAATGGGATATCAATCAACGGCTTGACGTACGGCTCCGTCATCAGCCGTCGGGTCGTCTTGGCAATGGACACCGCATGATCTCCCATTCGCTCCAGATCCGTCACCAGCTTGAGCATCGTGCCCAAGCGACGCAAATCGCTTCCCACCGGCTGCTGCAGCGCAATCAGACGAAAGCACTCGCTCTGAATTTCGTGCTCCAGCTCGTTGATCACATGATCGTTGCCGATGACTTGTTCCGCTAGCCGCACATCCCGCTCGACCAGACTCTTGATGGATTTGTGGATCGCTTCTTCTACCAGCGTCCCCATCGTCATCAGCTTGCGATGCAAGACGTCCTGCTGTTCTTCAAAAGCTTGCCTCGACATATCCTTCATCCCCCTTCATAGTTACGAGTACAAACTGACATCATATTTATCTATGTCACGACAAATAGTACAAGGGGATTGTAGAGACTGGGTAAAGGGAATATGATCTTTGTGTAAAGTTTCACACCAACGGAAGAGTCACTGTAAACGTCGTTCCTCTCCCTTCTTTGCTTTCCACCCTGATTTGTCCATGCAAATTTTCCACCAGGTGCTTGACGATCGCCAGACCCAACCCGGTCCCGCCGGAATCGCGGCTGCGCGCTTTGTCCACGCGATAGAACCGCTCAAAAATGCGAGGGATGTCCTTTTCAGGTATGCCGATTCCGGTATCGATCACCTGAATTTTTAGCTGCTGCTCAGCCTCATCATGCCTTGCCAGGATCGTGATGCTGCCGCCCTCCGGGGTGTACGCTACCGCATTGGACAACAGGTTGAGTACGATCTGCTGCAGGCAATCTTTATCCGTCATGAGAGAGATATCGGATTCTTGGCCCGGCAGCTGGATGGTCAATTGCTTGCGCTGTGCTTGATCATTGATGATGGCCACAGTCGATGCAATCAGCTCCTGCAGATGCACTTGGCTTATGTGCAGCGGAATGCGTTTCTGCTCGATCTTGGAGAGGTCCAAAATGTCCCGAATCATCCGGTAGAGCCTCTCGCTTTCATCCGAGATGATCTGCAGGAAATTGCGGCATGTCTCCTCATCCTGCATAGCGCCTTCCAGCAGTGTTTCGGTAAAGCCCTTGATCGAGGTGATCGGCGTCCTCAGCTCATGGGACACATTGGCCACGAAATCACTGCGCATCTTTTCCAGCCGACGTATGTCCGTGATGTCGTGAAGCACTACCACTACGCCTCGCGATTCCCCTTTAAAGTTGATATACGGGGCAAAATTCACATCTAGCACACGCTCCTCTGGATAGTAAATGTGAACTTCTTCGCGGAACTTTTCACTCTTATCCAGACAGCGGTCGATGTACTGGCTCAGGCCAAAGCTTTTGCCCGCTTCAATGTGCAGCTTCCCTACGATCTCATGTCCTGGCGTGCCCAGCAGTTTTTCCACCGCAGGATTGACCAGCATGATCCGCCGCTGCTCGGAGATGAAGATCACGCCGCTGGTCATATTGGTCAGCACACCGGACAGGCGCTGCTGATTCTCCGAGATTTCGTACATTTGCTGCTCCAGACTGGATGCCATAAAGTTGATGGCCCCAGCCAGCTGGCCGATTTCATCCTTTGCCTTGATCCGCACTCGGCTCTCGTACTGGCGTTGTGTGATATTTCTGGCGACGCGAGTAATCTCTTCGATCGGTCGTATAATGGAAAAAGAAATGCGGGAAACGACGATCGAACCAACCACCAGCGTAACCAGGAGGCCAGTCAGCAAGCTGTACCACATGTTGTGGATCGTATCCGTAATGTCTTTCATGGACATGGCGGAACGGACTGCTCCCACGATCTCGGTGCCTTGCATGACGGGAACCGCCACATACATCATATCGTGTCCCAACGTTACACTGTAGCGGCGCGAGATTCCTGTATCCCCGTTCAGCGCTGCGAGGAATTCCGGCCTGTCATGATGGTTTTCCATTTCATTTGCCTGCGTGCTGTTGTCATATAAAACGAGGCCATCCTTGTCGATGACCGTCAGTCTCACTTCGTCGCTAGGAGCTACCTGCAGCACTCGCTCTTCAAGTATTGTCCTGTTTGAGAAAACATCCGGAAAGCGCACTGCCTGTGCAATGAGCTTGGATTCCCGCGACAGCAGCTCATGCAAGGACTGCAGGTAGGAATTCTCGAGCACCTTGGCAAAGTACATCCCCATCAGCAGCAGGACCAGCGAGATCAATCCAAGTATAGTCAAGGTGAGTTTGATACGAAAGCGAGTCAAAGGTAGTGCCTCCCGTTATCCTTCCAGTTTGTACCCCAAGCCACGGACCGTTTTGATGTAGCGGGGGTTCTTCGTGTCATCCTCCAGCTTTTCTCTCAAGTGGCTGACATGGACGTCTACGATCCGGGAGTCCCCGATAAAGTCGTAGTTCCAAACGGCGTTGAGCAACTGATCACGCGTCAGGACACGTCCGTGATGACTGGCCAGATAATGCAGCAGCTCAAACTCCTTTGGAGTCAGCTCCACTTTGGTATCATTGCGGAACACTTCATATTTTTCCGGATAGATGCGAATGTCCCCGAATTGCAGAACAACATCTTCCTGAGTAACCGAAACTTCGGGAGCCGCCTGCATGCGCCGCAGGATCGCTTTGACCCGGGCAATCACTTCACGCGGACTGAACGGCTTCGTCAAATAATCATCCGCGCCGAGCTCCAGACCCAGGATCTTGTCGAGCTCATCGTCCTTTGCCGTCAGCATGAGAATGGGTGTGTTTACGCGCTCCTGGCGCAATGTCTTGCATACATCCATTCCATCCATCTTCGGCAGCATCAAATCGAGAATAATAAAATCAGGCTGCTCGCTTTTGACCATATCCAATGCCTGTTTCCCGTCAAAGGCGGTCACCACCTGAAAACCTGATTTCTCCAAGTTAAATTGCAGCAGCTTCACAATGGAAGGTTCGTCATCCACTACCAATACTTTGATCATGTTCTCTTTTCCCCCTAGCGTTACCATCCTGCTGAATCCCATCATTCACTTGCTGTTTCTTGTCTGTTTATTCTCCCTACACTCTCAGTCTGCCAAATCGGGCTTGCGTAAGACAAGTAATTTTTTTGTAAAGACACCTTTACAATCCAATTATTCCCCTGTCGAAAACTTCGGCTTTCGCTTTTCGGCAAAGGCCAGGCAGCCCTCCGGAAAGTCAGCAGGGTCCACAAAGCTCCATGTCTCCTCCTGCTTCCATTCGCAATGCTGTGCCGCCCGCTTCACTGCCCGAAGTGATGCTCCCGATTGTTCCATGACCACTCCCGCGAGCTTCAAAGCCGCTTTGTCCAGGTCCTCTGAGGTGATCAGTCGGTTGAGCAGTCCCATGCCCGCTGCTTCTTCTGCGTCAATCAGTTTTCCTGTATAGACCAGCTCGGTTGCCCGACTCGGTCCGATCAACCGGATGATCCTGCGCATAAAGGAAGGACCCACGGTGATTCCCAGCTTGCCTACAGGGATGCCCATCCGTGCTTTCAGCGTCCCTATTCGCATATCACAGGCCAGTGACAGGATAAACCCGGCTCCCATTGCCGGACCGTCTACCGCCGCGATCACAGGCATCGGGACCTTTTCAAATACAGATATGGCTTCTTCCATCTGCACAAAGGCTTGCTCGGCTTCCTCCACCGTCATCCCGCAAAACTCTTTGATATCCGCTCCAGCCGTAAATTGCCCGGGAGTCCCCCTGAGCAAAATAACCTTCGCTTTTGTCGAATTGCCAGCCAATTGCCCAATGCGCGCCAATTCCTTCCACATGTTGGCCGTCAGCGCATTGCGAGCTGCTGGGCGGTTAATGGTGATGATGGCGACCTTTGACGTCTCCTGCAGGGTGATCTTTCCATCAGGTACTCGCCTGATGTGGACTCTCATGAACGACATCCCCTTCCCGCTCAGATTTTCAGGTCATTGTTAGGTATTATTCCTCCGAATATGCAAAAAGACGCCTTCCAGATGAAAGGCGCCTTTTGCATGGGAACGCTATTCTTATTTCAGAACTGCCATGACGTTGCGTACGGAATCAGCAGACTTGTCGAGCGCTGCTTTTTCTTCTGCTGTCAGTTCCAGCTCGAAGATTTTCTCGATGCCATTTGCACCCAGCAGAGTAGGCACGCCCAAGTACAGGTTGTTGTAGCCGTATTCGCCTTGCAGCAGAGCGATGGAAGGCAGAATACGTTTTTTGTCTTTCAGGATGGCTTCTGCCATTTGGACGAGGGAAGCCGCTGGAGCGTAGTATGCAGAACCGTTACCCAGCAGGTTTACGATTTCGCCGCCGCCGGTGCGGGTGCGCTGTACGATTGCATCCAGACGATCCTTAGGAATCAATGTTTCCAGTGGGATACCCCCAGCGTAGGAGTAGCGAACCAATGGAACCATGTCGTCGCCATGACCACCTAGCACGAAGCCAGTTACGTCTTCTACCGATACATTCAGCTCCATAGCCACGAAGGTACGGAAACGAGCTGTATCCAGAACGCCGGATTGACCGATGACGCGTTCTTTCGGGAAGCCGGAAGTGGTGTAGAACGTATAGGTCATTGCGTCTACCGGATTGGATAGAACAATAACAGTGGAGTTCGGAGCATGTGTTTTTACTTGCTCCGCTACGGATTTCATGATGCCAGCGTTTGTGTTTACGAGATCATCGCGGGACATACCAGGCTTGCGTGCGATCCCTGCTGTGATGATAACCAGGTCAGCATCCTTGATATCTGCATAGTCAGCCGTACCTGTAATGGTTGCATCAAAGCCGAGTACCGGAGCAGATTCCATCATGTCCAGTGCTTTACCCTTTGTCGGGTTTTCCAGTTGAGGAATGTCAACCAGAACGACGTCACCCAGTTCTTTTTGAGCCAGGATGAATGCTGTAGTTGCACCTGTAAAGCCGCTACCAATCACCGCAATTTTTTTGCGTTGGAAAGCCATGAATAATCCCCTCCAAATGTGTGGTTTCTTATCCAATCAAGTACAACCTCTATCTTACATGTTTTTGATCAAAGCGTCAGCAAACTCGGAGCATTTCAGCTCAGTTGCACCTTCCATCAGGCGAGCAAAGTCGTAAGTGACTGTTTTCGCGGAGATGGTTTTTTCCATGGAGTTGATCAGCAGGTCAGCTGCTTCGTTCCAGCCCAGGTGACGGAGCATCATTTCTCCGGACAGGATTACGGAGGATGGGTTTACTTTGTCCAATCCAGCGTATTTCGGAGCAGTACCGTGAGTTGCTTCGAAGATCGCATGTCCTGTCAGGTAGTTGATGTTTGCTCCTGGAGCGATACCGATACCGCCTACTTGAGCAGCCAGAGCATCAGATACATAGTCACCGTTCAGGTTGAGGGTAGCTACTACATCGTACTCAGCTGGACGAGTCAGGATTTGTTGCAGGAACGCGTCGGCAATCACGTCTTTTACGATGATTTTGCCAGCTGCTTCTGCTTCTTTTTGTGCCTTGTCAGCGTCGCCGCCTTCAGCTTTGATGCGATCGTATTGTGCCCAAGTGAACACTTTGTCGCCGAATTCTGCTTCAGCCACTGCATAACCCCAGCTTTTGAACGCGCCTTCGGTGAACTTCATGATGTTACCTTTGTGTACCAGGGTAACGGATTTGCGGTTGTTGTCGATCGCGTAGTTGATCGCTGCGCGAACCAGACGCTCAGTACCATCTTTGGAAACAGGCTTGATACCGATACCAGAAGTCTCTGGGAAGCGGATTTTCTTCACGCCCATTTCGTTTTGCAGGAAGTCGATTACTTTTTTCACTTCTGGAGTACCTTCAGCCCACTCAACACCTGCGTAGATGTCTTCAGTGTTCTCACGGAAGATCACCATGTCAGTCAGCTCTGGGTGTTTTACTGGGGATGGAACGCCATCGAAGTATTGAACTGGACGTACGCAAGCATACAGGTCCAGCTCTTGACGCAGAGCCACGTTGATGGAGCGGATACCGCCGCCAACTGGAGTGGTCAGAGGACCTTTGATTGCGATCAGGTATTCACGAACAGCAGTGAGGGTATCTTCAGGCAACCATTCGTTGTATTGGTTGAAGGATTTTTCACCAGCGAAAACTTCGAACCAAGCGATTTTCTTTTCGCCTTTGTATGCTTTTTCTACTGCTGCATCCAGAACGCGTACAGAAGCTTTCCAGATGTCAGGACCGGTACCGTCACCCTCGATGAAAGGAATGATCGGATTGTTAGGTACTACCAGTTTGCCGTTATCGACAGTAATTTTTTCGCCAGCAGTTGGTTGCGTCAGGTTTTTAAACACGAGAACCCCTCCAATGTTGAAATGGTTGGTAATAGGAATATTTCCAGACGTAGGGAGAACTACCACGAGGGGTGGTAGTTCTAGGGTTTGGAACAGGATACAGCCACTGTTCCTGAAACAGGTTAAAGCCCCTGTTCCTGAAACAGGATACAGCCCCTGTTCCTCCACGCTCGGAATAGCAATGAGTTTTCAGGCTACGCTACTTGCTTCTTAGCGACGGTCGATTGGCACGTAATGCTGATTGACCGGACCTGTGTAATCCGCACGAGGACGGATCAAGCGGTTATTTTCATACTGTTCCATGATGTGTGCAGTCCAGCCGGACATACGGCTGATTGCAAAGATCGGTGTGAACAGGTCGATTTCCAGACCCAGAGAAATGTAAACGGATGCGGAGTAGAAGTCTACGTTTGGTTTCAGGCCTTTTTCGCCCGTTACCATGTCGTCGATTTTTACAGACATCTCATACAGTTCTGGACGTCCGATTTGTGCAGTCAGTGCTTTGGACATTTGTTTGAGCCATTTTGCACGCGGGTCGCCGTCTTTGTATACACGGTGTCCGAAGCCCATGATTTTTTCTTTGTTGTCCAGCTTGCTGCGAACATAGCCTTCCACTTTGTCCATGCTGCCGATTTCAGTCAGCATTTTCGCTACCGCTTCATTTGCTCCTCCATGCAGAGGGCCTTTCAGCGTGCCGATTGCAGACACGATACCGGAGTAGATATCAGTCAGAGTGGCAACGGTTACACGAGCAGCAAAGGTAGATGCGTTCAGTTCGTGGTCTGCATGCAGGATCAGGGCTACATCCAGAGCTTTTACAGCTGTTTCAGTAGGCACTTCCCCTTTGAGCATGTACAGGAAGTTTTGAGCGATGGTGTAGTCCGCGCGAGGAGCTACTGGTTCCAGACCTTTGCGCAGGCGTTCGTAAGCTGCGATCAAAGTAGGAGTTTGAGCCATCAAGCGGATCGCTTTTCTGTAGTTCGCTTCTGTAGACATGTCTTGCGCTTCTGTATCGTAGAGCGCTAGCGAAGAGACAGCTGTGCGCAACGCAGCCATTGGGTGGATGCCTTCTGGATACTTACGGATGCTTTCGATCACTTCCGCAGGTACAGCGGCGGATTCGCCCAATTGCTTTTTCAAGGTTTCCAGCTGATCACGCTTCGGTAACGCTCCATGCCAGAGTAAATATACAACCTCTTCAAAGGTCGCATGTTCTGCAAGCTCGTCGATGTTGATCCCGCCGTAGCAGAGAACGCCATCTACGATCGAACAGATTGATGATTCTGCTGCAACAATGCCTTCCAGTCCACGGGTTGCTGTCATAGATCTCCCTCTCCTTTTCCACTAAGTAATAGTGCCTATCCAGTCTTTCGCTTGTCCGGTCGACTGGTACACGCACGAACGTAAAGCTATATGAAATTTGTAGGCAGCGGTTTCTTTCATCCACCACTCTTGTCTAGAAAGTCATCCACGCGATCCTTGCAAAACAGCAAGGGAGTCAGTGCCTCTGCATGGCGAGAGAAGAGAAAAGAATCCACTTAAGACGACCCAATTATAAAAGATTATTGCAGTTTTGTGAATAAGGTAACCGAAAAAATGTTTCAAAGGGTGAAACCCGGTTTTGTTTTTTTCGCCAACTTGCTCGACCTATCCAGCATACTGCATAATAGTTACAACACCATTTGCCCTTTGGTGCAGGGTCAGAAAGGAGACCATTTTGAATCAGGAAAACTGGGTGGAGAGACTGTTTCAAATCATTCGGTTTTTATGGGTTTGCCTGCTTGTCTATCTCGTAATATGGGTCATTCAGTTTGCAACACCCTTACTTTACCCATTTCTAATTGCTTTAGTCATCGCCCTGCTGATCAACCGGCCTGTTACTTTCATGTCGAGAAAGTTTCGATTCCCGCGCTGGCTGTCCGTGACGATCTGCTTGCTTTTGCTCATGCTGCTGGCAGTCGGTGCAGTCACGCTGATCGTAACGGAGACCGTCGTAGAAATTGGCGATCTGGCCAAGCGCCTGCCCGGTTTTGCTGCAGAGCTGTCTCAGTATTTGCAGCGCACGATCTCTCAGGAATTTCTCATGGGGATCTACAATCAAATCCAGTGGCTTTACACACAGCTAGATCCCGATTTCCAGCAAAAAGTTGACTCTACGATTGGGAGTGGCATTTCGACGATCACTCACACGGGGCAGGATCTGATCGTCCGCTTTTTGGATGGTCTCAAAAATTTCCTCGTTTCCTTGCCGAATATGGCCACCGTTTCGGTGATTTCCTTGATGGGCGCCTTCTTTATTTCGAAGGACTTCCACCAATGGGAAGCGCGCTTCCGCAGAATACTACCCAAAGGGGTCAACAGTCGACTCGATCAAATCTTCCACGATCTGCGCGGTGCCCTCGTCGGCTTTCTGAAAGCGCAGCTGACGCTGATCTCCCTCACGGCGGCGATCGTCATCATCGGGCTCCTGATCATGCGTGTAGAATACGCAATCACAATCGGTTTGATTACGGGTCTCGTCGATTTGCTGCCTTATCTGGGTACGGGGACCGTCTTCATCCCTTGGATCATCTATCTGTTTTTTAAAGGAAATTACACGCTCGTCATCGGACTTTCCATCCTGTATGCGGTCGTGCTGATCTTCCGCCAGATTATCGAACCAAAAGTGGTCGCTGAAAACGTGGGACTGGACCCGCTATTGGCATTGGTAGCCTTGTTTGTCGGCTTGCAGCTCTTTGGTTTTTTGGGACTGATCATTGGTCCCGTCTCTCTGGTCATGATCAATGCCCTTGTCAAAGCTGATGTCTTTTTTGATATATGGGGTTATATCAGAGGAAAGCGTACATAAATGCAAAAAGAACCGTTTCCACTGCTGTCGGGCTGACAGACAGGAACGGTTCTTTTTCTTCGTTTACCTGCGAAACAAGAGCTGGATCTTGCCCGATGAGATCATCGACCACAGCCATTTTTTGATCAAATGCCGCACGATGAGGCGCGTATACGGGATCAACAGGAGGATCCCCATCACATCTGAGAAGAAACCCGGGAACAACAGCATAATCCCACCAGAGAGAACAAGAGCACCATCAATCAGGGATTCTGTCGGCATCTGGCCACGCGAGAGCTGAAACTGAACGTTGCGGACGACCTGGATGCCTTGCTGCTTGGCCAGCCATGCGCCGACAATTCCCGTTAAGATGACCAAAGCAACCGTGCTCCATCCCCCAATCACTTTGCCTATTGAAATAAGACCCCAAAGTTCGATGGCGGGTACGACAATAAACAAGACGATGAGGATGCGCAGCAGCATGGTTATTCTCCCCCTTTGTGTTGATTCTCTAGCCATTCGTACACGTCTGGTTCTGTGCGGGATAGACGAATGGGTTTAAATGCGGCATTCGTAAATACATGCATCGTCTTGCCTGTGACCAAAAGCTCGGCATCGCTGACCCGGACGATTTCGTAGGCAAAGGTCAATCGCACTGACGTGATTTCGTCCACATGGGTCCGAATCTCGACCTCGTCGTCGTACTTCGCCGGTTTTTTATAGGAAATACTTGCATCAGTCAGAGGAAGCAATACACCCTTTTCTTCCAGCTCTCGATAAGTCAGATCCGCGTGGCGAATAAATTCGGTGCGGCCAACTTCAAACCAATTTAAGTAATTGGTATGGTAGACGACGCCCATTTGATCGGTCTCACTGTAACGGACACGCAAACGGTGCGAATGAACGACAGGATTCACGCAGCTATCGCCCCTTTCTCTTTGTCTCTATATTGTACCATGTCTCTCGCTATAAATGATGAAGTGGTGACTTTGCGAGAAGACAAGCCGGGTCCAACTGAAGCAAGTGATTATTGAAACGTTTCGAAGATGGACGAAACCGTTTCGTTGATAACTCGGGACAGCTCGTCCAATTCCGCTTGATGGGTACCATCCAAGAGCTCAGCTGGCGGTTCCATCGACGGTACGTAGGAAAAGGTGTAGCCATCCTTGGCCATAATGTACCTCCATCCCCCTTCACTATAGCCTTGTGCATTCCATTCTTCTTGTGACATTTCACCCTTCTTCACGAGGACGCTGAAAACGCCATAATACTCACCATTTCCAGGATCGTACGAAAAGTCGATCGTTTTCACCATATCCTGTGCCCAATGATCTTCCTTTACGCGATACCGGTTGGCCCAATCTTCGGGTAGCTGGAGGTGAAAACCAAACTCCTGATTAACATATTCTGTCTCTGTTCCTTGGGCAGCTCCGTTTTCCGTTTGGCTATGTCCGTTTTCGTCTGTTTTCTCGGCGTTTTGCCTTTCGCCGTTTGGCACTCGATATTCCACCAGCTCTGTAAACGCTGTGAAGTCTTTTCCATCCGGCAATTTGACTTCGGTTCGCACGATCCCTACGTCTGGTGCGCGATAGACTTTTTTCTCCACTCTCGTCCCCTTTTGTGACTCCGTTACTTCGTGCAGTTCGATGCAGTCTGTAAATTTTCCGATCGAAGTACTTACCGTCTTGCCGAAACCCGTGATGGTTGCTTTCGTCTCTTCGTCTGCCTGCCAAGAAGGAGTGTTCATGAGAGAGACGATCTGACGGTCGGGATTGAGATTCAGTGCATTGTTCTGGGTATGGATTTGCCTGATTTCCTGGGAAGAAACCTGGTACACGGTCACGCTTTCCAACGTGAGCGTCTTGTCGGTTTCCATTTTCGTCTTGTCCACAACTGCGAGCGTCAAGTCAGCCTGCTCGTTGCGGAGCATGGATGAGCCGTACTGTTTGACGACTTGATAACTCGTGCTCACGACCTCTCCTGCAGGTCCGTACGTCTCATAGACAAGCGTGGTCCCTGGCTTTGCAGGGAAATATTTGGAGACATCAATGCTTCGGGCTTCCTCTTCCGAAACGGGGTTTTGTCCGGAGTTGCTGCAAGCTGTCAGTAGCATGAGGATCATCAGAATAATAGCTGCATGTTTTTTGCGCAATTCTCTCTCTCCTTTTCAAAACATTCCATTAGGAACTATAACCCATATCTGACATGCGCGTCATCCTTCCTCTGCATTCATGTCACACCGCCCCGACACTATCCACTTGGTCTCCTCATTCCCGGGAGCATGCGAAAAAAGCAGGAAAGGACTGAATCATAGTCCTTCCCTGCTTTCAATTTTCTATAGCAGCTAGCCTTAACGAATCGGGCAAGCGCCGCCTTCGCAGGATTCAGCGGTCGACAGGTCGGCATCTCCGCCTGTTTCAAACTGCTGCAAAATGGATGGATCAAACGCCTTCATCGACTGCTTCAACGCTTCGTATTCAGCTTGTGTGCATTCTTCGTACGGCGCCAATTGATAGTTCCCTCCATCCAATTGCAGGAAGGAAACCCCTACGAAATTATCCCAATTGCCGTATACGATCTCTTCCACTTCGCCCCATTCTTCCTTGCGAACGGTTATCGTATTGGAAGAGTTATGCTCGGTATACTCCTTTTGGAAACGGAAATACGTATCGAATTGTCGTTTGGCACTCACTTCGTTTTTCGTTTCTTTCGCACCGGAAGCAACCGGGAAATCGATAACCAGTGTGCGGGCATTCGCCATGCGCTCTTCGTACGTATCGCCTGGAGTACCTACCTCTGGGTTTACCTTCCAGCCCAGTGCCTGTACCGCTTTCGCCAATGGATCCTCCGCGTTGATGCGGATGCGGCGGATGTAGTATGGCGAATGGGACCAGTGTAGACCGCTGGAAACCCCACCTGCTACTTGCGACAGAGTACCCTCTGGCTTCACGGTAGTCACGAGCAACGGAGAGTTGACGCGCAGCTCGTACGCATAGCGGTTGGCTTCATCACGCGCTGCATTCCCCAGAAGACGGAGCAGCTCCAGCTCTTGCTCTTCCGTGTAGCCCAAAGAGGCGAGTGCATCTTTTACCCCTGTCAGGGAAGTACCCAGCAAGCGGTCGCGCTGCTGAACGGTATCCCAGTGTGGCAGCTCCAGTGTAACCAGCGTCATGCGCAGTCCTGCACGCGCAGATTTGCGCTGTGCTTCCAGAAGGCCATCCAGATCCAGATACTTGGAGCCATCCGCGCTGTCTTTGACGAACTCAGCCAGATTCACAGTTGTCAAATTGCAGACTCCATACGAATCGAGCAGGATTTCCGCACAAGGGTTCAGGCCTTCCGCATTAGGACGACGGCGGTTTGCTTCTTCGAGATTGACAAAGCCAGGCTCCCCTTCCAGCTGCATCAGAGTGAAGACGAGGTGCAAGAATTCACGGGATGGCTGTTTGGTAAAGGCAATGGAGTTGTTGGACATCCGACGATGATCCAGCCCGGAGCGACTGTCTCCCACCTTTTGAATGCTGTCAAACCATACAGGCTTGTGCTCGCCCAAAAGCTCGCCTACCTGGCGATGGTGCTCCAGCTGCTCATCGGTCCAGAACCCATTGATGCCGTACTTGGCCATCATGCACTCGTAATCATCGTGGTCAAACAGGAAGATTTCCGCTGTGCGTCGCACGCCTCCGACCACTACGTTTGCTCCGATCAGATTGCCGATGTCCAGAATGTGGATCGGGCGAATCTTGCCGTAGCCTTTCTCATCGCTTTCGATAGGGGCCAGATGCTGATCGATCTGGTTTTTCAGTACTTTATCGATTCCTTCGAACATTTCGCGAAGCGGCTCATGCCCGCTCGCCGTTCCGCCAAAGCGCTGCAGTCGCTCTCCTTTTGGACGGACGCTGTTGTAGGAGATTTTCACCGTGTGGATGTGCTCGTATGTCTTGTCAGTCAGGATCTGCAAGTACAGGCGAAGCGACTCCACCCAGCCTTCTTTGCTGTCTCCTACGTAAATTTTGGCAAAGCCGTTTTCCAGAACGTTCAGCTCGGAGCGCTCCAGGCGTTGATGCTTCGGCAGAGGCTTGTACTCAGACGAGAGCAGCGATACATTCGTGCGGATCGGAGTGAGTCCTGCAGCCATTTCCTTCGTGCATTTGAAGCCTACCCCTGTTCCGACGAGCAGCAGGTAGAACAAATCTCCCAGGTCATCCCAGGATTTGATATTCAGGAACGAGCAGTTGAAGTTCGCCAATGGATACAGATCCGCTACGCCGTTCTCTGCTCCGCCTACCCACAGCGTGCGTCCGGACAGGAATTGGCGCAGATTGAACATGTTGTCAAACAGTCCTTCTGCTTCTGCCTCCATCGCGCGCAGGTCCGGATGCAGCCCAATCTTGTGCAGATGCTGGTAAGCCAGTTTAATATTGTAATCCACCGAGCGACGGCAGGTTTCCTTCCAGGTTTCCCGTCTTCCTTTTTCCGGAATAAAGCGAGAATAAGTACGGTAGTACACAAACTGTCCCAGCGGACTCATATGTGGTGGGAAATCTGGATATTGTTGCAAGAAATCATCCGTCAGAAAACGGGTTCTGGTAATCAACTCAGTGGCTAACATATCGGTTCCTCCTTCAAATGGTTCCTCTCTAGTTAACTATCTTTATCTGAAAAACTCAATAGTTTAACCTACATCTAGTGTGCAATAATTTTCGACAGCACAATATATAGTATGTTTCTCAAAAAAATACTTGACATGAATTCCCGAACATTTTACGAGAGGAACTCTTCCATAACCCTCTATGTATCGGCATTTGACTCGGCGGGCTACATGATTCTTTTACCCTAAAAATTGAAAAACCCATGTCGAACAATTTTGGCTGCAACAGCATGTTTGACTACCCAAACGCGTCGGGTCCGCTGCAAGCAACCAGACGATTTTAACAGATTCCCCCCTGTATTGCATTACCTAAAAACCACCGTTTATTGGTATTATTTGAAACGAGACAGGTTTTGCAGCCTTTTATTCCAACGCCAAAGAGGGTGACATCAAGTCACCCTCGCAAACTCGCTTATGCGCAGAAATGAAACTTTTGACCTAGAGAACTCGAGCGTGACCTGAGTAGATATGCCCGCGCTCGGAATCCACTGTCACGACTTGTCCGTCCTTCAGCACTTCCGTTGCCAAAGGAACGCCTACGATGACAGGGACGCCTACATTCAGCCCGACAATCGCAGCGTGGGAGGTCAGTCCCCCCTCTTCCGTGATCACGGCAGCAGCCTTTTTGAAGGCCTCAATCATGTCCGAATCGGTGCCGATCGTCACCAGGATGGAGCCCTCTTCCGTTTTCGCCAGTGCCTCCTCGGCCGAGCGAGCGATCACCACTTTGCCCGTTACGACCTTGCGTCCAATACCTTGCCCCTTTGCGACGACATCGCCGATCACATGGATTTTCATCAGATTGGTCGTTCCCACCTCGCGAACAGGTACACCGGCCGTGATCACCACGAGGTCTCCGTGGCGCACGAAGCCTGCTTCGAGTGCTTCCTGAACAGACATGTCCAGCATTTCATCCGTCGTGTTTGCCATCTCACCCAGTACCGGATAGACGCCGTTAATGAGCGACAAGCGGCGGATGACGTGGGAATGCGGCGTCACGGCTACGATAGGTGCCTTGGGACGGAATTTGGATACCATCCGAGCTGTATGGCCGCTCTCGGTAGCCGTAATGATGGCTGCTGCATCCAGATCGAGCGCTGCGTTTGACACTGCCTGGCTGATCGCGTCTGTGATGGTGATCTGCTTGAGCTGCGCTTGGGTATACAAGATCTCCCGATAGTTGAGCTCCTGCTCAGCACGCACTGCGATTCGGTCCATCGTTTCCACCGATTCTACCGGATACTTACCGGCAGCCGTCTCGCCGGACAGCATGATCGCATCTGTCCCGTCAAAGATCGCGTTGGCTACGTCGCTTGCTTCCGCACGGGTCGGACGCGGATTGCGCTGCATGGAGTCGAGCATTTGCGTAGCGGTAATCACCGGCTTTGCCAGCTCATTACATTTCTTGATCAGCTTTTTCTGTACAAGCGGAACTTCCTCCGCCGGAATTTCGACGCCCAAATCGCCGCGTGCCACCATGATGCCGTCTGTCACAACCAGAATTTCGTCTACGTTATCGACGCCTTCCTGGTTCTCGATTTTGGCGATGATATCGATGCTTGCATCATAACGCTCCAGGATCGAACGAATCTCCAAAATATCGGATGCCTTGCGCACGAAGGAAGCCGCGATGAAGTCTACCTTCTGCTCGATGCCAAATTCAATATCCTGCGCATCCTTTTCCGTAATTCCTGGCAGGTTGATTTTGACTCCTGGAACGTTGACACCCTTTTTGCTCTTGAGGGTCCCTCCGTTTTTGATCAGGCAGACGATGTCGTTTCCTTTTACCTCTTGCACGGTCAGACCGATCAGACCGTCATCGATCAAAATGGTATCGCCCGGATTCACGTCCTCTGGCAGCTCCGCATAGGTGATGGAGACACGTTCGGCGGTACCGGCCACCTCTTCGGTCGTAAGTACGATCGTATTTCCCTCCATCAGCTCGACTGCATCGACTGCGAGAGTCCCCGTGCGGATTTCCGGTCCTTTTGTATCCAACAGGATCGCTACAGGCTTGCCTGTTTCTTCTGACGCCTTGCGGATGTTTACGATACGTGCTGCGTGCTCCTCATGGGATCCATGGGAGAAATTGAGCCGGGCCACATTCATCCCTGCATGAATCAGCTTTTTCAGTGTTTCGACCGATTCGC
This sequence comes from Brevibacillus choshinensis, assembly GCF_016811915.1. Classification (NCBI taxonomy): domain Bacteria; kingdom Bacillati; phylum Bacillota; class Bacilli; order Caryophanales; family Paenibacillaceae; genus Brevibacillus; species Brevibacillus choshinensis. Next base: position 1,395,645 of record NZ_CP069127.1, on the reverse strand, counting down.
TCGCCGGTCCGATGGTACATACGATTTTTGCTTTTCTCAACATAGGAATATGCCTCCTCTAAACTCCTGAAGACTGCCCACGCTAGATGGACAGTGTACGTGCCAGTTGATATACAGATAAGTCCAGCTTATGTTTTTGCGCCAATGCTTCTTTAAAGTCCACATCGACGATTTGGTTGTTCTGGATGCCGACCATGCGATCCCGCTTGCCTTCCAGCAGAAAATCAACGGCAGCTGCTCCCATGCGGCTCGCCAGCATGCGGTCCATCGCGGTCGGAGAGCCTCCGCGCTGAATGTGGCCGAGTACGGTCACGCGAGTCTCCCAGCCTGTTGCTTTGGTAATGGCATCTGCATAAGAAGCTGCACTGCCCACCCCTTCGGCAACGATGATAATGGAGTGCTTTTTCCCCCGTCGCTGACCGGCATGAAGACGTTCCAGGATATCTTCCATTTCTTGTTCTTCTTCTGGAATGATGATCGACTCTGCCCCTGCTGCAAGCCCTGCCCACAAGGCCAGATCGCCGGCATCGCGTCCCATTACTTCAATAATGTACGTGCGCTCGTGGGAGGTAGCGGTATCCCGAATTTTATCGATCGCATCTACAATGGTGTTCAATGCCGTATCAAAACCGATTGTAAAGTCGGTGCACGGAATGTCATTGTCGATTGTACCCGGCACGCCGATCGTTGGGAATCCCTTTTCCGTCAGCTTTTGCGCGCCGCGGAACGATCCATCTCCCCCGATGACGATCAATCCTTCGATCCCGAACTTGCGGAGCTGTTCAACGGCCCTCTGCTGTCCAGCCTCTGTCTTGAATTCTTCGCTCCGTGCAGAATACAGAATGGTACCGCCCCGTTGGATAATATCTCCTACTGATCCCAGCGACATCTCCTGGATATCTCCACTCATCAGTCCTTCATACCCGTGGTACACCCCGTACATTTGAACCCCGTGGTGAGCAGCCCGCCGAACAGCCGCCCTTACCGCAGCGTTCATTCCTGGCGCATCGCCACCGCTGGTCAGAACCGCAAGCTTTTGCATGGAATCCACCTCTCCAATCGTGTCGTCTTTAGCATGTCAAGAAACGGCAACAGTATGTACCATATCAGCTATGGAACACCCTGTATCAGTCCGATCTGCATTTCTGTTATACACAAAAATGATTTGTGCCATACTTTTTGGAAGTTTTGATAACTTCTGCATTCGACTAAGATTGTAGCAGATTTTCCGCGCAGAAAAAAGCGAAAAAACGCCCCCTGTCATTACAGGGAAGCGTATTCGCCAATCTGTTTGAACTTTTCATATCGATCCTGTATCAGTTCATCCGGAGACATTTTGGCCAACTGTTCCAGTTGTTCGACGATCGTCTGTTTGACCAGGCTCGCCTGCTGGATCAAGTCGCGATGGGCTCCTCCAAAAGGTTCGCCGATGATGCCGTCAATGACACCCAGCTCGAGCAAGTCAGGTGCCGTGATCTTCATCGTCTCTGCTGCGCGCATGCCCAGACTGGAGTCTCTCCACAAAATGGCTGCCGCACTTTCCGGAGCGATCACGGAGTAATACGAATTCTCCAGCATAAAGATTCGATTGCCCACGCTGATTGCGAGTGCGCCGCCGCTGCCGCCTTCACCGATGACGATGCAAATGATCGGCACGCGGAATGTAGCCATTTCACGCAGGTTGCGCGCGATTGCTTCACTTTGGCCGCGCTCTTCCGCAGCCTTGCCGGGGTAAGCCCCGGACGTATTGATAAAGCAGATGATCGGGCGCCCGAATTTATCCGCCTGCTGCATGATCCGCAATGCCTTGCGGTAGCCTTCAGGATGCGCCATGCCGAAATTCCGCTTGATATTATCTTTGGTATCTTTCCCTTTTTGATGACCGACGATCGTAACCGGACGTCCATCCAGCTTGGCAATACCGCCCACAATGGAATGGTCGTCACCAAATAAACGGTCACCATGCACTTCCAGAAAATCAGTAAAAAGTAACTGTATGTAGTCCAAGGTCGTCGGACGTTCGGGATGGCGCGCCAGTTGTACGCGCTGCCACGGCGTCAGATTCCCGTAAATTTGCTGTGCGAGGTCTTTCGACTTTTGTTCCAGCCGCTTGATCTCATCCGAGAAATCAATGCCTTTCTCTTCCGTGAAGCGACGCAGTTCCTTGATTTTGTCTTGCAATTCAACTAGTGGCTTTTCAAAAGGGAGTTCTCCTGCCATGCTTCCACTCCTTCCCGCGACGTGTGCATCTCTACCAGCTTGGCGAGAGTACTGCGCATATCCTTGCGGTGCACAACCATGTCGAGCTGCCCGTTCTTCAACAAGAATTCCGCTGTTTGGAAGTCTTTTGGCAGCTCCTGGCGAATGGTTTGCTCGATGACACGACGTCCGGCAAAACCAATCATCGCTCCAGGTTCTGCGATATTGTAATCTCCCAATGAAGAGAAGCTCGCAGATACGCCGCCATACGTAGGGTTCGTCATCACGGATACGAACAACAGACGCTCACGGTCAAGCTTGGACAACGCTGCACTCGTCTTGGCCATCTGCATGAGACTGAGCACACCTTCCTGCATGCGCGCTCCACCGGATGCCGAGAACAAGATGAATGGCAAGCGACGAGCGATTGCTTGTTCGATCGCACGCGTGATTTTCTCTCCTACGACCGAGCCCATGCTGGCCATACGGAAACGGGAATCCATCACGCCGATCACAATCCGATGGCCGCCAAGTACGCCTTCCCCGGTCATGATCGCTTCATTCAGATTGGTATTGGCCTTGTCCTGCTCCAGCTTTTCCAGATAACCCGGGAAGCCGAGCGGATTGGCTGTAGTCAAATTGACGTCAAATTCCTCTGTCAGCACCCCTTCATCCAGTAAGGATGCCAAGCGTTCCGGAGCTGACATGGAGTAATGATACTGACAGCCTTTGCAAACGCGCAAATTTTTCTCCAAGTCTTTGGAGTAGTGAATCGTCCCGCAGTGAGGACATTTATTCATCAAACCTTCGGGTACTTCCTTTTCTCTCGTTCCCACTTCTTTGGAAGGGTCTGCGGAAGCCGGAACACGAGCGAGGGTCTCCGAAGGGACTGTAGCAAACTTGCGCTTCTTTCCAAAAAGATCTTTTAGCATTTGTACACCCCACCTTTCTCTTCAGTGAAGGATCGTGGCGAGTACTTCCTGGACTTCTTGCAGCTCGCCCTCCGGCACCAAAATCTCGTATTGCTTCGAGACTTTTGCCTCGCGAACCTTTACCAGGAATCCTTCATCTGTCAAACGTTGCTGAATCCGTTCTGCGATTCTAGCGCTAGGAGCGATGTAGATGACAGTCCACACGCTGGCTTCCTCCTTCATCGTCCAATACAGGTCTGCATCATCATATCACAGCCTTTGCGCCTGTCGCAAATGGGGGCAAATCATAGCTTGCTGTTCTCCAAATGATGCCTCATTTTCTCAACGGCTGCTGTCGCATCCCCTGCGCGAATCGCTTCCATGATTTCGCGATGCTCGGCTACTGCCAGCCTTGCCCTGCCCTCGCGTGACAAGGATTCAATACGAACACTGTTGCTGTATTCGACCAGAGGTGCCCAGATCCGATGCAGGATCGAATTGCGGCTGGAACGGCAGATGACCCGATGAAACTGGTAGTCTTCTTCCATGGGCACTTCTCCACGCTCTACCCGTTCCTCGGCACTCGCCAAAATGCGCTCCATCTCTTCAAAATGCTTGTCGGTCGCTCGTCTGCAGGCGAGGCGGACCGCATCCAGCTCCAGAATTCGGCGCATCTCGATCAGATCTTTCTTGGTCTTGGCATCCCGCAGGATGAAAAATCCGAGAATATCGATCAGCCGATTATGCCGGTAACTCTTTAAGAATGTGCCTTCCCCTCTGCGAGTCTCGATCAGCCCGAGAAGCTCCAATGCCCTGAGTGCTTCGCGGACGGAGGAGCGGCCTGCGCCCAGCTGTTCAGACAGTTCCCGTTCAGAAGGAAGCTTGTCGCCCGGACGCAGGTTTCTCTCTTGAACGATCTCGTGAAGCTGCAGGAGAATCCCTTCGTATACCTTTCGATCTTGGGATGAGTCGAGCACCATTCATCCTCCTTACGTAGCACCTACTGTGAAGTGAAGCACCCTCCGGCGGCGCCGGGAAACACGGTGTCTCGGAGGGTGAAGACTGTACGGGTATCCTATACTTGCTGGTAGGAAATCGCAGCCAGGTTCATGGTTTTTTGTTTCACATCTTCTGGATCAACCGTGATGCGGGCAACGCCACTTTCCATTGCCGCTTTTGCTACTGCTGCAGCTACGTTTGGCGCTACGCGAGCATCAAATGGAGCCGGGATCACTTTATCAGCAGACAGCTCTTCTGGCGTGATCAAATCTGCGATTGCGTATACAGCCGCCAGCTTCATTTCTTCGTTGATGTTGGTAGCACGAGTGTCCAGAGCACCGCGGAAGATTCCTGGGAAAGCCAGTACGTTGTTTACTTGGTTCGGGAAGTCGGAGCGTCCGGTACCCACTACTTTCGCGCCTGCCGCTTTGGCCTCTTCCGGCATGATTTCCGGTGTCGGGTTCGCCATTGCGAAGATGATCGCATCGCGGTTCATGGAGCGAACCATCTCAGAAGTCACGGCACCTGCAACGGATACACCGATGAAGACGTCTGCACCTTTCATCGCTTCTGCCAGATCACCTTGAATTTTATCGCGGTTGGTGATTTTCGCCATTTCTTCTTTCACCGGGTTCATCCCGAACGGACGACCTTCATAAACGATCCCTTTGGTGTCGCACATGATGACATCTTTGACACCCATGGAAACCAACAGCTTGATGATGGCGATACCGGCTGCACCTGCGCCGTTTGCTACCACGCGGATGTCTTCCAGCTTCTTGTCAACCACGCGCAGCGCATTGATCAGGCCAGCGGCAGTAACGATCGCGGTACCGTGCTGGTCGTCGTGGAATACAGGGATGTTGGTTTCGCGCTTCAGACGTTCTTCCACTTCAAAGCAAGCTGGAGCAGCGATATCTTCCAGGTTTACCCCGCCGAACGTCGGTTCCAGCAGTTTTACGGTTTCTACGATTTTGTCTACGTCCGTGGTGTTCAAGCAGATCGGGAACGCATCCACCCCAGCAAAGGATTTAAACAGGACGGCTTTTCCCTCCATAACCGGCATCGCTGCTTCAGGTCCGATGTTTCCGAGACCGAGAACGGCAGTACCGTCGCTGACTACTGCAACGAGGTTGCCCTTCATGGTATATTCGTACACTTTGGACTTGTCGTCAAAAATATCTTTGCATGGCTCTGCAACCCCTGGAGAATAAGCGAGGCTAAGGTCGCGCGCATTGCGGACCGGCACTTTTGTGACAGCCTCCAATTTCCCTTGATGTTTTCTGTGAAGTTCCAGTGCTTCCTCTCTCAGATTAGACATCATAACCACTCCATTCGCGTTTATCTTTTCTATGACAGCTTATAAACCATGTTTGCTGCTATAACATACACCCAGTGGTCTGACCACTTTTTAAGTTATGTCCTCAATATATAGCAAAACCTATTATCCTGTAAACCTGCCGAAAACGGCGAAAAAGGGAGGACATTCCTCATCCTCCCCACATTATGGGCAATTCTTTCGAAATTACGCTGTCAAACCCCACAATTGCTCGCGCTTGCTCCAAAAACGACTCATCCAAGCTGACCCGAATCGTATCCGGCAAGCGAATTGTCTGTCTTTTTCCCTCGTAGAACAGTATCACAGGAATTGTTCCTTTTTTTTCGACAAACAAGTGCGAAAGCTGCTGCAGCGTCGAATCCTGCTCCTGCGCCTCCGAGATTTTGACAAATAGAACGGTTTCTACCGTAGGCTTGGGCAAGGCGTCCGCTGCCCAGAAACGGGAAGCGAGCAGTTTGACGAGATCGTCCTGATGATCGATCCGCGCTTCCGCCACGACCATGCCCTCTCGCGTCAAAAGCTCTGCGTGCTTGGCGAATACCTGTGGGAAAACGACCAGCTCTACCTGCGCCGTTTTGTCTTCCATGGTGATGAACGCCATGGCATCCCCTTTTTTCGTCTGGATGCGCCGCTCCTCCGTAATCATGCCGAATACCTTCACCGTCTTGTCGCGAGGAAGCTCCCCGAGTGTGGCAATCGCGGAAACTTCCGCCCGATTGGCCAAATGGGCGTACTGATCCAGCGGATGACCGGAAATATAGACACCCAAGAGGTCTCTTTCTTCCTTCAATTGCTGTGCGTGGGAAAAAGGCGGTACCTCCGGGTAGTCCTTTGGCTCACGCACCGGTGCACCTGCATCTTCTCCGGCGAACAAATTCATCTGATCCGCATCGCGCTCGATCCGTTTGCCGTTCGCTTTGCCCACGGCTTCATCGAGGAGCATGAGCAGCTGACTGCGATGGCCGGGCAGCGAATCCAAAGCTCCGCACAATGTCAGCGACTCCACCACTCTCCGGTTTACCAGCCTGCCATCCACCCGCGCGCAAAAATCAAACACATCCCGATACGGCCTGCTGCTGCGTTCCCTCACGATCGACTCGATCGCACCGTAGCCCACATTTTTAACTGCGGCGAGGCCAAAGCGAATGGCATCCTGTTCCACGGTAAAATGCGCTTCGCTGCGGTTCACATCGGGCGACAGCACTTTCAGCTGCAGGCGGCGTGCTTCCTCCGTATATTCGGCGATGCGCGTCTGGCTTCCGATGGACAGCGATAGCAGAGCCGCCATAAACGCAAGCGGATGATTGGCTTTCAAATACGCCATTTGGTAGGCGATGACGGCATAGGCGACGGAGTGAGCCTTGTTGAAGCCGTAATCGGCAAAGCGCACGATGAGGTCGTAGATTTCGTTGCCAAGCTCCTCGCCGTAGCCTTGCTTGATGCAGCCTGCCACGAACTTCTCCCGCTGCTCAGCCAAAAGCTCGCGTTTCTTTTTCCCCACGGCCCGCCGCAGGATGTCCGCTTCCCCCAGACTAAAGCCAGCCAGAGTGGACGAAATCTGCATGATCTGCTCCTGATAGATCATGAAGCCGTGCGTCTCCCGCAAAATCGGCTCGAGAACCGGATGGGCGTAGTGCACCTGCGTCTGTCCGTGCTTGGCAGCGATGTATTGCGGAATGATCTCCATCGGACCTGGACGATACAGAGCCAGGACGGCGATGACATCATCCAGACTGGACGGCTTCAGATCCCGCAGTACGTTGCGCATGCCGGAGGACTCCAGCTGAAAGACACCGGTCGTCTCCCCCCGCGTGAGCATTCGGAAGGTCTTGGGATCATCCGTCGGAATCGCTCCCAGGTCAATCGGGGTGCCTTGACCCTCCAGATTGCGCAGCGTTTCCTGGATAATCGTCAGATTGCGCAAGCCGAGAAAATCCATTTTCAAGAGGCCCACTTCTTCCAAGATCTCCATGGGATATTGGGTGAGCGCGAGCCCTTCGTTCCCTGTCTGCAGAGGCACGTACTCCGTCAGCGGCTCTCGCGAAATCACGACGCCTGCCGCATGGGTGGAAGCGTGCCGCGGCAAGCCCTCGACTCCTTTTGCCGTCTCAATCAGCTGCGCTGCCTGCTTGTTTTCCGCACACAGCTTGCCGATGTCCGGGTTGATCTGCATGGCACGGTCAATCGTCATTCCAGGTGATTGCGGAATCATTTTTGCCACGCGATCGATCAGCCCGAGCGACAAGCCGAGAGCCCGCCCCACATCCCGAACGGCAGCCCGGGCGGCCATCGTCCCGAACGTAATGATCTGCGCCACGCGGTCATGCCCGTATTTTTTTGCTACATAGTGAATGACTTCATCTCTGCGCTCCACCGAGAAATCGATATCAATATCCGGCATCGTCACCCGCTCCGGATTGAGAAACCGCTCAAACAGCAGTTGAAAGCGCAACGGATCCACATTCGTAATTTTGAGCGCATAGGCAACCAGACTCCCTGCTGCCGATCCCCTCCCCGGCCCCGTCGGGATGCCGTGCTGATGGGCGTAGCGCATGAAGTCCCAGACGATCAGGAAGTAATCGGTGAAGCCAGTCCGCGTGATAATGCCCAGCTCATGGTCCAGACGTTCACGGATCTGCGGTGTCAGCTCTCTGTAGCGCTCGATGCAGCCTTGAACGCACAGCTCCCGTAAAAACGCAGTCGAATCCTGTCCCGGCGGCAAAGGAAATTGTGGCAAAATATGCTCTCCAAACGACAATGTCACCTGGCAGCGTTCCGCGATCGCTGCCGTATTGGCCAGTGCCTGGGGAGCAAACGCGAAGGATGGAGCAAGCTCTTCGCCGCTCTTCAGGTAATATTGGTCCGACTCGTAGCGGAAGCGGTTATCCTCTCCTACGGTCTTGCCTTCTCCGATGGCCAGCAAAATATCGTGTGTGGCATGCTCGCTTTGGTGGATGTAATGGACGTTGTTTGTCACGACCAACGGAATGCCGGTCTCTTCACTGAGACGGACAAGTCGCGCATTCAGCCTGCGCTCGATTTCCAGACCGTGGTCCTGAAGCTCCAGGTAGTAGTTGTTCTCTCCGTACGTTCGGCGATACCAGAGCGCCGCTTCTTTTGCCCCCGCCATATCCCCGGTCAGCAGCAGTCGCGCTACCTCTCCTTCCCGACAGGCGCTGAGGGCGATCAGTCCGGCGCTGTGCCGCACGAGCGCTTCCTTGTTCAAGCGAGGGAGAATGTAATTCCCTTCTGTCTGTGCGATCGTCGCCAGCTTCAACAGATTACGGTAGCCCTGCTCGTTTTCCGCAAGCAAAACCAGATGGCTCGGAGCAGGGGCATTCCGCACACGGTCTTGCAGGTTTCCATCTATCACATACACTTCCATGCCGATAATCGGCTTGATGCCAGCTTCCCGGCACGCTTTATAGAACGGAATCGCTCCGTACAGGTTGGCGTGGTCCGTGATCGCGAGCGCGTGCATGCCCAATTCTTTGGCACGAGCTACCAGCGGTTCAATCCGCGCTGCCCCGTCAAGCAAGCTGTATTCCGTATGAACATGCAAATGGACAAAGGAGGTCATGCTGCTTCTTCCTCTCTGGTTCCGTTCGTTGTCTTTGTTTCCTCGCTTTCTATTATACCGAAAAGATAGGAGCGAGTGGTGAATCAGAACAAATGTTCTTTGGGAATTTGACCTCACTTACGCTCTTTTGGTAGGATAATACCAGATTGGTAGAGAGGATGAATCGGTATATGTGGTCTGCCTTTTACTTGACCGGCGTGCTCGCTTCGCTGGTCGCCAGTGTGTACTTCAGCATCCACGCCCGCAGACAGGGCACCCACCCGCTGGCTTCCCGCATGATTCTGGGAAAAATGAATATCTCCCTGGGGGTGCTGGTTAGCCTATTCGGGGTCAATCAATTTACATTTGAGGAGCTGGATACGATCCGCATCGTGGTCGCTCTGGTGATGCTTCTCGTCGGAATCATCAATTTGTATTTGGGAACACGCAATTATTTTCGTTATAAAACGCTTTGGCTCGCTGAATGTAAGAAAGGCGTGTAGCGCGGAGAATAAAAAGAACGGCTGGAAACTTCTTTCCTCTGTTTCCAGCCGTTTCGTGTGGCACAATCTTTTTTACGTACGCTATAATGTCCCTGTGTGACATTCTATTGCTTCAGACAACCCGAGTGCAGTGCCGACGGTTGTCCTTTTTTATATCGATTTCCTTTTGCCGGCTACTCTTTGGCCCACAGCGCCTCGGGATTCAGCTCGTAGATCCCGTTCTCGCGATACATATAATGATTCATCACAAACTCACGCCGAATCGTGGCAAAATCCTCGTGAAACGTCTTGATGTACGCATTGATTTCCCGCTCCTGATACTTTCTCCCTCTCTCCAGCCCCCGCACCATATGCTCGAGAACGATCAGCTTCTTCTTTCGCTGCACCGGAATCTGTTTCAGCTTGCCATCCGACGTCATGAAATTGCGGATAACCTGTAATTGCTCGGCTGCCATGTCTGTCCTCCCCTGCTCTATTTCCGAAGCACCCTGCGGCACATCCTCTTCCACCTGGTCCTTCGCTTTTTCCAGCACATCCAAAATGGCATGGGAATGCCGTTTCATATTGGCTTCATGCAAATAAAAATAAATGGTGTTCTTGTCCCTTCTCTCGTACACGGCTCCCGCATCCCGCAGTTTCGCCATATGGTGGGTGATCGTCGGAGGAGTCACACCCAGCTTGCCAGCCAGCGCCTGCCCGTGCAGCGGCCCGCTTGCCAAAATCGCAAGGATCCGAATACGCGTCGGGTCTGCCAGAGCTTTATGAAAGGTAACCAACGTGTCTAATTGCAATCCTCATCACCTGCCCGTTCCTTCTCTATCCACACTAATTAGACGATCATTTAATTAGATACTACTCATTCTCCGTTTCCTTGTCAACGGCATCAAAGTGTGAACACCATGCCAGCAATATTTGGTATATACTGACAACATCCGTTTTTTACGAAAGAGAGGTCTGCCTATGAATCTGTTCGAGCAGCATCTGCACAAGTACGCCGAGCTGGTCATCAAAGTAGGAGTGAACCTGCAGCCCGGACAAGTCCTGTATCTGGGTGCGCCGCTGGAATGCGCAGAATTTGTCCGCATCATCGTCCGCAAAGCCTATGAGGCCGGGGCCGTCTACGTGCAGGTCGCCTGGGAGGACGACTCGGTGACTCGCGCGCGGTTCGAGTACGCCCGTGACGATTCGTTCCATTACTACCCGCAGTGGATCGCATCCTCCATGGAACAGCTCGCAGAGTCCGGCGGCGCATTGCTTGCGATCGACGTTCCCAATCCCGATCTGTATGCGGGAATCGACAACGCCAAGGTCAGTGCAGCGAGGCGCGCAGCTGCCACAGCCAGACAAAAATACTTGGGTTACGTACGGACCAATCGATTGAGCTGGTGCCTGATCAACGCCCCGACCGAAGCCTGGGCGGACAAGGCATTTCCAGAACTGCCGCAGACGGAGCGAATACCGGCTTTATGGGAAGCGGTCTTTCTCATGACTCGCGTCGATCAGGAGGATCCAATCGCGGCTTGGCATGCCCACATCCAGCATTTGCGGTCCTTGTGCGGGAAATTAAACGCCAAGCAATACAAAAAGCTGCACTACAAAGGGCCCGGCACAGACCTGACAATCGAGCTGGTCGACAATCATGTGTGGACGGGCGGCAGCAGTCACAGCCAGGCAGGTGTCGAATTCATTGCAAATGTTCCAACTGAGGAAGTCTTTACGATGCCTAGGAGACAAGGAACGAACGGAGTTGTCTTTGGCACGATGCCATTTGTTTTGGGCGGGACGGTAGTCGATCGCTTCTCCCTGACCTTTCGGGACGGAGAGGTCATAGACTTCACCGCTGAAGTGGGCTATGAAGCGCTGAAATCATTTCTGGAAACGGATGACGGCGCCCGCTATCTCGGAGAGGTCGCACTGGTGTCCCACGATTCCCCTATCTCCAACATGAAACGGATTTTCTACAACACAGGAATTGACGAAAATGCCTCCTGCCATTTTGCTCTCGGCAGTTCCTACCCGTTTACTCTCAAAGGGGGAACGCAGCTCTCCAAAGAGGAGCTGCAGGAGCTCGGCGCTAATGACAGCGTGGTGCATGAGGACTTCATGATCGGATCGGATCAGCTCGATATTGACGGCGAGCTGGCAGACGGCACCATCGAGCCGCTGTTTCGGAAAGGGAATTGGGCCTGGAAATAAGCCATGCAAACGGCCTGTCGCGGATGACCCGGACAGGCCGTTCTTGCGTGATGAGTCAGTTGTTCGTTGAAAATATCAGAGGGGCCAAGATCTCCAAATCCCTCAATGGCAGATTGATCGGACAATAGGAACGGCTTGGAAGCCCACACCCGTATACAAGCGAACAGCAGCCGCTCGAAGGAAAACGTGATGCCGTAAAAAAACTGCTTGCCCCAGTGAGGAGGGGAAGCAGTTGGTTACGATGCCGTGTATTCTTTGCGTTGTTACCGCTCAATAATCTGTGCCGCTACCATTGCCTGCCCGACCAGCTGTTCGCCGTGGTACACGGACACTTCCACTTTCCCATGGCGCCGGCTGATATCCAGCAAGCGCGGCTGCACCTCGATCTGACTTTCCATCTGCACTGGCTTCAGGAAATAGACCGTGACGTTTTCCGGTACCATATCCCCTCTCCGATGCTGGCGCAGCAGATTACAGGCGGCTTCCACCATTACCGTGGTCATGATTCCGCTTGCGATGGTACCGAGATGGTTGGTCATTTGCGGCGTCACGTCGCCTTGGTAGAAGAGTTCATCCGCTTTTCGCTCTTCCCTGAAGTGCGACATGATCAGATTCGGGAACGTCTCGCTCATCTGCGGCTGCTTCGCCGTATATTGCAGCGCTTTTAACACATCGTTGCGGCTCAGAACCCCTACCAGCTTGCGGTAATTGTCCACCACAGGCAGCAGCTCAATTCCTTCCCACACCATCATGTGCGCCGATGAAGCTACCGACACCCGCGGCGAGGTCGTGATCGGATTCTTGGTCATCACTTTATCGATGGTGGCCGTCTCATCATGGCCGATAATATCCTTGGAAGTGACGATCCCAATCAAACGCATCTGCTCATCCACGACAGGGAAACGGGTATCCTGATACATCTCTGTGTACTGATGCCATTTGGCCACGGGATCCGATGGGAGCAAGACAGGCGTCTCCGCCAGCGGCTTGAGTACGTCTTCCACCATGACGATTTCTTTTTTGATGAGGCGGTCGTAAATCGCACGGTTGATCATCGACGCTACGGTGAATGTATCGTAGCTGGATGAAATGATCGGCAGCGCAAGGCGATCCGCCAGTTGCTTGATTTCTTCGCTCGTATCGAAGCCCCCGGTGATCAATACCGCTGCACCTTGCTGCAGGGCGATTTTATGGGCCTGATAACGGTTCCCCACGATTAGCAGGCTGCCTGCATCTATGTAGCGCATCATGGCTTCCAGCTGCATCGCACCGATGACGAATTTGTTCAAAGTCTTGTGCAAGCCTTCTCGTCCTCCGAGCACATGCCCATCGACGATGTTGACGACCTCGGCAAAAGTAAGCCGCTCTATGTTTTCCTTCTGCTTTTTCTCAATCCGCACCGTACCGACACGTTCTATGGTACTGACGTAGCCTTGTGTTTCCGCTTCCTTGATAGCCCGATAGGCGGTACCCTCGCTCACGTCCAGATCCTTGGCGATCTGCCGAACCGATATCTTTGAGCCGATCGGAAGGCGATCGATATATTGCAAGATTTGTTCGTGTTTCGTTGCCAAGTCGCTCTTCCCCCTTCCTAATCTTCCACCCGTTCAACTTACTGGCTCCTTGGAACAATATACCCGAAGGCGAGGCAAAAAAAAAGGGTAGCTTTTTCAAGCTACCGAACAGAAAGTATATCATTAAGGGGGTTTTCATCGTAGTTTTATCTTACCCCTCTTATATTACAGGAATATTACAGATGGTTTACAGTTTCTTTTCAGTTTGGCTATCCTAGCCATCCTGCCAGCAAGCCCTGTACGAGCCCGATCATTCCTCCCAGTACGAAGCCGAGCACTGTAATCATGCGGAACTCCCTGCCTGAGATACCTACCACCATTTCTTCGATCCTCTCAATCGGGAATCCTTCTACCTGGCGTGTCACAATTTCACGTATGCTGAGCTTTTGAAAGATACGCTCGACATTCTTTTCCAGCGTTTCTACCATCCAGCGCGCAAAACGAGGGATGAGCTCCGTGCTGACTGCCTTCTGAAACGGTGCAGTCAAACGGGACATAGGCTCGTCCACGAATCTTTGACTCTGTTCTTCCAGTCTCGCAAACAGCGCCAGAGACCACTCATCTATTTGCTCTCGGCCGATCCACGCCACGAGTTCGCCCACGTTTTTATCGAGCAGCTTGTCCGCTTCCGCTCCTAGCATGTGCCGCAATTTCTGGGAAAGGTCAGGATGCTGCAAGAGTTCATCGAGGTGCGGCAGCAGCTTGCCGATGATCTTGTCATCACCGAGGAACATGCCGACAAGCCCGCCGAACATCCCCCCTCCACCGCCCAAAAGACCGCGGATCATAGCCTGGATGGACTGCGCCCCCTCAGGCGAGTGCAAATATTCGCGGAACCTTTGCAGCAGCAGCGCAACTGCCGTATCCAGGGCTGTATCCAGGCGCTCCCGTCCAGCAGCCGGAATCAGCTCACGCAGCGTTTTCCCTTCATATTGATATAGGGTGCGATCCACGAAAGTTTGCCAGTGCAGCTGCAGCGGCTGGCGAATGGATTCGCTCCAAGTCCCGTCTTCCTGAAAGAGTTGCGGAACAAAGCGTTGCAGCACTTGCCGCAGACTCTGGTCATCTGTCATCTTGTCCATCGCTATCCGATTCAGCCAGCCAGCTATCGCATTTTCCAGCCCGCTTTGGGTTAACGCCCTCTTGACTCCCTCCATCGTGAGCAGATGCTCTTCCACCAATCTGCCCATTTGTATGGCGATATCATCGCGCCTACTAGGGATTAAACCAGGTGTGAAAGGAACGCGCCAACCCCCTATGTACCAAGGCTTCAACGGCCGGAAGAGCATCCGTATCGCCAGCTCGTTGGTCACTCCGCCAATGACGGAGCCTACTCCGATATTTATCATTACTGTCCAAATGTTCATTTTTACTAACAACCTCTCTTCCCTACATGGAACCAAACCATTTCCCTACTCATACCATAGACTAACTTCATGCCTGATGGGAAGGGGATAACCATGTCTTACGTTCCAACCATCATTCAACCATACGAGCCAAAGTCGGAAGTAGACCTTTACCTGCCCCAGGCGCACATGCGCAAATGGAATCTCTCTACGACTACCCTCACCGTCCAATTTGGAAGCAAAAAGGTTCAAGCCCGAGTAAGCAGCAGTGATCGCAAGGGAAGCACTTTGATCCGGCCATCGGTCGCTCAAGCGCTGCATCTGCCTATGGGAATCCCTCTGCTGGCCAGTTATCAGGCGAACCATCAGTCTCTAGTATTTGGACCCTATGTGGGGATTCTCGTCTCTACCTACAACGCGCAGTTTCCACAATCCCCCTTTGGACCTCTGACATCGTTCTTTAATGAATCGGCCGATATTTGCCGGAAGCGCGGCGGAATCATCTGTGCTTTCCGGCTTCAGGATGTGAACTGGGATGCAGGAATCGTCCGCGGTCTCGTCAGAAGGGGCGGCGTTTGGAGACAAAAGGTTTTGCCACTCCCCCAATGTATATACAACCGCCTCGTGTCAAGGCAGCGGGAGCGAAGCGAACAGATGTCCAATTGGGTCGGGCGCTGCAAGGATGCAAACATCCCGTTTTTTAACGAGCAGTTCTTGAATAAGTGGCACGTTCACTCGGCTCTCGAAAATCAAGAAGCAGCTGAGCCCTATCTCCCCAAAATGGTTTGCTATCAGAGTCAGGAAGAGTTACAGACTATGCTTGAAAGCCACCGCATGGTTTATGCGAAGCCTGCGAACGGCAGTATGGGAAAAGGGATCATCCGGCTGCGCAGAACCGAACAAGGCTATCAGTTCGCTCGGCCAGGAGGGCTGAGCAAGACATTCTCCAGCATTGCCGGGCTGCATCAGTACCTCTCCAGACAGACAAAAAACAAACCCTACCTGTTGCAGCAAGGCTTATTACTGATTGGCATCCAAAATCGGCCAACCGATTTTCGCATTTTGGTACAAAAAAACCGAAAAGGAGAATGGGCGGTCACTTCCATGGTGGCACGCTTGGGGCAAAATCGCATCGTTTCCAATATTTCAAGGGGCGGCTCCATGCTGCCTCCACTTCAAGCTCTGCGTCTTTGCGGTCCGTGGGCTGGCACTACCCGCCCCACTCCTCAGACGCTGGGAGCAGTTGCGTTAAAGCTGTCCGTGCTGCTCGAAGAAGCATTGCCAGGTCATTATGCGGAGTTCGGGGTCGATCTCGGTGTCGATGTGCGTGGCCATGTATGGTTGCTCGAAGTAAACAGCAAGCCATCCAAGTCCGCGAACACCGTCCCCCTGCCAGATGGCGTGGAGCAGCCTCCCCGCCGCGCCCGTCCCTCGGTAGTGCGCATGCTTGAGTATGCAGCCTATGTAAGTGGTTTTCCCCGGGCAGCCAAAGCAAAACCGACAGCCAAGAAAAATAGGCGAAGGTGACCCTCATGACAGTAAACCGTAGAACCTTGGGCATCATGACTCGTTGCCAAGGCTCCCATTTTATCGACAAAGGGTATTACAAAAAGCTGACGCTCTTTGGACGCAAGCAAGGCATCCGCGTATTTGTGTTTTCTCCGCGTCGGGTAAACTTCACATCCCGAACCGTGGCCGGCTACGAATACAGAAACGGGGCCTGGCAATCGGATACCTTCCCATTGCCAGCCTTCGTTTACGATCGTTGCTTTGTTGGCCCAGCTTACCGCAACTATAAACCATTCGTGGATAAGTTGCAAAACGATCGCAACATTACATTTTTGGGGCACGGCCTGTCCGGAAAATGGCAGGTGCACCAGATGCTCATCCATTCTCCGATCCTGGCCCCCGCACTGCCGCCTACCGAGCTTTTGACCTATTCCACCTTGCAAGCCACCTTGGATCAGTACGGATCCGCCATCATCAAACCCATGGCAGGAACGCACGGAATCGGTGTCGCACGAATCACAGAGCGCCGGGGCGGCTATGACATTTCGGGCCGCAATAAGGAAAATCAACCTTTCCGTCGAGTCCTCAAAGAACCCGGCGGCCTGAAGTCGTTTATCACCACATTCACAGCTGGCCGCAAATTTCTGGTCCAGCCTTATCTCGATCTGCACACACCAGACGGCTCGCCTTTCGATGTCCGCGTACTGGTGCAAAAAAACGGGAAGGGAGAGTGGGAAACAACGGGCAAAGCTGTTCGGATTGGCGATAAAAGAAGTGTTACCTCCAATTTGCACGGCGGTGGGAAAGCTGTTCCACTCACGCCGTTTCTTGCGAGGCACTACAAGCCAGCCATGCGAGCACGGATTGAGCAAAGCATCGATCACCTTACCGCAGAACTGCCTCGTTTTCTGGAGAAATCCCACGGAAGACTCGTCGAGCTCGGCATCGATGTCGGCATCGATACGGCCGGAAATGTCTGGATCATCGAAGTAAACAGCCGGCCAGGAAGAACGGTATTCACCATGATTAACGACCCAAAAGCCCGGCTTCATTCCATCGCCCAGCCTGTTCGTTATGCTCACTATCTCATGAAAGAGCGTGTAGGAGGTTACTAAGCATGGAAACAACCCGAGTGCGACTTCGCTTCCTTTCCCATCCCCATGTCTACGGGATCATCCTGCCAATCAATCTCATTACCAAGCTGCAGCTCAATCCCCGCCAAAAAGTGATTATCTCGCTGGGAAAGAAGGAAGCAGTCGCCACTATTCTGCTAGATAAACGAAATCCTGAAGGAAACACCGTGAAAGTCACAAGCTCACTGCAAAACCAGCTAGGCATCCCCCATGGCGGATTGATCAACCTCAAGCGTGAGGGGGACGTCCTGCGAATCGGTCCTGCAATCGGCATCGTCACGACAGGGGTGCGCAGAGATTCGAAAAATCCCATCGGATCCCGAACCTCCTTTTTCCAAAAGCTGCTCCAGGCACAGGAAGGAAAGGGCGTGTTCTACTACATTTTTTCCCCCCATGATGTGGATTGGGACAAAAAAGAAGTGAGCGCCTGGTTCTTGCGCAAAGGAAAAAATGGAGGGTACACCTGGCGAAGGGTAACGACGGCGATGCCTGATGTGATCTATGACCGCATTCCCTCCCGTTCTGCCGAAAATCACGAAGCTGTCCGGGACTTCAAATACAAGCTGGCAAACTACGAGAACACGCCGATGTTTAACCAGGGCTTCTTCAACAAATGGGGCGTCCATCAGCTCCTCTATCCCAATCCGGAGGTGAACGAGCATATCCCGGAGACGTACACCTCACCGTCCCTGCAAACGGTACGCAACCTGATCAAAAAATATCCGATCGTCTATCTCAAACCGAAAAACGGCAGCCTGGGTTACGGCATCGTGAAGGTCGTACGCACAGGTTCCGGATACGATGTGTCTTATCACAACGGCAGCGGGAACGTAAAGCGCCATTTCACCAAGCTTTCCTCCCTGTACCAGCATGTGTTTCGCAGCCGCCGTGTCAGCTCCTACCTCGCCCAGCAAGGAATTTCTCTGATGACGTTCCACGGACGCCCTTTTGATTTCCGCGTTCATCTCCATAAAAACCAACAGAATGAATGGGTCGTGTCCTGCACCGCTGCCAAGGTGGCAGGATCAGGCAGTGTGACGACCCACGTGCGAACGGGAGGCACCGTCATTCCGGGCAATGAACTGCTGCAGCAGCTATTCGGAAAACAGAAAGCCCTGATGGTAGAGCGTATTTCCGATGCTTCCATCCGCCTTGCCACAGCGATTGAGCTGGCAAAAGGCATCGATCTGGGTGAACTCGGTCTCGATATGGGAATCGATACACATGGCCATGTCTGGATGTTCGAAGCGAACTCCAAACCAGGTCGTTCCATTTTCAAGCACGCCCGCCTCAAGGATGCTGACTACGAATCTCGCAAGCTGCTCGTCGACTACAGCTGCTATCTCGCGAATTTTTGATCCATGCGAACAAGACCGTTTTTCAGGAAGGAGGAACACCCATGCAAAGGCAGCGCTCCGGGTGGCTGACCATCCTCCCAAGCGGCAAATGGTATTTGCAGCTGCCAAAGCAAGCTTTGGCCAATCGCCCTCGTAAACCGTTAATCGCCAGCCTTGGGCCTTTTTCTCACCATAAACGGTTGCATACTGGTCTGCCCAATCAGCAATCAGGCCGTATTCGCACCCGGATCAACTGGAAGATGGTCAACAACTCCCTGCGTCTCGGGCCATTAATCGGTATCCTGACTGTCGGCGAGGGTGCAGCATTCGTGGGAAATCGGGATAATTTCAAGGATATCTCCCTCTCCGGAAAAAAATGGGGAGCACTCGTGTATGTATTTACGCCGCAGGGCATCAATTGGGAGAACAAGAAGGTCCGCGGGTACCTGTACAACCATCAGCAGGACTGCTGGCAAGAAGCCATTCTCCCATTCCCCCACGTCGTGTACAACCGCATCCCCACTCGCAAGGCGGAGCAGCGTCCGGAAGTGCGCAAAACACTCTCCAGCATCAATGATCTTCCCAATGTCACCCTGTTTAACCGCTGCTTCTTTGACAAGCAAGAGCTGTTTCAAATGCTCGATGATTATCCAACCGTGCAAGCTTTTTTACCCGTGACGAAAAAACTCGACACGTTTGCACGCTTTCGCAGCTTTTGTACCGACCACCGCTTCGTCTATTTGAAGCCGGTTCGAGGCAAAGCGGGCGAAGGAATCATGCGAGTGGAATACAAAAATGATATGTGGCGCCTGGAGCGCCTGAAGAACCAAAGGGCCGTCACCCGCCGTTTTGCCAATCTGGAGGACCTATGGAGGCATGTCAAAAGCCAGATCGGCCAGAAGAAGTACATCATTCAGCAAGGGATTAAACGGGCGCGCTATCAGGGAAAGCCGTTTGATGTGCGCGTGCTCGTACAAAAGGATGGGAACGGGGAATGGAGTGTGACTGGAGTCGGCATTCGCAGAGCAGGCTCGCAAAGCATCACCACCCATGTGCCACGCGGGGGCTCCATTCATTCTCTGTCCAGCGTACTGCATTCCTTGTTCGCTGATCCCGAAAAAATGGAGGCGGCGATTCACCAGACCTCCTTGACGATCGCTCGAACTTTAAATGAGGAAATCAAAGATTTGGCTGAAATGTCCATGGATTTGGGGTTGACCGAAGATGGCAAGCTCTGGTTTTTCGAAGCCAATGCCAAACCCGAGAAATTCGACGAACCCACGATCCGTCGCCTGTCCCTGTCCAATCTCATCCATTATGCACAGTATGTTTCCCGCCTGCCAAGCGGGCGAGATGCCGTAGCGGGGTAACGAATATGAAGCTGAAATATGTAATCATGCCGCCACAAGCGTTGGCCGAATCACAAACGACGTTGGTTCGATTTGCACGCCAGGAAGGGGATCGACGCATCACCAAGCATGCCATCGACTGGCTGACACGCCTCACGCCCAAAAAGATGTCGGAGCAAGGAACGGCAGTGGCTCTGGCGATGAATGGCAAACGGGTAGTCGGGCTGTTTGCAGTCTCGCGCTGCGGACTCGGACACTCCTTTTTGGTCGTCGACAAGCGATACCGCAATCGCGGCATCGGCAAGGCCCTGACTGCTCATGTCTGTAAGCAGCTGCCCAAACTGTATGTGCGGGTTGCCCTGGATAACGAGGCGAGTCTTGCCCTGTTTCGCGGGATCGGATTTGAACCCGTAAAAGCAAGCATCGGTCCCACAGGAAAACCAACGCTGTGGCTAGCCTTCGGGCATTGGAATCCAAATGATTTGCAGGAGCATGCCGGCTGATAATCCGGCATGTTTTTGTTCTATTTTCTTTAAAATAATGAATTCTCTTGTTTTGTCAGTACATGCATTAGCTGGCCAACCTTGGAAATCATATGGTGCAGGAGGTGGTCTTCTCATGACCTACATGAACAATTTCATGCAATCACAACATCAACAAAATATCTCTGGAGCCATGGGCCAAGCTGGCGCCATGTTCCAACCTGGCTTTGCCAACACCACTGTACAAGAGGTGCAGCAATTGAACCAAGGCGGTTACGCTTCAGCAGCACCTACATACGGCATGTCCTTCGGTGGTGGCATTGGAGGTACGCAAGCCATGTTCCAACCTGGCTTTGCCAATACCAACGCGCAAGAAGTAAGACAGCTGAACGCTGGCTATGCGGCACCTTCGCAGCAAGGCTTCCAGCAAACGCAAGCTGCCTACCAGCCTGCATTTGGCGCGTCCACCCAATCTATCTTCTCCCCAGGCTTCGCAGGAACCAACGTGCAGGAAGTCCAACAACGCAACAACTCCGGCTTCGGCGGTTACACCGGACAAGCCGGCTTCACTAACGCGTCCTTCGGCGGAAGCATCTTCTCTCCTGGCTTTGCCGGAACCAATGTACAAGAAGTGCAGCAACGCAACAACACCGGATTCGGTGGTTACGCTGGACAAGCTGGCTTAACCAACGCGTCCCTCGGCGGAAGCATCTTCTCTCCTGGCTTCGCCGGAACCAATGTGCAAGAAGTCCAACAACGCAACAACACAGGCTATGCGGGCTACACAGGCAACACCGGGCTGAATGCCCAAATGGGCGGAGGCATTTTCTCTCCTGGCTTTGCCGGCACGAATGTGCAAGAAGTGCGTCAGCAAAATCAGGGCGGAACTGCAATGGCAGGCATCATGAGCAGCGGATATGGTCTGCAGCCACAACAACAGTCGTACCAAAACTACGGCAGCACGATGGGTGCAAATGCCCAATCGATGTTCTCGCCTGGCTTTGCTGGCACCAACACTCAGGAAGTACGCGCCCAAAACAACCTTGGCGGACAAATGACTGCCTACACCGGCTCCATTTTCCCTGGCAGCTTCTAAAAGAGAAAAAGCGTGGCTGTGTTCTCTAGGCAGCCACGCTTTTTTCTATTCCGATTGCTTGATTCGTGCCTGCTGGATTGCCTCATACAGAGCTTGCAAGGTTTGCAGACTGTGTTCATCAACAGTGAAAGCAATTCCGTCAAACCAATAGGCATCCCTCTGCACGCAACTCCACTCCGGCCCACCGTGCAAAAGCTGCGCCTCTACACTTGCCTCCGTCTGATCCAGCTGCTCCCTAACGCTCAGATGCCTTTCCAATTCCGGGCGGAAGCTTTCCAGTACTCGAGCTTGTGACTCCTCCTGTCTGGCCAGCCGGAACATGGCCATCTCGATTT
Source organism: Brevibacillus choshinensis (assembly GCF_016811915.1). Classification (NCBI taxonomy): domain Bacteria; kingdom Bacillati; phylum Bacillota; class Bacilli; order Caryophanales; family Paenibacillaceae; genus Brevibacillus; species Brevibacillus choshinensis. Next base: position 1,373,778 of record NZ_CP069127.1, on the reverse strand, counting down.
GCAGCCAGCAAGTCACGTAAAAATGAAATTCCAGAAACAACGTGTGCAGAGCCTGACGCAGCTCGGCATCCTCTCCTGTCGCTTGCCTTCTCTGCCAAGCCGCTCGCACGTCTTGCTTTTTCTCCTGGATCAAATCGTAATGGCTGACAGCGCCCCGATAAAATTTGCGCACAATGTTGTACAGCATATCTGGCGTGCGCGGCGGGAGCCCTTTGTGTCGGCTCTGTACATCCCGCATGGAAATTTCGCCTCTTTTCGGCTGCTCGTTTTCTCCATTGTACACGAAAATGCTTCGTCGTTGCGCTGCACAAGCCATTAGTCCTTTCCATTTTTCCAGTACTCGTAGGCATGGATCGCTTGCCCCATATAGGCAGGATATCCGCCCAGAAGCTGTGCAACGCGATCAAGCTGACGATTCATTTCGCCCATTCCATCTTCATAGAAGCTGACGAAGGAACTTTCGTGAGACTCTTTGGTCTCCACGGCTACCACCAGCTTTTTCCCTTGGTCGGAGGCGTACTTCATCTGACTTTCGACCAGCCCTACGATGCTCTCCGCCCGGTCACGGAATGCCATTAAAGTCGTATGATCCAGCCGGTCGATCATCCAGTGCGAAAAGGGCACGTCAGGTTGGCCGGGAGTCGGGGTGTTATCCAGCCAAGCGGCGAGATCCACGCTCGCTTCCAGACCTCCGTCCTTGGACTCGGCTACGAATGCTTCGATATTTCCCATCCATTGGCGCAGGACTGCCTCTTTGTCTTCTCTCCAGCGGGGCATCACATACGGCTCGATATCCACATGCACGCCGAGGATTCGCTCATCCTCCGAAGACGTTTGATTGTACGCTTTCACCCATTTGACCAGGGTCAAGAGCTTGTGCCGGTTTTCCTCCAGTGCCCAGATCGGATGACCTCCCATGGCGTGCACTTCGATCCCCGCCGCCTTTGCTTTCTTGACAAAATCCTGGTACATGGAGGGCGGCTGCTGCATATCGATTCGGACATAGAGCAGGTTTACACCATTTTTCTCGGAAAAGTCGAGGATTTCTTCGGATTCCGACTTCAAAGTCTCTGCACGCCAGATATAGGTGCCACGGTAGCCCCTTGGTTTATCAGGCAAAGGCGTCACGATGGCAGCCTCCTTCCAGTGCCGATAATCGTGAATCGCATTCCCGCCGTAAGATGGATGGTCCGCCAGCTTTGCAGGCAGCTCATCGAGGAGCTGGTTCATCTCGTCGACTCCCTCTTCGGCGAAAGATGCATGATCATCGTCGATTTCTTTCATGTTCACTGCGATCAGCACTCTGCGTTCAAGCTTGTCAGCCTGAGTCATTTCATCGTCGACCAGATCCAGCAGCCCATTGGGACCATCCAGCTTGTCCCGATACGCCATGATGCAGACCGTATCAAAACGGGATATCAGCCAAGTAGACAGGGACAAGTCCGGATTGTTCGGAGTAGGGATGTCATCCATCCAGAACGGGATCGCGGCACTCGCCTCCAGATTGCCGGCCTGCGCCAGTTCCTCCGTGAACACCTCGATGTTCGCTTGCCATTCCCGAATGACCCGATCCTGCTCTGTCTCCCATTGCGGAAGCAGATACGGCTCGATATCTAGTTGGATCCCTCTCACCTGTTCTGCCACGGACACGGAATCGTTGTATTTCTTGACCCAATTCACAATCTTCAGCATTCTCTTTTGATTGCTGGCCAGCGCCCACGCAGGATGACCCGCGACCGCATGCACTTCGATCCCCTTTGCATTCGCATCCCGAATGAAAGAACGATAGTAGTCGTACGTTTGATTCATATCGATGCGCAAGTAGATCAGCGTGATTTCATTCTCTTCACAAAAGGTCAAAATCTCTTGCTTGTTCTTGCCAATCGTCTCCGACTGCCAGATCCATGTGGCTTTACTCTTTTTTTCCGCAGGGGAAAAGCCGAATAGAAAGCCGAGCGTTAGGCATAGAACACTCAGGTAGATGCGCGCGGCTTTCATTCGTCATTACTCCTCTCGTCTGCTCGCATGGAGCCAACTCTCGTAATCGTGTATCGCACTGCCTGCAAAGGCGGGATTATTCGCGAGCTCATCCTCTAGAATGGCGAGCTGGCTCTCCATCTCGGCTGTTCCAGCCTGGTGAAAGCTCACATTATCCCCTTCATCGGATTTCAAAATGTTGACTCCGACCACTACCGAATCGCTTTTGAGCGCATTGGCATCAGCGACAATCTTGTGCACGATGTCAACGATGCCGTTCGGTCCTTTGGCGTGATTTCGATAAGCCATCAAGGTGATGCTGTCTAGACGCTCTACCATCCAGTTGCTCACTTTTTCCGATTCTCCCGGGACATGTACCGAATCGATCCAAAAGGGAAGGTCTGCACCGACCCGCAAATCGGAGTCTTTTTTCGTTTCCGCAACCAGGTAGACGACGTTTTTCATCCATTGCTTGACGACTGCGTCCTGATCCTTCTTCCATTCAGGCAGAAGGTACGGCTCGATATCTACGTGGATCCCCCGGAATTGTTCTTCGGCCTTGGCCGATCGATTATAGGCCTTCACCCAGGAGATCAGTTCACTGATGCTTCCACGATTTGCGACGTAAGCCCAGTTCGGATCGCCTCCCAGCGCCTCGACACGGATGGACGCTCGGCTCGCCGCTTGGATAAAGGTGCGGTAATCCTGCGGTCGAATCGTCGTCGGTTCTATGTGCAAGTAAATCAAATTGATTTCGTTTTGTTTGGCAAAGGCGATGATCTCCTCTGATTGCTCAGAAATGATGCGTGCATCCCAGATCCACGTCGCCTTCACATGAGCGGGGGATGGGCGGAGCTGCAGCATGATCAGCACAACGATCGATACGAAGATGGCAGCCAACAGCCATACCCAGCTTTGGCGTATGCCTGTACGTGCACATCGCGGTATCAGCATCGTCCCCCGGCAGCTTGGGCAGTTGCCAGCATGTTCTCCCGAGGCAAGCGACGCTCATGCCCTCTGTCTTCCTGCACTCCTGTCTCCCCGCTCACAAACGCGTACGGCCCAATGATGGAGTCCTGTGGAATCTTGCTGCCTACGACGGTAGACGAGCTCACCTGCACATGGCTTTCGATCACACTGTCCATCACATGAGCGTTTGGTCCAATGGCGCATCCCTCTGCTATACGAGTGCGTCCGCTCAAATAGGAGCCTGGATAGATGACCGTATCCGAGGCGATCTGCACATCCGAATCAATATAAGTCGAGACCGGATCAATAATCGTCACGCCATGACTCATGTGGCGCTCATTGATTCGCTTGCGCAGCTTTTGTTCCATTTGCGCCAGTTGGATACGGTCGTTGACACCCGCCCCTTCATCCGGATCATCCGCGACAAAGGCACTGATCAGGCAGCCTTGGTCTTGAAGAATCGACAGGACGTCTGGCAAGTAGTACTCTCCTTGGGCGTTCTCATTGGAGACGAGCGGCAGGGTCTCGAACAGTTTGCGATTATCAAAGCAAAAAATGCCGGTGCTGATTTCGCACACCTTTTTCTGTCCCAGAGTAGCGTCCTTTTCTTCCACGATCCGTCTGACGTCGCCGCTCTCGTCACGGATGATTCTGCCGTAACCAGTCGGATTGTCCACAACCGCTGTCAGGACGGTCGCCGCTGCACCCCTCTCCCGATGATAGGAGAGGAGTTCGTGCAGCGTTTCTTTTCGCACCAGAGGCGTATCTCCATTTAGAACGAGAGTGACGCCTTCCTGATTCTCCAATGCTTCGCGGCACATCCACACGGCGTGGGCCGTCCCCAGCTGTTCTTGCTGATGGGCGTAGGTGACGCGGTCGCCAAGCTGGTGCATGACCGCTTCCGCCCCGTGCCCGATCACCACGACCAATTTGTGCAAGGCGAGATCTTCTACCGCTTCTACGACGTGCTCGATCATCGGCTTGCCGCAAACCGGATGCATGACCTTGTACAATCTGGACTTCATCCGCGTTCCTTTTCCTGCTGCCAAAATAACTGCATGTATGTTCATCCGATTCCCTCCGTCCCGTCCAGCTTTCGCTCTCTATAGGAGCGAAGCTGGATGTCATGCTCGAAGTATGGCTTTAATTCACAAGTCAACGTGTCAATCATCATTCCCAGGTTGATGTCTTTCCTCTGCACGCCCAGCTGATAGGCCTTTTGCATAATCTCCAGCAAAACCTCCTGATTCAACGTCCGATTCGAGGTGCTCATTCACTCAATCCCCCTTTTATCTTCCTTCTACTTGGAGTTAGGACGTGCGTTGCTATTCGACTGTTACACTTTTTGCTAGATTTCGCGGACGATCCACGTCATTTCCCAAAGCAACGGAAGTGTAATACGAGATCAACTGAAGAGGAATCACGCTCAAAACCGGAGTCAACAGGGCTGGCGTAGACGGAATCAGGCAGACATCATCGACGGAGCGATGCAGCTCCACGTTGTCTTCCAGAGCGATCCCGAGGACGTTTGCTCCTCTTGCTTTTACTTCTGTAATGTTGCTGACCATTTTCTCGTGCAGCTCCGCTTGTGTGGACAATGCGATGACCCGCGTTCCTTCCTGAATGAGAGCCAGTGTACCGTGCTTGAGTTCTCCAGCCGCATAGGCCTCGGAGTGAATGTAGGAGATTTCCTTCAGCTTCAGGGAGCCTTCCAGAGAAACCGCGTAATCGAGTCCTCGACCGATGAAGAACAGATGACCCTCGTCCTTGATAGATTGAGCAAACGAGTGAATTCCCTCTGCGTGTGAAAGGACCGTTTCCACCTGATCGGGCAGCTTTTGCAAGGCCGCGATCAAGGAGATTCTCTCTTCGGCAGATAGCGACTCCTTGCACTGTGCCAGATACAGTCCGAACAAGTAGAAAGCGATCAACTGAGAGGTATAAGCTTTGGTAGAAGCCACCGCAATTTCCGGGCCTGCATTCGTCGTAATCAGATGATCGGCTTCCCGTGCGATGGAGCTGCCCACGACATTCGTGATCGCTACGATGGCAGAGCCGTGACGTTTTGCTTCACGCAAGGCGGCGAGTGTATCCGCCGTCTCACCGGATTGACTGACGACGATCGTGAGCGTCTTCCCTTTGAATAGAGGGCGTCTGTAGCGAAACTCGGACGCCACATCGATTTCCACTGGAATTTGCGCCAGATTTTCAATGACATATTTGCCGATCATTCCTGCATGGTAAGCCGTTCCGCACGCGACTATGTATATCTTTTCGATTCCGATGACGTCCTCGGGCGCCAAGTTCAGACCCGGGAATACAACACGCTGCCCCGCTTCGTCTATCCTCCCCGTCATCGTGTTTCGCAGAGCGCGCGGCTGCTCGTGAATTTCTTTGAGCATGTAATGGTCGTATCCATCCTTTTCCGCCTGCTCTTTGTCCCACTCGATTCGAATGAGGTCGCGTTCTATCAGCTGATTGGTATCCATATTCATGACCGTGACCGAATCTTTGGTCAATACGGCCAGGTCGCCATCCTCGAGGACGTAGACATCGCGCGTATGCTCCAGTACGGCGGGAATATCGGAGCCGATGAAGTTCTCTCCCTCACCTACCCCGATGATCAGCGGGCTGGCGAGCCGGACGGCTATAAGCTTGTCCGGCTCATGCTCTGTCATGACACCCAGTGCATACGCTCCGCGGATTTTGCCAGCCACTTGCTGGACGGTGGATACGATATCTCCGTTGTACGCTTCCGCCAGCAAATGAACAATGACCTCCGTATCCGTCTGCGAGGTGAATACGACTCCGCGCTCTTCCAGCTCATGCTTGAGATCGAGGTAGTTCTCGATGATCCCGTTGTGCACGATCGCGAATTTTCCGGACTGATCCTCGTGCGGGTGTGAGTTCTCATCGGCTGGGCGTCCATGTGTCGCCCAGCGAGTATGACCGATTCCGATCGCCCCCTGCAGGCTGGATTTCTCCGCCTGCTCCTCCAGTACATCGATGCGCCCTTTCGCTTTGCAGATCGCGATGGACTCCCCGTCGCACACGGCGATTCCGGCTGAGTCATAACCGCGGTACTCCAGTTTTTTCAGTCCATTAATCAAGATGGATTGTGCCTCTCTGTTGCCGATATATCCCATAATTCCACACATGTTACGCAATCCTCCCTTTCATGATCGTTCTCACCTTAGGCAAGCATGCTGATCATTTCTTTTTCCTGACGAATCGCAACGGAGTTCCCCAGCTTGTAAATATTCGCATTGGCAATGCCGTCAAAGGCGTTTCTCGTATCGATGATGGCGACACCCAGGTCTGCCAGTGCCTGATAATCAAAGCAGCGATGATTGGTGATCAAGACCATGCAATCATACGATTGGAAGAGCTCCGGATCGTTGTCGATCGAACGTACGACTTGCCCTTCCTTATTGACAAAGCTTTGCGCGTACGGATCGAAATAGTCTATCTTGGCCCCGTTTTTGGCGAACAGTTCGTAGATTTCCAGTCCTGGTGATTCACGCAGATCGTCGACATCCGGTTTGTACGCCATGCCGAGGATCAAAATTTTGGAGTTCTTGATTGCCTTGGCATACAGATTGAGAACCTGGCTGGTCTTGTTCAGCACGTAGTCAGGCATATTGTCGTTGATCGACTGCGCAATTTCGATAAATTGGCTGTGGAAGCGGAAGCCCTTGGCCTTCCAGGACAGGTACATCGGATCGAGCGGAATGCAGTGTCCGCCAATCCCTGGTCCCGGATAGAACGGCATGAATCCAAAAGGCTTGGTCGATGCCGCTTTGATTACCTCCCACACGTTAATCCCCATCTTGTCGCACATCATCGCCATTTCGTTCATAAAAGCGATGTTGACGCTGCGGAACGTGTTCTCCAGCAGCTTGGACATCTCCGCCACCTTCGGGGAAGAGACTGGTACGACGGTTTTTACGAGATTGCCGTACAGCAAGGTCCCCAGCTCGATGCATCTCTCTGTCGTTCCGCCGATGATTTTGGGCGTATTGTGGGTGGTAAACAAGCGATTCCCTGGATCGACACGCTCAGGCGAGTAGCAGAGGAAAAAGTCTACGCCTGCCTCGTAACCAAGCTTTTCAAATTCTTGCTGGATCAGCTCTTCCGTCGTTCCTGGATAGGTCGTGCTCTCCAGCGTAATCAGCATGCCCTTTCTCATGTACGTCTTGATCTGATCCACTACATGGATGATGTAAGAAGTGTCCGGGTCCTGATTTGGGCTGAGCGGAGTGGGTACACATATGCTGACGGCGTCCAGCTCAGACAGTACGCTGTAGTCAGTGGTTGGGAAGAATCGTCCCTGTGCCATGCATTCCTGCAGGGTTTCATTGGAAATATCCTGCACGTGCGAAATACCAGCCTTAAGATTCTCCACCTTGCCTGCATGCAAATCGATCCCTGTCACGGTGTAGCCGCTTTTGAGCGTCTCAATCGCGAGAGGCAATCCTACATAGCCCAGCCCGATGATCCCTACATGTGCTGTTTTCATTTGAAGCTTTTGTTTCAGTTCCTCGTATCTTCCCATTTTTGTTCCACTCCTTCTCTCTTTATGAAATCAGCCGTTTTACTCTTGCTTCCAGCTCCACAGGGGAGAATGGCTTGGTGATATAGTCAGAGGCGCCGAGGGCAAACGATTTTTGGACATCCTCCTCGAGCCTCTTGTCTGTCAGGATGACAATTTTGCTTGTGCAATCCACCTCTGCCCGCTTGATGCGCTCTATCAATTGATAGCCGTTAATCACCGGCAGATTCAGATCGGTGATGACCAGATCAGGCAGCACTTCCTGGAATTTCTGCATTCCCTCCACACCATCGCTCGCTACGTTGACCTGGTAGCCTTTCCGCTGCAGATAGATGGTCAAAAATTCATTCACTGTCTGGTCTGAATTGATGAGCAGGATGCTCGCCTGGTCCTCAACGCTGTCTTCCGCCACAGGATCGTAGATGTGAATCTCTCCCAATCCTTCCATTCCTCTGATATCCTGCATCATTTTCATGAGCGTCTGGCGAGACATTTGCATCTGTCCAGATGAGCGAGGGCCTCCGGAAAGGCTGGTGATGAGCATGCTGCCTGACAAAAGTTGTCTCTCCAATAAATATTCCTTCACTCGCAGGGCGTGAAAGTGAGTTTCGCCCAGCTTTTGCCCTACCACGAGCACACCCAGCACACGTTTGGTCTTGTCGTACGCATAGTGGGCGGTCACGTCAGGCGTATCCTTTTCAAATGCATTTCTGATCGCTTCCACTCCATCATTCGCGAGATCTTTGCAAGCCACCAAAATAACCCCACACGAAGTTTGGCTCGCTTCCATTTCACCGAGTAGCTGCTGAAATGCCGGTACGAGATTACTCATCCTCTTGCCTCCAAACTCGAAATGTTTTTGTTGCCGTCAGCTTGCCAGCTCTTGCGTGTCATGGTTCCCCACGAGTTGTTGTTGCGCAGGTATTCGATGTGTCCGAGGAATCTCCAGATGACACCGATTTGGCGATAGCCAAAGAACATCAAGATTGTATAGAAAAGCATTTTGACGATATCCCGGATACGAGGATAACGGCGAAACGCGATTTCCTCCAGCAGCAGCGCACCGACTCCCAGCAGTACGCCGTAAATGATGTTGAGCAGTCCATACAAGAGCAGAACGTTCGCATTCGTCATGTTCATGAGCGTGTAGCCAATCAGAGCCAGCAGCCCAGTGATACGGAAGTACGGATTGAGCGTCTCGAACAGGATGTTGAAAGGCAGAGTAAGCATCCCGAATATTTTGTATTTCGGGCGAAGGACCATATGCTGTCCGTACTCGATCATGTTTTTCAGATTGCCGCGCCCCCATCTGCGACGTTGGCTGCCCAGGATTCGGAAGGAGTCCGGGGCTTGTGTCCAGCAGACCGCATCCGGGCAGAAAGCGACACGATAAGGAAGTTTGTTTTCCAGCATGTACTTGTGCAGCTTGATGATGATGTTCATATCTTCGCCTGGATAGCCTTCGCGATAGCCGCCGACTTTGATCACATAATCTTTGCGGAAGACACCGAACGCGCCTGACACGATAATCAAACCGTTGATCGCGCTCCAACCGATCCGCCCTCCGAGAAATGCCTTCAGGTATTCCACTGACTGCATCATCGGCAAGAACTTGTCTGGCAGGCGGATGTCACTGACGACGCCATCCTCGATCTTGCAGCCGTTTGCGATGCGAATATCCCCGCCGATTGCGACTGTCTCTTCCGGATTTTCCATGTAGACTTTTGCGATCCGGATCAACGCATCTTTTTCCAACAGCGAGTCGGCGTCGATCGAAGCGATCAGCGGGTAGTGCGCGAGGTTGATCCCCGCGTTCAGCGAGTCGGCCTTTCCGCCATTCTCTTTATCGATCAAATACAGATTCGGGTAAGCCGGGTTATGGTAGATTCCGCGGATATCCGACGTCTGCAAGAGCGGCTGAATAGGCATGTGCCCCGATTCCTCCAGCTTGAACTCGCGAGTGAGGACCTGCAGGGTATCGTCCTTGGAGCCGTCATTGACCACGATCACCTCATAGCGCGGATAGTTGAGCGAAAGGAGTGACCGCACATTCTCGATAATCGTCAGCTCCTCATTGTAGGCAGGAACCAGAATCGAAATCGGTGGGACCTGCTCCGATCCGGACAACGCCTGAAATCTGGAGTAGATGGAGCTTTTCAAGATCCCGATGATGTTCTTGAAGGAGAACATCATGATGACGAAATACAACGAATTAATCGCAATCACATAGTAGACGGCGAACATTCCGTAGTAGAGCAAAAAATCACGCATAGCTTCCTCCCCTCCTGCTTGTTATTTTTAAGCTTGCACAGTTGAGATCGCTTTTCTTCGCGAGCTTTGATAGAGATACAGCTTTTGATTGTAGTGAAGCTGCATTTCCTGGTCGTCCTGCTGCTTTTTCCCTTTCTCAAGCTCCTCTTGCACCACTTGATGGGCCAGCTGCACATTGCTTCCGTATCGATTTTCCTGCAAAATTTCGCAGAGTGCCTGGAAGCCCTCGATACCCAGCTGTGCCAAACTGCGGGCGCTGTGGTGGCAGACCCACCAGTTCGGATCGCTGACCGCTTTTTTCAAAATCGGGATGTACACCGCAAGACCAAGTGAACCGATCGCTTTGGCTACCGCTGCTCGAATCTCCCAATCGTTATGGATAATAAACTCTCGCACGCGCTTGTCCGTGAGCAGACGGGAATCCTTGCACAGCAGCTTGACAGCCTTGATTCGCACCTCTTTTTCCTTTGCGTTGACCAGCTTGTGCAGATACGGCTCCAGATTGGATTGATGATGGACGGAAAGTCCGATCAATCCGATCTCGACCAGATCCCGGTCGGCTTCCTGCAAGAGTGCGACGTACAGCGGCTCCGTTTCCACCTCTGTCTCACTGATGATGTCCACGATCAAGGGATGGCAGTTTTTGCGATGCCGGACGAGCTGCCGCACCATCTCACCGAGATCGTTTCCGTTGCGCGCGCACTTGGCGACCGCACGGGCTACGATAAACAGACTCGGGTCGTAGTCGAGCTTTTCCAGCAGCTGCAGCAAACCTGGTACCGCCCTCCGGGAGCGCATCACTCCCAGATTGTAGGCCGCATCTACCCTCGTCCACTTCCAAGCACTGTTCAGCCGTTGCAAGTCGAGATCTACCAATCCCAGATCCTCGCAGAGCCAGCCCAGCTTTTGGCGATGCACGCCTGTGAACCGCTCCATCAGCTCGAACAGCTTTTTCTGAATGATTTGCTTTTCCCCAATCGTGACGTTCCCATAAGGCACTTTCAAACGTTCTTCCTCTTCCCCATGCGCCTGCAGGTAGACAAAGTAATCCTGGTATTTTTCCAAGCAGTCTTTGGTTCGTTTTTCTACCGCGATATTACGCAGCTTCAATCCGAACAGGATCAAAAGACCAAGGATGGTCACACCGCATAGCACGTACAGAAAAAGGAATGCCGTCGCCAATGGTGTTTGCACTTCTCTCACACTCCTCTGGATGCTACCTCTTCACTTTTGCAAAATGGACGGCTGGATTTCTCGATAGGTCTTTTGCAAGATCGAGTAGCTTTGTTTCATTCTCTCGTGGTAGCGCACCTGCTCCCACGTTGGCCATGTATAGGCAGGAAGCTGAGTCACGTGGAAGGGCGCAGTCGTTTTGGATAGACTCGTCGAATCTGGCTTCGCTCGATCCCCGATCCATGGCAGCACCCGGATCCCTTTTGTCGTTGCCGTTTTAAACGTCTTTCCTTCTCCCTGATAGCTCATGACGGTAAGCGAGCTTGGATCTGTAAAGCCGAGCAGCATCCACGGCACCCGTATCTCCACAACCTTGTCCTTCACTTGCCATGCAGCCAGTGAGTTGTAATTCGCATCTGCCGGATTGGTAGTTCCCCGCAGCAGCTTGCCTACCTCCACTTCTTCCATCGGGTAGTATTTTTTGCTGTCCGGAGGCTCCATTTCCAGCCCAACCGCGAGCTTCCACGGATTGAAAACTCCAGAATCATCGCGTAACTCTTGATCTTTGGTCGGGATCATCCCGTACGCTTTTCCATACAGTCTCGCATGGAAGTCGTAGTTGGACGCGATGCGAATGTCGCTCTCCTCGTCTTTGCCGAGCGTAATAAGCGTCTCCAGTCCCTCATCGAGTGTGACGCCGCCCAGCTGCTTCGCGTGTCGGTTTCCTCCCGGCGTCGTGTCGAAGCCGAGATAGAGCACTTCTTTTTGCGGATCAAAAGAATGTTCCAGCTGCGCCATGAGATAGACATACCCTTCATCGTGCGCCATCCAGATTTCTTCATATCCGGGTACTGTCACATTCAGCTTTTTCTTCTCCTCCGGCTGCATCTTGTCCCAGTCCGAACGATCGCCGTCCATATTTAGGACTCCATCTTTGTTCGGATACATTCCCAAGATGCCAAACAGAGATTCGTTCGTCAGCACGTTGATCCAAAATGAGCGTCGATCTTCCGGCAATTCAAATCGCATGGTGTTCCAGGTCTTCTTGAACCATTCATCCTGCCAAGCGAATACAATCCCGCCAGCGTAGCCCTCCTCGCCGATCTCGCGCATGAGCTCTGCGTTGATTTCTCCTTGCTCTTTTTCCGTGTGTCCGCCTTGGTCCCGTCCGAGATTGCCCAGATGCGCGGTTCCCCAGGAAGCCGGCACCCCAAATTCCGTCACCAGAATCGGCAAATCTTTATGATAGGCCTTCAGCTGGCGCAGGTACGCTTTGTACGTGTCGATCTCACCCTCGCCATTCTTCACTTGCTGCAGGGCAGGATCGTACCGGAAAAAGTCCGGATAGTACGGATAGACGTGATAGGAGGCGAAATAGCCGGCATCCCACGAAGCGGGTTGAATATGGGTAGGGTCTACGCTGACCAAATCCTCCTGATAGATCGGTTCACCCGGATGGGACAGCGGATCCGTCGTCACCCAGTTCGTGAACGTCATCGGATGCTGCCACCCCTGCTTGCTTTCCTCTTTCGCGACGGTGTCTACCATCTCGGCCAGCCACGCTTCAAATGCTGTCGACTTGCCGGTCGTCTGAAAGTGCTCTCCCTGATAGGAAGCGGATTTTGCATGCAGCTTATTGGTATTCTGCACCATCACGGGGTCCCATTCTGTCCCCGTATGCCAGCCGATCAGATACGGTCCGGCGTTGGCCCGGTACTTTCCGCTAGCTTTTCCCTGTCTCTCTGGAATGGTGATGTCCCCGTAAACAGCCCCTACGGCATCCTGAATCTCATGACGAAACTCTTCCCGAATCTGTGGCAAGTAGGCGTCCTTCTTTTCAATCAGCATTTCCTCGGGACTCCAGATTCCTTGCATCAAATAAAGGGGGTCCCCCTCTTTTTGCCGATTGTAGGCAACCAGCGCTTCGTAAAATTCCGGGGGATGGATCGTATACACCCGGATGACGTTTGCACCCATTTCATCAATCATGGCAAACCATCGCAGGTAATCTTCTTTTTTGATCGGCAGCTCGCCGGGATAATGACCGGGCAGCGAGGCTCCCAAGTTCACTCCTTTTACAAAGAACGGCTGCCATTTTTGATTTTGATAAACTTCAATGTGGTCACCGGCGGTGCGGAATTTCATCTGGAAGCCGCTCGTGGTTTCCATGCTCTCTACGCGGCTGCTATCCCAAAACCACCAGAAAGAGCTGATTCCTGCCACCATCAGCAATGTGAGGCTCACCCATTTCACGCGACTCTTTTTCTGTTTCAATTCCCGTCAACCTCCGATATATCGCCTAGAGCTTCTGAACAATTTCAGCGGGCCTACCGACATAGTCATTGTAAACATAGGGACAAAAGCCTTCCCATAGACTGAAATCACTATTATGCTTTTTTGACGGCTGTAACCGAAATGTAATAATCCGGCACAATAAATCGGATTGTCCTACGTTTTTTGGCTGTAAGTCCTGCAACCTTACATGCCATCCGAACCAATCTTGTTTGTAAGTAGGTACATATTCACGTCGCTATTAATTCCTTTCATGAGACGAAAATGGTAGGTTGCTACCAACTGGAAAAAGCTATGTAAAGAATTGATGATCATATATGTACGATGTCTTTGAACTTTTTTATTCCAATACAAAAAATCCGCTGCCAACCAGGGCAACGGATTTTTTTAGTATGCGAGATTTACTTGTACCTCTTGCCTATATTACAGAGTTTTCATCCCTGGCTTCCAGTTCGCAGGGCACAGTCCGCCTGCCTGAAGCGCTTGGAGGACCCGTGAGGTTTCGTCTACGCTGCGTCCTACGTTCATGTCGGTCACGACCTGGTAACGCAGGATTCCTTCTGGATCGATGATGAACAAGCCCCGGTAAGCTGCCCCTGCCTCTTCGTCGAGGACGCCGTAGGCACGAGCCGTTTCTTTATTGAAATCACTCGCCAGCGGGAAGTTTACAGCACCAATCCCATTTTGGTCGCGTGGCGTATTGATCCATGCGCGGTGTGTATGCACGCTGTCAGTAGATACACCCAAAACTTCGCAATCCAGATCGCGGAATTCCTCTGCATGGTCGCTGAAGGACGTAACCTCTGTCGGGCATACATAAGTGAAATCAAATGGCCAGAAGAACAGGATCAGCCATTTTCCTTTGTAATCAGCGAGAGTGGCGCGCTCTTCCAGCGTCTCCAGGTTTTTCGTGGTGAGCATGGAAAAATCGGTCTCGGTGTCTGATTGATCGGTTCAGGAGTGTCGATTCAGATCATTATTGAGCGGATTCTTCCAAAGCAGCGAGTGCCTTTTTGATGCGGTTTGGATTGAAGCCCAGGATCTGCTTGTCCCCAATGAGGGTAAGCGGAACGGACATAATGCCCAGACGGCTCAATTCTTCACCGTATGCATCGTTTTCATCGATATTGCGCTCTTCGAAAGAGATGTTTTGTTCAGTCAGGTAGGTTTTCAGCTGTTTGCAAAATGCGCAGTTTGTGCTGGAGTATACGATTGCTTGTGCCATGAGTGTTTCTCTCCTTTTTCTGTTAGAGGGATTATTTGTATTGAGGTACGATTTTGGAACGCTTATTAATATATCGGTCTACCGCCATCGCTGCAATAGCTCCGTCGGCTGCAGCTACAACCGCTTGCTTGACAGGAGTCTTGCGCACTTCTCCGGCACCGAATACGCCGGGAACGGAAGATTGCATAAACTCATCCAAAATCATGAACCCTTCGTCATCCAGGGGAACCTGTCCATCCAGGAAATCGGTGCCTGGCTTGCTGCCTGAGAGGAATACAAAGACGCCATCCACGTTCAGCATTTCTTCATTTCCTTCCGCAGAGCGAATGCGCAGCCCTTCCACCGAATTCTTTCCGACGATCTCGAGCGGGCGTGCACGGAACAAAATCTCCGTATTTGGCAGCTCTGGGACACCATCTACCCCTTGCAAATCCGCGCGAGGCACCAGGAAGGTGATTCGATCCGCAAATTTGGTCAGAGCGTGCGCTTCTTCTACCGCCTCTTCCGTGTCGCCGATGACAGCAACGTGCTTGCCTTCGTAAAAAGCGCCGTCGCAGGTCGCACATGTGCTGACTCCGCGGCCCAGCAGATCTTCTTCACCCGGAAGCATGCGGTTGCGTCCTTTCGAACCGGTAGCGACGATCACCGTCTTGGCTTCAAAAGTACCGTTCGCAGTGAAGATGGCTTTTACCTCATCCTCCACATCGACCGCAGAAATGGTAGTCTGAATGAACTGGGCACCAAAGCCCTCCGCTTGTCTGCGCATCTTCTCGAGTAATTCTTTCCCCGAGAGTTCGCCTTCCACGCCGGGATAGTTTGCAATTTTATGGGTCAGGGCAAGTGCTCCAGTACCTGGTGCCTTGTCGATTACCAGTGTCTTCAAGTTTCCACGGGCTGTATAGATGGCAGCGGACGCGCCTGCGGGACCTCCGCCGATAATGATCACATCATACATAACAGGCTCCCCCTCTCTCTCTCATTATCAAATTAAAATTATTATCAACTAGGAACATTTCTCATTTTACTAGATATCAGTTGAAAGTCAATATCTTTTTATAATCATTTTAAATAACTCTTGTTTTCATTGATAAATCAATCATTATTTTCGAGTGAGATAAAGTTGAGCGAACTTACTCACTACTCTCCATTATTTTGCGATTCAAAATTCTACTGAATTCATTGACGGATCAAATGAATCAAGATAAAGTACCCCTATCTCACTTGAACGCACAAAAGCATAAAAGCACGAAAATGCGGTCGACTCGTGAGTGGTACACCAACATCAAGGAGTTGCCTACATGAACAAGCCTTTATCATTTTCTCAAAGCATCTGGGTGCTTCTCGCCATTTTCGCCATCCTGTTCCCTGCTCTTTTCTGGGGGAAAGTCGAACCCCATATGCCTCTGTTCGGGGCTGCCATTGCTGCGGCGATTCTTTTGCGCATCTTCGGCATTCCGTGGAAGCAGATGGAGGAAGGCATCATCAAAGGGATTCAATCAGCCATCGCCCCTATTCTCATCCTGTGCCTGATCGGGATTCTCATCGGGGTCTGGATGATGAGCGGCACGGTCCCGACCATTCTGGATTACGGAATTGCGGTCATTCGCCCTGAATATTTTACGATCAGTGCGCTTTTCTTGACCATCATCGTCTCTACCGTAACCGGCAGCTCCTTCACGACCATCAGCACAGTGGGGGTGGCTCTGATGGGCGTCTCGACGGCACTGGGTCTGGACCCGTTGATGACGTCTGGCGCGATCATTACCGGCGCCTGCTTTGGCGATAAAATGTCTCCTCTGTCCGATACGACCAACTTCGCCGCTGCCATCTCGGATGTCACGCTGATGACACACATCCGGTACATGACCCATACCGCCATTCCTGCTCTCGCGATTGCAACGATCTTCTTTGCACTGCAAGGGAAGACGGCGCACGTCAATCTGGACGCCATCCAGGATATCCGCCTGGCGCTCGAGCAGCATTTTACACTGGGTCCGGTGACCTTGCTCCCCGCCGCGGTCGTGTTGATCTGCTCCGCTCTTCGCAAGCCGATCGTGCCCACGCTAGTGTTCGGGATCCTCAGCGGTCTGCTGGTGGCTGCCCTCGTGCAAGGGGTTCACTCGCCGGTCGTATGGATGGAAGTCATGCAAAAAGGCTTCGTCAGCAATATCCCCAACGAAGCCGTACAAGCTATTGTCAATCGCGGTGGATTGTTGTCGATGACCTGGTCGCTTGCCCTCATTCTCATCGCCCTGTCGCTCGGCGGACTTCTCCAGTCCAGCGGCGTTTTTCAAGGGCTGTTTGCCGGCCTGATTGAGCGCATCAAACGCGACGCGGGCATGGTTGGGCTCGCAGGCTCTTCTTCCATCCTGGTCAATGTTCTGACAGGCGAACAATACTTGTCCATCCTCCTGCCAGGTCAAATGTTTCACGATGCTTTCGTCTCCCGCAAGATCGCCGGCAGAAGGCTGTCCAGGACGCTGGAAGACTGCGGCACGCTGGTCAATCCGCTCATTCCGTGGGGCGTCAGCGGCGCGTTTTTCACCACAACCCTGCATGTCCCTACTCTGGATTACTTGCCGTATGTACCTTATCTGTGGCTGTCGCCGGCACTTACCTTCCTCTTTGCATGGCGACGCCAAAAGGCTTAAGAGCTGGCAAATACAGTCGTGCAATTTTTCCCTCTGCGCTTGGAGCGGTACAGCGCCTCATCTGCTGCCCGCTTCAGGCCATCGGCTGTATCGGCGTCATCGGGAAAGCGGGCAATTCCCACACTGACTGCAACCGGAATGGAGCCATCCTCCTGAACCAACGGTCGAGACTGTAAAAACTCCCGGATCGCCTTCACCTTTTCCACCGCTTCCTCCATCCCGGCCCCAGGCGAAAGCAGCATGAACTCATCTCCCGCATAGCGATACACGGTATCGGAGCTACCCGCACTCACCTTGAGCGCTTCCGCAATCCGTCTGATCAATTCGTCCCCAGAGTGATGTCCGTAGTGATCGTTCACCGCTTTCAGATTATCTGAATCCAGCATGATCAGAACGACAGAAGGATCTTCCTTGCTCATGAGCTGCTCCAGATCGTTGTGAAACGCACGATAATTGCACAAGCCTGTCAGCTCGTCCTTAAAGGACATCTGATAAACCCGCTCGTATAATCTCGCGGTCTCGATCGCACTGGCTACTTGGAAGCCGATAATCTTCAGCAGCTCCTCGTGCTCCTTTTTGTAGGCGAATTCCCTGTAGGATTGAGCTGAAATAACCCCTTTCATCTGGTTGCCCAGCATGAGCGGGACGAAAATACAGGTGTTCGTATCAATTTCCGGACTCCCCCAGCGAATCATCTCCGGTTCGCTCGGTTCATCTTTCATCGTGCGGATATGTATCGTCTGTCTCGTGTCGAACACGCGGGAAATAATTCCTTGACCGTAAGGCACGGTCAATGGTCCGTAATTGATCCCGCTGTCGATGCTGATGGGGACGCGTATTTCACTGTCACCTTCATCGAAAAAGGCGATGAAGAACGCATCCGCCCGCATGACTCTGGAAACGAGCTCAAACGCCTTCCACAAAATCTCGCTCTCGTCAAACGTCTTGGCGAAAATATGGCTCAGGTCATGCAAGATTTTCATATGCTCTGAAATCCACAGCATTTCGTTGACCTTTTCATGCAGCTCACCGATCTCCTTCATCACACTGCTATGGAGCGAGCTGTCCTCTTCTGACAGAAGTCCTGCAAGCTCGCGTTCAACGGCTTCTATTTCAGAGCGATCCACTTCTTCGATGCGGTTCAGCCATTGGCTATAGCGCTCCAACAGCTGCCGCCCGTATGCTTCTCTTACCGCGAAGTCTTCATGCATGTACACCCCTCCGGCCACCCAAGTAGCTTACCATTTTTTCTCGTGATATCGCTCGACGGCAGCACGGATCGCCTGCAGTACGGCACCCTGACCTGGAGCCAGAAAACGCTCTTGCACGGCTGGCGTTATCTCCTGCATACAACCGTCTTTCACCGATTTCCCCAGAAGCAGACTAACGAGAAATTCGCTCGTCTTATCCATGACGAATGAAAAGCTAGCATCGCATATCACATCGCGATCCGCGTCAATAATCAGCACACATCCAACCATCGTGGATACCTCGTACAGTGTGGTTCCTTTCGGGATTTGCGCGAAGCCCGCCGTCAGAACCGTATTTTGGCCAGCATGGTCTGCCATCCTGATCTTCCCCCCAGCGCTTTTGACCACAGGCTACCCGTGAACTGGCAAAGACACCTCAACCGTCGTGCCTTGTCCGGGCGCACTCATCAATCGCAGTGTCCCCCCGTGGTTTTCTATGATTCTGCGACTTACCAGTAGGCCCAGGCCCGTCCCAGATTCTTTTGTGGTAAAAAAAGCTTCTCCCAATCTCGTCAATTGCTCAGGAGCGATCCCCATGCCATTATCTTCAAAGCGGACGATGACCCGACTGTCTTCACAGCGCAGCCGAATCACGATCTCGCCACTGCCCTGCATGGCTTCAATGCCATTCTTGAGAAAATTGATAAAGGCTTGCTTCAGATGATTTTCGTCACAACGTATCATGGGCATTTCCGTTTCAAAGACGACCCTAATCATTACTTTTCGCAAAATCGCTTCCGTCTCCAGCAAGGTCACCACGTGGCTGATCAAGGTAGACAAGTTGCGCGCCTCAAAAGCTGCGGCATGCGGCTTTGCCAAAACCAACAATTCGTTCACAATCAATTCAATGCGGGCCAGCTCAGAGCTCATGATGGAAAAATACTCAGGCTTACGCATACCATCTTTCTGCATTAACTGGACGAATCCTTTTAACGATGTCAGAGGATTTCGTATTTCATGTGCAATACCGGCGGCCAGCTGACCGACCAGCGCCAGTTTTTCCGAGTTTTGCAAAAATTCCTGCGCCCTTTTTCGTTCGCTTATATCACGTATCAGCACGTAGCAAGAAGGCTTTCCGGAAATCACGGCGTTCGTGGCGCTTATCTTCGCATCCAAGAGTTTCCCGTCCAACCGGATGAGCTCCACCTCGAGTGGGCCGACTGTCTCTCCGTTTTCGACCCGAAGCAGCATGTCCTCGATCATTGGCAGGTCATGCGGGTGAAACAGCGACAAAAAAGGAACCTGCAGCAGCCAGTTCAAATGAGTGGCCCCTGCGAGCTTGACCCCGACCTGATTGGCGTAATGCAGTTTGCCTGCACGGTAAATAAAGACTCCCTCTGAAGACAAGTCGGCTGACTTGCACGGTTCGCTGCCACTGCTATCCTTTCCATTCGTGCCGATCTGTTGGACGATCGCGTAATAGCCGACCGCTGCCCCATCTGTGAAAAAGGTATCAAACGCAATATGTACCGGCACCGAGTAGTCATCCTTATGCGCGAGAGAGGTGCAGAACGGCTTGGCATTCCCCTCAATGGCGAACTGCGTCTGCAATTTCACCATTTCACGCTCTTCCGTGACAGCCAATAGCCAAAAGGGAGTTCCTGCCCAGTCCTCGGGCGCAAAGCCAAGCAGCTGCTCGCACGCGCGATTTCCCGTAAATACCGTACCGTAGCGATCTAGCAGAAAAGCAGCTTGGCCCAGTTGGTCAAAGAAGGAGCGATAGAAAAGACCGCTCCTGATGCCGCTATCCAACAAGTCTTTCATCGAATCCCCTCCTGGGACAAGAAAACGGCTACTCCTTGTGGCGGAAATAGCCTATACCCGTTCTCAAAAATGCTATTCATAACCAATATTACCCTATTCGTTCTATGGTTTCCATCCCCTCTGCGCGGTAAATGTGTAGGAATCTATTCCGATATAAATAGAGAAGGAAGACTCCCCGAATCAGCACATCGAGAAAGATCGAAAGCCACACACCTGCGAGACCCATTTCCAGCTGAAACCCAAAGAAGTACACCCCGACCATTCTGACCAGCCACATGCCGACTGCCGTAGCGTACATGGGTGCTTTGGTATCGCCTGCTCCCTGCAATGCCCCCCGCAGCACGACCAGCAGGGCAAGCGGAGGCTGGTACAAAGCCATGAACGTCAACGCAATGACCACGAGCCCGATGATGTCGGCATCCTGCGTAAAGACGCCCGCAATCAACGGTGCGCACAGATACAGAGCCAGTCCAAAAATGGACATGAGCGCAAGTCCCAGCCACATGCACAGCATTCCGAATGAATACGCATCACGGGAACGCTTGGCTCCCAAATACTGTCCCACCAGAACGGTAGCCGCTACCTCAAAGCCCGCTCCCGCCAGGATCATCAAGGATTCCAGATTGGATGCAATCATATGCGCCGCATAGGCATTCGTCCCGATACGTATAATGGCCCCGTAGTATACCAGGACTCCGAAACGCATGATCATTTTCTCTGCGATGACCGGCAATGAGCGCTGGATAATCTCTTTGGACGGCCCCCCGAAGGTTTCCCGCCAGGAGAAATGATCCCTCATTCCCAGAGAAGAGCGATGCACGGCTGCGAGCAAAACGATCGCTCCGAGCACGCGTACCAATACCGTCGCCCATGCCGCCCCCGCCACGCCCCAGCCTTCAAAGGGGCCAACCCCGAAGATGAATACGTAATCCAGAGCGATATGCACAAGATTGATGTAAAAGCTGACTTTCATAGGCGTTCGCGTGTCGCCTGTCGATCGCAAAATGCTCCCCAGCGTCACCATCAGCGCCATGAATAGGGATGCGCCGCCTACAATGCGAAAATAGACCACCGCTTCTCCCAGCACCTGCGGCTCGGCACCCATCACGCGAAGAATCGGCTCGGCAAACAGGAGCACGACGATCCCAAAGAAGATACCGAGTCCGGCTGACAGCATCACTGACTGACGTGCATAGGAAGCCGCTGCCTCAGGCTTTCCTGCGCCGATGCTCTGCGTGATGTAGGAGGACGCCGAGATACCGACTGCCATGAAAATGGCCATAAAAACGAGGATCATGGCATTGGCCACACCTACGGCCGCAATCGCTGCCGCACCTAGACTGGAAACAAAAAATAGGTCGACAAAGCCGACCAATGTATGCAAGATCTGCTCAAGCATGGCGGGAATCGCCAATGACAGGATCAGACTGATTTTCTTTTTGACAGATAGCTGCGCGTCTGCCGATACCAGCGAAGCCACGTAGATTCACTTCCTTTTTGCAAGCACCGTGATGACAACCCCGTTGCCAATCATACTGCAAAAAGGTTGGATCAATCCAGTCTTTTTCGCAGGGGCGAAGCGCTTTTGCCTCTAAGGAGCTTCACTCGCCTCTCCAAGTTCGATCGCCTGACGCACCTTGTAGCCCGCGCGCTGCAGCCTTTCCTCTGCGGCTTCCTTCGGCAAACCCGTCAGCTGCATCACGATCGCCAGCTTCACGTCTCCTGCTGCCTTTGCGATCAGGATCTCGGCTTCCGGATACTTGATGCCGGTTACCTGCATGACGATCTGCTTGGCCCTCTCCCGCAGCTTGTGATTGGTCGCCTGTACATTGACCATCCAGTTGCCGTACACCTTTCCTACGCGCACCATGCTCGCCGTGGTAAGCATGTTCAATACCATTTTCGTGGCACTTCCCGCTTTTAACCGGGTAGAGCCTGTCACGACCTCCGGACCAACGGCCAGATTGATGCACACATCCACTCCGTGATCGATTTCCGATCCCGGGTTGCAAGCGATCGATATCGTTATCGCTTGGCGCTTCTTGGCCTCCTCCAGCGCACCGATGACATAGGGCGTTCGGCCGCTAGCTGCGATGCCGACGACAACATCCCCCGCCGTGACACCCGCCTCCCGTATGTCCTCCTGTCCCAAGGCGCTTGAATCCTCCGCGCCTTCCACCGCCACAGTCAATGCGGACTGACCTCCTGCAATGATCCCGCGCACCTGGGCAGGATCCGTGCCAAACGTCGGCGGACATTCGGCAGCGTCCAAAACCCCCAGCCTCCCGCTCGTTCCGGCACCAATGTACAGCAGACGCCCGCCTTTTTCCAGAGCCTGGGCGATCAGCTCGACTGCCTGTGCGACCTCAGGCAGCACCTGCTGCACGGCCAGCGCTACCTTGTGGTCCTCCCGATTCATCAACGTCACGATTTCCAGCGCCGACATCTGATCCAGTCGCTCGCTCGAAGCATTTCGCATTTCTGTCTGGAGCTGATGCAAATTCTCCCCCACAGGCTTCCCTCCTTTTTTATGCGGTTCCGCTTTGCCCGAGCCTGGATTGAATCGCCTCGTCCACGTGCCATCCTGCGCACCTCATCGCGGCTACCAGCGCACCAATGACCGGAGGAGCAGTCGAGACCCTCGTCGCAAACCCGGCTCGCCGCAGCACCTCGCGACGCAGAATCGTGTCTGCTGAAATCAGCCCGCCAGCCAGTACGACCGGCAGAGAGCTGCCCGCCTTTCGCAAGCTGACCGAAGCCAGCTCCACCAAGTCATCTGCAGCAAGGCTAATGAGCTCCGTGGCCACTTCATCACCGAGGCTCGCCGCTTTTTCCACCAACGTGCTCGTGTCCGCAAGCTCCTTGCGAGGATTGGCTCCCCCGTAAATGCGGGCGATCAGCTCATCTGGCCGGTTCACCCCAAAATGCTCCAGGTATAAGCCTGTAAGCAGGGTCGTCTTCCCTCTCCCATCCGATGCTTGCAGGACGGCTTGCGCTCCTCTGCGTCCGATGTCAAATCCGCTGCCCTCATCCCCGACCAGATAGCCCCATCCTCCTGTGCGCTGCCTTTCTCCCTCTGCCGTCACCGCATACGCGATCGAACCCGTCCCGGCAATCAAAACAATCCCGGGTTCGCCAAAGGTGCCAGCGTACAGAGCGGATACAGCGTCGTTGTCGAGTACGAGCCTATCCCCCCATTCGGCTGCGAACGCTTCACGCAGGCGATCTTTGATCTGAGGTCGATCCGCCCCGGCGAGGCCGAGGTAGAGCACGGACACAGCGGCTTCATCCGTACCTGCGAGCTCGATGACTTCTCGGACTAGCGCACGGATGGTATTCTCCACCGCTTCCCATGGACGAGAGAGCGGGTTGGTCGCTTCTCCCTCCGCCATGGCTGCGATTTGGCCTTCCGAGTTGCAAATGGCTGCTTTCGTTTTGGTTCCTCCTCCATCCAATGCAAGGACAAAGCGCTGCTCCTTATTTGACTGCACCAGCCGTCAACCCCTCCATGAACTGTCTGGACGCCAGCAAAAACACGCCGATCATCGGCACGGCCGACAAGGTGAGTCCTGCGAACAAAAGACTCCAATCCGTTTCATACTCCCCGAACAGCACCATCATGCCGACGGGAATCGTCTTGAGCGTCTCTTTCTGAATGAAGATGAGCGGAAAGAAGAAGTCATTCCATGCGTGGATAAAGTTGATGATCACGACCGTAGCCAGCGCCGGTCGTATCAGTGGCAGCAGTACCTTCCAAAACACTTGGAAATTACTGCAGCCATCGATCCGGGCGGCTTCTTCCAGCTCCACAGGCAGCGTCCGGAAAAACCCCGTCAAAATGAATACAGCAAGGGGAATTCCGCTAGCCGTGTAGATCAGGATGAGTGACCAGAGAGAATTGAGCAGTCCCAGATTTTTCATCAGGATAAACAGCGGAACGATCCCCAGCTTGATCGGAATCATCAATCCCAGGAGAAAAAAGAAGGTAAGCGCTGCTGTCCATTTAAACGAAAACCGGGCCAGGTAAAAGGAAGCCATCGCAGAAAAAACGGTAATCAGCAAAACGGACATTCCGCTGACAAAAATGCTGTTCCAGAGGAAATCGGCAAAAGGAACGGCTTTCCACAGCTTCTGATACGTCTCGAAGTGCAAAGAGCTTGGCAGCGACAACGGATTTGCAAATATTTCCATATTGGTTTTGAACGAGGAGGCAATCATCAAGGCAATCGGATAAAGTGCCACCAGCATAAAAAGGTACGCGATCACGTATTGCACCGCTCTGCCGCCTATGCTCGTTTTCAAAACGCATTCCTCCCCTCTTCTATCGAGTCTCTTTTCGCCTGCGAAATCAATCGCTTAGTGCTGGACCTCCCGCTTTCGCATCAGGTGCATAGAAAGGGCGGACACGGACGCGACGATGATGAACAGCACGACAGCCAGGGCCGAACCGAGACCGATGGATACATCTCCTCCCCCAGCACTGCTGAAGGCCATCCGATAAAAGTACACCGCCAGCGTATCCGTCGAATAAAACGGCTCTCCCATCGACCCTTGCATGGCATACACGAGCTCGAATGCCTCGAAGGCCTGAATGAACGTAAAGATCGTCATGATCGTGATTGCCGGCATGCACAGCGGAAGGATGATCTTCCACAGCATCGTGATGCCGCGTGCCCCATCCAGTCGCGCGGCTTCAATCAGCTCCTCGGGAATTGACTGCAGCCCGGCCAAAAATATCAGCATCGCAAATCCTACGCCAAACCAGCAGTTGACGAGAATGATCGCCAGAAGAGCGGTATCCGTATCGCCCAGCCACGGTCTTGCCCACTCCGCCAGACCGATTTTGGTCAAAAACGTGTTCAGCGCACCGTAATTGGGATTAAAAATGAGCTTCCACAAAAAACCGACGACGATGACGGAGAGAAGCCGCGGGATGAAGTACGCCACTTTTAAAAAGCCTGCTCCCCGAATCTTTCGATAGATGAAAAAAGCCAAGGTAAAAGCAACACCATTTTGCACGATCATTTCCACGACAAAGTACAGAAGATTGTGACTAAACGCATTCCAAAACATCTCGTTAAATGGCTCAACCGTGAACAGCGTCGTAAAGTTCTTCAGCCCGACAAATACACCGCGCTTGATGCCTTGCCAGTCATAGAGGCTGTACGTAAACGCCGAAAAGATCGGATAGACCACAAATAGGGCATAAAGGATCAGAGCCGGGAGGGGAAACAGGTGGATCACCCAGCTTCTTCGCCCCTTCTGTCTGCTTGTTGCGATGGTACCCACCCCCTATGGTAGGGTTACGGCGAAAGAAGTCTCCTCCCTCCGCCGCCACTCCCTCGTGCTTATTTTTTAAAAGGTGCGAACCAGGTCGCAGCTGACTTTTGCACGTCATCCGCGACTTGTTCAGGCGTCAATTTGCCAAGGTACATCCCTTGCAGCGAATTCTCCAGCGTCTTCTTGGTCGTCGGGTTGCCTTCCGAAAAATGAATGATCATCAAGTAAGGCGCGGGGCTGGACTGGGACAGCTCCGCCATTTTGTTCAAGAGCGGATCCTGCAGCGGCACTCCCGGCATGGCACTGATCATCTTCAACTCATTGGCGTACATTTCGGCAAACTTTTTGGTTGTCATGAATTCCATGAATTTCAGCGCTTCCGGCTTGTGCTTCGATTTGGCATTCACAGCGTAGGAACCGTCTACCCATGTCGTGATGACCGCTTTGCCATCATCCGTCGGCATCGGGAAGAAATCCAGCTGCAGGTCCGGATTCAGCTTTTTGATCGCTTCCAGATCAAAGCTGCCGTTGATATACATGGCTGCTTTTTCCGTCGCAAACAATGTCCTCATATCATTCTGTTCAAGCCCTACATAATTTTCCGGGAAATAAGGTGTAAGTTCCTGCATGCGCTGGACGGATTTGAGGAATTCAGGGCTTTTCAGATCGATTTCGCCCTTCAAGAGCTTGGCGATGTCTCCGTCTCTGAGGTTAGCCGGGGCGATCACGCCATGGCTCAGGGAGAGCAGCCAGCCCTCTTTTGCCCCCAAGGAAATGGGAACGATTCCTTTTTCTTTCAGCGCTTTGGCTGTGGCGATCAGCTCATCCCAGCTCTTTGGTTCTTTCAAGCCGTTTTGTTCGAAGATTTTCTTGTTGTAGTAAAATTGCGTGGTACTGAGCGAAAGCGGCACTCCGTAGACCTTGCCGTCTTTGCCCGTAGCTCCTTTGAGGACGTCTTTCGGGAAGTTCGTGATGCCAGCTAGGCTGTCGAGCGGCTCCAAATACCCCGCTTCCGCCAAAGCAGTGCCTGCGGCGTAAGGACGAAGCTGCAAAATATCGGGACCGCTGTCGCTTTGGAGTGCTGTGTTTAGAATGGTGTTGTACTCGGTAGCTTTGAATGGTTTGAAATCAATCTTGATGTTTGGGTTCTCCGCTTCAAATGCGGCAATGATCTTGGCGTAGCCTTCTGTGTCTTCGACGCGCCAGCTATGCATGGACAGCGTCACTTGCTCCGTTCCGCCTCCCTGGCTGCCACCAGGAGTCCCCCCCGGCTCGCTAGGCTTTGCTGCATCTCCTCCCCCACCGCTGCATCCGGTAAGCAGCAATCCAGCAGCCAGCAAGACAGAAGCTGCTTTGTGAAACCGATACTTTTTCATACCTAACCCTCCCCCATTTTCTCGTGCCTGGATGTGATTCATGCTCTCTATGGTCAAGCTCGCTGAAGATGAGCTGTGACTGCGTCGTGAATCGTCGGCCGCAGCTGCCGCAACAGATGATCGCGTCCCAGATGCACTGCGTTGGTGAGTAAAATGACGGCCCACTCGTGTACAGGATCGATCCATATGCTCGTACCTGTAAAACCGGTGTGACCGTAGCTGTCAGGATGAAAACCGGAGCCGCAGCTCAGCTGGCCCGTTGGATCGTTGCATTGCCAGCCATACCCTCTGCGCTCCGTTCCTGCCGGGGTCTGACAATGAATGGCGCGTTGTTTCCACTCCCTGTCGAGGAGAGAATCCTCCCCAGACATCCAGCTTGCTGCATATCGACACAGATCATCTGCCGTGGCGAACAATCCGGCATGTCCCGCGATGCCCCCCATCGCAAACGCCTTTTCATCATGCACCTCTCCTGCGAGGTATGAGCCTGTGAGTGTACAGAATTCCGTGTGTGCCACGTCTCTAAAATCCTGATTATTCGGACAATAAAGGGTGCGGTTCATGCCTAGCGGCGTAAAAACTTGTTTATTCACAAACAGATCCAACCGTTCACCCGTCACCGCTTCTATCAAAAGACCGAGCCAGATCATTCCTAAATCGCTGTATACGACCTTTGTCCCCGGCTCCTGCAGCAGCTCTTGATGGTACAGCAGGTCGGGCAAGGAAAGCTGACTGTCACGCCTGCGCTCCATCAGATCGGCAGGCAAGCCGGAAGTATGGGTGAGCAGCTGTGCAATCGTGATGGAGCGCTTATCCTTTGGACAATCAGAAAAATAGTTTCCAATCGGATCGTCCGGTCTGATTCGCCCCTCCTGCATCAACAGGAGCAGGGCAGGCAATGTCGCAGTGACCTTTGTCAGGGAAGCCAAATCGTACAAGGTATCCGGTGTGACAGGCTGGCGAGTCTCGATGCTCCTCACCCCCACGTCACAGGAAAAGCATACGCCTTGTCCCTGCAAGACCCGCAGAGACACACCCGGCAGCCACCCATTGTCCACCCACTCCTGCAATAAGTCCCTCACATCGTCCATGCCCTTCTCCCCCTCAATTGGATGAGCGTTTTGTCCGGCTAACGGCCACCCTCGTTTTCTCCAGCAAGGGAATGACTTCTTCCTGCTTTCGGCTGACCATGGCGATAAATAAGATATCGATGACATTCAGCTGGGCGATGCGAGACGCCATCGCTCCGCTGCGAACGCTTTTTTCTACCGAGCTCGTAAACAGGCGGATGCTCGCCAGATCAGCTACAGGTGATGAACCGAATTTCGTCAGGCTGATGATCGTGGCCCCCTGCTGCTTGGCTTCCGTCAACGATTGGATGATATCCTCTGTCTGCCCAGAGTATGAGATTCCGAAAGCGACATCCTGCTCCGTCAAATTGACTGCGGACGTCAGCTGAGCGTGAAAATCGGAGTAGGCCTCGCACCAGAGGTTGATTCGAGATAGCTTTTGCTTGATATCATCGGCGATCACCGCAGATGCACCCACACCGTACACATCGATTTTTCTCGCCCGAGACAAGGCATCTGCCGCATGCTTTACTTCCTCACTCGACAGGACTGAGAGCGTATCCTGGATGGACTGTACGTTGTTCCAGCTCACTGCCTGCATGATGGATTCCACTGAGCCTTCCATCATGATTTCCTGATAGCTGCCGACTCCCGCCGTCTGCTTGTTCAGATCTCCGGCAATGCGCAGCTTTAATTCCTGATACCCTTTCATATTCAGCGAACGTGCCAGGCGAATGATGGTCGCTTCGGACACGCCGCTCAGCTCCGCCAGCTTTTGTACAGATAGCTTTACCACATCTTCCGGCTGCTTCAAAATGAACTGAGCCACCTTGCGTTCGGATGGCTTCAACTCGTCCAAAATCGCCTGTAGGCTGACTAGACCCCCATTTAGCATAAATGACACCGCTTTCCCCGAATCTTATCTTCATTTTATGAAGCAATATTTCCTACGTCAACTGTTATCTAATAAACAATATTTCAGAAGATCCACATTCATGACTGCTTCGCCCCGATTTGTTCTCGCCCGCTTCTCTTTTCTCCTCTTGACCTTTCCGTCGCGTCAAGCTTTACGCTGAAAACCGAAACGGATTAGACAACGAAAAGGAGAAATGGATATGAACAGCTTATTGATTAAAGGCTGCTCCATCCTGACGATGGTGCAGGGAGACAAACCTTTTGTCGGCGATGTGCTGATCGAAGGGGGACAAATCACGCGCATCGCAGAATCGATCGAGCAGCAGGCCGACTCGGTGATCGACGCGAAGGGCATGGCGGCAATGCCGGGACTGATCAATGCCCACAATCACGCCAGCATGTCCCTGCTGCGCGCTTTTTCTGATGACCTCAAGCTGATGGATTGGCTGGATAAAAAAATGCTTCCCGCCGAAGCGCGAATGACCAAAGAGGATATTTACTGGGGCACCATGCTCGGTACCGCAGAGATGATTTCGTCTGGCACCACTGCCTTTGCAGATATGTACGTCCACATGGATGCGGTCGCGCAGGCCGTCGTGGACAGCGGGATGCGCGCTGCCCTCACCCGCGGGCTCGTCTTTCTGGAGGATGACGGGGGACGACGCATGAGCGAGGCGCTTGCGCTGGTCGAGAACTGGACCGGCGCAGGGGACGGCCGCATTACGACTATGCTGGGTCCGCACGCTCCCTATACTTGCCCTCCACAGCCGTTGTCAGAGGTAATCGAGCTGGCACGGAACCGGCGCATTCCCCTGCACATCCATCTGGCAGAGACCGTGGAGGAAGTCGAAAAAATCCGCTCCCGCTACGGTCAGTCTCCAACCGAGTATTTGCACGAGCTGGGGCTGTTTGCTGACAACCATGTTCTGCTCGCCCATGCGGTACACCTGACTCGTACGGATGTGAGCCTGCTGCGCGGCATGCGGGGTGGCGTCTCGCACAATCCTGTCAGCAATCTCAAGCTCGGCTGCGGCATTGCGCCTGTACGGGAAATGATCGCTCAAGGCATCACCGTCGGTTTGGGGACTGACGGAGCCGGGAGCGCGACGACCCTGGACATGTTTGCGGAAATAAAAGCAGCCACGTGGATGCAAAAGCTCGAATCCGGCGATCCTACTGTCCTCCCAGCCGAGCAGGCACTTCGCATGGCGACGATCGAAAGCGCCAAGCTGCTCGGAATCGATGCGCAGGTAGGGACGCTCGAAGTCGGAAAGCGCGCCGACCTCATTTTGATCGATCTGGACAAACCGCATCTGCAGCCCATCCATGACCTGCATTCCTTGATCGCATACAGCGCGACTGGAGCAGATGTCGACACGACGATTGTAAACGGACAGGTTTTGATGCGAAATCGAGAGCTGCTGAGCATGTCCTGGGAAGAAGTAAAGAGCGAGGCGGCCATCCGATCCGCTCGTTTGGTAGAAGGCTTGTGATTTGCTGCGGCCTTTGGCCAGCGTAGGTTTGTACAAAAAAAGCCGCCTTTCCTTCAGCTGGGAAAGGCGACTTTTTTACTGGTGCCACTTATCCTTGAAGAATCGCTTACGATAAGCGGAAGGACTCCCCTGGCTTCAGTGCCTTGCCGCGGATGTCTTTTTCCGCCAGCTCCGCCACGAACGCCTCTCCGTCCTGCTTGATTGGCGGGAAAGTATCATAGTGGATCGGAATGACGTAATCGGCTTTCACCCATTCCGCTGCCGTGACGGCATCCTCTGGTCCCATCGTGAAGAAATCCCCGATCGGGAGGAATGCGAGATCGATGTCATGGCGTTCCCCGATCAGCTTCATATCGCCGAACAGTCCAGTGTCGCCTGCATGATAAATGGTTTTGCCCCCGATTTCAATGACGAAACCACCTGGCATACCCATGTATACGATCTGCTTTTGATCATCGAGCACGACAGCTGAGCTGTGGAATGCTTGCGTCATTTTGACTTTGCCAAACGGAAGCGAAGCTGTTCCTCCCAGATTCATGCCGATCGCTTTTGCTCCCTGCCAGCTCATGTATGTAGCCAGCTCGTGCGTCGCTACGATCGTCGCGTCATTCGCAAGAGCTAGTTCGACAGCATCCAGGATATGATCCTGGTGCCCGTGAGTCAGCAGGATGTACTGCACCTTGATGTCTTCCAGCTTGGTGGCGGCTTGGGAATTTCCCGTAATGAACGGGTCGATTATGATGGAATGGCCTTCCGCAGTCAATTGAACGGAAGAATGTCCGTGAAACTTGATATCTAGCATCGTTTCCCCTACCTTCTTCGTAATCTCATACCTCTCTCATGTTACCACGAAGAAGGGTGGGAATAAAATCCACCTGCTGTACAGGAAGTGTACGAAGTTCTGATTGAATAAAAAAGCTGCCGATCGCTCGACAGCCTTAAGCACCTCGCATCTCGAGTGAGTACGCAAGGTGTCCTTCATTCCTAGCAGTTAGGTGTTTGTTCCGACACTGCGATAATCTTCGACGCACTAATGACAATGCGGCGATTATTTTCAGTTTCGCGAATGATCAAAGAAGTCGATTTTACCTCGATCAACCGACCAACAAAATTTCCGCGCACCGTTTCCACTTTTACGTTTCTCCCAACGAATTTTTTCATCTGGTCTTTAAATGCCATGGTCAATCCCTCCTTCTACAGCATCCTATGTACATACGATTCCGCCCTACTAGAGCAAATGCGGAATGGAAGCGAAAATGTACTTGTACCCCTACATCATCTGACTCAGTTCAACAAGTCCCTCGACGCTCGGACAACTTTTGTACGAGCACTGCGGGAATTTGTCGCACGATTCCATACAGGAAAACTAGTGCGTGTAAAGAAAGCGTATGAAGAAGGTTCTTCAGTCATAGACAGGAGGGGTAACCGATGGGCAATGTCATAGAATTGGTTGCGAGGGAACGCACGTACAGCGGCAGAGAGGTAGCAGATTTGCTCGGGATTGGAGCGAGCACGCTGCGCAAGTGGAGCATGCTCTTGGAGCAGCATGGCTACTGGTTTCTTCGTGACAGCCAAAACCGTCGTGAGTACAGGCAGATGGACGTGGCAATCCTGCAGCGCTTCTATCGCTTGACCAAAGATCAGCTTTTTCCCCAGGAAGAAGCGGCACTCATGATCGTCAGCCACGAGGCCCCCTTGCCTGCACGCATGGAAACAGCTGTCGCTCTCGCTTCTCCTGTGCATGCGCCAGAGAGCAGCAGACTGGAAGAAAAGCTGCACGCTCTCGCAGCTCACGTGCAGCGACAGGAAACCGCCCATCAGGAACTCCTCGAGCGCTTTGAGAAACAGGAGGCGTACATTCGATCGAACCTCAAAGAGCGCGATCGTCGTCTGATGAAGGCGATGAATGACATCATGGATGCGAAGATGCAGCTGGCCAAAATCAATGACGAGCGGCGGAAAACCTCCATCTGGCACAAACTGTTTCGCATGGAGTAATTTAGAAAACTTGGCTGTGCAAAAAAACCTCCCGTTTTGGCAAACAGGAGGCTTCGCTTTCTTTCTTTTATTGTCAGGACTTCTCTTTAGTCCATTACAACTTTTTTGGCAGCATGCAGGAACATTTTGACTCCTACTGCCAATGCATCCTCGTCGATGGTAAAGCGAGGGTGGTGGTGCGGATAGGTGATGCCTTTTTCCTGGTTGCCCGCTCCGACGTAGAAGAAGCAGCCCGGCGCCTTCTGCATGAATGCCGAGAAATCTTCCCCGCCCATGTTCGGGCGCATGTGATCCACCCATTCTGCTCCCAGAGCTTCTACCACTACTTCTTCCATCAGCTGGGTCACTTCAGCGTCATTGATCACCGGACGATAGCCAAATTCGTAGGTGAACTCGTACGTTGCACCATGCGCCTCGGTAATCCCTTTGATGACACGTTCCATGAGCTTCGGAACTTCTTCACGCAAATCTTTGTTGAAGCTGCGGACGGTTCCGCAAATTTCTACAGCTCCCGGAATGACGTTGTGTGTGGTTCCGCCCACGAACTTCGTCACGGAGAGTACCAGATTTTCCAATGGGTCGGTGTTGCGGGAAACGATATGCTGCAGGTTGGTAACCACCTGGGAAGCGATCGCAATACTGTCGATGGTCTGGTGCGGCAAAGCGGCATGACCTCCTTTTCCGAATACGTTGATCCAGAATGTATCAGGAGCTGCCATCATCGGTCCAGGGCAGATCCCGACTGTCCCGTACTCCATCGTTGCCCACAAATGCGTCCCGATGACCATGTCCACGCCGTCCATTACGCCTGCCTGCACCATTTCCTCCGCTCCGCCCGGATAAATTTCCTCTGCGTGCTGAAAGAAAAAGCGCACTTCCCCTTTGATTTTATCCTTCATGCCCGAAAGAATTTTCGCTGTGCCCAGCAGCATGGAGGTGTGCCCGTCGTGGCCGCACGCATGCATGACGCCAGGATTTTTCGAGACGAACTCAAAGCTGTTTTCTTCCGTGATCGCGAGGGCGTCCATGTCTGCCCGCATCGCCAGGACCTTGCCCGGTTCAGGTCCGATCAAGCGCGCCATGACGCTGTTCTTGGTAGGACGTGTAATTTCCAGATTGCCGAACGACTGAAGCGTATCATAGACGAACTGAGCAGTCTTTTCCTCGTGAAAGGATAGCTCCGGATGCTGGTGCAAATATCGACGCCATTCGATTACTTGCTGCTTGATGTCTTCCACTGCCTGGTTGAGCGTTGCTGTCGCTGCCATCTTCGTTCTCCTCCTATTGTCTCTCTATCTGCCGCTCGCCAAGGATGCGACGGTACGATACAGAACATTTGCCCCGTCTTTGCAATCTTCTTTACTGGTGAACTCTGCGGGATTGTGGCTGATGCCGTCTTTTGAACGAGCAAAAATCATTCCTACCGGGCAAAGCCCAGTCAACTGCATGCAATCATGACCGGCGCCGCTGGGGAGCGTGATCGTCTCCAGGCCTTCCGCTGCACATGCCTCGTTGAACGCGGCACGAATGTCCTCCGAGCATACCGCCGGATTGATTCGCTGCAAGAGCTCGACATGCAGCTTGACACCGCGTTTCTCGCAGATATCTTTTGCCTGGCTCATGATGGCTTGCTCCACGAGATCGCGAACGGCTACATCGACGTCCCTGAGATCGAGCGTAAATTCCACCCGGCCCGGTATGATATTCACGCCGCCCGGGAAAACTTGCAGCTTTCCGACTGTTCCGACACTGATTTCCTGACGCATCGCTTCCCGTTCAATCACCAGCATGACTTCTGCTGCGGCTGCCAGAGGATCGCGGCGCATCGTCATCGGGGTCGCGCCAGCATGGCCTGCTTCCCCCTCCAAAACGAATTTCAGCCAAAGGGGACCTGCCACACCACTCACGACACCTACAGACAAGTCGCGGCTCTCCAGGACTTTCCCTTGCTCGATATGCAGCTCGACGTAGGCTTTGACGCTGCCTGGCTCTCTCGCAGCTTTGCCGATATGCTCCGGATCGAGGCCGCTGTTCGCCATCGCTTCTGCTATGGATACTCCCGCCTCATCTCTGCAATCGAGCTCATCTCGCTGCAGCAAGCCGGCGATGCCGCGGCTGCCTATCATCCCATAGCCAAAACGGGTACCCTCTTCGTCCGTGAACGCGATGACCTCGATCGGATGCTCCGTCTCGACGCCTTGTTCATTCATGGTTTGCAGTGCTTCCACACCTGCGAGGACTCCCAACGGTCCATCGAAGTTGCCTCCACTCGGAACCGAATCCAGATGGGAGCCGACTAGCACGACCGGTGCTTGCGGATTTTTCCCTTCTTTTCGTCCGATCAAGTTCCCTACCTCGTCTTCTCTCACCGTGAGTCCCGCTTCTTTCATAAAGCCTGTCACCAGATCCTTGGCTGCGCGCTCTTCCGGGGAAAAGGAAAGTCTCGTCACCCCACCGACTTCCTGTGCACCGATAGCGCTTAGCTGCATCAATCGGTCCCACAAACGGTCCGCGTTGATCATGGTTCCCCACCTCCTCTATGCTAAGTCAACCATTAACGGTTGATTTACGGTTATGTCCTTTAATTGTATAGTAGTCTGTCTATTTTGAAAAGGAAAAACGCCCGGCCAGTTATTGGCCAAGGCGTATTCTTCCTATTTCCAACCCCATTTTTGAAAAACCTGATGCGCTTCTTCCGTTTTCAAATACGCGATGAACTGTTGGGCTGTTTTCTTGTTATCCGATGTCTGCGCGACGGCGATCGGTGTTCCCCGGTAGAGCTTGTCTGTTTCCGGCAAACGGATCAGGTCTGTTTCATCCGTCAAGCGGTAGTGCCAAGACTCATAGGTTATCCAAGCATCCAGCTCCGGATTGCTTTTCCAAAGAGCGATTGCATCGGCGCTGCTTCTGACAGACAGGGCAATGTTCTGTTGTAGTTCCAAAATGATGTCCAAACGACCCGCGAGGTCTTCCCACAAGCCGAGCTGTCCCGCCCCGTTCACGTCAATGATTTTGATGCCGGGCTTGCCGAGGTCCTGCAATCCTTCGATTTTCTTCGGATTGCCTTTGCGGACGAGAATGCCCGCAGCTCGCGGATACAAGCTGGTTCGCGTTTTTTCGTCAATCAGCCCGGGGTATTTGTGCACCATCTCCTGCAGCATATATTCCGACCCGCCGAAAACGACGTCAGCATCCTTCTTGGCTTTCTCGACCCAGTTTGCTTCTGGGCCGGACGTCACTTCCACTTTCAGCTTGTTCGCTTTGGAAAAACGATCTGCCAGCTCCTTGATCGGCCCCAACGGACCTCCTGGGCCATAGACGTAAATCACCTCTTCCTTTTTCGGATTGCTCGTCTCATCCGTCAGCGCGGATTGGGCATATCCGTTTGCCATGGTGGCAAATAGTAAGATCGAAAGGATGGCTGCAATGGTTACGTTTTTTTTCATGTGTTCCTCCTTGAGTTCGCCTTTTCACACAAGGTAACGAGGGGAGAAGCACAACGGTTCGATTTACAGGATGATTCGGTACACCTTGCGCGGGCGCCCCCGCGGATTCGGGCTTTCCTCGCCGACCACCTGCGCCAGCCCGTTGGATTCGAGCTCCATCAGGATGCGTCTTGCGCTGCGCGGCAGGATTTGCATGTACTGTGCCAGCTCATGGGCGTTGATTTCCTGCGATCTGCGTTTCTTCAAAATGGAATCGAGCTTGGACAGGGTAAGCACGCTCAGGGATGTTTGCTGACTGAGCGTTTGCAGCCGATCCGAAGATGCGCTGCTGTACGAGATCTGCTCCTGGCTGCCCAACGGCCCTGCGATGCTTTTGTCATC
The DNA here is from genome assembly GCF_016811915.1 of Brevibacillus choshinensis. Lineage (NCBI taxonomy): Bacteria > Bacillati > Bacillota > Bacilli > Caryophanales > Paenibacillaceae > Brevibacillus > Brevibacillus choshinensis. The sequence goes on along the minus strand of NZ_CP069127.1, from coordinate 1,337,695 downwards.
AAAGAAGACCATCCAATGGCCTGGCCCTCTCTCCTTGGCGTGAAGCAAAGCTGTTCCCGCGTGGATTTCCGCTTCGTAGGCCGTTTTGCCGATCCCGATTCCGCAGGTGACCCATTCCGCATGAATTCCGAATGCTTCGTCCAGATCAGGCATGGCTCTGTAATCGCTCGTCACGTTTTGCATGATGCCCCGTGTGGTAAAGATCGCATATCTGCCGGGTCCGGCCGTTTTTAGCGAGCCTTGCAAATGCTTGGTGTAGCGCAAGAGCTTCTCCATCGTCTTGATTTCGGCATTCTGCCACTCGTCTGTAGCGAACGTTCCTCCCGCGAGCTCCCGCAGCGGATCGATCTCCATGATTTGCACGGCGATTTGCGTATCTTTGAAATGGAGCATCTCGTGAGTGCGCAGCAGCATGTGAATGACTGAGAGCACCCCTGCTCTCGTCGGCAGCACGCGATGCACCGGGACCCCGCGAGCGCGAAGCTCCATATCCGCCGTCCGCAAGCATGTGACGGCTGCCTTGGTCTTCCCTTCTCTCCACAGCTTTTCGTGATAATCAGCCAGCTCCCCAGCCGTGATCGCGCCGTCATAGTGCAAAAGCCACGTGTACCCCTCGTCGATTCCCGCTTCCTTCAGAAAAAGAATCAGCTCTCTTGCGGAAAAGGTATCGAAGCTGAGTTCACGGACCTTGATCTCGCATTGATGGGACAGATGAAGCAGCGTCCGGTACAGACTCGCCCCCATATGCGGCACATAGGCCATCGGGACGCTGATCTTTCCCCATTCCTTCACCATGGTGTACGGCACCTTGCCGGAAAACAGCCATAGGTCTGCGTCGTGAATATGAGGCTCTATCAAATCAAAAATGTCTTCTTCGTTCCAGTAGACAATTTTCAAGCATTCCAATTCCTCGAATTCTTGTGTGACGGACTCGATGATCTCCATGGAATCATCCGCGCCCAAGATACCCAGTCGCAGCTTCAATGCGCGCCCTTCTTTCGTCAAGGTGATTCTCTATACGATAGCAAATTTGAGATGGCGAGGAAACGAATGACGCTTTACCTTTTCAGCGGTTGCTGACAAACTGCCCCAACCGATGGGCTCCGTACAGAAGCGGTACGATCAACAAGACGTACGGCAGAGTGCTGCCTACCAGCTGCCACGAGATGACATCCTCAGCAAACAGGCAACTGTATGTGTACAGGCTGTAGGGCAGTGCCAGAGCGACTGCTGTCACCACGCCAGGCGTGTAGCTGCGAAGCAGGAGACTCTGACCGATATGGGTAAAGGTGTGCAGAAAAAGAACGTGCAGACAGACGAGGAAAAACGGGAGAAACGTCCTTTGCTCCCACGTGCAGATGGTGAGCAGCACAGCCAGTGCGAGCACACAGAAGATGCACGTCACTGCTACGGCAAATTGCGCAGTAGTCATGGTAAGGGATGGCTCGATCATCCCTTTGAACCAGCGGGGAGCTTTCTTCATGACGACTCCCTTGTTTTTCTGCAGCCAAGACTCCACGACGATCAATTCTTCCAGATCATGCAAGACAAACACGACCAGCAGCAGCCAGATCCAGCTTGTTACCTCGAGCATCCTGTTTCGCCTCCCTCAGAAATGTCACGCCTGAAGCATGCCAAATGCGAGCAGCGCGACCGCTTCATCCGCGAGCTGCTCCGCCGTTTTTTCTCCTGTCAGCAAAAAGCGGAGAGTCAGCCGGTACAGCATCGCAACGATTGATTCAGCCGTGACCTCCACAGCCAAATCCGCCCGCACGTGCCCTGCCTCCTGATTGCTCCTCAGATTGGCAGCTACGATCTGGGCCAGCTTGCGGTGCAGATCTTCTCCCTCCGGCGCTTGGGTCAACACGATCGCCGTCAGCTCTGGCATTTCCGCAAAAAAACGGAACAGGTCCAGCAGATTTTCCCGCATCCTGCCTCGCACCTCCCAGCCTTTCAGCGGCGTCACCTTGCGTCCCGCATCGGAGAGCTCCCAGAGCTTCTTGAAAAATACGTCCATCAGCTCCTGGTGGAGCATTTCCTTGCTGGGGAAATACAAATAGAATGCTGCCTGCGTCAATCCTGCCCGACGAACGATGTCGCTGACCTTCGTGCGATGGTAGCCGTTGGCAGCAAATTCGGATGCCGCTGCCTGCATCAGGCGTGAGCGGCTCATTTCCCCTTTTCCAGACTTCTTTCGAGTCATTCCCCTCACCCCAAAACTAACTCACGAGTTATATAACTTCAAAGTTAGTTTTACATTTATTGGATCAACCGTCAAGTGGCTCTTGCTTTTTTCAAAAGCACTCGGTAAAATGATTGCTCAAAGGGTAACATTTGATGGCAATGAGGAAGAAGAGTAGGCATTTGATGAGACTTCAGAGAGCTGATGGTTGGTGCGAATCAGTGTCGCGTGGATGTTGAATGGGCTTCCGAGCTCCAGACCGAACCCGCTTTGTTCGAGCGACAGTAGGCTCTGGCGTAACGTCCGTACGTTATCATCGGACACCGTATCATTGGTACGGATTAAGAGATTTTGCGCGTGTCTTTCGGCGTGCGTGAAATAACAAGGGTGGCACCACGGTTCATTCGTCCCTGTCCAGGGCGGATGGACCTTTTTGTATTTGTCAAAGCTTTGATTCCAAACGACCATCGAAAACCAGAAAGGAGCAATACCCATGAAAACCATTTTCTCCGGCATCCAGCCCAGCGGCATTTTGACCTTGGGCAACTACCTGGGCGCCATGAAGCATTTCGTTCCGCTGCAGGATGAATTCAACTGTTTCTACTGCATCGTCGACCAGCATGCGATCACGGTTCCTCAAGACCCTGCCGTGCTGCGCGAAAACATCCGCCGCCTGGCTGCGCTATACCTGGCAGTCGGCCTCGATCCGGAAAAGGTGACTCTGTTCATCCAATCCGAAGTGCCGGCTCACGCCAAGCTGGGCTGGATCATGCTTTGCACCTCCTATCTCGGCGAGCTGGAGCGCATGACCCAATTCAAGGACAAATCCGACGGACGCGGAGAATCCATCCCGGGCGGACTTCTCGCTTATCCTCCACTGATGGCAGCTGACATCCTGCTGTACGACACCGACTTCGTGCCGGTAGGGGAAGACCAAAAGCAGCATCTGGAGCTGACCCGCGACCTGGCGAATCGTTTCAACAGCCGCTACAGCGAAGTCTTTAAGATTCCGGAAATTCGCTTGCCGGAAACAGGGGCACGCATCATGTCCCTGCAGGATGGCACAAAGAAAATGAGTAAATCCGATTCCAATGTTGGCGGATTCATCTCCATGCTGGATGACCCCGATACGATCACCAAAAAGATCAAGCGCGCGCAGACCGATTCCGACAGCGCAGTACGTTACGACAAAGCCGAAAAACCAGCGGTCTCCAATCTGATGACCATCTACTCCCTCTGCTCCGGCAAGTCGCTGGATGAGATCGGGGCGATGTACGAAGGAAAAGGCTACGGTGCTTTCAAAGGCGATCTGGCGGAGGTCGTGGTCGAAACGCTGCGACCGATCCAGGAGCGCTACAACCAGCTGATCCAGACTTCCGAGCTGGACGATATCCTCACAAAAGGTGCCGAAAAGGCGAGCGAAACAGCAAACAAAGTGCTCCTCCGCGTGGAAAAAGCCATGGGGATGGCACGCCTCGGATAAATCGTGCAAGCTCGCAGCGACTGGCAAAAGAGCGGTTGCCTGCAAACAGATTAGACGGATGGAGACATCATGGCTCCTTTCCGTCTTTTTTAATGGAATGAGAGAGGATACATTCGCGAGTGCATCTGCCTGACTCAATACTCCCTTGTCTCCGAGACCGTCGTTTTGCCCGGATTCGGTACCTTTTTTGGTTCCAAATAAAAAAGCCGCCACCCTTTTTCGGATGGGGCTTTCTCATGCAGCTTTTTTCTGTTCTCCGCGCAGCGGGATGCGCCATTTCACAACGAACGCTCCAAGCATGAAAGCCTTCTATCTGTTGGATGGACGAGAGTTTGCACCCGATTCCAGGTAAACAAAAACAGAAAAAAGACATGCTCGTCCATTTCATAGACACAGCATGTCTCTTTTTTTAGAAGGGAAAGGGAACCGACTTACTCCTCTGGCACCTTCATGCTTCTTGCTATATACAAAACAGGCGTCGATGCGGCGGAAACAATGAATTTGATCAAATACGTGGTCAGCAGAATTTCCCACCAGACCTCCATCGGATACACACCCAAAAACGCAATCGAGCAAAACGTAATGGAATCCAGCAGCTGACTGAACAAGGTGCTGCCGTTGTTTCGGATCCACAGCTGGTTTTTGCCTGGGCACTTCTTCTTCAGCCACGTGTAGATTTTCACGTCGACAAACTGACTGAGCAAATACGCGCACAAGCTGCCCAGTGCGAGCCGTGGCATCAGACCGAAGAGCGTCTCCAACGCCCCTTGGGAAATGTCTGATTCCTGCGGTTCAAACAACAGGACCAGCTGCATGATAATCGTCGTGGCGATCAAGGTGAAAAATCCGAACCAGACTGCTTTTTTGGCTGCCTTCTCCCCATATTTTTCATTCAGCAGATCACTCGTCAGATAGATGGACGCATAAATCGTATTGCCGAGCGTCATGACCAATCCGAACATCTCGATTGTTTTGACCACTTGAATATTGGCCAGCACCGTGGCCATGCCAAGCCACGCGTACAAACCCATCCTCCCGAACAGGCGGTAGCAGAGCAGAAACAGCCCGAAGTTGACCAGGGCAAATCCCACTCCCAACATCACATTAAACATCAATCATTGCCTCCTAGTTTTGATAACGCGGGAGTTTACGAACCGCGGCCCTTTTTTGGGCATTTCCACATTGTACTTTTTTTCATATGCCTTGGCAATCCTTGTCTTTCACCCATAAAGCCAAAAAGCCCGCAACGACGTGAACCGTTACGTGCTTTATCAGCAGCCATCACTTATTTTTCGCGTACAGCCAGTTGTAATAGCTCGCATGCTTCATCTCATCTGTCATGATCTCGAAAACAGTATCGCGGTACCGTGCCGGAATGTACTTGTAAATGACGCGGTATTTTTCGAAAGCCTTAAGCTCCCCCATCAACGCTTTTTCGATGCCGTCCAGGTAGCTGGCCGGCTTTTGAAAGGCTTCCCCCTCATCAGTCAACGGAGGACGCTGGCCGGTAAGCTGCGTGTACATTTGGCGGAATAAGCTGCGGTGCTTTCGTTCGTCATTGCGAATGCCAGTAATGACATCCTTTTCCTGTTCCGTCGGAGCCACGCTCAGCAGATAGTCGTAAAACAGTTCGTCATGCCGCTCGTCTGCGATAGCCTCCTGAATCAATCGGAGGACCGTTTGCATACCTTCTTCATGCTGACCGTACATGCCTTGCTGCGTATAGGGTTCGTATGAAGCATATGCGTAAGGTCCAAACCAATAACCGTTCATCGCCAAGCTCCTTTTTCCTTTTTGACAGGATATTCACCTACCTGAACGATGGAGCATGACTACATTTTTTGTAAGCGAGAAATAGAATAGAACGACGCACGGTTGTTTTTGCATACTCGGCCTGCCTGAAGGAGATTCAACCACTCCCATATTTTTCAGGCGGGGGAAATTCCCAGGTAATATCCCCCACCGGATAACTTCCCTTTTCCCAACTATCTATCTTCTACTTGCAAGCTGAGAGCCACTTTCTCAGCCTTTTCGCCTTCATCCAAATACTCAAAAAAGCCGATGCGATTGCCCCACGGGTCTTCAAAGGTCGCCCATTTGACTGGTACCTCTTCCCGCTGATGGATATCAAACCATTAGACGTGAAGCTCATTCATCAGTCGTTCCCGCTCCGCCTCCAGATTCTCAACACCGAGTCGCAGCGGCCCGCAGCCTTTAGCTGGCTCTCCTTCCGCTACTTGCAGCCAGCTCCGCGGGATCAGCTCCCATTCGGCAAAGCCCTCATGCGGCACGAAGTCAGGCTCTCTTTTCAACAAGGACTGGTACCAGGCTTGACCTTTTTCCATATCGGTGACTCGGATTTGAACGGTCAATTCGTAGATGTTCATGGGGAGACTCCTCTCATGGGACATAATCTAAAGCGGGTGATTGCAAGAGCTCATCTACCGCTTTCTCGACAGGGACTGAACCACTACGGCTATGACGATGGCAATTAAAAACAGGATCGCAATAAACAGCATTCCTGGAACTCCAACGGTAGACATCTGGATCCCTCCTGCTTTCCGATTCAAAATCATCCATATTCTTCCACCTGTTCATTTTATCATGAAATACAAAATACCCCAACCACAATGGTCAGGGTATTTTTTCATCCACACTTACGCAGCAATCACTGGCAGGACCAGATTCAATAAAAACAATCCGGCAATCACATACAAAAGCGCAGGCACTTCTCTTCTTTTGCCCAGCACCAGCTTGAGCAGCGGGTAGGCGACAAAGCCAAACGCGATACCGTCCACGATGCTGTAGGCTAACGGGATAATCGCGATGATCAGAAAGGCCGGGAAGCCCTCTGAGAAGTCTTTCAGATTGATGTTCTGCACGTTTTGCAGCATCAGCGCGCCGATAATGATCAGCACCGGAGCGATTGCCCCATCCGGAATCATTTTGACGAAAGGAATCAGACCCAACGAGCCAAGCAGCAGTGTTCCGGTCACGAGGGAAGTCAGCCCGGTTTTCCCTCCTGCAGCAATTCCCGCTGCACTCTCCACTGTCGAAACCGTCGGGCTGGTACCCAGCATGCCGGACAGAGCGGCAGACAGTGCATTGGCTTGCAGCGAGCGACGGAATTTCTGCGGTTGTCCCGCCATTGCCGTATGCCCGTGAATCAAGCCGATGTTTTCAAAGACAATGACCATGGCGAGTGAAAAAGTCGCCATCCAGAAAGGCAGCGTCCAGATTCCTCCAAACGAGAACCCGGCAAACACATGCCCGTACTCTGCAAATGAAAATCCGCCGCCGCTGCCAGGCGTGACGATCCCGAGCAAAAAGCCTAGCCCCGTACCTGCAGCGATCCCGATGAGGAAGTTGCCTGGAACATTGCGGACAAACAAGATCAGGGTAATGATCAATGTCGCCAGCGTGACGATGACGTGCGGACTGGACAGCTCACCCAAAGCCACAAATGTGGATGGATTCGTGACGATCAGTCCGCCTTTTTGCAAGCCGATAAACGTAAGGAAAAGCCCAATCCCCACGGTGATGGCTTCTTTCAGCGAAGTCGGAATGGCATTGGACAGGATGGTCGCAGCCCGAGTAAAGGCGATCACCGCAAAGATGAGCCCTGAAACAAAAACCGCAGCCAGTGCCTCCTGCCAAGAAAGCCCCATCGTGTGGCACAGCGTATACGTAAAGAGCGCGTTGATCCCCATCCCCGGAACGAGGATGATCGGAGCATTCGCCCAGAAAGCCATCAGCAGTGCTCCGACGAAAGCCGTCAGCACCGTCGCGAGGATGCCTGCCTCCATCGGAATGCCCGCGTCCTGCAAGATTGAAGCGTTTACGGCAACAATGTAGACAATGGTGACAAAGCTGATAAAGCCAGCCAAAAGTTCCCGTCTGATCGTCGTGTCGCAAGCGCGCAGGTGAAAAATTTTATCTATCCACGTACGCACAATGTTTCCCTTCTTTCTGTTTTGTGTTTTCCATGTGAAGTCATGAGAATTATGCTATCATAGCAGCATCAATATGAAAAATATCCAGAAAATCTATCTTTCATATCGAAATCATATGCAAATGACAACCATAGAAAGGAGGGCCATTCGTGGATATCCGCCAGCTACGTTACTTTATCGCCATCGCAGAAGAAGGGCAAATCACGGGAGCGGCCAAGCGCTTGAAAATGGCGCAGCCCCCGCTGAGCCAGCAGCTGAAGCAGATGGAGGATGAGCTCGGGGTCACTCTGATGGAGCGATCCGGAAAGCGCATGGAGCTCACCGAGGCCGGACTCACCTTGTATCGGCAAGCACTCAACATCGTGCATCAAATGGATGAGGCCCTCTCGGAAGTAAAAGAAACAGGCGAAGGAATTCGGGGGAGCCTGTCCATCGGCGTCAGCGCATTATCCGCTTACTTCCTGCCCGAGCAAATTCGCCTGTTTCAACAACAATATCCCTTGATCACCTATAAAGTCTGGAAGGGCGACACCCAGCTCCTCAGCCAATGGCTGGAGCGCCGAACCATCGAGGTCGCGATCGTGCGCTTGCCGCATTCCCTGACGAATTGCTCCACCATCCCGCTGGAGGAGGAGTCGTTCGTGCTGATAGTACCTGCCGGCTCTCCACATTCTGGTCTGCGGGAAATTCACATGCGTGACATCGCCGAGATTCCGCTCATCATTCCCAGCATCCCTGGCCTCGGCATTTACGACCTGATCGTCAAGGAATTTTCCACACTGGGGGTCGAGCCGAACGTCATCTGCGAGTGCCCCGACATCTCCCTGATCGTCAGCATGGTCGGTGCCAAGGTCGGGGCTTCGATCGTTCCCCGCTCAGCATGGGAAACCCATCGGAGCGAGCAAATCCATGGAATTGAGATCGCGGGTACGGCCATCTCCTCTTCCGCCGCTGTCGTCTGGCAAACCGGCCGCCACCTGTCCAAGGCTGCAAAGCGCTTCATTGAGATGTTTTCGTAAGCATCGAGCCATGCACCGTGTCGATTCCCTCTGCCTCGGTATCATGTACGACGAGCAGAGCAGTATTGGCTGAGTCTACGCCGATATGGATAGAAGTGCCATTGCCTGACACGAATTGGATCGGCTCAAAAAACCGCTTCCGGGTGAATGTATAGCGGGCAAGATTAGACAGCATATCGATCGCCCACAGACACTCCTCATTGGTGTAGTGCTCCGTCATCCCGTTGGTCAGGAGATGCTTGTAGCCATGCGGGGATTATTTGGCCCTCCTCCTCCAATTTTAATCGGATGCGCATCCTTCATCGCGATGTTCTGGCGGGGGCTACAGCGGCGACCGCCTCAATCTCCACCAATTGGTCTGGATAGCCTAATACGGTAACCCCGGTCAGAGTGCTTGGGACATCATGCTCGCCAAATTGCGTCCGAATGACTCTCCATGCGCTCACCAAGTCATCCCGATTCTGGGAAGCTACGAGCACTCTTGTGTATGCGACGTCTTTCAATGTGGCTCCGCTTGCCTTCAATGCCTCTTTCAAATTCTCTACGCAAAGCTCTGCCTGAAGGGCATAATCACCGGGGTAAGGCACTTGTCTGTCTTGATTCAGCGGGCATGCTCCAGCCAAAAAGATCATGTCCATACCAGCTGGCACCAAGCTCGCGTAAGCATAATCTACGGAAGCCATATTCGTTGCGTGAATCAATGAAATGTGTCTGTTCATTTTCATTCCCCATTCATTTCTAATCGTTTCGAAAATGCCTCACCAAGGATGATAACGTGATTTTACCACACTCAAATCCTATATTTTGGGATTTCCTCCAATATTCGTTCTGATGTCCTGATTCAAGTGCATGAAAAAAAGCCCCACCTGCATCATTGGGGCTTTTGCTCCGTTTGCTCTATTCCAGAGGCGCTTTTCTACAACGCCCGTATATCCTCGATCAGTGTTTCCACATTTTCTTTTTTCGTGGCCCAGCTGGTGCAAAACCGCACGACATTGTGTCCTTCCGCCGCTTTTTCCCAGAAAGAAAACGAGTATTTTTTGCCCAGCTCCTTGCATACTTCGTCAGGCAAAATCGGGAACTGCTGATTGGTCGTAGAATCGTAACGGAAGGAAAATCCCTTTTCGGCGAATGCCGCTCGGATCATCATCGCCAAATCAACAGCATGGCGGGAAATGTCAAAGTACAGCCCGTCTTCGAACAAGGTTTCAAACTGAATGCCCAAGAGTCTTCCTTTGGCCAGCATTCCGCCCTTTTGCTTGATCATATACCGGAAATCTTTTTTCAGGGCATCGTTCATAATGACGACGGCTTCCCCAAACAGCGCCCCCACTTTCGTTCCCCCGATATAGAAAGCATCGCAGAGCCTTGCCACATCAGCCAAGGTCAGATCGTTTTCCTCGGAGACCAAGCCGTAACCGAGTCGGGCGCCATCCAAAAACAACGGCAAGCCACATTCCCTGCAAACCTTGCTTAACGCTTCCAATTCGGCTCTCGTATAGGTCGTTCCATTTTCCGTAGGATGGGAAATGTACACCATTCCTGGCTGCACCATGTGCTCATGCGTGACGTCATTCCAGTGGGCATCGTACAGCTCTTTTACTTGCTCCGCCTGAATTTTTCCGTCTTCACTCGGCAATGTCAGGACTTTATGGCCGACAGCTTCAATCGCTCCCGTCTCGTGTACCGCGATATGACCCGAGATAGCAGCTACGACGCCTTGGTGTGGGCGCAAAACGGAAGCGATCACCGTCGTGTTCGTCTGCGTTCCTCCCACTAGAAAGTGGACATCCGCATTCTCCGCGTCACAAGCTTTTCGAATGTAAGCTCTTGCCTTTTCACAATGCTCGTCCGTCCCGTATCCGGGTGTCTGCTCCTCATTGGTTTCCCACAGACGCTCCAGAATCCGTTTATGTGCGCCCTCTGTATAATCATTTTCAAATCGAATCATCCTGCATTCTCTCCAGTCTGCTTAAGCTTCTTTTGAATAAACACCATCGATTCATGTATTTCCTTGATTTCCTTTTGGGACAGACCTTGCAGCAGCCGTACGATTTGTTGATCTGATCGTTCATTCAGCTGCGAAAACAGCGCTGCTCCCTTCGGTGTCAGGCGAATCAGGCTCGTCCGGTTATCCAGCGCCGAGCTTTCCTTCACGAGCAGACCATCTTTGTGAAGCTTGGAAATGATCCTGCTCATGTAGCTCCGATCCATTTCCAATCGTTCAACCAGCTGATTGGCGATACACGGCTCCATGAAGCCGATCTCCAGGACAACCCGCGCTTCTGTCAAAGAATATCCGGTTTCCAATACATGCTTGTCCAACACACCCAATAGGTTCGTGTAAAAGCGATTAAACTGCCGTATATCTGCGATGATATTCTCATCCAGATCCATGGTTTTCCTCCTTTTTAGTGGACACTGTCAACAATAAATCTAGTTTATTTAGTGGACGGTGTCAACATTATCGATCGTTCATTTGCCCGTACAATACGAAAAGACTGCTGGCAGGAAACCAGCAGCCTTTCTACAAGATTATGACCGTTTCAGAGGAGCAGGCTTCGTCCCGACTGGTATCAGCGACTGATATGCCTCCCCGTCCAACTGCTCCTGATGCTCTGCCTTCGCTTTTTCAATCCATTCCGGATTTTTCATGACTTCCAACGCTGAGGCAGCCATCACCTTCCCTGCCAGCAGCATCCCTTTGTGAGCGATGGACGATTTCCCCTGGCTCACTAATTGCCAGCTATGAAACGGAGTTCCAAACGCACATGTCGTGGCGTAAATTTGTCCTGTAGGAACGACCCAGCTGACATCTCCTACATCCGTTGAGGCCGGTATGAACCCTGGTTCTTCGGAAAAGGCATTCACTGCGGTCGATAAGACTTTTCCGTTTTGCTTCTTGACCACTCTTCTTTCTTCTTCAGAAAAGGTATCCTGAATCGACTTTGCAAACGCCACTTCCTCTTCCGTATACGATTCTCCACCTATTTTCTCGAAATTTTTGTGCATGATGGCACCCAGCGTAATATTCGGAATCAGGTCAGCAGACGCGGCGTCGAATTGCATCTCCAGTTTTGTCTGCGTCATCAGCGCTGCTCCCCGGGCGATGTCGCAGACCCGTTCGAGCAGTTCGCTTACCTGTTGGGATCGCGGGGCACGAATCTTGTACAGCACTTCCGCCTCTGCCTGAACGACGTTGGGTGACAATCCTCCCGCATTCGTGATCGCATAGTGCAGCCGAGCCTCTGGAATCATGTGTTCCCTGAGGAAATTGGCTCCCACATTCATCAACTCGACAGCATCGAGCGCGCTGCGACCCATATGAGGACTAAAAGAGGCATGGCTGCTCACTCCGGTGAATTTGAAATACATCTGGCAGGTAGCGAGCATTCGGTTGTTGTAGGCGAGATTTTCATCCCATGGATGCCACGTAAAAGCAATGTCTACATCATCGAACAACCCAGCCCGTACCATGTGAGCCTTTCCTCCCCCACCTTCCTCGGCAGGGCAGCCGTAATACCGTACCGTTCCCTTCAAACCGGTCTGCTCCATGTAATGTCGAACAGCCGCGGCAGCTGCGAGCGAGCCCGAGCCAAGCAAATTGTGCCCACACCCATGTCCATTGCCACCGTTGACGATGGGATCCTTCACAGCCAGGCCTGCCTTTTGGCTGAGCCCAGACAAGGCGTCGTATTCGCCCAAGAAGGCAATGACAGGCTTTCCTTCCCCATACCTCCCCACCATGGCCGTTGCAATCCCGCCGGCATTTCGTTCTACGTGAAAGCCTTCTGCTTCCAGCGCGCTGCTCAAAATCTCGGCAGAGCGCACTTCTTCATACTTGGTTTCGCTATATTCCCATATGCGATCACTGATATCGATAAACTTCTGTCCCTTTTGCTCGATCCATTCGGATACAAATTGGTGATCATTCATGCTTGCTTCTCTCCTTTTCGTTTCGTGAACGTTGAATTTTCCTATGAAGCATCCCCTACTCGAGGGCGGAGACGGAATTCGACTCCGCATTTCCGGATCGGATCGTCATCCCGACCACCATGACCACGAGGGCGGACGCGACCAGGAACATGAAAGCGGCGTTGTAATTTTGATGAAAGGCGGTGATCAGGTAGCCGACAATGGTCGGCGTAAGAACGGAGCCAATCTGTCCCCCTGTGTTGATAATCCCGGTGGCTGTGCCGACCGACTCCTCCGCTATTTTTTTCAAGGGTAAAACGAAGACAGTGATGTTCATGGCATTCAGAAACACGTTAGACAATGACAAGTAAGCAAAAGCGACCGCAATCGACTCCGTATTGAACATCAGGTAGATAAACAGCGCCGAGAAAAAAGCTCCGCCAATGAACATATACTTTTCATAGCCTGCGAGAAACTTGTCCAACACCCAGCCGCTGGCAAGGAATGAGACAAATCCCAGAATGTAAGGCACGGATGAATACAGCCCCATCGATACCATATCCATGTGTTTGACCTTTACCCAGTACGACGGCAGCCAGCTCTGAAGCCCCCAAAACACGATATTGGTAAACATCGCTGCCAGCATGAGCTTCCAAATCAAAGGATTCTTCAACAGCTTATTGATAGCCGCTTTATCAATCGACTTGTGCTCTGCTTTTTGAATGCCAGCCTTTTTGTCTTCAGGCTTGAGCAAAAACCAGAGCACGACAGCGAGGCCGACTCCGATCACTCCCAAAATAATAAACATCAAACGCCAGTCGAACATGGTGATCAGCAGCGTCACAACAATGGAGCCAAACATAAATCCAACCGAAGCCCCTGCCGATACGACCGACTTGGCACGCGCTCTCACTTCCTTTTGAAAATTGTCGACAATGGCCACCTGCGTGCTTGCGGGAAAGGCGCCTTCCCCAACTCCCACCAAAAAGCGCGAGCCAACCAAAGAGAAATAGGAGCGAGCCGTACCTGTCAGAACCGTTGCGGCAGACCAAAGAAAAACCGCACCGCTCAAGACCTTCTTGATCCCGAATCTGTCAGCCAAATACCCTCCCACCAGCTGCATGATCGCGTAGCTGAGAAAGAAACTGCTGAGTACCAGCCCTACCTGGTCCGAAGGCAGGTTTAATTCTTTTGAGATCGGAATAATGGCAAAATTGATTGCCGTCTTATCGATGAAATTCAAAATCTGAGCCAAGAACAGCAGCAAAAGGATGACGTACTTTTTCTGACCGATTCCACCAAGCCTCATCTACTTCACATCCCATCTTTGATCGTTTGACAAACGATGAATGCATTCAGAATATTCACCATTCGTTTTACACCATTCAAATCATAAATTAATATAGAAATAACACTATGTGGTTTCGTAACAAAAACTCCGGTTCATCTTGTAGGTTTTTACACATGAAAGGAATGGAACGTATGCAAAACCTGATCCCGATTCAAGCCTTTCTATCTGAAAAACTCCCCGACACTCCGTACCAGATTTGGATCGGTCATCCTGATTCCTTGGAGCTGTCTTTCTCCAGCGAACAAAAGAAAAAAGAGCGTCCTCTTCCGCCCGGACACTCTCCTCATATACCGTATTCGTTTTTGCAGGAATCCGATAAGGCCTTCTTTTCGGTCGAGCTGGACAAGGATTATGGCATCACCATTTGCTTTTCTACTGGTGACGCGTCTTCGCTGCCAGCCAAAGATTGGGAGCAGCTTTCCCTGATTTGCAGAGGCCTCTACTACGAGGAAATTCACAAGCCGCTCAAGAATGATTTGGAGAAAATGATAGACAGTCTGCAAATGCTCACCGCTACCCTCGATGTAAATGATCTGCTTAGCAAGATCATCCAGATCGCTCTCACCGTTATTCCCGCAGGAGATGCAGGTGTGTTTCGTCAGTTCGACGCAAAAAGCCAGCAATTGACGCCGCTTACGGTTGTCGGACTTCCCGATGGATATTTACAGTACAAAACACGATTAGGCGAAAATGTTTCAGGCAAAGTCTTCATCGACAAGATTCCGCGTTTGCATAACTCAACGGAGGAAATCTTATCCGAACAAACCAATCTCTCAGATGAAAACGTCGAATTCGTAAAAAAAGGCCCTTATGCAAAAGGCATGATCATCGTGCCTGTATGGCTAGGCGAAGAATGCATAGGAACGCTGGCCATTCTCCAATTCATCAAAAAGAGAGGCTTCACGGAAAGAGACCTGAAGCTGCTGCAAGGGTTCTCCTCTCAGGTTGCGATTGCGTTTCATAATGCGAAGCTTTACAAGGAAGCCCACATGCATCTCGAAGAATCCAGACAGTTAAGTAAAGAATTGAACAGAAAGAATCAATTATTTCAAAAAAGAATCAGCGTTCACGAAACGTTGACCCAGCTTTCGCTTACAAACAAAGGAATTCACAAGATGATCTCCGAGATCAATCGCATGCTGGGCCGCCATGTGGTCTATGTGGATTTTCTCGATACCGAGAACTTCCCCGGCAGGCGTCCCTCTCCGTCCCTTTCGTTTGATAGGATTGCCGCTTATTTTCCCGTCACGCAAAAATCGGCCGTTACTGCCACGATTTCCAGCCAGGAATACTATCTTTATCCGATCTTCATTGGGAAGGTACTGCTCGGATGTATGATTGTCACCCTTTCTCACCCGTTGAATCAAATGGATGTTGTCACGATTGAGCAAAGCGGGTCTGTCCTTGCTTTGGAAATGGTCAAAAACATCTCGATGACAGAGCTCTATCATAAAAAGGCGCATACCTTTTTCACCCAGCTTCTAGAAAAGCAGGATTACGAAGCGTTGCTTTCCAAGGGACTCCCCTTTAATTTTAAAGTGAACACCTATACATTCGTGGCATTATGCGAGATTCCCGGCTCTTTTGAACCTTACGAGGTAGAGGCAAGGGTCCAGCGGCTGCTAGCCAAAGTCAATCAACGACTATCTTCTATCAACAAGCTGACGTTTGGATTTCATAACAAAATCACTCTATTGTTTTCCGTAAACGATGCAGCGGAAGTGAAGCTCATCCTCTCTCAGCTGGAGGCAATCGTCCGCGAATGGCTGAATACCGACAAGCATTTGCTGTACGGTGGAATCGGGACTCCCTATCCGAATGCAGAGGAGATTGCAAAAAGCTATGAGGAGGCCCAAAAGACCCTCTCCTTTTTGATCAATCGAAACCAGTCGGGTCTCATGCGCTTCGAAGAGATTGGGATTAACCGTTTTTTTCTGAATCAGTCCTCGCAGGACATTGAAAGGTTTACGGAAGAAGTATTTCTTCCCCTGCGTTCTGACCATGCTCCAAACAGCGATCTGGAGACAACGCTTATGCTGTATGTCACGAGTAATCAGTCGGCTATGGAAACGGCCAAGAAGCTTCATATCCATATCAATACACTCTATCAACGCCTGAAACGCATCGAAGAACGGCTTGGCCTTCGCTTGGATCACCACGAGGATATGCTGAAAATACAGTTAGCTTGCCATCTAAAGAATCAGCTAGCTTCCCACAAGCGATGAGCCAGGCACTTCCGCAATGAAAACCGGAGAGGATGGGATACAAAATGACGCAAGCAAATGAGTTCAAGATCGATGAAGCGCTCGTGAGACGATTGATCGCCGAGCAATTTCCACAATGGGGTCACCTTCCCTTGAAGTCAGTCGAATCGGCCGGGACCGACAACGCCATCTATCGGCTGGGAGAGGATATGGCCGTACGCTTACCCCGCGTCGAGTGGGCCATCGGACAGGTGGAAAAGGAGCAGCGATGGCTGCCGGGACTTGTCCCGCTTTTGCCGCTTTCCGTCCCTTCCCCGCTCGCGATGGGAATGCCTGCCGACGGTTACCCTTGGCACTGGTCTGTCTATCGATGGCTCGAGGGTGAGAACGCCACCACAGCTGCCATCGACGATCTTAGCCAGGCTGCGACCGCACTTGCCCAATTCTTAGCTGTCCTGCAGCGGATTGATCCTGCTGACGGCCCGCCTCCAGGACCACACAATTCCCATCGGGGCGTACCACTAGCCATGCGAGACACAGCTGTTCGCGAAGCACTCGTGACCCTGCGCGACACGATTGATACCCATGCGGCAAAGCTAGCTTGGGAAGCAGCCCTCGATGCGCCAAAGTGGCATCGGTCAGGCGTGTGGCTCCACGGAGATCTGCATCCAGGGAACCTGCTGGTCACGCAAGGCCGTCTCAGCGCGGTCATTGACTTCGGCACGCTCGGCGTAGGTGATCCCGCTTGCGACTTGATGGTCGCGTGGACACTCCTCTCCCCCGAGGGCCGGGATGTATTTCGCGTGGCGCTGTCACCCGACGAGGCGACCTGGGTGCGAGGCAGCGGATGGGCACTTTCCTTTGGACTCATCGCATTTGCCTACTATCAAAGCACCAACCCGGTGCTGGCCCAAATATCCCGACGCGCCATCGATCAAGTCCTCGCCGATTTCAATCGCGGCAAATGACGAAGGAAAAAGGGCTGTTCCCAGCGTCAGTTCCTTGACACAGGATCAGCCCCATCATTCGTAGATGACCTATACCGGCGTATGCGTAAATCCGCTTGTCGACCTTGGAGCGTTTGCAGGATGTAAGCGCCCATCTGATTGTCAAGGATGATTTGGGCAATGTGTATGAGGGAGAGGACAATGGGGGGTTTCTTTTGATGAGAACGGAAAAGAGAACAAAGAAACGCCTGTGGGCACCAGGGAACACAAAAAAGAGACCATGCCGGAGATTACGATAGATATAAAGCAGGAAAAGAATATCTGCCAACAAGACAGCCGGCTTGACTCACCTGAGTCAGCCGGCCTTTCTCGATGGAATGGTTAACCCTTTTGGTAGCTCAATTCGTCTGTTTCACATCGAATTGTCACAAGGTCATTATCGGGCAGGTTTACATGAAGCTCTCGGAATATAGATAGATATAGTTGGCGCAAATGCGGATTTTAACGTTACGCAGAAGTAGACTTAAAAATAGCTGGTATACCCTTAGCGTGGTGAAACCGGCTTTTTTTGAATTGCCTGGGGTGTTGGGGGATGCGTGAAATTAAGGAAGATGCTGATGGTTATGACCTATTAAATAAAATCAAAAAAGTAAATAATCTTCTGATTAATCATATTGACAACGGAGTACCAACTATGAGACATTACCAAAAACATTACTTTTAAGTAACGTTATTTTTAAGTAACGTCAAATACTGTTTTCTTGAGTATTTCAGGAGATGATATGGACATGACACTAGTAAAAGGGTTGAAAGGTAAGGAAAGCCGAATGCGTTTGCTTACCATTGCGGCGGATGAATTCGCAAACCGAGGGTTTCATGAGACAAAAGTTAGTACTATTGTTACACGGGCTGGATTGACTCAACCTGCTTTCTATCTCTACTTTTCTAACAAGGAAGCCATCTTTGACGAGTTAGTAAACGAGTTTCGTACCCGCCTGCGAAAGTTAGTACAAACGAGTCGCTTCACCCCCACTGTAGAGGCACACGATGTTCCAAAGCAGTTGTTGATGACACTGGAGACGATTTTCCGTTTTCTAGCTGCAACTCCAAATATAACTCGTATCGGGCTTTTTCTAGCCCCAAATTCGGATCAAATCAAGGAAGAGCTAACCTCTCTGCTTATAGATAATTTGCGAGCAGAACAACAAATGGGCCATTTTCGTTCGGAATTGGCGATGGAAACTGTAGCGGAGTGCATAGTTGGAATTGTGGAACGTCTAACACTTTCCCTTTTGTTACCTGGGATTAAGGGGCCAGAAAGTCTAGCGTTACAAGTAGTCAATCTTTTGTTGTATGGGATGCTTGCAAACGGAGATACCACTATACAAGATAGTTAAAAGGAGTGGGGGTTAAATGATAACTACTGTCATACAGGTAATTCTAGCTGTTTTTATTTTAACAGGCGGTGTTATAAAACTCTTGCGCATACCATTCCAGGTTGAGCATTGGCAGCACTACCAATATCCATTATGGTTTATGTCTGTAATTGGATTTCTTGAACTCATTGGAGGTATAGCAATGATTTTGGGTGCCTCGAATAGATATTTGGCTGCTGGGGCAGGGGTACTGTTTGTAATTCTCATGTTAGGCGCTATTCACGCCCATATTTTTCGGGCAAACCAATCTGTTGTAACGATCATTCCTGCATTGGTTTGCTTCATTTTATCTATTATCGTGATTCTACGGAATCTAAAGGGGTTCTTCTAATTCTAAAAAAGACGTATTACGAGGTGATATTCATGATTAAAATTGAAGAAAGTTATAAACAGAGACCCATTCGATTTCTTGAACTTTGGGATCATTCAGATTGGACGTTAAAAATATATGGAATAACCTATCAAGGTGAGTTTCCTAGATCAAACATAATTGAAAGAGCGAAATTACTTGCTTGTGAGTGTCTTCCCAAACCTGCAATAACTGAAAATCGTTATGGTGTTGGCTTTATAGGGGTTCATGATGGGCGCGGTGCAAGCTTTATATTTATTGATTGGTGGTCTGACGAAAATGAATTGCATCATCAAGTTTACGTTGCACCTCATGATAATCCGGAAGAGTTTACGTACGTAACACCTACAGGGTTAATTGCTTGTGTTTGGGATCTTCGCGTACTGTGCTTTGAGAGGGAAGCATGGATTCAAACAGTATTAGCTAATCCTAATGGGCCTAATGTACAAGAGTATTTAAACTTGCAGCTTAATGAAGACACATAATAATTTCCATTGCTTGTCAAGGAACATTTCCTTTCCTCCTGATTGAAAAAAATCGATAGAATATTTTCGACATGTGAGGGGGAGGAATCCTTTCATTCTCGCCCTGCTTGTCCTTTTTCGCTTCATAAAAAAGATTGTCTTGCTGTAGTCAGCCAGACAACCCCATTAACCATTCGACTCCTTGCTGATTTACTCTTGAACGTTAATCCCGTTCCAGACCTCTAATACTTCACTGGCGACCCGATTCCAGGTGAAACGATTTTCGGCCAACGTCCGTCCCGCACTTCCCATTTTCCTTTGCAGATCCCGGCTCGTGAGCAGTTTGCCCAGCTGGTCAGCAAAGGCACGTGGATTCTCCGGTTCTTCCACCAGAAAACCGTTTCCTCCAATGATGACCTCCGCATTGCCTCCCCGCTTGGTCGTCACAAATGGCAGTCCTGCCGCCATCGCTTCGTAATGGACCCTTGCCAAAGGCTCCTCCCATTGGGAAGGACACACGAATATATCCCCCGTCCAAAACCATTGGTGAATCTGTTCGGCATTGACATATCCTGTGGTGATGACCGGGATGGGGGACCGATCAGCAAGCGCCTTCACATAGGCGACATAGTCACTGATTTTATCGACACCGTACCAGGCACCGCCCACGAGGACGAGCGCAATATTGGAATGCTGGGCATGCAGTTCATTCATCGCCCTCACCAAGATGTCTGCCCCTTTTTTCGGAGTCAGTCTCCCTACAAACAAGATCACCTGTCTGTTTCCTAGATTGTGCATGGCCCTTAGCTCTTGCCTGATCTGGCGCGCTGATTGGGAGTTTTCCCATGGCACGAACGTTTGCAAATCGACTCCCGAATAAATGGTGCGGAGCTTGCCGGCAGATTCAGGATAGAGCGACTGAATGACTCGCCCTACGTAATCGCTGATGGTGATGATCCGATCCGTCATCGCGACCGTTTTGGCTGCATCTTGCGGATCGATCTTCGCAAGATCGAACATATCATTGTGCATGCTGAGGACGATTCTTGCATTCGGGCAGACTTCCTTTATGAGTGGCACCAATTTCGGCCTGTTAAACACGTGGATGAGATCGTAGGATTGGGTGCGTAAAAACTGGACGACTTGCTCTGCATACGTCTCAAAAACACCCTGCCCCTCAACCCTCACATACCGTACGTTGCGCACTCTCTCATCTGTCGCAAGGGAAGGGTCGGTCGTTCCTAGTACAGTCAGGTCATGATGTTGACCCAAAACATCGACGATTCCCGCTATATAGGTCTGGATGGCGCCGCCGCGGACGGGAGGGACGGGCAATTTTTCCGTACAGATCATGACTACCTTCATCCGAATTCTCCTTTCCTCGTACGGCTCATCGCACGCCTCTCGACTTTACCCCTTTTTTCGCACTCGGCTTATTCGCTGCCTGCTTGTTCATTTTCTTACTGGGTGCAGCGACCTTGGTGTACCTATGCTTAATGTTTGACGAAGCCGTTTTTCTCGTTTGGTTCCCGACAACTGCTGTTCGTTTCGTTCCATTCGCAGCAGCTTTTTTAGCAGATGATTTGTTCCCCTGTGATGCCCGATTCGCTCTTCGTTGCTGCAAAGAGGTGACTTTAGAAGAAGTGAGCTTCCTTTTCTTTTGTGCCTGCTGTCTGACTCGTGCGAGAGTCGTCGTTTTTTTACTGGCGGAAGAGGAACGTACACTCGCTGTTTTCTTTCGTACCGCCTTCCTATTCGCAGAGGTTCGTCTGGCAAGATACGGGGCAATATCTATGACAATTTGGGAAGGGGTTCTGCGAGTTCCTGTCAAGCTATTTTCCATAGCGTGGGTTGCCTCTTGGTTGGTTCGTCCAGTAGTTGTTCTGCCCTTCTCATTGGACTTGGGATCTTTTGAAACGGATTTAGCTTTGCGTGATGCAGATTTGTCATTTGTTGACCTATCTTCTTTAGCTAGCCTAGTTTCTTTAGCTAGCCTCGCTTCTTGTGAAGGCTTTTTGTTTTCAGCTTTTTCCGCATTTGATTCTTTGCCAGATGATTTTGCTTCTATCTTCTCTTTCCTTGTCTTTTTATCGGATGCCCCAGAATCGGCCTTGGACTTCCTTGCATCTACAATTGAAGTACGCTCATCTGCCACTGATTGAGTCTGTTTCTTTTTGACTCTGACCTTCTCCGTGCTTTTTTCTTTCGATACGGACGATTCCCTCGAAACGGGCTTCGCCTCTTTTGAACGACGGTTGGATTCAACTTTTACCTCTTTGTCTTCTTTTCCAGATGATTTTGCTTCTATTTTCTCTTTCCTGGTTTTAGTATCGGAAGCCCTAGAATCGACCTTGGACTTGCTTGCATCTACAACCGGAGTACGCTCATCTGCCGCTGACTGCGTCTTCTTCTTTTGGACTCTTACCTTCTCCGTTCTCTTTTCTTTCGATACGGACGATTCCTTCGAAACTGGCTTCGCCTCTTTTGGAGAGGATTCGAATTCCGCTTTTCCCGTATTGGCTTCTTTTCCGGATGATTTTGCTACTGTTTTCTCTGTCCTCGCTTTTTTATCGGATGCCCCAGAATCGACCTTGGACTTGCTCGCATCTACAACCGGAGTACGCTCATCTGCCGCTGACTGTGTCTGCTTCTTTTGGACTCTTACCTTCTCCGTGCTCTTTTCTTTCGATACGGCCGATTCCCTCGAAACTGGCTTCGCCTCTTTTGAAGGGGACTTGAATTCCACTTTTACCGTATTGGCTTCTTTTTCTGAGGATTTTGCTACTGTTTTCTCTGTCCTTGCTTTTGTATCGGATGCACCGGCATCGACCTTGGACTTGCTTGCATCTACAACCGGAGTACGCTCATCTGCTGCTGACTGTGTTTGCTTCTTTTTGACTCTGACCTTCTCCGTGCTCTTTTTCGATACAGACGCTTTCTCTGTAACTGGCTTCGCCTCTTTTGGAGGAGATTCGAATTCCACTTTTACCGCTTTGGCTTCTTCTGATGCACCAGAATCAAAAAGGGACATGCTTTCCTCTGCATATACGACTGAGGTACTTTCCTCTGCATATACGACCGGGGCACTCTCCTCTGCATATACGACCGGAGCACTCTCCTCTGCATATACGACCGGAGCACTCTCCTCTGCATATACGACCGGGGTACTCTCCTCTGCATATGCGACCGGGGTACTCTCCTCTGCATATGCGACCGGGGCACTCTCCTCTGCATATACGACCGGGGCACTCTCCTCTGCGGCTGGCTGCGGAAGTATTTCGACCCCGACCATCTCGGTGATCTGCTCTTCTTCCGATACAGGCAATCCCTCGGATGCTGCTGTTTTTTGCGGTTGCAGGACCCAGCTTGTTTCCTCCCACTTGCTGCTCTCGGAAGGAACTCGCTGCGCTTCCACTGCTGCGGCCAGCTGCTCGTAATTGCTGGCCTTGTATTTCCCCATGTCGGCAGCCAGCTCTGCCAGGGCTTGCGCTTTTGATTGGTCAGTCGCGACCACTCGCTGCAGAATGGCCTCTGCTTCCGTATTCAAGAAGACAGGGGGGTCGAAAAACATTTCTTTCAAGTGCTTGTAAAATTCATTCGGGACTGCCATATCGATCAGGAGGACCTCGTAGGACTCGGCATCGAGAGGATTCGCTTGGTGATAGGCATCGATCATGCCGCGCATCCATGTCAAATCCCAGACTCCCATATCGTCCATCGTGCTCGTGATCAATTTGCGCAGATCCCGAAACGGCAGGTCGTACGAGACGCCGTCCAAATCGATTACCCACAGCCCGCCGGGACCATTCTGCCCGTTTGACCATCCGTAATCCTGGTGGACAAGTCCCCAGTGAGGTTCACCCATCCCGACCATTCTGGGGTACGCAGAAGCCTGTAAGCGATTCAATGCCTCCACTGCCTGCTGTTGGTACTGATTGACGACGGAGAGGATGGAAGGACTAGCGACCGTATCGGGGTACGCCTTGGCTATCTCTCTCATCCAACCGATTTTCTTAGCAATCTTTTGATAATAGTGGGGCCATCGGTACAATCGAGAAGAGTTTTTCGCCCCAGACGGAGGCACGTACCCCTTGGTGTGCCGGTGGAATTCACCGAGTCCGTAGCACAACTCTTGTGCGCCTATCAAATCCACCTTCGTGGCAGGCGTAAGATCGATCCAGTCCGTAACGATCCAAAGCTTACCGCCCATTTCTACGAAAAGCTTGCCGTCTATTGCCGGAATCAAAGCCGGCACCCGCGCCCCCTGCCGAACCACGTACTCTTGCAATCCCACGCTGAACAAGCTGCGCTCTGGATTGCGATGCAGGAGTTTGAGACTCCGAGGCCCTTTATTTGTCTCGATCCGCCAGATGGCTCCACCTTTATCTGGCTTGGAAGTAATCAGTGTACGAGAAGTAACGGTCATGTCGTATTGCTTGATGACCTGCTCCGCTATCGCATCTACTTCTGGCGGCACCGTCAAATCCCAATCCAGTGGAGCCGGTTCAGAGCCCGTACGAGTATCCCACGGTGTAATCAGATACTGTTCCATTCCATTCCCCCCGCGGTACCATTGGAAATTTTTACGTATTCTTAATAAACTATTCGGTCTATTTTAAACAGGAAACGGACAAATATCGTTGGGGATAAGCCAATTCATGGGGTTGCCATTTTCCATGATTTTCCGAGAGACAACAACTGAAAGTTTGGTATCATGACACAATAGGTTTTTCAACAAACGAAAAATGGACTGTAGCTATATTTCGTAAAGGAGGTATTTTGCTTGAAAAAATATACTGCATCATTTTTTGTCGCGATGGCGGTATTTTTCTCCCCTCTGACTGCCTTTGCCGATAGTGCCCCGGGAGACGTAATCGTCACACTAGGAAACGATTTGACCAAAGAGCAGCAAACAGCCTTGCTTGCTGAGATGGGGGAATCCGAAAAGTCCACTGTTGTAAAGGTAACGAATCAAGAAGAGCATCAGTATTTAGCTCGATACATTTCAAAGGCACAAATCGGAACCAGAGCGCTGTCATCTTCAAAAATTACCGTCGGCGAAGAAGGTTCTGGCCTAAAAGTGAAGACACATAACATTAACTGGGTGACAAATGAGATGTATGTGAATGCCCTCACGACGGCGGGTGTGAAAAATGCGGATGTGTACGTAACCGCTCCTTTCCCTGTTTCGGGAACAGCGGGATTGACAGGAATCATTAAGGCGTATGAGGCATCCAGCGGCGTTTCCATCCCTGAAGCCCAAAAACAAGTCGCGAATGAGGAAATGGTGAAAACCGGCCAATTAGCGGATAGTCACGGCAAGGAAGACGCTGCTAAACTCATCAGCGCCATCAAAGAAGAGTTTGCCAAGCAGCAACCAAAAACAGATGAAGAAATCAACGTTTTGATTCATGAAGTGTCAAATCAAGTAAACATCAACCTGACCGAATCGGAAGTAAACGGATTGGTTGAATTGTTCAAACGCATGAGAGATGCGAATATCGATTGGGTCGCTTTGGGTGACGGCCTGAATCAGGCCAAAGCTCAAGTTGATGAGTTTATGAACAGAGAAGAGACCAAGAGCTTCGTATCTTCCCTATCTGAGTTTTTAAAAATGGTAATTCAAACGATTGCCGACGTGTTTCGATAAATACAGCAGAACCAGCCCTCATTCAGGCTGGTTCTGTTTTTTTATCAGGATGCTACTATTCTACATTTTAATGAATATTCTCAAAATTGGGAGGACTTGCCTTCCTTCCAACCGAATTGCTACAGGTAATCACATGCTTGGGAGGGAGATCAGCATGAGCCTTTTGCAGCAATTTCAGGAGATCACCCAAAAAGTGGCCGAAGCGATATCGGCCGCATTGCAAATCGAAACGGAAATCGTGGACGATCAGATGACGATTATTGCCGGCACTGGGTATTACGAGAAGCGGATCAACAGCAAGGAAGAAGGCGGACAAATTGACGCGGGGTACTTGTACGGCAGAGTGATCACCACCAATCAGCCCTATTTCATCGAGGATGCCCGAAACGATCCCAAGTACGACCCCTCTGTCCTTCAAGGGGTCACAGAAGAGCTGGCAGAACTATGTACTCCCATCCATTACAAAGGAAAGGTCATCGGCGTCATCGGACTGATCGCCTTTACCGAATCTCAGAGACGCATGCTGATCCACAACCGCCTTCCATACCTCACGTTCCTGCAGAGGATGACGGAGCTTTTGACCAGCAAAATTGCCGAACAAGAGGCGTGGAACGAGTGGAAAAAGACATTTCAGCAATTGGAGACCCTCATCGAATCCATTCACGAGGGGATTCTCGCCATTGATGAGCAAGGCATCATCACTACGTGTAATGCAACGGCCGAGCAGCTGGTCCAAAAGGCAAAGCACGAGCTGATCGGCTCGCCGCTGCAATCGATATGGAACGGCTCCCCCATGCAACAAGTGCTCGAAAGCGGCATGGGCTACATCGAGCAGGAAGAAATTTACCGTTTGGACAATCACGAGATGCATTTCATCGTCACTGCCCGCCCGATTCACGTCAATAATCGCGTCGTAGGAGTGGTCGCTTCTTTCCGCAGGATGGTCGACATGCGCCGATTGGCTTACGTGCTGACCAACGAGCACAAAAACCTGTATTTTTCCGAAATTCATGGCAAAAGCCGCTCACTTGCGCTAGTGATCAAACAGGCTGAACAAGTCGCCCGCGGCACCTCCAACATCCTGATAACCGGAGAGAGCGGGACCGGAAAAGGAATGCTGGCAGCCGCCATCCACTCCGCCAGCTCCCGAAGCAACGGACCGTTCATCATCGTAAACTGCGGAGCCATCCCAGAGTCCTTGCTGGAGAGCGAATTGTTCGGATATGTGGCGGGTGCTTTTACCGGAGCGAAACGGGAAGGCAAGGCGGGAAAGTTCGAGTTGGCAGACGGCGGCACCATTTTCCTGGACGAGATTGGTGATTTGCCTTTGCATCTCCAGGTGAAGCTGCTGCATGTCCTCCAAACCAAGCAGGTCGAGCGCGTCGGATCCAATAAGCTGCTGCCTGTCAATATTCGTGTCATTTCCGCTACCAACAAAAACCTGGAGGAAATGGTCCGAAACAAAGAGTTCAGGGAGGATTTGTACTTCCGGATGAACGTGATCCCCTTGCATATGCCGCCGCTTCGAGAACGTTCGGAAGACATCCTGCTGCTGATGGACTACTTTCTGGCAAAATACCGTCAACTTCTGAACCACCCGATCCTTGATTTTACCCCTGAAGTAAAGGTGATGTTCTGCCAGTACCAATGGCCAGGGAACGTACGAGAGCTGGAAAATGCCATCGAATACGCGGTCAATATGGAAACCACTCCCTACATCGGGCTGGAGAGCATCCCTGTACGCATCCGGCAGCACCATAGCGTCAGCGCCATTGCCATTCCCGGTGAAAGCGACCTCCCCCTGAAAGAACGACTGCGCCGACACGAGCGGCAAATCCTGTCCGCCATGCTTCAGCAGCACGGGCAATCGCTGGAAGCAAAACGCATGGTGGCTGACAAGCTGGAGATTGGGCTCGCTACTTTGTATCGTAAATTGGAGGGGCACCAACTTCTCAATGATGAGAAAATTTTCTAATTTTCAAGAAGCAATCAACGCCCTCCCTCTTACCTGGTTGCTTATTTGCGTATCGTTCGTCTGCGATCCTCCACTACATGCCTTGGCATTGTTCTTGCTAGTCTGAATTTTTAGATATGTATAAGGGAGGGTTCCCATGTTAGGTCCCATGGTTAAACTACAACATCTCGTCAAACAATTTGGTCCCCAAACAGTTGTCCATGATCTTTCCCTCGACATCCAGAAAGGAGAATTCCTCACATTACTCGGACCCAGCGGATGCGGGAAAACAACCACGCTGCGAATGATCGCGGGCTTTGAGCATCCAAACTCCGGCCAAATCATGTTGGACGGCGAGTACGTCCATGATTTGGCCCCCTATGGGCGCGACGTCAATACGGTGTTTCAGAGCTACGCGCTGTTTCCCCACTTGAACGCCTATGAAAATGTCGCGTTCGGACTGCGTGTGAAAAAGGTCCCCAAAAGCCAAATTGATGCGCGTGTCAGAAAAGCGCTGAGTCTGGTCCAGCTCGAGGATTACGCCAACCGCAAGCCCGATCAGCTCAGCGGTGGTCAACGACAACGGATTGCCATCGCCCGCGCGCTGATCAACAACCCAAAGGTGCTTTTGCTTGACGAGCCGCTGGGAGCTCTGGATCAGAAGCTGCGCAAACAGATGCAGGTCGAGCTGAAGCACCTGCAAAAGCAATTGGGAATTACATTTGTATTCGTCACGCACGATCAGGAAGAGGCACTTACCATGTCTGACCGGATTGCTGTCATGAATCAGGGTGTACTGGAGCAGGTGGATACTCCCGCAGCGATTTATGAGCGGCCAGCTACCCGGTTCGTGGCTGAATTCATCGGGGAGACCAACCTGTTGACCGGTACGGTGAGCGCCCGGGATCACCAGCACATGCTGATTGAGTGTGAAGGCTTTCAGATCGCGGCCACGGCACTCCCTATTCCCAACAATGAGAAAGTGACAGTGGCCATCCGACCGGAAAAATCCATGCTTTCTCTGGAGCCCTCCGCCGATGAGCGGGTGGTCCAAATCTGTGGCCGGCTGACGGAGAGGATTTACTGCGGCGGATCAACCAGGACGGTGGTCACTCTTGCAAACGGCAAGCAATTCGTGGCTCTGGAGAAGACCGATCAGCTCCTGCCTGCAGGTGCGGGCGATGAGCTCTATGTCCATTGGAAATCGGAACACGGGGTGGTGGTAACCCAATGAAGCCTCCGGTGATCGGCTCCACCGCCTCCACCCATCCAGCCGCAGCGCCGAAAACGAACCGTCCCAAAGACTACGGCAGGATCTGGACAATCGGGCCTGTCCTTATTTGGATGGTCGCACTTTTCCTTTTGCCCCTGGTTCTGGTGCTGGCTGTCAGCTTTTTCTCACGCAGTTCGTTTGGGGGAATCAACCTCCCGTTGACACTCGAGAACTACATCCGCTTCTTTGACCCGCTTTACTTCAAGATCCTCTGGGTCTCCTGCGTCCTGGCTTTTTTCACAACGGCCAGCTGCCTCGTGTTCGGCTATCCGTTTGCCTACATCATCGCCCGATCCCCGGCGAAATACCGGAACATCCTGATGCTATTGATCATCATCCCTTTTTGGACCAATTCATTGATCCGTACATACGCCTGGATCGTGCTGTTGCGAACCGAAGGGGTCATCAACACCCTGCTCTTGAAGATGGGGCTGATCGACCAGCCGCTCTCTCTTCTGTACAACGAAACAGCCGTGCTGATCGGCCTCGTATACACGATGCTGCCGTTTATGGTGCTACCGCTGTACGCTTCCATTGAAAAGCTGGATCGCTCCCTGCTGGAGGCAGCGAGGGATTTGGGAGCCAAGCCCTGGCAGACATTCTGCAGGGTTACTCTTCCCCTGACAGCTCCAGGCATTTTGGCAGGGTCCCTGCTTGTTTTCATTCCGTCATTGGGTCTTTTTTTCATCCCCGACCTGATGGGAGGCAGCAAAACCGTTTTGATCGGGAACCTGATCAAGAACCAGTTCCTCACCGCGCGGGATTGGCCCTTCGGCGCAGCGAGCTCGATCATCCTGATGGTGCTGACGCTGCTGTTCATTCTAGGCTACATCCTGGTGACCAAAGACAAACAAGGGAAGGAGCTGTTGTAGTGTGCGCCTTTCTTTTGGCAACAAGCTTTCGATCCTGTATGCATCCCTGATTTATCTGTTTTTGTACATGCCGATCGCCATCTTGATTCTCTATTCCTTTAACCAATCCAAGCTGAATGCCGTTTGGACCGGATTTACGCTCGACTGGTATCTAAAGCTGATGCAAAACAACGACGTGCTGGATGCCATGAGAACGTCCCTGCTCGTCGCTTTGATCAGCACGATTGCCGCCACTATGATCGGCACCCTGGCAGCCGTCGGAATGTACCGGTACCAATTTCGGGGTAAAACAGCGCTGGATGCCATGCTGTACCTGCCAATCGTCATTCCGGAAATCGTGATGGGCATCTCCCTGCTCGCTCTGTTTGCGCAGCTGCAGGTGCCGCTTGGCTATTTCACGCTCATCGCTGCCCACGTCACCTTCTCTGTTCCCTTTGTCGTGGTCGTCGTACGGGCTCGGATGGCCGGATTTGACAGGAGCATCGAGGAAGCTGCGATGGATCTTGGCGCAACTCCTTGGCAGACGTTCGTGAAAGTGACGGTTCCCGTCATTGCGCCTGGCATTCTGGCCAGCAGTCTCCTGGCGTTCACCCTTTCGATCGACGATGTCATCATCAGCTTTTTTGTCGCAGGCCCTGCCAGCGCTACTTTGCCGCTCAAAATATTCTCGATGGTCAAATTCGGGGTCACTCCCGAAATCAATGCGCTGTCCACCCTGATGCTGATTGTCACGCTGTTTTTGGTCATCATCGCGGAACGCATCCGAATGAGAAAAAATTAGAGAAACAAAGGGGGTTCATTATGACGAAAAACTGGAAGCATTCCATCGCGGCATCAATCGCTGCTGTGACAATGGCAGTGACGGCTGGATGCGGCTCATCCTCTCCCGCCACACAGGAAACCGGCCCAGGCAACGGTCTGGACAAGGAGCTGAACGTCTTCAACTGGTCGGAGTACCTGCCTGAAGAAGTGATCAAAAAATTCGAGGACAAATACGGTGTGAAGGTCAACTACAGCACCTTCTCCTCCAATGAGGAAATGCTCGCGAAGGTGTCGGCAGGCGGGGGTATCTACGATTTGACGGTGGCAAGCGACTACTTCATTCAGCCCATGGCGAATCAGGGCCTCATCGAACCGCTTGATCTGAACAACATTCCCAATATCAAGAATCTCTCTGAGGAATTCGTCAACAAAGATCACGACCCCGGAAACAAATACAGCATTCCTTACATGGGCAACACCGTCTCTCTCGCCTATAACCCGGATAACATTAAAACAGAGATCAATAGCTTCGAAGATCTCTGGAAACCGGAATTCAAGAGCCAGATTGTCATGGTGGACGACCAGCGCTTCATCCTCGGTATGGTATTGAAGACGCTCGGATATCCCGGGAATGACACGGATCCCGCTCATCTCGAGGAAGCAAAGCAAAAAATGCTCAAATTGATGCCGAATATCAAAGCCTTTGACAGTGACAGCCCGAAAACATTGATGATCAACGGCGAAGTGAACATCGCCTTTGTCTGGGGCGCTGAAATCGCTCTTGCCCAACGGGAAAAGCCGCAGATCAAGACGGTCCTTCCCAAGGAGGGGCTGATGCTCACATTTGACAATTTCGTCATCCCAGCCGGCGCCAAGCATAAAAAAACGGCGGAAGCGTTCGTCAACTTCCTGCTTGAGCCGGAAATCAGCGCGGAAATCGCCAAATCATTCCCGTATATCAATCCGAACAAAGAGGCACGCAAGCTGATTGACAAAGCCACGCTGGACAATATCGCCATCTATCCACCCGCTGAGGAAATGAAGCGGGTAGAGAGCCTGAAGGATATTGGCGATGCCATCAAGCTGTACGATCGAGCCTGGTCGGAAGTAAAAAGCTCGCAGTAGCCAATCGAATGATTCGCTCAAAGAAAAAGGCGGGGTACATGGCCCCCGCCTTTTTGCTGTCCGGATTCAATTGCGAAACCAGCCGCTTGGTTTCACATTCATATTGATGTTGATCTGCTTGAGCTCGGTGTACGCTTCATAGCCATACGTCCCCAGCTCACGACCGATGCCACTCATCTTGTAGCCGCCCCATGGCGCTTCGTTGAATGTAGGATGATACGTGTTGATCCAGGTAATGCCCGCACGCATTTTGCGGATGATCCTCTGTGCGCGGGCACCATCATTCGTGAAAACCGCTCCGGCTAGTCCGTATTTGGTGCTGTTGGCCAGCTGCACTGCTTCCTGCTCGGTGCGGAATTTTTGGACGACCAGTACGGGGCCAAAAATCTCCTCCTGGACGATGCGCAGATCATTTCGATGATCTACAGCAAAGATCGTCGGCTCCACGAAATATCCCTTTTCCAAGCCATGGCTTGTGAGCCGTTTGCCGCCGCAGAGCAATCTCGCCCCTTCATCAAGACCGATCCGAATGTAATCGAGCACCCTCTCCATGTGTCCTTCGGAAATCAACGGTCCCATTTCGGTCTCTGGATTGGCGCCGTCTCCCACCACGATTTTTTGCGCCCGCTCCACCAGTCGCGCAAGGAAAGTCTCATAGATGCCCTCTTCCAAGAGCAGCCGTGAACCAGCCGAGCACACCTCTCCCTGATTGGCGAAAATGGCGAACAGCGCATAGTCCACAGCCGTCTCAAAATCAGCATCGGCAAAGACGATGTTCGGCGATTTGCCTCCTAGCTCTAAAGACAGTTTTTTTACGGTATCGGCAGCGTTTTTCATAATGGTGATGCCGGTTTCCGTTCCTCCAGTAAAGGCGACCTTGTCGACTGATTCATTTCGGGAAATCTCATCTCCTACCACACTTCCCGGTCCTGTTACCAGATTGGCCACACCTGGGGGAAATCCGGCCTTTTCCAGGCATTCGAACAGCATGATGGTGGACAGCGGCGTCAGATCTGCCGGCTTCAACACCAGCGTATTTCCCGCAGCCAAAGCGGGAGCCACTTTTTGCGCGTTCATGACAAGCGGGTAGTTCCAGCAGGTGATCGCACCTACCACCCCGATCGGTTCGCGAACCACCATTGCCTGGATATCATCCGGCACGTCATACGTCTGCCCCTGAGGCTTGGTGCAAAGACCTGCGTAATAACGGAATTGATTGACCGCATCGGCGACATCGTAGCGAGATTCCCGCAGCGGTTTGCCGTTGTTTCGTGTGTCCGTCTGCGCGAATTCCTCTGCCCTCTCCTCGATCAGATCCGCCGCCTTCCACAACAGCTCAGCCCGATCCCGCGCCTTGCTCTCTCCCCAGCCCGACTCGTCAAATGCGCGCCGAGCTGCTTGGATCGCCTTCTTCGTGTCGTCGCGGGTGCCTTTGGCCACTTGGGCGATCACTTCTCCGCTGGCTGGATTCCTTACTTCAAACGTCTCCCCTGTTGAGGAGGAGACCCACTCCCCATCTATGAACAGCTTTTTGGCTTCCTTCATCAGCCCGCCTCCTATTCGTGGGTACCGTTTATCGGGCCACTTTCGCCTCTTTGGACAAATGAGCGATTCCTTCTTCGATGCAAGCAAGCACGTAATCCAGCTGTTCGTAGGAAATCACGGCAGGCGGTTCAATGCGGATGACTGTCGCGTTGTTGATCGTGCCACCGACGAGGATCTTCTTGCCAAAAAGCGTTTTGGCCAAGGAATACCCGAGGCTGTTGCTGGCAAACTCCATGCCGATCAGCAGTCCCTTTCCGCGTATGGCCACCAGGATTTCCGGATACTGCTCCTGGATTTCACGGAGGCGAAGCATGATATAGTCGCCTTTTTCCTTGGCCACCTGCGGAATGTTTTCTTCCAAAATCGTCTTGATGCCTGCGATCGCGCCGGCGCAGCAGAGCGGATTCCCGCCAAAGGTGGAGGATCCGAGCAGGAAAGGATTTTCCTCCATTTTTCCCCACCACTTTTTCTTCGCAACCATCGCGGCTATGGGCATGACACCGCCACCGAACGCCTTGCCCAGCGTCATGATATCCGGCACGACATTCCAGTGGTCAACGCCAAACATGGTGCCTGTGCGCCCCATGCCCGTCTGCACCTCATCGACGATCAACAGGCATTCGTATTTGTCGCAAATCTCACGGAGACGCGGCAGAAAGTCATCTGGCGGGATGTTCACGCCGCCTTCCCCCTGAATCGGCTCCACGATCACGCCCGCCACGGTTTCTCCCGTAGCGATCAACATACGGATCGCCTGATCGACGGCATCCGCATCTCCGTAGGGAACATGCTGGAAGCCAGGAACGAGCGGCGAGTAAGGCTCACGGAACGTTGACTTGCCGGATGCGGAGAGGGAGCCTAGCGTTTTGCCATGGAAGCCTCTCTCCATCGAAATGAAATATTTTTTGCCGGTCGCAAGCCGTGCCAGCTTTAGAGCCATCTCATTCGCCTCGGTGCCGCAGTTCACCAGATACGAGTGCTGCAGATCCCCCGGAGTGATCGCGGCCACCAGCTTGGAGAGATAGCCACGCAGCGGATCGATCATTTCCTGGCTGTGCAAAGCGTATCGCTTCAATTGGGCTTCCACTGCCTTTACCACATTGGGATGTCGGTGGCCCAACAGATAGACGCCATATCCTCCGAGACAATCGACGTACTCGTCACCCATGGTATCCCGGAATACGGCTGCCTCATCCTCCCACTCCACCACAGAGTAATCCGTCGAGACTGACTTGCGGTGAGTCAGAATGGCCTTTGTCACGTGATTGGTAAAATTCTCGACCGAATCCGATACGATTTTTTTCTTCTGCTCGACTGTCAATGTCTCGCTCTCGATGAATTCCAGCATTTCTTTCGCCATCGCAAGCGACTCTTCGCGGGATTTCTGATGCATGCTATCCACCATCCTCATCTGTATTTACAATCTGTTACAAATAGCAAGAATGATGCCATGAGCCGGAATGCCATAAGATGAGGAAATTGCCCCGAATTCCAGAACATGCAGCAGCAAAGTGAGAATCCTCCTCTCATTTTTGAGAAGTCGGTTGCTGCAACTGTAGGGTGAGAGAGAGGATAAATGGAGAGAAGCGTATTTATTCTCAAAGCCGGGAATGCGCACAAAAAAGGGGCATGCACCCGCGTGCCGCCCCCGTGTAGATGAAGTGTTGCATGTAGACAGATTCTATTCTGCCTTGCCGACAAAAACAGATTTATCCTTATCTTTTTCGTACTTGTAAATAAACACGTCAGCAAATTCGTTATCGCCTTTTTCATCAAATGTAACCTTCGTGAATTGTCCCTGGAAGTCTTTTGTCTTATGAACAGCTTCCAACACCTGTTCACGAGTTGGCTTCTTGCCGCCATTGGCTTTAATGGCTTCCTCCACACCGTGCAAGAGAACATTCATCGCATCATAACCGTAAACGGAAAAGGCTTCCAGAGGTTTGTTCGTTGCCTTTTTGTATTCCTCTCCCCACTTTTTACCTTCTTCGGTTTGCGATACGTCACCCGCTACGGAAGTAAAGATCACTCCGTCGACCGCTTCACCAGCAATCTTGATCATATCCGAGTTGTCGAATCCATCTCCGCCCATGAAATAGCCTTTATACCCTTTTTCCCGGGCTTGCTTAATGAGAATGCCACCTTCAGGGTACATACCGCCGAAGAAGATTAAGTCCGGATTCTTCGAAGTGATCTGAGTGAGAACCGCAGAGTAATCCTTCTCGCCAGCAGTTATCCCTTCATAGCCCAACACGGCTACACCGTCTTTTTCAAACTGCATTTTCACCTGATCGGCCAGACCTTGACCGTAAGCTGTTTTATCGTGCATGATAAAAACTTGTTTGACATTGAGTGTGTTTTTGGCATACATGGCTGCTTTAGGACCTTGCGAGTCATCGCGTGCGCATATGCGGTGGACTGTCTTCTTGCCTTCTTCCGTTAACTTCACACCTGTATTGGCCGGCGATACCATGACAAGTTTGCCCTCTTCATACTTTACAGAAGATGGGATGGCCACTCCCGTGTTCAAGTGACCCACGACACCAAGCACGTCAGGGTTGGATATAAGCATCTCCGCGTTGGAAACCCCGATTTTCGGATCGGCTTGGTCATCCTGGGGCAGCAGTTGCAAATCGAAGCCCAATTTCTTAAAATCTTCTTTTTTCATTTTAAGCGCATATTCGGCACCGCTCTTGATGGAATCACCTTGAGCGGACTGGGACCCCGAAAGAGGACTCTGTGTTGCAATGAGAATTTTCCCTCCATTTTGGGCAGCACCGCTTCCTTCACCTGTGGAGCCTTGCGTGCCCGAAGCAGACCCGCCGCTTGCATTGCCTCCCGCATTGTTTGAGCCGGCACAGCCTGTGAGTGCGATGCTTGCAACCAATGCTGCTGATAGAAAGCCAAGTTGAACTCGTTTTTTCATCTGCTTGAATCCCCCTCTTACCATATTTATCGTTATCTTCAGCCCAAGATCTATCAGCTTCCACGAGAGTAGAGTGAGAGTAACGTGATTGGAAGCAAAAAAATCAAATAGGACCAATTATTCATTATTTTAGGATAAATCTAAAAATTTACAAGATATAAAATGTTCTACGAAAATAAATTGCCTGAAAAGCTCAATCACACGGGGGCCAGGTTCGTGTCGATTCCCCTATACATTCTTGGATTTCATGGAAAGGCATCTTGTATAATCAATGTAATCGTACCACGGAAAGGAGCGAATTCTCCAAATGAAAACCACCCGCTTAGGTTCTTCCGATCTCATGGTCACCGAGGTCGGCTTCGGCTGTATGACGGTAGGGACGGATGAGACAAAAGCTGTTGCTCTTATTCAAGAGGCGCTGGAGCGTGGCATCAATTTTTTGGATACCTCAGATTTATATGAAGCGGGACGGAATGAAGAGCTGGTGGGAAAAGCGATACAGGGGCGCCGTGACAAAGTCATTCTGGCGACAAAAGTGGGCAATCGGCGCATTCCCGGGCAGGATGGCTGGGTATGGGATCCATCGAAAGCGTACATTTTATCCGCTGTAAAAGAAAGCTTGAGAAGGCTGCAGACGGATTACATCGATCTCTATCAGCTGCATGGGGGCACGCTGGATGATCCGATTGACGAGACGATTGAAGCATTCGAACAGCTGAAGCGGGAAGGGGTCATCCGGCATTACGGCATCTCTTCCATACGTCCCAATGTGATTCGTGAATATGCTGCACGCTCATCCATCGTAAGCGTGATGAACCAGTACTCCATTCTTGACCGCCGCGCAGAAGAAGAAGTGTTGCCCATGCTCCAGGCGCGAGGCATCAGTGTCATAGCTCGGGGGCCGGTGGCCAGCGGAGCGCTTGCTGAGAATAAGAAGGTAGCAAAAGGATACCTGGACTACAGCATGGAAGAGATCGTAGCCGTACGAGAGAAGTTGGCGCCTCTGGTGAACCGTACGCGCAGCATGTCGCAGCTGGCTATCCGTTATTCGCTTAGCCATCCGGCTGTCGCCACCGTTATTCCCGGAGCCAGCTCACGTGAGCAGCTCCTGCAAAATATCGAGGCAGTGAACGTGCCGCCGTTGACCGCGGAAGAGATCGCAGCGATCCGCAGCTTCAGCAAAGCCAGCCGATACGAGCTGCACCGATAAACGGCCCAACCGCTGAGCAAAGGCTGCCGATTCATAACCGGCAGCCCGTTTTGAAGCATAGCCACCCGACAATGCGTTCACCCGTTTGTTGATTGCCTCACATTCGAACGGATCACCGCGAACATGATGACGAACACGCATGCCAGAAAGCCAATAATGAGAGAAAAAGCGGTTTCGATGCCATATGCATTGGCGACAACACCAATCAAACCGTTACTCACCAATGCACCTACACCCGAAGCCGTAAACAGGTATCCGAGAACCTTCCCTGCCCGGTCCGCATACAGATGACAAGCAATGGCTGCTATCGTCGGGAAAATCGCCGCAAAGCAGATTCCTGCCACGACGAGCAAGGGAAGAGTTGCCTGATCTGTCCAAAGGATTGCAGCTCCAACAATCAGTACGGCGAGAATCGAACTGACCATGACTGCTTTCTCTTGCCCAATTCGGTTGATCCACCAGTGTGCACTCAAGCGACCTGCTGTAAAAACCAAATAAAAGCCAGACAAGTACAAGGCCCCTTCTGTCAGGGGCAGATGCCTGACTTGAACCAGATAAGTCGGGAGCCATGTAGCGAAACCAACTTCCGCCATGACATACACCATGATGGCGAAAAGCAATCCCGCGAGCTTGATTGATCCTTCCGCACTTACGATCCTCATTGCTTTTCGATCCGACACTCGCCTCTTCGTCGTCACTTGGCCGTATCGAAAGCAAATGACAAACGCCAGGATGAAGCCGAGAAGAGCCAACTCCAGCCAAAACCCATTCCGCCAATCCGGAAATCGCTGCAGGATCAAAATGCCGAGGAGCGGGAGACCGGACGCTCCGACGCCGTAAAAACCGTGCAGCCAGTTGAAATATCTCGCCTGATCCTCGATTGATTCAGAAATGGCAGGAACGGCCCCATTAATTCCGATCTCCAGGACACCTCCTCCGATTCCCGCCAAGATGAAGCCAACCGCGAATAGACAGTAGTTTTCTACGCACATGTACAGAAGCATCCCTGCTGCAATGAGGAGTCCTCCCCACAAAGTGACGAGCTTCAAGCCCCTGTTGTCAACAAGAAGCCCTCCCAGAAAAGAACCTGCCAAATAACCAAACGATCCGAGCGAAAACGCACCGCTCAGCTCAAGATAGGTCAGGTTCAGGTCCTCCTGGATCAGAGGAGTCACGATGCTCCGCAGCGAATCGATCGAACCAAAGAACAGCATGCCGGCGAGGGAGATGAATAGGATCTTTCTCTCAAAAGGAGCCACGAGAGTCTGCACTCCACTGCCCATCCAGCTTCGCCAAGACATGTGTCAGCGAATGCTGGGCCATCGATTCTATGCGCAAGTCATAGTTCTCAAAAATCAGATCCATTGTGACAGGATTGGGCACGATCACGCAGTGCAGCCCTGCAGCCTTAGCCGCCTTTGCACCCGCAGCAGAGTCTTCAAAAGCAAGTACCTCATCCGACTGCAAGCGAAGGGCATGCACGGCTTGCACGTACAGCTCCGGGTCCGGTTTGACTCTCACCACATCATCCGCCGTTTTGATCACTTCAAAATACGAGAGAAGCTGAAGCTGCCGAAGAAATCTCTCGACCCACTCCCTACTCGAGCTGGAGGCAAGACCAATTCGCAGACCGAGGTCCACGGCCGCCTCCAAATAGTCACGCACCCCTTCCCTCGCTTGAACACTCCTGATCTTATCTTGATGGATTTCGTTGGCGATCCGCTTGATGTCTTCCATCTTTTGCTGATTCCCAGCCACTTTCATGAGGTGCTGATCGAATGCCGCTCCATGCGTGCCCACAAAGGAAGCAAACGTCTCCAACGTCAATTCCAGCCGGTACTGCTCAAGAGCTTCACGAAACGAGTGATACCAGACCGTTTCCGTATCCAGGATAAGACCATCGAAGTCAAAAACAATCCCTTTGATCAAGGTTTCTCTCCTCCTCTGCCCAGCGGCGCACCCTGCCCCCAAGACTATACTCTTTTCTGCAGCACGAGGCGCTTGTTTTTCTATTTCGATCGATCAATACGCCACTTTCCACATGTACCTGCGCGTGGTGAGAGGATGGTTGCGAGCATGAGCCAACTCTTCCGCATAGACCCGCAAGACCCGATGCAGAACGAGTGGTGCGATATAACCCTTCACCCGATCGTCCACCCCAGTCAGATCGAAATCTTTGGCATCCAGGGTGATGATGTTGTCTCCATACTGGCGGGAAAAACCGAGGGAACGCTCTTCGAGGGGGCGAGTTTCGTCGAGACCGACGAGCTGGATCATGGGCACCTCTTTATCCAATATTTCGAAAGGCCCGTGAAAATACTCTCCTGCATGAATGGCGTGGGAATGAATCCACTGCATTTCCATGAGAATGCAGATCGCGAACCAGTAGGCGATTCCGTAGTTGGCACCGCTGGCCATGGTATAGATGTTCGTGGCGTCCTGATAGGCGCGGCCAAAGGCTTGGGCTGCCGGGAGAGCCTGCTCCTTCGCTTTTTCGATCACCGGCCGCAAATGAGACAGAGCTTCGATCAATGCATCGTACTTTGGATTGCCTTCTTTGATGTGCAAAAGACCGAAGACCAATTCGTACATGATCGCGTGTGCATCGTTCAAAAAAGGATGCTCTTTGCCTTCCTGATACAGGATGACGAATTCGGATGCCTCTGCCAAGGGGGAATCCGGCTCATAGGTAAGCGAGACCGTCAGTGCTCCTTTTTCTCTGGCAAAGCGTGCAGCATTCACCGTTTCCGGGGTTTTCCCGTAGTGCGAGCAGAGAATGACGAGGGATTTTTCCCCCAGCTTTGCTGGATGGCGGTGGATAAATTCATTGGAGCTGTATAAATCAGAATCAATGGTTTTGGCTTCGTGGTCCATGGCGTATTTGCTCGCGTACATGAGCGCAGATGAACCGCCGCACCCGACCAGGAACACTTTTTCGATCTCCCGACGCTTAAACTCCTCAAGCACACGTGTCACCATTTCATTCAGCATGTGTTTCTCCTCCCTGTAGATCCATATTTCTTCTACACCACAAACGCTCCCAGCTGCCGAAGCGATGCTTCTACCGCTTTATCCGGCTCCATCAAATACTGAGAAGAGGTAAATTCCAGCGACAATGCCCCTGTGTACCCGCATCGCTCGAGTATGTCCATATAGGAAGCCAGTGGCAGATTCCCGTCCCCCCAGGCCAAATGTCCACCCGGCTTTCCGTCCACCAGATGGATGTGTGCGAGGTTTTCCCCCAAACGTTCGAAATAGCGATTCAGGTCCTCGCCTTCAACAGCCATCGCGACCGTGTCCACCATTCCTTTCACGGCTGGGGACCCTATTGCACGCAGCATTTCTGCCAAATCGGTCAGGTTGCAGACGAGATTGGACTCGACTGGCTGCAGCGGCTCCAAAGCAAGCGTGATCCCCCTCTGGCTGGCATATTCGGCAAGCTGCTGCAAGGAGTCGCAGGCGCGCTTCCACGCCTCTTCCCTGCTTTCGTTTCGGTAGCCCCATCCCGCGGTCACCAATACGAGCTCTGACTGAAGTTCGGCGCTTGCCTCTATCGACTTTTCAAAATACCTCCTGCTCCTCTCCCGGATGGCCTGCTCCTTGGCTGCGAGATTAATCGGATACATGCATTGCTCCGGCGTGAAGCAGACGACTTTCAGACCGCGACTCTCAATCTCACGTCGGATATTTTTGATCTCAGTCAGCGACAAATCCTCTACGTAAAGATGCGGAGCCGCTCCCCATAATTCGATTTGCTCCATGTGAAATCGGACCATGGAATCCAAAAAATAGGTCAGCGGATAATGCAGGTAATGAAAGTTCATTCCCGTGATTTGCGAGCGCTTGATTGCTCCCATCTGCCCCTCCTCGTATCGTTAGAGTAATTGCTGCACATGCATGAGCCTTTTTGTGGCTTATCCTTTCACGCTCCCCGCCATCATCCCCCGGACAAATTGCTTCTGAAACAGGATGAACATGACAATCATCGGGATTGCAGAGATGGCCAGCCCTGCCAATTGGACGCCGAAATCGGTATTCAGCTGACTCCTCAGATTCATGAGGCCCACTGGAATCGTCCGAAGTGCGGAATCCTCGATGAACACCATCGCGAACATGAATTCATTCCACACGTTCATCCCTGTCAGCAGAGCCGCAGAAGCCAGAATGGGTTTTCCCATCGGCAGGATGATATGCCAGTAAACTTGCCAGGTGCTGCAGCCGTCAATCGTCGCAGACTCCTCCAGCTCTCTCGGGATGGATAAAAAATAGGATCGCATGAGGAAGATCGAAAACGGCAGCTGAAATGCGACATACGTCACAATCAACGCCCAGCGGGTATTGTACAGACCGATCATCTGGAGCATTTTGTACAGGGAAATCAGGCTCACCTGTGGTGCCAGCATCAACCCGCTCACCACGATAAGCAGCAGAAGATTTGCCCCTCTGAAGCGAAAGCGACTCAGTCCATAGGCAGCCATCGAGCCCAAGACAAGGACAAGCAGGACGGAGACCACCGTGACGAATGCGCTGTTCAGAAAGTATTGACCCACTCCCGCATCCCAGGCAGAGACGTAATTTTTCCAGAGCCATTTGTCCGGCAGTCCCCATGGGTCCAGGAAAAAATTGCGGTTGGATTTGAAGCCGTTCATCGCAAGCCAGAACAACGGATACAGGATGCAGAGCGCATAGGCGGCAAACCACAGCCAGATCGCTGCGCGATATATTTTTTGCATAGCTGTCATAGGTTTCTTACACCTCCTGGCCCGTTTTTGCGAGTCGCATTTGCAGGAGCGACAAGCCTAGCGTGATCACAAAGATTGCGGTGCCGATTGTCGAGGCGTAGCCCATTTCATCGTTGCGAAACGCCGCCCGGTACAGCATGGTGCCCAGCACTTCCGTGGAACGGCCCGGCCCCCCGAAGGTCATCACGTACACCTCATCAAATACCTTGAAGGCTCCGATGACCGTGATCATGCTTCCTACGAGAATCATTTCTCGCAGCTGCGGAATGGTGATATGAAAGAAAGTCCGAAGGCGATTGGCTCCGTCAATCATCGCGGCTTCATACAATTCTCCAGGAATCTTGTGCATCGCGATCAAAAAAAGCATGGTCATGTACCCGGTATATTGCCACTGTGAAACGGCCACCACCGCATAAATGGCTGTCTTGCTGTCCCCCAGCCAGGAGTGCATCCACTGGGTTTGACCGATGGCCTTCAAGGCTCCATTGATCAGACCGATTTCCGGATTGTACAACAGCTGCCACATGAGACCCACCACCGAGATCGAGATGACAGCCGGGAGAAAAAACACGGTCCGAAAAAGAGGCTGCCAGCGCCTGATCACCTTTTCCTCCAGGATAGCCGCAATCACCAAACCCCCTCCCACTTGAAACAAGAGGGAGATGACAGCATAGAGCGAGTTGTTTTTCAGAGCTGTGTAAAAGATAGGGTCCTGAAACAGTTTGACGTAATAATCCAACCCGACAAAAACCCCATTCCTCTCAAATGCGCTCCATCGAAACATGCTGTAGTACAGATTGAAGAGAATCGGGAGAAATACAAACAGCACGATGAGCAAAAGGGCCGGAAGGATGAAAGGGAGTGCAGACCGGGCATTGTGAAAAGACGATTTCAACATTTGGCTCCCTCCTAGGAAGAGGGTAAGCATCCCCCCTCGGTCGCTTACCCAAAGTACTTATTGCTTGACTTCCTGTTTGACCTCCTGGGCCACTCCCTGAACTTCCTTCATGATGTCTTCAGGCGATTTCGTGCCATCCAAGAGCAGCTGGATATTGGATAAATACGAGTCTGCAATTTTCGCATGAACGTCGGTATCGAGCCACTCCGCCATGCCTTCTGCGCTCTTCATCATGTCAACGGCTTCGGCGACCTGCTTCAAGGCGGTGTCCGTGTTGGTCGCGCCGACGATCGGACTCGGCCAGCCGATTTGCTTGACGAGCTTTTCTGCATTTTGTTTGCTGGTCAGAAACTTCAGGAACGCGATCGCTTCTTTCGGATGCTGGGTTTTCGATGAGACGATAAATCCATCAGGCGCTCCGGTTATGAAGTTTTGGTTGCCTTTTCCTTCCGCGATGGCAGGCAGCGGGAAGAAGTCAAATGCGGCTTGCATGCTTTTTTGCACCTGCTGGAACTCTTCCAGCTCGAGGTACATCATTGCCCCTTTTCCGGCAAAGAACATCTGCGTCGCCATGTCATGCGAGCTGGAGTTGATGTTGTCATTAAAATATCCCTTGT
Organism: Brevibacillus choshinensis; assembly: GCF_016811915.1. NCBI lineage: Bacteria > Bacillati > Bacillota > Bacilli > Caryophanales > Paenibacillaceae > Brevibacillus > Brevibacillus choshinensis. Next base: position 1,294,818 of record NZ_CP069127.1, on the reverse strand, counting down.
CCTTCAATTCTTTCAGATACTGCAGCGCTCTGATGTATCCCGGATCTGTAAACTCTCCGCTCTCGGGATTGTAATCCTTCATTCGGACATCGGCTGGGACCAGCTTTTGATTCAGTCCGGTCAGATAGTGAATGGCTGCCCATGGACTTGCATTGCCCAATATGATCGGTGTTTCCCCCGCCCGCTTCAATTTGTCTAAAAGTTGCAAAAACTCATCCCATGTCTTTGGTTTTTGCAGCTGATATTTGTCAAAGATTTCTTTGTTGTAGACGAAGAATTTTCCATTGAAACGCAGAGGCACTCCGTAGTTTTTGTCATTGGAGACGAAAGGCTGGAGCGAGGCGGGGATGAAGCCATTCTTCCATTCCGGATCAGCGTTCAACGCTTCGGTCAAGTCCATCGCCGCACCCGACCTCACAAACTTCCTGGCAAATTCACCTGACCACGAAAACATGATGTCCGGCACCGATCCTCCACCCATGATGACGCGGAGCTTGTCTTTCATCGGCTCATCCGCGACAGCTTCCACTTTCACCTTGATGGTAGGATTTTGACTCTCAAACTCTTTGATCACTTCTTCAAAATAGGGGGCGTATTCCGGCTGCGGCCACTTGTGCAGAAACTTGAGCTCGACTTTGCCATCCGCTGATGGCTCCGAAGCGGATTGACCATTGCCGGACGAAGGACTGCTGGAACATCCGCTGGCTACCAATGACAAGACCAACGCACCGAGCACTACCATTTTCCTGGTTAATGCAAACACATTTGATCACTCCCCGTATTGGTATATACCATTTATCGCAAAAAAATTTGATACCTCTCTTTTCGGTTTATTTTAGATTCAATTCCGAATAGTAGCGGACGATGTCACTGCGCGTGATCGATCTGGAAAATTCGACTTCCCTTCCCGCTTTGTCAAAAGCAACCGCTTCCAAAAGGATGCAAGGGCTTTCCGATTTGATCCGCAGCAGCTTGCTTTCGGCATCGTCTGAAAAAGTGACCTGCATGTACTCCTTTGCCTTCACCAGAACGATCCCGTACATGTCCTCCAGCACCTGATACAGAGACGTGTTGTCTGCAATGTGCTGCTCGATTCCCGGGCAAAACAGGTACGGAAGGAATGATTCCTCGATCGCTACAGGTGTGTCGTCGACTAGGCGAAGACGTTTGAATACAATCACGCCTTCCCCTTCTGGCACCTTCAATCTTTTGGCTAATGAAGGTCTCGCCTGCTCTTTTCGGACGGAGAGAAGCTGTGTGCGCGGAAGGAGTCCTTTGCCGAGCATGTTCTTGGTAAAGCTGTTGAAAGTGATGAAGTCCATCTCAATTTTCTTGTTCGTAATGAAGGTTCCCGCCCCGACTCTGCGTTCGACAACTCCCTCCCTTTCCAATACGGACAAGGTGTGCCTGGCCGTCATTCGGCTGATTCCGTACAAGTCTGCCAGCTCTCGCTCGGAGGGCAGCTTGTCTCCGCTGGACAGCTTCCCGCTTTCGATGTCATCCAAGATTTTATTCTTCAACTGTTTATAAAATGGGGTGCTCTCCCTATTGTGTGATTCCATGCCGACTCAACCTTTTCCTAATTGGTATATACCTTTACTACAATAGTAAAATTATCAGACGATTCCGTCAAGTTCAAATTCAGATATTTTCTAATATTGCTGCCCATGCCCGAACGCCCCATCAATCAAGCATGTCTTCGCTGAAAAAGATGCAGCGAACTGCAACCCCGCTTGGATAGCTTCCGGAGTCGGCGCTTGCGATTTGGTCCAGCCCGATCGTACCAAGTGGATCAATAAAGCCGTCAAAAAGGCATCTCCCGCCCCCATGGTGTCCACCGGTTCCACGTATTCGACTGCTCCGACGTAAGGAGCATCGTTGCTGAAAAAAAGGGCGCCCTGTGAACCTCTGGTGACGAGGATGTGACGCACGCCATGTTCGCTGACTCGTTTTGCCAGCCCGTCGATTTCGGTGTCGGTCATTCTCCCGCCGGAAAACAGCGCAAAATCGATGAAGGGACAGACGCTTTGCAAATAGCGGTCCGTGCGGAATTTGGATTCTTCAGAAAAATCAAAGGCGACCAAGGCCTCAAGCTCCCGAAGCTTGGGAAGCTCGGGCTCAACGCTGGCGTAACAGCCGGAATGGATCAGCGAAAATTCCTTCAGATAGTTCAAATCGGCAGCGTCCAAAATGGGCGGGTATTGCGTGGAGATACCGCCACCATTTCCCCCTACGAAAACTCTGTCCCCATCGACGAGGTTGACCTGCGCGTAGCCGTTTTCTCCCTCCAACTGGACGCAGCGGGACAAGTCGATGCCGATCTTTGTCAGCTCTTCCTGGATGAAAGCTGCGATTTCATCATTGCCAAATACCCCCAGATAGGCAGAGGAAACTCCCAGCTGCTTGGCAAAGACCGCGAAATTGACGGAGTTTCCCCCTGGATAGCGCGTTCTCGTATGCAAGTACACGTCTGCCACGTTGTCCCCAAACCCGATTGCTTTCATAGCCCCAGCCCCCTTGTCATCCTCTGGCAAAGAAAGCACTACCGCAGTAGTGCCCTTCTTTTTTTTCTCAGTACTCCATTTTTCGGTAGTAGCGTCTGGTTTCCAGCGGGTGATTTCGTTCACGCTCCAGATATGCGCTGATGCGATTAAGCACAGCCCAGTTCACGCTGATCCCAAAATACGGCCTCATCTCTTCACTGATCCCTTCCAGTGCAAAATCCTTGGTGTCGATGATGAACAGCTCTTTGGTAATCTTCTCGGCAAACTTCTCTACGCGATCCACGAGAGGGCGCGTCTCATCTTCACCTTTCAACAGGATGACGCTCGTATCCTCCTCGACCAGCTCCAGGGTCCCATGGAAAAATTCCGCTGCATGAATGGATTTTGACCGGATCCACTGCATTTCCTCCAGAATGCACATGGCATAGGAGTACGTGTTGCCCCAGAGGCTTCCTGCCCCGACGAGCATGTGGTAATCCGTGTCCTTGTGTCTGATAGCGAACGCTTCCGCCCGATTTTCAAACGCCTCCATGGAACGGAGCAGCGCTTGGGGGAGCAGCGCAACCTCCTTGGCAAACTGATCGTAGAGGGGAAATTCGTTGTTGTTGCGCATGAATCGGAAGGCGAGCATGTACAGGTGGATGAAGAAGGTATCGAACGAATGTTTTTCGTGACCCGTCGAGATGCAGTAATCGACGATTTCGGCTAACGGAGTCTCCGGATTTGCCACCAATCCGATCGTCGTGGCTCCTCTTTCCTTGCAGAACTGCGCCGCAGCCACCGTTTCTTTGGTTGTTCCCGATACAGAAGCAAAAATGCAGACCGAATCTTTGCTGAAGTGCTTATGGTTCATGACCATGAATTCTGCGGCAATTTCAGCGTGAACCTCCAGAGTCGAGCTGGATTTGAAAAGGTATTCATAAGGGTACATCATCGCGATGGTTCCCCCCGCGCCGATTAGGAAAAGATTCGAAAAGCCTTTGGCGGAAATCTCGTCGACAATCCGCTCGATCTTTTCACGCTCCGCAATCGCATCCGTCCCCACTGCTTGCAGGAACAACCCCGAATCAAATTTCAACATCCGTAATTCCTCCCCCGTTTTCTTGAGATCGCAATCTATTTTAAAGCGCGTGGGCTTTAAAACCTGTCTGATCCATTCCAGTCACTTCAAGATCGTACTGAACATGCAACGGTCTCCTCGGGCGATTTCAATGGTGTACTCGACAGGGAGCTTATCCTCCGTCGCAGTGACAACCTTGGTGCAAATCGCGGCATCGCCCGGTGCCACTCCCAGGTAAGAAGCCTCTTCCTCCGTCAAGTAGGTGATGCTGATTTCCTGTTTGCTCTTTGTCAGCTCAATGCGGTAAACCTCCCGCAGGATGGCGTAGAGAGATTGCTTTTCCAGATCATGCTGCTCGAGACCAGGAACCAAGCAGGAGGGAAGATAGATCGTTTCCAAGGCAAATGGTTCATTCTCGACATGCCTGATCCTCACCAGCTCCACGACTTCCGTGCCCAGTAAAATGGAGAAGGTTTTCGCTAGTAGCTTGTTTGCTTCCATTTTTCGAAAGGAGATTACGGTAGTATGAGTGTGCAGACCAGACTCTTTCATCGCGTCGGAAAAAGAGAGGAACTGCCACAAATTTCTGTTAATTTTCCGCGGAGCGACATACGTTCCGCTGCCGTGCAGGCTGTACAGGATTCCTTCATCGACGAGACGCTCGATCGCCTGGCGCAATGTCATCCGGTTCACATCCCAGAGAGCGCTTAGTTCTCTTTCAGAAGGCAGCTTGTCATGGGCACTTAGCCCGGATTGATTGATGTACGCTTCGATTTTTTCTGCTAGATCCGAACGGACCGTATCGTATTTTGCCATGGCTACCCCTTCCACCCACTGGTATATATGTATACCACCAATAAAATGCATACCACTTGATTGTTATACTATACCACTTAAAGACCTCGGTCAACAAAAATTTGGAAATTTCCAAAATGAAAAACCTCCTTTGTCTCATGCATGCCTACAGGGCAGCAGGAAAGGAGGTGTGTGCTCAATGACGGTCAGCTTGAAAGTAGCTTTTTTGACCGTTTGTATATGATTTCGTAAATTCAACCACTCTCTTGTGGTGATCATAGCTTTTGCATTCGTGCAAAAAAACGGCACTGTTTGGCGGCACCTGCAGCAGCTTTGCTTCCGGATTCCGAATCTTGACCAGAGTAAGCGTCTCATAGGCCATGTCCAGGTCAACACCGTTTGCTGCGAACAAGTCGTAGAGCGAATGCACTCCGAAATCGTACTCATTGATCTGGGGAAGCAGGTCATAGGGAACGAGGGTATCCTCCAAAGTGTAAGGCTCGTCATTTCCAAGCCGCAAGCGGACGATGCGGTACAGCTCCGCCTGCTCGTCTATATCGAAAATCGACGCGTACTTCACTCCAGCCTTTCGTTTTCCCGCGTACAGCAATTTGGTCGAAGGCTGGATGCCCTTGGTTAAAAGCATCTTGCTGAAACCCTGCAGTTTGTACAGATTGGAGCCGATTTTGGACTGAGTCACGAACGTGCCTTTTCCCTGCACTTTTTTCAAGACACCTTCATGGACCAATGCCTCAATGGCGTTTCTTACCGTCATCCGATTCAATCCATACGTAGCCGCCAGCTCCCGCTCGGATGGGATTGGCTGCCCGTAGGCGTATTCACCTTCGTCTATTTTTTCACGTATCAACTCTCTTAGTTGGGCGTGCAAGGGAATCTTTTGTTCCACTGATGCGTCCCTCCTCTCCCATCCCTATCAGTGTAGCAAGGTCCGATTTCCATTTCCATCTTTTCCTTTCGTGGGACAAACCCTTGCATCATTCTACGAGGGATAGAACGGTTTTTTCACAAGGAAAGATTAAGTTTGGAGGTCTCCAAATGAAGTATTGTTCCATCAGCGAAGCTTCCGCCAAATTCAATATTCCAGAATCAACGCTGCGTTATTATGAAAAAAAAGGGCTGCTACCACTAATCGAGCGTGATGAAGCTGGCAGGCGGTTATTTTCAGAAGATCAAATGGCGCTGCTTGAAACCGTCATTTGTTTAAAAAATACGCACATGCCCATAAGTGGTATTAAGCAATATATGGATTGGGTTGTAGAAGGAGATGACACCATCGAACTCCGACTGGAGATGATGAAGAATCACAAACAAGCAGTGCTAGCTGAAATTTCGCGGATGACAGAGTCCATCAAGGGAATCGATGTAAAAATTACACGTTATACAAAACGCACGAAGGAAAGAAAAGAAGAATGATGAGATGATAAACGTTGCATCTACTACGTGAAGAAAATACTAGGGAAGAGGGACTTTACATGAAACTGTCAGGGAATACCATTCTCATTACAGGGGGAAGCTCTGGAATTGGATTCGCTTTTGCAGAGCGCTTTATAAAGGCTGGAAATACAGTCATTGTTTGTGGACGACGTGAAGACGCACTTCAAAATGCGAAAGAAAAAATCCCCAGCCTCATTACTCGTGTATGTGATTTAGATAGGGAAACCGAGCGTGTTGCGTTATTCGAATGGGTAACAGCCAACTATCCAGAAGTGAATGTGTTAGTGAACAATGCAGGGATCCAACAGCGGTTCAATGTATTAAAAGCGGATGCGAAGAACAATTGGGGTTATTTCAGCAAAGAAATTACCACCAACATTGATGCACCATTTCATCTCTGTATGCTGTTCGCTCCGTATTTTGCAGCAAAAGAAGAAGCGACGATCATGAACGTGACGTCTGGGTTAGCTTTTACACCGTTTGCGATTGCTCCGATTTATTCAGCAACGAAAGCGGCGCTTCATTCATTTACAATGAGTCTAAGACACCAGCTTTTACATACGTCCGTAAGCGTCATTGAAGTTGCTCCTCCGGCAGTGAATACCGATTTAGGCGGAGCTGGGCTGCATACGCATGGAGAACCATTAGATGCCTTCGCCGATGGAATCTTCAAAGGGTTGGAAGAAGGTAAAATGGAGATTGGATATGGCACTTCTGTGAATCGCTTGCGCATGTCGCGAGATGAAGTCGACGAACACGTAGAAAACATGTATCAGTCAATGAAAAACACAATTGAGTAACTACGAATTGGCATCAAAAAATGAAAAGCTCGCCGCAGTTTGGCGAGTTTTCTTTATGCTGGGGAAGGCCTTATTTATTCTGAATGGGATGAAGAGGATTCCCTTTTATGATCTCTTCCACCTCTTCATATCCTTGCGGGAATGCGTTGTTATAACGAGCAGGCAGTGCAAACACATAATTCCTGTTGCGACCAAGCTCCGTAGGTTCGACAGGAGCCGCTCCGATATGGAACTTTCCGTTCAAAAGCGAGTTCCATTGATCAAGGGTAAATATCATGATGGGAATATCCTGCCGTTGGTTTTGAGGAGTCCACTGAGGATGTCTGATCGAAATCATCGGACCCGTTTCCACCGTTGTTTCACCAGCCTCGCCACCTGCCGCTAAGCCCTCCCACATGCCAGTAACGATCGAATAGTCTTTCCAAGTCTCAGGTAAAGAAAAGCGAAAACCATACTGATCATTTACGTATGAATGGGAACTGTCATTAACAGTAGGCTCACCAACTCGTTCCATGGCTTGCTTGTTTGTAACCCCGTAGTCTGTACACCCGATTAGTGAGACCGAGAACAATGTACAGATAAAAAGAGCCGCATACAACCTTTTCATCATACTGAGCCCCCTTCCCATCACATGATCTTTATCGTGATTCGATCTTATTGTAATCCTCCGCTCATCCAGTAGGAATGGGCTGAGCAAAAAAAGCCCGATAAAGCTGTAATAGCCTATCGGTGCCCTCTTGCACTGATACAACAAACTTGTTTGTTTCTAGCTCAGTCATCTGAACCGCGGCCCCTGTCACGGTGATCATCTCCGCCTCGGTCATCTGAACCGCGGCCCCTGCCTCTATGAGCATCATATCCCCTGTCGTCTGTTGAGCGCTCCGCTTTATGGAAATACGATTTCCCCGTTTCGCTATCGATCAGCACTTCGTACCGCACAGTTTCATGCAAAATCTTTACTTTATAAAAGGTACGCCCGTGTTCGAATTCCAGCTCAATGCTCAGTATGCGACCAGGGACAATCGCCCATGCCAGTTGCTTCGCCCGGTCAGCACTTATCTCTTGTTTGTGCGGAATCTGTGCAGTCAACGTATGGAGTTGGCCAGATGCATGGGCATCCGCTGCCGACACCACCCCTGTTCCCAGTGCTGCCAGCGCTGCTGCCGTTGATAACGCGATAATCACCTTTTTCATCTCAAAAACCTCCTACCCTCTTCAGATTGGCTGGTACATTTTGAAATATACCCCTTCCAGATGAGAGCAGAATAATAAGAGGATTAGAAAATGATGATAACCGTATCACTTGTGGTCAGAATGGTTATCGTCGTCCTGTTGTCGTTTGGACGAATCAAGATGATCATCATCATTGTGATGATCGTCCCAGATGACCGATGTGACAGCACCCGTGATCGCATTCACTTGGACATCTGCTTTTCTGTATCCTTTTTCCTTGTTATCCGTTTCGATTTCGATAACGTAATAAGAGCGGTTTCCAAGCTTCCTGAGTTCACTATCCTTCACCCTGCCAGGCACCTGTCGCGACGCCGCTGCGGCAGCTTCCTTTGACGAAATGATCGGTGATTCCTTCGGGTATGGACTGTTTGTGATTGGCGTTTCCGTGCTTGGCGAGGACTCCGTCTTTGTCGTATGAGCTTCGTCTTTCCCAACGGTCTGGGGGAGCTGCTTGTTTGGCGGCTTTTCCAAGGGATCCAAATTCACATTTGCGGCAGGAGTAGACGGGGAGGGTTCATTGCCGGGAATATAAGCTTGCAGCCGTTTGAGCGAAATCATTTCACCACTGTAGGCATCCACTTTCCATTCATAGGTCCCCCTTTGTGTTCGGAGATTGATCACATAAACACCTTCTTCTGTCAGCACGGAGGAAATCACTTCGCCCGCGTATTGTTGAAGAATGCTTTTTTCCACAGACTCTCTGGATAACGCTTGCGTGGTGCTCATCCACGGATCTCCTGTCAACAAGACTGCAAGCCCCGCAAGAGCCAAAATGGCGGAGGCTCCTGCAGCCCACTTCCATCGCTTGTTCAAACCACCACCCCCTCGGATCATGGTAGCCATTATAAACATTCTACATGAGAAATCCATTAGAATGGCTTTTCAGACTCGGGTCTCGCGCAAAGAGACTGTGACTGTCGTGCCAACGCCTTCCCTACTCTCCAAATCGATCCGCGCACCGATTGCGTCGGCAATTTCCTTGGCCAGTGACAACCCGAGTCCAGCCCCTCCGCTCTTTCTGCTTCTGGCTGGGTCAACTCGGTAAAATCGGTCGAATACTTTCGGTATATCCTCGAACGGAATACCGATTCCCCTGTCGATGATCCGAATCCAGCCAACAGCGTGAGAATGGCCAACCTGGATCACAATCGGCTCATCGCTGTATTTTCTTGCGTTATCCAAGAAGATGAAGAGAAGTTGCCTGAGCAAATTCTTGTCAGCGTAACCGATGACGCTTTCTTCCGTTTCTGTATAAACGTCGCGCCCATACGCATTTCTGAAGGCTTTGGCCGATTCCTCGGCTATCTCCAGCAGGTCGAGTAATTCCCAGTCCACATGCCACTTTTCTCGATCTCTGGCTAGCAAAAGCAGGCGCTCTGTCATTTCCTTCATGCGAATCGCCTCCGAGTGAATCGCATCGATCGACTCACGAAATAGGTCAGGGCGATCCAGACCTTTCCGTTTCAGCAAATTTGCATAGCCTTCGATGACGGTCAATGGCGTCTTGAGCTCATGAGAGGCGTTGGATACGAATTGCTCCTGTTTTTTGTAGTTTGACTCCAGCAAGTCAATCATGCGGTTAAAGGTATCACCCATCTCCATCAGCTCGTCCTCGGATGAATCCACCAATTCAAGCCTCTTAAAATGACCGCTGTCCTGTATTTCACGCATCGTATGTGTCATGGAAGAGATCGGTTTTGTGATCAGTGTGCCGAGCACTCGACTTGATGCGATCGCAGGAAGCAAAGCGACTGCCGTTACCGCAACCAGCACGAGGCGCAGTATGCGCAGGTTATCCTCCGCTTCCCTGAGACTTACTGTCACTTGGATATTGATGACTTCACCGTCCATCCATATGGTCGGTACGGATACAAATACATAGGGTAGATTTGCGTATCGGATGATTTCCGTCGTTTTTTCCGCGTAATACGATACCTCCCGCTGACTTAGCGCTGATTGGGATGGGGAGGTTATCGGTGGGAAATCGCCGCTGGTTTGTGCGACGATCCTCAGCATCCCGTCTAGAGGCACGTAGGCTCGCAGCAGCTCTTCCACGGGAATTCTTGCTCCCGCCTCACGAATGCCTCGTTCAATCGTGGCTGCCTGCGCTTCAACCTGCTCTCGTTGGCTGTTCAGGGTTAACCAGTAAAACAGATAGTAGATGGAAAGATTCATGACAACGAGCAGCATAGCGAACAAGACGGTAGAATAGAGATGAATCTTGCTGCTCAGCCTCATTTGCTTTCCTTTAAAACATAGCCGACGCCGCGTACTGTATGGATTAATTCCGGCTCGCGGCCTAAGTCGATTTTTTTGCGGACGTAGCGGATGTATACATCGACCACATTCGTATCGCCAAAATAGTCATATCCCCAAACGGACACTAGAATTTGCTCACGATTCAACACTTGACGCTTATTTTTAAGCAAATAGACGAGCAAGTCGAACTCTCTGGGCGTCAATGAAAGCCTTTCATTCCCTCTTATCACTTCTCTCGTACCTTCGTTTACTTTCAAGTCGGCAGCGCAAAGCCATCCATCATCCACGGCTTTTGGAACACCTACGATGCGCTGTCTGAGCGTAGCCCTGATCCTCGCAAACAATTCTTCGATTTCAAACGGCTTCGTGATATAGTCATTGGCTCCGAGATCCAGTCCGGACACTTTGTCCTCAACCGAGCTTTTAGCCGTCAGCAAAATGACAGGAGTTTGCGTATCTTGCACCCGAATGCGTCTGAGCAATTCGATTCCGCTCATGCCAGGAAGCATGGTGTCAAGTAGAATCAAGTCCCATTGCCCAGTCCGATACCTTTCCAGTCCTTCTGTGCCATTGTTTGCTCTCCCTACCAGGTACCCCTCCATTTCCAGCTCGATCTCCAAAATCCTTGCTATTTTTTCCTCATCTTCCACGATCAATATCGAATATTCCAAGGATTTGCCCTCCTCGCATGTCGATGCAGCATACGCGCTTGCCACTGCAGAACGCTCATCATGAGTCGGTGAAAAGTCACTATATTATATTCACGCTGAAATGATTGATTCTGCGGTACGCCACTTCCCAATGCCTGAATCACGCTTTCCCGAACGAAATGGGAATCACCACAGCCAAACGCGTGTTTTTTAATTCCATGTTTCTGTTAAATAAGATTGTTGTTTTACTGAACTACATGAAAATTTTGGTTATACTAGAGGAGAAAAGGAGGAATGGAAAATGTCCCATATCGTTGATTTTCATACGGTGTCCACGGTTGGATTAGAGTCTTCACCTGTAGCAGAAGCGCTTGCTGGTTTACGTGCCAATGAAGCCCGTTATTTTATGAACAAATACAAGCATGAATTTACGGTTGTACCCGCTAGTGAAAGTCAGGAGACCCTTGATTATGTGAACCGAATTTTGAAAGAGGAACGCGATATTGAGTTTGCGGCAAAACCCTTGGAAACATCGCGTTTTCAAGTGGAAAACATCAAGTTTGCCTACGTCTTTTATGAGGATGGTCTTGGGGTCAATGTCATGTATACGGTTGATGACCCTAAGAAGCGAGCCGTTGGTTTTAAGCTTTCGGAGGGGATGGAGGTACCACAGGAGTTAGAAGGGAAGTTCAAGTTTGCCAGGCAAAAGTCTAAACTAGCTGGAACAATTCGGGGCTCGTTTTTTGTCATTAAAAAAGAGTATTAAAGCAAGCAAACTCGCACGTTTAACAGAGCCTGCTCCATAAAGGAAAGGCAACCTATTTTCAGGCTGCCTTTCCTAGCATTTGTTACGCTATGCCCCGCCAGTTGCCTATCCACTATATATCAAGCACCAATCTTCCTCTCCCTCGCGAAACACAGCATAGCATGATTTGTTGTGAGCTGTGCTGTTCTTCTGACAGAAACGAGTCGAAGTGTACAATCTGTCCTTCATCTACCTTTATTTCGCAGGTCCCGCAGCCCCCTACGCGACAGGAGTAAGGAACCTTGATTCCCTTTTGAAGAAGTACGTCTAACAGAGAAACATTCGCTGGAACCTCCAGCTGTCCGCCGCTCTTTTTAAGATGGACTTGAAACGCATGCTGTTCCTTCTTTGCTAAAGGTGCAAACCGCTCCAGATGAATATGGAAGGACGGGTAGCCAAATGATTGCGCAGCTGCTTTAAAATCTTGAATCATGTTCTCGGGACCACAAAAATAAACGTGTGTGCCTATTCGATGATTCAAAAGGTGCGCCGGCAATAAGCGATTTGCGCCTTCGCCATTTGAAAAATAAAAGTGGGATTGATCCGGGAATTCCTGCCTGAGGTAATCATAAAAAGCACACTGCTCTTTTGATTTTGCTGCATAATGAAGCTCAAATGATCCATTCTTATCAACCAGCTCTGCCATCATGGATAAAAAGGGTGTAATGCCAATTCCAGCGGCGTAAAACACATGATGCTTCGCCTGAAAACTTAATGGAAAGTAATTCTTTGGGTAGCTAACGGATAAGCAATCGCCTACTTGAACATGTTGGTGCCAATAACGGGAGCCGCCAGATGAGTCTTCTGCTAATCGGACAGCTATTTCAAACAGTCCCCTCTCGGAAGTTGTGTTAAAAATCGAATAATGCCTTTCCAAATTCCCTGAAGGCTGTGGTAAAAAGGTTGTAATATGAGAGCCGCCGCTAAAGGACGGAAGCATAGAGCAATCAGCTGCCTGCAAGGTGAATCTTTTAATCGTGGAAGTCTCTTCTATAATATTTCGGACACGTACTTCTAATGTGGAATGTCGATGCAAGCTATTGCGCCCCCAGTTACATTAAAGTATAGATGTATACCCGAGATAGGCATCCAACCGGCGCGAATAATGGCTGGAAACTTCGAGTTTGATTCCACAATGCATGCAAGAAATGTGCGATTCATCGGCGACGTCATTGACTCCATGGCACTTACTGCAAATGACCTTCTTGCTTCTATTCCCCAGTGCTTTCATTTGCATTTCATATTCAGAAAACCCTGCCTCCACAGCCAGGCTTTTCAATCGGTTGACCCATTCCCAATTTCCAGCCATGTACAAATAGGTTCCCATTTTTTGCTGACTGAACCAAAGATCAAGGAAGGAATCAGATTCATTCTCTATTACGAGGAAATCAAAAGGAGCATTCTCTTCCATAGCCAGGCGAACGAGATCGTATAGAGACTCTGCACCATTTGAATCGGCGCAAAACAAATATTTTCTTTTCCCCTTTCTAAATGAAAGCTCCTCATGCACCGGAATCGTCATCTCTTTTTCAGTTCCTCTTCTAGATATTCGAGTACCTGCTTTCGATAGAGAGAAATACCCTTGTATTCTGAAATAAAGTCAGGGAGTTCGTGAAGAATCGCATAAAATTGCTCCAGCCAAGGAGTATGTTGAATGAACCTTTCTAAGGGAAGCATGTGTGAATGAATGGTAAATAAAATACCATTGCTTTTTGGCAGCCGAAACAGCTTTTGAACTTCTACCCTGAAATGCACGAGTTCTCCCGCATTTTCCTTTGTGACTTGCTTCCGGGCCTGACCCCATTCAGAAAAGGTTTCTAGCGAGGTATCTAACCTGCTGCCAGCCATAAGTGACCAATTTTTTCTTCCCCATGGCTTACCTGCCTCTATTCTCATAAGAAACTGCAAAATTCGATCATCCAGAGAGTCAGACCGAAAGCCGGGAATCGGTGAATGTATTTCTTTAAAACTCATGCCTAAGTCAAAATACAAGGACCAATTCGCTGGAAAGCACAGCTGTCCCGCATCCAAAAAGAGGTTACCATCCCGCTGCATCATGACGATTAAATCTTCTTGGACATGACGACCGATAAAATCTAAAGGCTCGATCCCAAGGGTTGTTCTGTCACCAAAGGTAAAGGCGATTTTTTCTTTTGTCTGGACGTTTGAAAATATCCACTTATCCTCTTTCTTTTCTAGCTCAAACTTATCCGGATAATACAAAACTAGATTGTGAATAATCAGGTCGACGATTTCCCATTGTGCTTCCATGGTGTGAGGAGAGGATTGATAGCATCTTTCCGGATGGTTTTTGAGCAGCTCTCTTTTCAGACTAATTTCATCTATGTATCGATAGGTCAGCTCTACGGGATTCTGTTGCGTTAATGGAATTGCGTTATTAGAGTATCGGTAGACATTGCTTTCATGAAAGGGATAAGGAAAAGACTGCACATCACGATTTGATTTCATATTTTCATCCTTTTCAGAATTTTTCGCCCATCGATACACACTATACAGAAAAACAGTGATAAATGAAACGGGTGGTCGGTCCGGTATTCGCCAGCTCCACGTGTTACCAAGCTTCCATGCGGAACCTCCGGATCACTCAGCCGACTTTCATGCTGTCTGCCCAATAACGTCACGAGGCTGCCGGATCGACTCCGACAGCCTCCCTATTGTCATTTGACCCATTCCGTTTGAAACTTTCAGCTATTCCTTGTGATGGGCAGGCTAATTTCAATCGTTGTTCCTTTATTCCATTCACTTTCGATATGGACTTCCCCAGAGTGATTTTCAACAATTTGTTTACTGACCATATACCCTAGACCTGTTCCGTTTTCTTTTGTCGTATAGAAGGGTTGACCCATTTTTTTAAGCATTTCTGCCGGTATTCCCGTTCCTTCATCGATAAAACGAACAATGACATGGTCATCATCTTTTTGCTTAATTTGAATCGTTAAAGTACCGCCTGTTTGCATAGCCTCAATGGCATTCTTAATGAAGTTGATGAACACCTGCTTCATTTGATTCTCGTCGCAATACACCCTTGCAACTCCCTGTTCAAACTGAGTAGCGATCTCTACATTACTCATGATGGCCTGAGTGTGCAAAAGAGTGACGGTCTGCATCATTATGAATCGAATATCTTTTGGTTCCAACTTGATGGGCTGAGGCTTTGCAAGAACGAGAAGCTCACTGAGAATTTGCTCAATCCGTTCACATTCCGATGCCATGATCGTGAAATACTCTTCTTTGTCACCATAACCCGACTTCATCAAGTAAATGAACCCTTTTATGACGGTGATTGGATTTCTGATTTCATGCGCGATTCCTGCAGCTAGTTGACCTGCAACAGTAAGCTTCTCAGAGTTTTGCAGCACCAGCTGAGACTTCTTCCACTCTGTGATATCCCGTAAAATAACGGACCAGCCGTCCATGTTCCCCTTTGCATCATAGATGGGGAATTTTGAAAAAGCGACCTCCAACTTCTCTCCATCTTTTCTGTACCGAACCGATTCTTCCCCTAAAATGAGTTCATCTGGTTTGATTTTCCCTTCAGATTGCTTGGCCTCTTCTAGCACTTCCGACGGAATAAACGGCAGGTCATATAAATGGAGTCCCAATATCTCTTCTTTCGCCCAGCCAAACGTGTTTTCGAATGCTTGATTCACGTGTACGACTTCTCGATCCAGATTAAACATCAAGATACTATCCACATTATTTTCAATAAAAGATTCCAGTTGCTTGGTTTTGGCTTTCAAGGTTTCCTCTGCTTTTTTTCTGGATGAGACATCACGGCAAATTCCTGTTAAGCCTATCACTTTTCCCGTGAGGTCAAGGATTGGGGAAAGAGTGGCGCTCACATGAATCAGACTGCCATCCTTACGCTCTCGAATCGTTTCTAAACCAACTACGGATGCACCCGTCTTTACTCTTTCGTGCATGTCTTGCATGCTCTCTTTTAGGAAATCCGGGATAATCGGCAGCTTCTTGCCTATCACGCTGTCGGCCGACCAGCCAAACATCGTCTCAAATGTGGGGTTGATTTCCAACACCTGATCTTCCAAATCAATGACCCAAATGGCATCGGCATTGTCGCGGACAAATGATTCCAGTCTTTCTTTCGTCTTCTGCAGTTCATCCTGCTCCGAAGATCGATCGGTTATATCTTTTGCGACTCCATAAACTCCGACTACCTCATCATGGACGATAATCGGCATATTGGTGACATCGAGATAGACGATAGAGCCATTTTTATGTACGACTTTCGCTTGATATCTTTGAGTGATTCCAGTTGCTGCTTTCCTATAATGGCCGAGTGTCTTTTCCAAGTCATCTTCGGCAACTAACGGTACGAACGATTTCTGCAAAAACTCTGCCTCGCTATAACCTAGCAATCGTTCCATTGCAGGATTTACAGTCAGATAATTCCCGTCTAAATCAAAAGAAAATACAGCATCCGGGTTTTGTTCAAACAACGACTTATAGTGCTGCTCTTTTTGTGAAAGTGCAATTTTTTTGTTGGTGATATCCTGGAAGTATACGCTTAGACCCGTTGATGAAGGATACGCCTTCGCATCAAACCATCTTTTCAACGGAGGGAAAAAAGCATCAAATGCAACGGATGTCTGTTCGCGGATCGCTCGATGATAATGGTCATAAAACGTTAAATCTACAGCCTCGGGAAATTCTTCCCATACATTTTTGCCTACCAAATCATTCCGACTCCGAAAAAGCAAGCGAGATGCCTCTGAATTTACGTACGTAAAGTTCCACTGATCATCTAACGCAAAGAAACCATCCGTTATCCTATCTAAAATCTCATAACCGTTTGCAATCGTAATGCTCATATGTATCCTCCCTTTACAGTTAGTAGTTAAAAGTAGATGACATCATGAGATGATACATACATGGATGCGGTTACCTTATTCTTTTGGAAATAGGATGATCGTTATGTAATTCCAGCAAATCCCACAGGTTCCCGTATAAGTCTTTAAATACGGCAACCATTCCGTATGATTGTTCTTTAGGCTCTCTTACGAATTCAATTCCCTTTGATCGCATTTCATGATAATCTCTCCAGAAATCATCGGTGTTTAGGAATAGGAAAACCCTGCCACCCGTCTGATTTCCGACAAATTCTTCCTGTTCCGGTTTCGATGCTTTTGCAAGCAATAATGTGGTGCCTACTGAGCCTGGAGGTGACACGACTACCCACCGTTTGTCTTGTTCGGGTTGATATGTATCTTCAACTAAAGTGAAGTTCAGCTTTTTCGTATAAAATTCTATTGCTTCATCATAATCTTTTACCACAAGAGCGATATGAACAATTGATTGAATCATTCTCTTGATTCCTCCCGATAAGATCGGCTAACCTCGTCTTTCCCTATCCACATCCATATTTTACAACTTTTCAATTATTAAGTAATCATCTCTTACGACTATTTTATGCTTAGCGTAACAAGTATAAAAAATGAGAATGCTGAAAAACCCGCACAGATCCTATACGGGTTTCGTCGCTCAGCGGCGGACTTTCATTGGTAAGGAGGATAAGGCTTGTCCAGCAGCTGAGGGCTGCAAACTTGACTCCAAATCAAATCCAGAGACCGGTTCTATTTGAGAGAATGCTTCTATAAAGGTGTGGAACGCTTTATTCGCTTCCAATCTCGCAAGTGGCGCGCCTAAGCAGAAATGCGGGCCATTGCCAAACGTTTGATGCCTGTTATTGTTTTCCCGGTGTCGCACTCATCCAGGCTATCACCGCATCACCTTTCTTCAATTTTACCCCTAGGACATCGTTATCTAGGTTCATCAGGAACCAGTAGTTTTTTCTGTTTCATGAATGGTAATCAATCGTTAGCTGACATTGCAGAACGTCTTGAGTAGTTTGCTGTAAATCTCATCTTACTCCGTACTCTTTCGTTCTACTATAGATAACACAAAAGAAAGGATTAATAGCACTATAAAGAAAGAGAAGGAAAAATTAGGATTTGGAGACATCTCTAATAATCGGCTGGATATGGAAGGACCAAAAGACATCCCTAAAAAGTTGAAGAGATTGTATACGCCGATCCCCATCGACATTTTCTCCTTCTCTATTGTATGAGGAACTTCAATATTAATAATTACAGTTAGCGCACTAAAACTTATATAGATAAATAATACTCCTAGTGTAATCATAACGATAGAATGAAGACCAAGAAAGATTAGAATGCTAAAACCTATTACTTGTAAACCAATAGATATAACCACTAATTTCTTGTTGCTTATCAAATGAACAGCTTTCCTCACTAGTAGACTAATCAAAAAGCCTACTATTGAGATACTACATAAGATGAGGCCAATTAGGATCGTTGATACATGAAATGTTCGAATGGCCTGTAAAGGAAAAAGAAACAAAATAGCTACCATGGCTGCATTATTAATAAAGCTAACTAAGATTAATCTGTTAAAAGAATAAGATCGGAATACGGAGAAATCAATAAATAACAAGACTCCTTGTTTTTTGCTATGCAACCCCAATAAGAGGATAGAAAGGACGCTTAAAATAAGCAAATAGCCATTTAATTTTACTCCTAAGATAAAAGAAATCACAAAGAGCAATAAATAAAATAACCCGGAAAAATCAAAGGGTTTCGTCACTTTCTCTTTACCGGCATATCCAGATGGGACAAAGTAGTATAGGCCAAAAACTGTGAGTAAAGTCAGGCTCATAACTAAGAATAAGGATGGCCATCCCCAGGCATGAGTCAGTATTCCTCCCATCAAAAAACCAAATCCAGAACCTAGAGACAAACATCCTCCTATTAATGTAAGAGTGACATTTCGCTTAGCTAAAGGAAGATATTGATTTGCCGTGATCATGGATAAAGCAATAAAAGAACTGCCCCCCATAGCTTGAATAATACGGCCTATCAGAACTCCACTATATCCATTAGATAAGTAGCCTATTACTGAACCAAAAGTGAATAAAAGGACACCAGTCATTAATAATTTCTTTATCTGAATGTAGGAAGATAATTTGCTATATGTGATTGAGCCAAAAGTAATAACCAATGTATAAGAAATAACAATCCAACTGATTGCAGAGCTCGTTACACTCAAATCTTTTGTCATATCCTCAAGAGCCACGTTAAATAAAATAGCATTAATGACACCAGATAGAACAATGAAACATAACGTTACAATGAGATAATGCGTCCTGTTTTCCATAAATAACTCCTCTTTAATCAAATAGTCATAAAACTTTAAAACTAACTGGCAAAAAAAAAGCTACTCTATAATGTAGCCAAAAATCCAGGAAGGTATTGTTTAAACATCTCGGTATTCAAAGAGACGTATTTCGTTACACCTTCTTGTTTAATTGTTACCAGCTGTGCATCAGATAAAATTTTCAAATGATAAGAACCATTTGATTTACTAATCCCTAAACTCCTTCCAATATCTGTACATCGCGGGCAATTTTCTTCTCGAGATAAGATACGAATCATATTTATTCTCTTTTCATCTGCTAATGCATTAAATATTTTCACTCTTTGAAGGTCATTTGTTTGTTCTATAGTCATAAAACTATTATATAATTAACAACCCAATTGTCAACTATGTTATTTTCCTTAGAGATGGCTGTTCCATAAAAATAAAGTTGTAGACTGTAAAATAAAGTATTAGACCGAAAAATAAAGTACTAGACTGAGAAAAAAAGTGTTCGACTGGCGGCCAGCTATTCAACTAATGGCATTTTAGCGTAGTAATGAAATCACGTTCCCCTTGCAATAATGTTGTTGCCTCGATTCATGAACTTCTAACTTTATTTTCACAGAAATTTGTGAGGTATTTTTATATTTCACTGGCTTTCACTGGAAAATACTTATATACTCATATACATAGATTTCCAATACATTGATTATCGATGTATAAAATAAAAACCTGGAGGGCCTATGAAAATCAACAAGGAACTCATGAAAGGCAGCACTGTCATCCTCATCTTGAACCTGCTCGACCGTAAAGAAATGTACGGGTATGAGATGACCAAAGAAATTGAAAAGCACTCGAACGGAATTTTTACCTTTAAAGAGGGAACGCTGTACCCGATTCTGCATGCCTTGGAATCGGAGCGATACGTTGAAGCTTATTGGAACGAGACCGATGGTCGGAAACGGAAATATTACCGGATCACCCCTGAAGGGCGTGCGCAATTGAAGGAAAAGAAACAAGAATGGAACGTTTTCCGCGATGCGGTCGATTCTGTGTTAGGAGAGGGGCATGCTTAATGAAGACGAAAACCAATTCATTCATAGCAGATTATCTGAATCACGTTTGCAGTCATGTAAAAGCGAAAGGTATGCACGCGGAGATTCGCCTTGAACTGGAAAGCCATCTTACCGACCTGTTTGAAAAAAAAATAAGCGAGGGTATGGATGAGGATGAAGCGATTCGAATGGCCATTTTAAGCATGGGCGATGCCGAGACTGTCGGAAAGCAGCTCCATCAGATCCATAAACCGAAGCTGGAATGGAGTCTCATGGCGTTGGTGGTTGTTTTTTTGGGAGTCGGCTTATGTACCATGTATGGTCTTCAACTCACCTTCATTTCGACGATGGTAGCAAAGCAAACGATTGCAACTGCAATCGGAATCACCGTAATGCTCGCCATCACATTCACTGATTATCGCAAGCTGCAGCCTTTTTCCTGGCACCTGTACGGGGTCACCGCGCTTGTCATGTCCTACATGCTTATCAATAGCACTACGATAAACGGAAGGCCCTTCTTGGATGTCGAATCGATAAAGATTGATTTCGTGACGCTCAGCCCGTACCTATTCATAGTTTCCGCAGCTGGCATCATACTTTCACGAACGTGGCAATTCCAAGGTATTGTCTCAAAGCTTGGTGCTCTTGTTTTTCTCCCAAGCGCTCTCTATTTCTTTTCCCATTCGAATAGTAGTTTAGTGATTTACCTGGTTGGCCTGAGCGTGCTGATTATGTTCGCCAATAACAACCGACAGGAGAAACGCTGGTTTTTGGCAACGAACTCCCTTTTATGCTTGGCCACATGGCTGTCGGATGGCTACTTGCTCGAAAAACTGCACGTTTGGATAAACCCGCATGAAGATCCCCTTGGGCGCGGCTATATCTATATCCAGTCTATGGAAGCGATTCGTTCCGCTGGCTTGTGGGGAAATGGATTGGGCGCACAATTACAAACGCTGCCGGATATCACCAGTGATTTTAAGTTCACGTATGTCATCCATAGTCTCGGGTGGACTGGAGGATTGCTGATCTTTCTATCCATTGCGATATTTACCGTGAGAATGGCTGGTGTTGTAAGAAAAGGAAGCGATTCATACGGCAAACTTCTTGTTGTCAGTTTGCTCACGATTTTCTCCATTTCCTTTTTCTGGCCAATGCTGATGACAGTTGGATTACTACCAGTTGTGGGGCTCGGGATGCCTTTTATCAGCTATAGCTCATATGCTGTAATCATCCAGCTGGCAGCGCTCGGGCTCATCATGAGCGTTTACAGACGCAAAGATACGATACCAAGAACAAGACGTACCAATACGACATAAGATAAGCGATCGGGGAGGCTGGCGATCAATACGATGAAAAATTGCGTAGCATCAAGGTTGTCAGTCTACAACTTTATTTTCTTTGAACAATGGCTGCTCTGGAGTCATTGATCTAACTCGGTTTTTGAATGGAAAGATAAGTTTTCGATTTGATCCGGTAAAAGAAACAGCGGCGGGCAGGAAAGTTTCAGGCGAGAACTCCCTCCATTCCCCTTAGCGTAGGAACGCTGTCCGTTAAGGCCTGCCGCTGAACCGCTCGAGCGCTTCCTCGGTAACCGGAGCGAAGAGATTGACGAGGTTGCCGTCGGGGTCGCGCAACAGTGCAGAGCGGTTCCCCCATGGCATCGTGGTCGGTTCCTGTACCCACTCGTCGACAAGCGGCTTTAAGCGCGTGTACTCGGCATCGACGTCGTGGACGCGAAACTCGATGATGACGGTGTGGTTATCGGCCGCACGCGCGGAACCGGCGCCGAACAGTTGCACCGTCTGGGAGTGGCCGATCGCCAGGGTACACGTTGGCAGAACGAACTCAGCGAAGACAGGCGCGGGGCGCTTCGCCAAAACACCTGTGACTTTCTCATAGAACACGACGAGTCGATCCAAGTCGTCAGTAATTATGCGTACAGAAGCGAAATTCACGAGACATCATCCTTTCGATCATAAAACGATACGATACCGTATCGTATCGTATCATATTGACCTGAAGAATACAAGTGACCGTACGCCTAACAAAAATGGAGCTCGAAAATGCTTCGTTGCCTCACTGAAGCACAAACAAGGAGTGCCGTAAATGCAAGCCGAAATCCCCGGCGACAAGGATGCTCTCATGGTATAATGTGAAGGAATTTTTCTTAAGGCAACAAATCCAAGTCTAAGCACTTTTATGTTGGAGGGAAGATGGTGACTTCGTCTAAGAAATCTGAACCTGTGCCGTCCGCCAATTTGAACAGACGCGTCGAGCGTTCACGACATGCCGTCCTGACCACTGCGTTTGAACTGCTCAGCGAAGGCGGTGTGGCTAGCTTCTCCGTCGACGAGGTGGCGCGTCGTTCCGGGGTCGCTAAGACGACCATCTACCGCCACTGGCCGACGCGTGAAGCACTGGTGATCGACGCATGTTCACGGATGATTGCCGAGCAGGAAACGCCCGACACCGGCTCACTCGAAGGTGACGTCACGGCTATCCTGATGGAAATCGCGCACCTGCTACCGACGGCGAATTGGTCCTTCGTCCTGCCGTCAATCGTCGACACAGCCGAGCGCAACCCGGAGTTCGCGGAAATCCACAGTCGGATTCAGCGCGGACACGCCGCCCCCCTGCGAGAGGTCCTACAGCGCGCGGTAGGCAGAGGCGAGCTGTCGGCACACGCCGACGCGTCAACTATCGTCGCAGCTCTGCTGGGGCCACTCTTCTACCGCCGCTGGTTCTCACGCGAACCGATCGACGACCAGTTCGTAAAGGTGATCATCAAACGCGTACTCTCTTCACTTTAGTACGAGGTCTATCGCTACTTGGCCGAACATCGATGGCGGACCAACAAATATCTATTTTGCGCGCCCTAAGGCTTCGGCATCCTGACGCAAAGCGATCGAACCCCCGCCCTGGAGAGCGAGGATTCGAAAACAGATTAGATACATGAACGGTGTTTTAACACCTACAGCAAAAGGGAGCGGATTGATCCACTCCCTTTTGTCGTTATTCGTGATTTTGCTCGGATCGGACCTCGATCCCATTCCTGCGAAACAGTGCAGCTGTCAACCCTGTTCCGGTCACTTTCTTGCCGGAAAACGTGCCGTCATAGACGAACGAGCTGCCGCACGATGGGCTGTTTTCCTTTAAAATAGCGGACGTTGCTCCGACGGTTTGCGCCAGCTTCAACGCTTGGCGAGCTCCCGTGAGGAATTCCTCTGTCACGTCATTTCCTTTTTGGTCGATGATGCGAGCATTTCCGTCCAATACGTCAAAACCGTCTCCTCCGACGATCTCCGCTGGCGGACGCGGGGTAGGCAATCCGCCGAGCTGCTCGGGACAGACTGGGATTACCTTGCCCTCCCGCAAGAGCTGCTCCAGCTCCTGATTCAAACAGGACTTTTGATCGTAACGGCATTCGCAGCCGATCAGACAAGCGCTGATCATTTTCATGGATAACCCTCCCGTTACTCTCCTCTACAATTTGCGCAGCTTCACACTCTGCACCCTATGATCCTGACCTTTGTCGAGGATCAGCTGGGCGCGGACACGGGTTGGCAAAATATTTTGGCGGAGATTCGCTCCGTTGATTTCCTGCCAGATGCCAGTCGCGACATTGGTAGCTTCCTCGTCAGACAAGCTTGCGTAGCGGCGGAAATAAGAAGAAGGATTGGAAAAGGCCGTTTGCCGCAGCAGCTTGAACCGTTCTACGTACCATTGCAAAATATCTTTTTCATCCGCATGCACGTAAATGGTGAAATCAAAGAAGTCGGAAACGATGACTTCAGATATGCGCTGCTGGTTTTCTGTGTCTTTCGGAGGCTGCAGAACATTCAAGCCTTCTACAATCAATATGTCCGGTTGACGCACGGTTTGCCATTCATTCGGCACGATGTCATAGACCAAGTGGGAATAGACGGGAGCTTTTACTTCCTCAACCCCTGACTTTACATCGGACAGGAAGCGGATGAATTTGCGCAAGTCATAGCTCTCCGGAAAGCCTTTGCGCTTCATGATTCCGCGCTCCTCCAGCACCCGGTTCGGATACAGAAACCCGTCTGTCGTCACGAGATCCACCTTGGGATGATTCGGCCAGCGGGACAGGAGCGTCTGCAGGATCCGTGCAGTCGTGCTTTTTCCTACGGCCACACTCCCGGCGATCCCGATGATAAAGGGAACTTTCCCATCGTTATTGCCGAGAAACGTATGCGTCGCCTGATACAACTCCTGCGTCGCTCCTACATGCAAATTCAGCAGGCGTGAAAGCGGAAGGTAGATGTCCGCTACCTCTGTCATGGAAACATTTTCGTTTAGACCCTGCAAACAGGCCAGTTCCTCATCAGATATAGTCAACGGCGTGGAAGCCCGCAGAGCTCTCCACTGCTCGCGGTTAAACGTCACGTAAGGTGATGCCATGGGAACGTACATCCTTTCCATCATGAAAGTGCTTTCTTTTTATCATCACACAGCTAGTTTACACCAGCACGCGACTCTTGGGAACCAAATGCTTGCCCCAAAGAAATGGAATTGCACTCCCAATTGGAAAAGGCAAGCCATCGCCCGTTTGAATCGACGTCAGCTTGCCTTCTTTGTACATCCCGTTTTTATTTCCCCATAAAGGCTTTCAGCATCCACACATGCTTTTCCAGGCTCTCGGTCATTCCCAAAAACATGTCGCCTGTCGCCTCGTCGTCTGCCGCTTCAGCAGCCCGAATGCCTTCCTTCAGCTCACTCACGAGGGTCGTAAAATCGCTCACGGTCGCTTGCACCATCTGATCGGCAGATTCTCCCCCTGCCGCTTCCTTGATGGATGCCTGCTCGATACAGGCCTTCATGGTGGACACGGGCTTTCCGCCTACGGCCAGCAGACGCTCTGCCAGTTCATCCACATATTTGGCTGCCTCATTGTACAGCTCCTCGAACTTGGCGTGCAGGGTGAAAAAATTCGGGCCTTGCACGTACCAATGAAAGTGATGGAGCTTTATATACATCACAGACCAGTTGGCAACCTGCTTGTTCAGCACCTCGGTTACGGGACGGCTCATCGTTATGCTCATCGGGACGCAACTTCCTTTCCTGGGAATAGGTAGATCGTCTGTAGTGTTCCGCTGCGACTCGCTCCCTATACCCACGGCTCCGAAGCCGCGCGAGTCACTTTTTCTCCTGCAAAAAGGTAATGGCATTGTAAGCCTGCATGGCTGCTCCGATAGCCAGACTGCGCTCATCCAGGTCAAATCGCGGGTGATGGACAGGGTAGATGCAGCCCGCCTCCTCGTTGCGTACGCCCAAATGGTAAAACGCACTGGGTACGTTCTCCGCAAAAAAGGCAAAATCCTCCACACCCATCATCGGGTATTCGTTGACCCGCACGTTTTCCGCTCCCAGCATGGTCTCCCCGCAGCCCTTTACCAGATCGACCATCGCTCTGTCATTGACGAGTGAGGTATAGCTCTCATCCAGGACTACCTCAGCCTCGCCGCCGAGACTGCGGGCGGTCAGCTCAGCCACTTCGCGGACGCGCTCTTTGACATACTTGCGAACGTGTTTGTCCAGTGTCCGGATGGTTCCGGTCAGCTTGACTTCCTGCGCCAAAATATTCGCGGCTGTCCCGCCGGATATGACTCCCAGCGTAATGACCGCCGCCTCTCGCGGATCTACATTGCGGCTAACAATCGTTTGCAGCGCGGTAATCACATGAGCAGCAATCACGATTGCGTCGCGTCCTTTATGCGGATAGGCTCCGTGACCGTTTTCGCCCCGCACGGTGATGTACAAATCATCCGATGACGCGTTCATTTGCCCGTATTTTACGGCAATCTTCCCTACTTCCAGATCAGGAGACACATGCAGACCAAACACGGCTTCGACGCGAGGGTTTTCCAGCACGCCTTCCTGAATCATGGGCAAAGCTCCGCCGACTGTTTCCTCTGCCGGCTGAAAGAACAGCTTGACGGTACCCGCGAGCTCCTGCTTGGCATCGTTCAAAATCCGCGCTGCACCCAGGAGGCAGGTCATGTGGGCATCATGTCCGCAAGCATGCATTTTCCCCTCGACTCGCGAGCGGTATTCAGTGTCGTTTGCTTCTTCAATCGGCAAGGCATCCATGTCTCCGCGCAGTGCTACCGTAGCCCCTGGCAAGCCGCCTTGGATGATTCCTACGACTCCTGTGCCGGCCGATTTGAAATAAGGGATCCCCATCTCGTCCAAATAGCGGATAATTTGCTCCTGCGTCCGAAATTCCTCCATCCCGAACTCCGGGTACTGGTGGAAGTCGCGCCTGACCTGTGAGAGCCACGGCAAAATTCCCTGGGCCTGACCCCAGATGCGATCGGTTTGCAATGCGCTCATACCGTCACACTCTCCTCTATGACAAGCTGGCAGCCTGTCGCATCCAGCCGCGCCTCGACACCGAAAGGCAGGGCCATGTTGGTCGTCCCGTGGCCGATCTGGGCGTTCCAGATCGTCGGCTTTTGATAAGGCACAACGATGTTTTGGAATACGTCCCATACGGTGAAGCCATCGCGTTTTTTCGGCTCGCAATCCGTCCAGGTCCCGATGATGATACCTGCGCAGTCTGCAAATAAACCGCCCAGTGCCAGCTGTGTCAGCATGCGATCGATCCGATAAGGCTCTTCATCGATGTCTTCCAGGAACAGCAGCTTGCCGCGCGTATCCACTTGGTAAGGAGTTCCCATCAAAGCTGCCACGAGCGCCAAATTTCCTCCGACGACATGTCCCGCTGCCTCGCCTTCCACCAAGCACACCATCTCTTCGCCAGGCGGATTGATGATCGGGCCCAATGGCTCTGGGCGTGTCATCGCACGCAGCAAATACTGCTCCGTCCAGCTGTTCAACTGGTGGGCGATATCGGATGTCGCCATGGGACCATGCAGCGTCGCCAGTCCAGACTGCTGGCCAATCGCTGTGTGCAGCGCTGTGATGTCGCTGTACCCGATAAACAGCTTTGGATTTTGAGCGATGAGGTCATAATCGAGCATGCCCAGGATTTGCGGGGCGCCGTATCCTCCCCGCATGCACATGATGCCGTCCACTTCATCATCCGCGAACATGGCGTTCAACTCAAACGCCCGCTGCTGCGGCGTGCCTGCCAGATATCCTCCATACGTTTCCCTGCATGCGCCGCTGACCTTTACCTTGAAGCCGTACGACTCCAGCGCAGCGATTGATTTTTGCAGAACTTCCTCCGTGGCCGGGCTCGAGGTGGCAACCAGCCCGATGGTGTCTCCTGCCCGTAATGCTTTTCCTTTGTTCATCCCGCATTTCTCCCCTATTCCTTATAGGCCCATTTGAAATCAATCTTGCTGAGCGGATCGATCCGGACGCCTTTTACTTTGTCGCTTTGCACCCAGGCGTTCACGTCGCTGAACAGGCCTGTGAGCGGCATCTCATCCATCAGCAGTGTCTCAGCTTCCAATAGGATTTGTTTCCGTTTCTCTGGATCTTTTTCCACGTACGACTTCTGGATCAGCTCGGAATATTTCGGGCTGTGCCAGCGCGTGATGTTGGATGAGCTGTACTTCTCCACGAATTTTTGCAAAAAGTTGATGGAATCGTTGTAATCAGCCGTCCAGCTGGAGCGGGTGATTTCGAACTTTCCTTGCTCCTGGTCATCGAGATACACCTTCGTCTCTTTGTTGAGCAGCTTGACATCGACACCAAGCACGTTTTTCCATGTCGCTTGCAGCGTCTCCGCAATCGCTTTGTTTCGATCCGAGGTATTGTACAGATACGTAATCGGCGGCAGCTTCGCGATACCGAGCTCCTTCATGCCCTCCGCCAGCAGCTTCTTCGCTTCCTCCGGCTGGTTGTCGGCGAAAAACCCTTCCGGCTTGAGGCTTGCGGTGATCGGGGTAATTCCCATCAAAGGCGTTTGACCAGCCTGCCCGATGTTGTCTGCGATCTCCTGACGATTGATCGCGTAAGCAAATGCCTTCCGCACCTTGCTGTTTGTAAATGGCGCCCTCTCGGCATTGAAGCGGATGTAGTACGAGGTCGCTTTCGGCTTGGTCATCAGCTTGCCTTCCTGCTTGAGTGGAGCTATCGCATCGACCGGCAATCCGCTGATCGGTCCGCCAGCCCAGTCCAGATCGCCGTTTTGGAACATGGACAGCTCTGTGTTGGTATCCGAGATCATGGAAAACTCGAGGCGGTCCAGCTTTACGACATCCTTATCCCAATAGGTATCGTTTTTGACCAAGACGATTTTATTTTTATGCTCCCACGTCTCCAATTTGAACGGCCCGTTGCTGACCAGCGTCCCTGGATCATTCGCCCATTTCGGATTCGCTTCCACGACCTTCTTGTTGATCGGCGGCAGGAACGAAGCCAATGTCGGGAAGAACGGAGTCGGATGCTCCATCGTCACCTGCAGCGTCTTGTCGTCCAGTGCCTTCACTCCCACATCCTCCGCCTTTGCCTTGCCGGAGGTGAACGCTTGTCCATTTTTGATCACATAGTAATTGTACGAGGCGGGTGAGCCTGTCTTGGGGTCGAGCGCGTATTTCCAAGCGAATTCAAAGTCTTGCGCCGTGACCGGATCCCCATTCGACCATTTTGCATCCCGCAGCGTAAACGTGTAGGTCAGCTTGTCGTCCGAGAGCTTCATGTCGGACGCGAGGGAATTGATGGCATTGCCCTTTTCATCCAGACGTGTGAGACCGTCGTAGATGGCGCGGATGACAGCCCCTGAGGTCGTGTCTTCCGCAAAGGTCGGATCGAGTGTGGCTGGCTCTTCCATGTTTAGATGCAGGATTTGCTCACTGCCTTTGGAAGGCTCGGCCACAGGAGCCGTCGAAGCAGCTGGCTGAGTCGTGGCAGGCGAATTGGCCGGAGCGGCACCATTCCCCCCGCTGCTGCAAGCAGCTAACAAGCTTCCTGCGACAAACAAGGAACTGATCAAAGCGGTAACCATCTTTTTCATTGCACTAGCGCCCCCTTGTTACGAGATTGCTGTTTCAATTTTGCAAAAACGGTGCCAAGCCCAAGCCCGCACATCTCAGCCGGTTCACTATTCAGCCGTGCATACACGATCGCCATCCTCGCATCTTTTCAGCGCGCTCCCTTTATTCTGCGGTGAATAGGGGTTATTCACGCTGGAATACCCATTTGCGCAGCTTGCGGCTCGCAGAAGGCTGGCTGATCCCCAAAGCCTCTGCCACCTTGGTCGTCGTCTTGTGCAGATCATAGGCATGCTGCATCAGCTGCCGCTCCACTTCCTCCATCGCATCCTGCATCTGCATCACGCGGTCCACTTTGACCCCGTTATTCGCACTGCTCTCCTGGTTGTGAATATAGCGGGGGATCTGCGCGGGCGTGATCCATTCATCATGCGAAGTGACCACCAGACGCTCCACCACGTTTTCCAGCTCACGCACATTTCCGGGCCAGTCGTATTCCTCGAGGATCCGATAACAGGCGTCGCTGAGCTGTCTGTCGAGGCTGTACCTCTCGGAAAAGACGCCGAGAAAGTAGTGGACGAGGACGGGGATTTCTTCCCTGCGCTCCCGCAGCGGCGGTATTTCCAAGGGAACCACGTGAATGCGGTAGTACAAATCTTCGCGGAACTTCCCTTCCTTCACCATCTGCCGCAGGTTTTGGTTCGTCGCGGTGATGAGCTTCACGTCCACTTTGCGCGGAATGGAGCTGCCCACAGGCGTAATCATCTTGTCCTGCAAGACCGTCAGCAGCTTTACCTGCAAGTTGAGCGGCAGCTCCCCGATCTCATCCAAAAAAAGGGTGCCGCCGTTTGCCTTTTCGATCAGCCCGGACTTGCCGTCCTTGTCTGCTCCCGTAAAAGCGCCCTTTTCGTAGCCGAACAGCTCTGATTCCAGCAGCGTCTCGGGAATCGCGCCACAGTTGATATGTACAAACGGCTTGTCCATGCGCGGGCTGCATTCATGGATGTACTTGGCCAGCACGCCTTTGCCGACACCTGACTCCCCGAGCAGGATCATGGATGACTCTACTTGTGCCAGCTTTTCAGCCATGGCCGTCACCTGCTGCATGGAGGTGCTGCGGTAGATCAGACACGTATTCCCTTTCTGTCTGCCCCGCTCTTTGGTGATTTCACTTTGGTAAAGTGTCCCGATGTACTTGGTTTCATTCAGCTCCTGCTGAAGCTTTTCTTCGTCCGTGATATCGATCGATGTATTGACGACTCCACTGAAGGTGCCGTCCTTGTCCCAGATCGGGGTGCCCTCCACAAAGAGCTTTCGGTTTTGCCTGGTCGTCTGGATCGTTTGTACCTTCTTTTTGTCCCGAATGACACGCATGGTAATCGTAGGCGAAAAATAGCCCATGTGATAGAAGTCCTCGATAGGCTTCCCCATCATTTCCTCGGGATCGATTCCAAAGTATTCCCCGTACCTCTTCGAGCAGTAGAGCGTTCTGCCTTGTGCATCCGTGACGTGCACGATGTCGAACAATGAGCCCAGGACGGCTTCATAATCGATCATCCAACGCCCACCTCCCGATTATTTTTTGTGTACCCGCATGTACCGATTGGTGGGCCTGCCTACTCCCCCATAGCTGACATCCAGCCGCACCCGTCCCACTTTTTCGAGGTAGTCCAGATAGCGCCTGGCAGTCACTCTGGCAATCCCGACCCGCTCAGCCACTTCTTCTGCTGAAAGGGACTGATTTTCCCTTTCCAAATGACGTTCTATTTGATCCAGTGTAACAGCGTGCAATCCCTTGGGCAATGCTTCTGTTTCTTTGACAGGATCACTCTCTTTGCCCGGCTGCCCTACCGTCTTGCGAAACAGCCGATCCACCTCTTCCTGGGACGCGGAGCCATCCAGGCCCATCTGCTGGCGATACTGCCGATAGGATTCGAGAGATTGCTGGATTCGCTCATATTGAAACGGCTTGATGATGTAATCCATCGCACCATTGCGCAGCATCGCCTGAATGGTGGGCTTGTCCTTGGCCGCAGTGATCACGATGACATCGACGGCCTGGTCGCACGCGCGCAGCTCCATCAGGGCCTTGACCCCGTCCTGAACGGGCATGAAGACGTCCATCACGACCAGATCAGGCACCAGCTCCCTGGCCAGCTTGACACCCTCCGCCCCATTTGCGGCGACTCCCACGACCTGAAAGCCTGGGACGCGCTCGATAAACTGCGTGTTGATTTCCTGCACCATCGGATCGTCTTCGATGACGACCACTCGAATGGACTCCTGGACCATCACTCGTCCACCTCCTTCATCGGAAACGTAATAAGAAAGCTGGCTCCTTCATTCGGGCGGGAATGGCAGACCAACTCCCCTCCCCCTTTTTTCACCAGCTGATGCACCAAATGCAATCCGAGTCCGCGATGCTCCCGTTCCTTGGTGGAAAAACCTCGCTCGAGCATGCGGGCTCGCGTATTCTCATCCATCCCAATCCCGTTGTCCTCGACCAAGAGCGAACACACCTCGCTGTCCTGTTCGATGCTGATCGTGATTTCCTTGTCTTGCCGATCGCTTTTTTCCAGTGAGTCAAATGCATTTTCGATGAGGTTCCCCAGAATCAATACAAAGTTGTGGTGATCCATGTACGGGGGAAACTGCTCCAAACGGCTCATCCGGTCAATGGTGACACGAATTCCGAGCTCCCTGCCCCTGCTCACCTTGCCCATCAAGAGCCCCGAAACATTTTCGTCGGCAATCTGACTCGACAAAAAGGAAGTCAGCTCTTCCTGTTGATCACTCACCTCGAACAAGTAGGCAAGCGCCTTTTCGTGCTGATGGAGCTGGAGCAGTCCGGCGATGGTATGAAGCTTGTTCATGTGCTCGTGATTTTGGACCCGCAAGGCCCCGACGAATTCTTTGACTCCTGTCAGTTCTTCCGCCATCCTGGCTACCTCCGTGCGGTCCTGAAAGATCGCCAGAGCCCCTACGACCTTGTTCTCGACTTTGATCAAAAAGCGGTTTGACCAGAGGAGCGTATTTCCCACGTGAATTTCCGTATTGGTGAAGTTCTTTTGCTGCTCCAGCACCTCTGGCAGCCTCGTGTCGTGAAGGACTGAGCGAATGGGCATGCCCAGCACTTCCAAGTCCTCATCCAGCCCAAAGATCTGCTTGGCGCGATCATTGAATATTGTGATGCGCTCCTGATTGTCGATGGCGATGACCCCTTCGTGCATGGAGTGAAAGGTCGCTGTCCGCTCGACGAGAATCCGGGCGATCTCATCCGGCTCGAGATTCAGCATCTGCTTCTTCATATGGCGTGCCAGCTGATACGACCCCCATACGCCAAACAGCAGAGAGAGAAAGAACGTGATGGCGATATTGGCCCGCTCCTCCCGCATGATTTCCCAGACGCCGGGCATGACCCGTCCCACCAGCACTACGCCTACTTGCTGGTGATGCTCGTCCATGAGCGGCACGTAGGCTCGAAGCGCTGTGCCTAGCTCTCCCCTTACCTTTTGCTGGTAGGAATGCTCAGCGAACGCCGCCTCCACGTCCTTTCCCCGATAAAAGGTCCCGATCCGTTTGTCCAGCGGATCCGAATAGCGGACACGGTCTTTATTCAAGACTACGATATAGGTAACGTCATTGACGATTTTCAGCTTGTGCGCCGTAGGATTGATGACACGCCACCCGTCCGGCTCCTGAATGCTTTTTTGAATCACGGGGATCTCGGCAATGGTGCGGGCTGTTGTCATCAACCGCTGTCCCAGCTGTGTCTCCGTCACACGAATGATGCCCCCTACAACGATCAGACTGCCGATCACCAGGGAAAACAGCACGATGCCGACGGAGAGAAGCATGATTTTCCATTTAATTTTTAAGCGCTTGAACAGAACGGTTCTTCCTCTCTGACGGGTTTGCCTGCTACCATATATTTTGGTACAGTACTCCCAGCAAATCAACTCATTGTAAGCAGGTGTTCTCCATGAGATCTGTTGCAAGCATCGCCTTGTTCGTCTTGCTTGGACTCGCAAGCGCCATCGCAATCGGCTTTGGCGGTGATCTTCCTCTCGCAAATTGGAGCTACGACGAGGAGCAGGAAGGACTATCGGAGAGGATTATCATCAAATTCAGCCATGTGGTTGCGGAAAACACGCCAAAGGGTCTCGCCGTGGACCGATTTTCCCAATTGGTCAAGGAAAAAACGAATGGACGTGTGGAAGTGCAGGTATTTGCGAACGGCATACTTTACTCGGACAACACGGAGCTGGAGGCCCTGATGAACGGCGACGTGCAGATGATTGCACCAGCCTATTCCAAATTGTCCAATCAGATTCCCGCATGGCTCGCCATGGATCTTCCCTACGCTTTTCGCGACGAGGCGCAGGTCCAGCAGGCGGTGAACGGCGAGATCGGCCATCTGCTGTTTCAGACCTTGGAGCCATTCAACATCAAGGGAATGGCGTTTTGGAGCAACGGCTTTAAACAATTCACCAGCAACCAGCCCATCCGCATGCCCGAGGATTTGCGGGGCCAGCGCTTCCGAATCATGCCGAGCAAAGTTCTGCAAGCCCAGTTCCAAACCATCGGTGCAACAACGGAAGACGCGCCTTTCACCGATGTATACCGTAAATTGGCTGACGGTGCCGTCGATGGACAGGAAAACACGATCTCCAATATCTACACCAAGCGGCTCTATCAGGTGCAAAAATACATGACCATCAGCAATCACGGGTATCTTGGTTATGCTGTGATCATGAACCGCTCTTTTTGGGAAAAGCTCCCCCCTGACATCCAGACGGACATCGAGGAAGCAATGCGTGAATCCACCTCCTATATCAACGAGTTGGCCGTTACGATGAATCAACAGCAATTGCAGCAAATGAAGGAAGAGTCCAGCATGGAAATCCATGAGCTGACCCCTCGGGAACAGCAGGTCTGGCGTCAGGCGATGCAATCGGTTTACACCAAGTTCGCCCCCAGCATCGGGAAACCACTCATGGATAAAATCAAAGAGCTTCACCAAGAGAGGTGAAGCTCCGTCTATTTGAAAAGTAGCCGCGGATCACTAGCTGCAAAAAGGCCTGCTTCCCAGCAGCAAAGCTGTCAGGAGCTGGCCTTCTTTTCCTGGAACAATTTCGGCAAAATCAACGTGAATGTTGAGCCTTGCTCCGAACTTTCCTTGAGCACGAGCTCGCCGCCCAATGCCTTTGCGATCATGCGGGAAAAGGACAGGCCAAGGCCCAAGCCGCGCACCTTGTCCTTCTTGTTGCTTCCCCGGAAAAAACGCTCGAAGATCAAGGACTGTTCCTCTTGCGGTATACCTTGTCCGTTATCCTTTACATCGATCCGCATGTCAGCCGGCGTTTCATACAGCTCCAGCTCGATTTTTCCCCCGGCACCGATCGCCTGTTTCGCATTGTTCAGCAAGTTGATCAGGATCTGCTGGACACGCCCTGGATCTACTAGCACTATCGACTGTTTTTCCGGAATGTTCGTGTACAGCGATATCGGATCCGGATCATTCACGATTTTCCACTGCGATGCAATCTCCCGGACGAGTTTGTTCAGGTTCTGCTCTTCCTGCGCAACGGCAATAGCTCCGACTGCAAACGAGTTGAAATCCAGCAAATCCTCGACCATGCTTTGCAGCCTTTTCGTCTCCTTCAGGCAAATCTCCAAAAATTCCTTTTCTTCCTCACCCGATACGACCTCGTCGTTGATGGCCTGCACGAGTCCGCTGATGGATGTCACCGGCGTTTTCAATTCATGGGTGACGCCAGCCAGCAGCTCCGTGCGCATGCTTTCGAGCTGGCGCAGCCTATCCGCCATTTCCTTGAACGTGTAGACCAGCTCATGGATTTCCTTCTCTTTGATCGGTTGATGAAGCGGAACATCATAGTTTCCCTCTACGATCTGTCTGGCGGCCACCACCACGTTCTGAATCGGCTCAGACAAGCGCCGCGAGTGGAAATAAATGACGGCCCAGCCCAGCACTCCCAGACTTCCGAGCATAATCACCAGGTACTGCAGCTGCTCCCTTCCCACCTTGATATCGGTTTCCGGAAAGAGAAGGATGACCCTCCCGATATTTTTGTCGTTATATTCCAAATCCTTCTTGACGACGTATTGCGTGTCTCCATTCGGCTGCTTTACTTTATCGGAGCGTTCCGCTTCGGTCAGGAGTCGTTCCAGATCGTTTTGCAGCGGCGGCGGCAGCTGTCCTGGCCGGCTGTAGATCAGCTCGCCCTTATCATTTTTGATGAACAGCAGCAAATTGCGATCGACGCCCATGAACTTTCGCCGATTGTCCAGGACCTGATGCAGCGTATTGCCTACGAGCAAATTTCCTGCGTCATCCACGACCCGGTCCGCCACTTCTTCCGCAAATAGCCGCGTGACCTCCAGCTGCTTTTCCGTTGCCGCGTACTTGATCCAATAGGACGACACAATCCCGATGATGACCAGTCCACAGCAAAGTGTGATCAAATAACGTACCGTCCAGTAGCGAAGCAAAGAAACGGGCTTATTGTTTTTTGTAAACACAGAACTGATACCCCACCCCTCGCAGCGTTTTGATCTCGCCTTCGGACGGAGGCCAGTTTTCCAATGTCTTGCGAATGCGCTTGATCGCCAGGTCCACTGCCCGATCGCTGCCGCCGTAGTCCATTCCCCACACCTGGTCGATCAGCTGGTCACGGGTAAAGGTTTGATTTGGATTTTGCGCCAGAAACAGAAGCAGGGACAGATCCCGCGGATGGAACAAGACTTCGAGTCCATGCAGTGTGACGTTGTGGGACTGGAAATTGATTTTCAGGCTTCCGAAGATTCGGGTCTCCTGGTCTTTGATCAAAATAGCGGATCTTCTCAGCACCGCATTCACCCGAGCGACGACCTCTTCTGCCACGAAAGGCTTGGTGATGTAGTCATCCGCTCCTTCGTTCAGCCCCATCAGCTTTTGATCGGTTTGCCCCAAGGCAGTGATCATGATCACCGGACAGGCGCTTTTTTCCCGTATGTACTGCAAAATTTCCCAACCGTTGCGCTCCGGCAGCATGACATCCAGCAGCACCAGATCCGGCTTTTTTTCATCGAATAGCGAAAGCGCCTCGAGCCCATCGACGGCCTGCCATACCTGATAGCCCGCTTTTTGTAGGTAGGCCTTGAGCACCCGCGAGATTACCAGTTCATCCTCTACTAATAGTATGTTTTTCATGGAAGTCGATCCTGATTGATAGACATATCATCATTCCCCATTCGCGGTCACCTTTTATGAGGCCGCTCTTCTCTCTTTCTATACTATCAGTTTACCTCTTATTTTTTATATGTGGATTTGCTCTTTTTGGAAATAGGAAAAAAGCCTTGCTGTCTCATGTGAGAGAGCAAGGCTTTTTTTGTTAGTCATTAGATTTCATCGCCATCGAAATAGATGGATCCATCGCTTGCGTCGCCTTCGAAGTCGTATTGTTCGTCATCGGAATCGCTGTCGATGATGACCCCTTCGATGTCCGCATCTTCCAGGTCGGATTCATCCCAGATATCGTTCACGATGTCTTCCACGAGCTTTTCCAATTTACTGTTGCTCAGGTCATCGAAGTCATCTTGGTATTCCGACAGGTCGATGGAAATTTCCACTTCGATGTCGTCTTCATCGCCACTGAGAGAAATGTCCCATTCCAAATCTTCGAAATCACCGTAGTCATCATTCAGCTGATCTTCCAGGTCATCGATGACGTCGTCGATATCATCGCTGTTATCATCGTCTTCATAATCAGCCAGATCGTCTTCCAGTCCATCGATTTCATCATTCAGATCATCGATTTGGGCTTTCAATCTGGAAATTTCAGCATCCTTTTGCGCCAATTGAGATTCATAGCCTGGATCCGCCTGGTCTTTTACGTTGATCGTATAGTTTGTGCCATCCCACGTGATGTCCTTGTTGAATACGCCGGCCATCATGCGCAGAGGAATATACGTCGTACCGTTTACAATAAAAGGTTCGATCGTTGTAGAAACTTGGTTGCCGTTATACAGGACCTTAATGTTGTTGTAAGTGGCAGCCAGATTCTTCTTTGCTACTTGTGCATCGGAGCTTGCTGGAAACAGTCCCGCTGTCAGAACCAAAGCAGATGCAACCGCCAGATACTGTTTTTTAAACATGGTACATCCTCCATTCTCCCGGTTGTATTACCTAACGTACGTCTATGTACAAGTAATACTTTACCTATGATTCATGTCGAGAGTATGTCAATGCGGACATTTTTATTTGGGAATATCCGGAACAACGTAGCGGGATTGGCAAGACCAAAAAGACCAAAACAACCAATATGACCGTATTCTATTCATTCGTAAGACTATTCTATACAATGCGATCTATACACAGTGAAGCGCTTTCATCCAAATAGAGAGGAAGAGGATCCATGCGAATTAATTTTAAAAATCTGACCGTACAAGTGGTCATTGCCATTATCCTTGGGATCATCGTCGGTCATTTCGCTCCGAAATTCGGCGCAGAGCTGAAAGTGTTGGCGGATGTATTTGTGAAGCTGATCAAAATGGTCATCCCCCCTATCGTGTTCTTTACCGTCGTGAACGGAATTGCCGGTATGGGTGATATGAAAAAGGTAGGAAAGATCGGCGGAAAAGCTCTGATCTATTTTGAAATCGTTACCACGATTGCCCTGGCGATCGGTCTTTTGGTAGTCAACGTGATCAAGCCAGGGGTAGGCTTCGACAAGACTGGCTTGACCAGCGGCGACGTCACCAAGTACACGGAAGCTGCTGCCGAAAGCAACCACGGCTTCATCGACTTTTTTGTCGCCATCATCCCGGACAACGTGGTCGGAGCAATGGCAAAAGGCGAGCTGCTGCCCATCCTGTTCTTCGCCGTCCTGTTTGGTCTCTCCCTCGCAGCGATGGGTTCTGCGTCCCAGCCTGTCATCAAGCTGTTTGACAAGCTGACTCACGGTTTCTTCGGTGTCGTAAACATGATTATGAAGGTATCGCCAATCGCCGCTTTTGGTGCCATGTCCTATACGATCGGCAAATTCGGAATCGGCTCGCTGACCAGACTCGGCCTGTTGATGACCGCTGTCTACCTGACGATGTTCTTGTTCATCGTGTTTATTCTCGGAAGCATCGCCCGCTACTATAAATTCAGCATTTTCTCCTTCATCAAGTACATTCGCGAAGAAATCTTGCTGGTGCTGGGTACCTCGTCGTCTGAGTCCGCCCTGCCTCGCATGATGGATCGCCTGGAGAAATACGGATGCTCCAAATCGGTTGTGGGTCTTGTCGTACCTACCGGCTATTCGTTCAACCTCGATGGAACGTCGATCTACCTGTCCATGGCTGCCATGTTCATTGCGCAAGCCTACGGTGTCGATCTGAGCATCTGGCAGCAGCTGACACTGCTCGGGATCCTGATGATTACCTCCAAAGGAGCGGCTGGTGTGACCGGATCCGGATTCATTACCCTCGCCGCGACGCTGGCGGCATTCCCGATGATCCCGGTAGAAGGTATCGCACTCCTCCTGGGTGTAGACCGCTTCATGTCAGAAGCGCGCGCGATCACCAATCTGATCGGAAACGGCGTCGCTGCTGTAGTCATCGCCAAGCAGGAAGACGAGTTCCACCCTGAAAAAGCAAAGGCGGAATCGGAGCCTGCCACCGCTTAATGCATAGAAACACGGAAAGAGAAGCCACTCGGTATGAGCGGCTTCTTTTTTGTTTGCTGGGAAAAGCGTCCCGCATGCAGCGGGCTAGCCGGTTTTTGCCTTTCCGCTACTCCTGCGGCCACGTATTGCGAATTTCCTGTTCAAACAGGCGCAGCTGGTCCGCACGTTTTTGCACCTGTACATATTCATGCTCCCAATTCTCCCGCTGCTTTTCGCGCACGAGCTCTGCCTTTTTCTCCAGTTCTTTGACCTCGCTGCGCAGTGCAATCACGATATCCAAAATCCCCTCCACATCCATTTCTCGCATCTCCTGGATAAAATGCCATTCGGCTTCTGTCAATCGATACTGTTTATTGGCCATTTCATGATCACCCTTTGGAATACTTGGCTGCGCAAAGGATTTTGCACAGTCTTGCCTTTCTTGCATTTATGTTGGACAGGAAGCGTATCAATTCCTTTCCGCAAAATAAATGTGTCATTTTTTTATAAAATCGTTTCGTTTTCGAGCTTTTTTGTCGTCATTAGTATATAATTATATTGTAATATGTATGTAGTGAAGTAAATCCTCACGAAGGGGGGGACATTACTCAAAAAGAACTGGATTGGATAGCTTATTGACATCAGACACCGCTAAAGGAGGTTGCGCATGTTTTCGATCAGAGAATCTGATTTGCCTGGGATCGGAAGGAAGTATCAAGTAGAAACAAGGGGTGGAGATAAGCTCGTCGTCATCATCCACGACGACGGACGAAGAGAGCTTTTCCATT
This sequence comes from Brevibacillus choshinensis, assembly GCF_016811915.1. Lineage (NCBI taxonomy): Bacteria > Bacillati > Bacillota > Bacilli > Caryophanales > Paenibacillaceae > Brevibacillus > Brevibacillus choshinensis. The sequence continues at coordinate 1,255,640 of NZ_CP069127.1, read as the reverse complement.
TCGACAAGGACGATCCCGATGAAACCATCTCCATGGTGACCCTCGACGATGATGAAGCGAGGCAAATCTCGGCGATCGTAGGTGGATTGACGTACAAACCTTCTGCTTTAGAAACCGTAGAGGTCGCTTTGGATAAGCTCGTGATCGAATGGTACAAACTAGAATCCGGAGCACCTTGCATGGGTAAAACGATCGGCGAGATGAATATCCGGCAAGAAACGGGCGCGACCATCATCGCGATTATTGAAAAGGACCATAAGCAAACCATCAATCCAGGTCCGGACTATGTTCTCCAAGCTGGGTCTACCCTAGTCGTCGCTGGCGAACGGAAGCAGGTGAAAGCGCTAAAATCGAAATTTAGCACAGGGGGTGAGTGAATTGGAGCACATCGTCTTTGAAGTCGGTCTCGCCCTCGCCTTGATTGCGCTGGCCGGCTTCCTCTCCATCAAGCTTAAATTCTCCATTGTTCCTTTCTACATCTTGGTCGGAATGGTCGTAGGTCCTCATGCACCTGACATCGGCTTGTTTGACCTCCGCTTCATTCAGAGTGCACCGCTCATTGAATTCATGGGCCGAGTCGGCGTTCTCTTCCTGCTTTTTTACCTGGGACTCGAGTTTTCCGTCGGCCGTCTGATCAAAGCCGGCCGTTCCATCGCCATTGGCGGCACGATTTACATCGTCATCAACTTTACCCTGGGCCTCTTGTTTGGCTGGGCTGCAGGCTTCCCACTGAAAGAAATCCTCATCATCGCTGGAATCACAACGATCTCATCCAGCGCCATCGTGGCAAAAGTCCTGGTGGATCTCAAACGTACCGCAAATCGCGAAACAGAGATGATTCTCGGAATCATCATGTTCGAAGACATATTTTTGGCCGTATATATCTCCATCGTTTCCGGCCTGGTCCTGAGCGGAGCCACCTCTCTCATGGGTGTCGCAAGTTCCGCCCTGATCGCACTCGGCTACATGCTGCTCCTCATCATCGTCGGGCGCAAAGCCGTGCCATTCCTCAACCGTGCGTTGAATATCAAATCCAATGAAGTGTTTATGATCACAATCTTTTCCGCGTTGTTCCTGATTGCGGGCTTTTCCGAGACCATCCATGTAGCGGAAGCAATCGGTGCTTTGTTGGTAGGGCTCATCCTGGCAGAAACGCAGCATATGAAGCGAATCGAACACATGATTCTGCCATTTCGCGACTTCTTCGGCGCGATGTTCTTCTTCAGCTTTGGTCTGACGATCGATCCGCTTTCCTTGGGAGGCGCTGTGTGGCTCTCGATCGGTGCGGTAATCGTCACGATCATCGGGAACGTTGCAGCCGGGCTGCTCGCTGGAAAAAGCGCAGGATTGCCTGCCAAAGCTTCTACCAACATCGGACTTACGATTGTTTCTCGCGGTGAATTTTCTATCATCATGGCCAATCTGGGAAAAGCCGGGGCACTCATGGAACTCCTCCAGCCGTTTGCAGCTCTGTACGTGCTCATTCTGGCCATTCTCGGCCCTTTGCTTACCAAGGAGTCCAAGAAAATTTACGGTGTGCTCAACAAAGTTCTTCCGCTGGATAAAAAAACACCCGTCAAGCAAACAGAAAACAATCCGAATACGTGAATCCAAGCCAGTGAAAACACAGCATCCGAACCCTATCCTATAAACTAACTGACAGTAAAAGAAAACAGAGGTGGTCTAAGGACTGGAAAGAAAGTCTTAGACTGCCTCTGCTTTTTTCTTCCCGATTGCAACGGTTAAGCGTACTTATGGATCTGATGCAGACAGATGGGCTATGTGAGCTCTCGAAGCCGTCTACTTGGCCTTCTCGATGACGCGAATCAAGGTTTGCTCGATGTCCTCCGCAATCTGTGTGAGCTGGGTGCTGTTTAGAAATCCGATGAGAGCACTGGGCCTCGGCAAACCGATATGGACATGGCTCTGGTCCGCGTAGACGACGATTTTACAGGGCAAAAAGTACCCGACCAGCTCATTATGACTCAATACCTTTGCTGCTTCATGCGGATTGCATACCTCGAGTATATGGAAAGGCCTCGTGTAGTCCTCAATTCCTTTATCCCTCAGCTTTTGTGTCAAATCCAACTGCCACAAGATGCCGAATTGTTCTTCTTTCAATTGGGCATCCAGCGATTCGATGACCGCTTCGATCGTTTTGTTCGACTGAACCGTGTAGTGGAATTCCATCATTCTCCTCCTTTTCCTCTTAGTATGCAGGAGGGTCAGGCGAATTATGCCCACATCATGCGCTGTCGAATGCCTCTTTTCATTCCATTGCCGAAACGAATTTTTCCATTTGTTCCTGATCCATCGGTCCGATGAACTTCTCCCGGATTACTCCTTTCGAATCGATCATGTAGCTCGTCGGTATGGATATGGCCTGGTACCGGTTCGCTACCTCCTTGTCCACATCCATTGCCACAGGGAATGTCATGCCATAGGCCTTCATAAAGGCAGCTACATCATCCACGCTATTTTCAGTGGCAGTCAAATTCACCCCGAGGATGACGACTCCCTTTTGTTTGTTTGCCTCATAAAACGCTTGCATGTCCGGTATCTCTGCCCGGCACGGCGGACACCATGTCGCCCACAGATTCACGATCACCTTTTGACCGCGCAGATCAGATAGCTTGACGGGCTTTCCTTCCACCGTCAGCAATTCAAAATCCGGCGCGATATTCCCCTTCTGGATCCCGACCGCTTGCGAGGCAGGCTCCGTGGAAGGAGCGGCTGTCGTGAATAACCCCCAGCCGAGCAAGGCCAAGAGTGCGACTACCGCAAATAGATTGCTATTCTTCATCGGGCGTCCCTCCTGTATCACGAGCGCGATTGGCCAAAAACAAAGCGAGGACAGAAATCGAGTAGAAAATCTGCTGCTCTTTGGATAACCCTGCCAACAGCGCTTTTTGCTCTGGGGAGAAAAAAGCAGCGTACACCTGACTGATGGAAAACCACATCAGCAGCTGCAGCCAGGGAACCACATTCGCCGCGCGATCTACCTTCCGAATCATCCAGAGAACAAATCCCGCAGCGATCAATGCCTGCTGGGGATCATACCAGCCTTCCATTCCCCCCGTTCCCCATGAAAGGACATGTCCAACTCCCCAGGCAACCAATCCCCCTGTCACGTAGGCATCAACTACTTTCGGGATGGGTATTCCTTGCTTTCGGATCCTTATGACCACAAAGACGACGCCCGCTATCAAAGCTAGCCAAAGCCCTCGATCCCCTCCCGAGAAATAGAGCAGGGACGAAGGCTGCGCCAGTGCCTTAGCCGGATAGAACAGCACGTAGCTGAATTTCCAGACCAAAAAAGCCAACAGAAGACTGCTGCTCATCAGTTCCAGTATCACTTTTTGCAGTACCTGCTCGTCTCGTAGACGAAGACGAACAGCTGCGAATGCCAAAACGACCGAGATAGCCATGCTCAACAGGCTCATTTTGATCAGGATAGGGCCGAGCTGTATGACATCAGGCACGCTCTTCTCCTCCTCTGGTGTCCTTCAATCAGCCACTGTTTCTTAGAAAAGAAGCCTATTCTCAGTAGGAAGAATAGGCGTTTGGCGTATCTATGCTAGTATAAATCACCATTTCTGGCTGTACCAATGATTTCTGTTCATTTCAATCTGACAAGCGATGAGCTTCACTCCCAGATTGCGAGGCAAAGGAGGGCCAGTGATAAGCCCCCGGTCATACGGGAAACAAGCCTGTGTGCTTTCATCCTGCAACGATATTCGACTACAGCAATCTCTGACAAACTCCAATACCATGTATCGTTACGGCTTCTACCTTGGTAAAGGGGTGTGAGTCACATTGGGAAAACGCAAGAAAAAAATCATTGTGGGGATCGCTTTTAACTCCAAAAAGCTGAAGTACAACCGCAAGAAGAGATTTTCCAAGCGCTGGATCAAAAACCGGATGAAGATCTTCATGGGGTATACCCGGAAAAGTCTGGCAAAGCAAACGAATCAAGGCTTTGAAGCCCTCATCGAGTACGCGGACCGCTCCCGAAAAAAAATCAAGAAGCAGCTCGGCAAATATAAAAAGCTTCCCCAAAATATCAAGTTCATCCCGAAAAGCATGTATAAGAAGTCCATCAGGAAACGCCTGAAGGGCTATCAGTATTTGTACCTGGTTCGGCTCGACTCGGATGACTTGTACCGCAGAAGCTTCATTCAACAGCTCAAGAACCACCGCCCGGGAAAAGGTGTCAAAGCAATCATCAACCAGCATGGCTACATGTATGACTCGAAAAACCACCGGATTGCACCGATGTATGCAAAGTCCCCACCCTTCTACACCCTCATCTATAAAGCCAAGGATTACATCAAAGGCAAAAGGTACAGGCTTCGCGGCGGGCATCCAGCAGTCATTCGACTACGCCATAATAAATTGCGCAGGCGCAACTTTGTGCATATCATTCACTCCGGCAATACCACGAGTAAATTCCGTTCGAAGCGAAACAAGATCATCAACAAACGTCTTGTCGTGAAAGGACGCTATAGGGTGAGAAGAATCCTTTCTTCTTTTATGTAAAGCGAAGAGCTGCCTGTTATTGGGCAGCTCTTTATCTTTCTCTCAATCGTTGGCAGGCTGACTTCGCGGAATGCGAATGGTCACGAGAGTGCCCTCGTCCGGCTTGCTTACGATCTCTAGCTTTCCTCCGAAATTACGAAGCCGCCTCTTAATATTGCGCAACCCGACGCCATTGCGAGTCTTTTGCTCTGCCACTTCGCGGGCGGCGAAGCCCCGGCCGTTGTCTTCCACTTTGATCACTGTGTCATCGTTCTCTGTATAGACGAGGAGTGTTACCGTTCCTTCAGACAATCTCGACATCGCTCCATGCCGGATGGCATTTTCCACGATGGGCTGAATCGTCAGCGGTGGAATACAGCCGGTGAGGTTTTCCTCCACTTCATAGTTCACTTCCAGCCGTTCTCCAAAACGAATCTGCTCAATGTGAAGATAGGCCTCTACCAGCTCTAGCTCACTTTGAAGAGGGATCACGTTTTCTTGCTGTTCAAAGTCAAAGCTATGCCGCAAATACGTGCTAAAATCCAGCAAAAGCTCTTGCGCCGTTTCCATATCCTGATGACTGACCGCCAAAATGGTCGACAAGGCATTGAACAGGAAATGCGGCTTGATTTGTGAACGTAAAAACGCCATTTCCGCCTCGATCAGATGGCTGACTGACTGTTTCATCTGCAAGAGTGTCCGCACCCGAGCCCGAAGCTCGAGTGCCTCGACGGGCTTGGTGATATAATCGTTCGCCCCAGCGGCAAAGCCAGCGAGCAGATCATCCTTTTGACCGCGAGCTGTCACCATCAGGACAGGCAGCTCGGAGGATGAGTACATGTCCCGCAGCCTTTGGCAAACGTCGTACCCTGACTGATCAGGCAGCATCACATCCAGAATCACGAGATCCCAATTCCGCTGCTTCGTCAAAGCCTCCAGTGCTTCTCTTCCATCAGATGCGGTGACGATCTGGTACGGCTCTGACGCGAGCAGTCGCATCATCACATATTGATTCGTCGGCTCATCATCTACCAGCAAGATGGCTGCTTCTTTTTTCTCACTGAACGGCTTTGGATCGAATGACAGCGGTCTTGTCTCGGAAGCAGCTGCAGTCATTCGCTCGACGGAACGGATCACGTACTGCTCCGTGTTCTCCTTGTAGGATGTGTCCCCCCGATGATCCGATACTGGCATCGTAAAGGAGAAAGTCGTGCCTTGCCCCACTGCCGAGCTGACTTGGATCTGACCCCCGTGTCGTTCCACGAGCTTTTGACAGATATGAAGACCGAGACCCTTCCCTTCCTGGCGGTTTCTATGATCTCCTTGCTCGAACATAGCAAAGATTCTTGCCTGTCTCTCCTCCGCAATCCCGATTCCTGTATCAGCGACACGAATCTCCACCATCCGTCCCTTTTGCTCGGCTTCGACTGTAATCGTTCCCTCCGGAGTAAATTTGATCGCATTGTAGAGCAAGTTGAAGATAATTTGCAGAAAGCGCTGCTCGTCTGCTTCAATGGGCACCATCTGTTTCGGCACCTTGCTTGCGAGCCGTACGGAACTCTCATCGGTCATGTGACGCATCACATCGAGAGCAACTGCCACCACGTCATGCACGTTCAGGCTGGTCAGCTTCAGCTCCATGCCTGCCTGGAGATGCGATATATCCAGGAGATCATCCAGTAAATGCGTGAGTCGCTTCCCAACCCCAAGTACAAGCTCCAGCTCAGCTTTTTGCCGGTCAGTCAGCTCGCCAGCCCCTCCATCCACCACAGATTGCACAATGCTTAGCGTAGCGTGCAGGGGCGTTCTCAGCTCATGCGACGTATTGGCAAGAAACTCGTCTTTCGTCTTATCCAGCACCAGCAGCCGTTCCGTCAATTGCTCCGCTTTTTGCAAGGCCGTAAAGTATCCACGCGTGCTCAGCATCGCCAGTGCCAGCGCAAACACAATGATCTCTACTGGGATCCACCCATCATCGTGAACCCATCCGAGAGCCCTCAGATTTTCAAAAACGCCGTTGAAGAGAAGGCTGCACGTGCTGATCACGACCCATCTCACACTGGATGGATTGTGCCACACCCTGCGAAGCAATCGGACAAAATGATACATGACAGTGATCCACGAGAAGAAAATATAGACTCCTTGCAGGTGGGTAAATTGCCTTGCTTCCAGCAGCAAAACCGATATCGCGCACAGCAAGATGATCGACAGCAGCACTCTGCTGATCGTCTCCTTTGATGCTCGGAGCACGATGTTTTTCATGAACAGCGAGTAGGTAAAAGCAAGGGCGAGCATGGAAAGAAACTGGATTCGTGTCGCCCAATCGTAGGACAAGTCAAGCCAGTCCAAGGCCACGCGCTCCCGGTTGGTCACCAGGTACAGGGCAGCGAAAAGATTGGACAGGGAAAAATAAATGAACTCCTTGAAACGACGATTGTACGCATACAAAAGAAAGAAATAAATGCTGAATAAAAAAAGCACACTTCCTGCCGTGGCGTCAAAATATTCGGAACTGCGCTTGCTTGCCAATGCTTCCTGAATAGGTCCAAACGTGATGGCACCAAATACGCCGCCGCCTGCTGCAAAATCGAAATTGGCTACCTGCAGAACAATCTCTGCCTCGTTGCCCGTCACATTTGCAAAAGACAAATACGGTACGTTTCGCGCAATGACATCGTCTGATTGAACCGATGGCTGCCCCTGCTGTCCTACGGTTTGTCCATTGATGAGCAGCAAATGCGAGGAGCGTATGTTGGAGACCCTGATTCCCCAGATCCTCTGCTCACTATCTGGCAGCAGCACCTTCAAATGATAGGTACCAGAGCCGAGTGACGTCTTTTTTTGATCGCTCACATACTTGTCCCACACGCCGGGCACCTGGACCATAAGCGGTGTTTCCTCTGCCCGCAGCCGGTCGCCTGTGTGCAGCTTTCCGCGATAGAACTCCCACTCCCCGTTCAGCTTGATGCTGCCATTGCGGGCAAAATCCCAACCGCTTGCGTCCAGGACTCCTTGCTTGGCTGTGGGCATTATCGATGGCTGATAAAAAAGGTCCCAAGCCAGACGAATCCCGATGAACAGGAAAAACAGGGTGAAGATGGTTAGCAGTTTCCCTCTATTCGCCATTCTCCTCCCCCTTATTGTCGACGATCCACTCCATATTTTGCCTATACGATTATTGAGCTTGTCAAGGAAAAATAAGGAGCACCTAAACCTGACAAAAACGAAAAAGCTCCCACCTTTCGTGAGAGCTTTTCGTTATTGATCTGTAGCGTCCCTTCCATGCAGCAGCCGCTCTGCCTCCTGATCCCTCCGCTCAAACTCACCGCTCCTCGTCCAGAGCAAAAAGCGGTCATCCAGCAGCTCAATCAGGATGGCTCGCTTCTGGCTTTCGGCCAAATTCGAGCGAAGGACTCGCTGCCTCACGTCTCCGAGAAACTGCGTGTATGCCCCGTATTCCGGGCCAAACCATTCCTCCAGCTGTCGCCGCAGCTTTTTTGCCAAGCCCGGGTTATTGCCCCCTGTGGAAATGGCGATCTGCATGTCGCCACGCTCCACCACCGCGGGCACGGTAAAGGTGCAGAGATCAGGCCGATCCACGATGTTGACCCACTGATGGGGCTGACATGCCGCATGCACGGCCAGATTCACCTCGGGATCGTCGGTCGCCGCGATGATCAGCACCGCATGGACCACGTCTTCTTGTTCAAAGGGGCGTCGCGCGATGTCGATCAGCCCTTCTCCCGACCATGCCTCCAGCTTCGCCGTGCAAGACGGAGCGATGACGGTTACATCTGCACCCGTATCGAGCAAGCTCTGTATTTTCCGCTCCGCTACCTGCCCGCCACCGACGACCAAACAACGTTTTTGATGCAGGGCAACCATCATGGGATAGTGGCGCAAAGCCCATCGCTCCTCTCCATCTTTTGGTTTGGCAATCCGTAAGCTCACAGCGTGTTTGCTGGCGAAAGAGTCGATTCGAACCAGCTGATCTTGTCCCGCAATTGTACCACGCCGCCTACCAAAATGATCGCCGGATTCGTGACCTGACGGTTTTCCGCCAACCGCTCCTCGATGTCTGCGAGTGTCCCTGTCAGCGTCACCTGCTGCGGCAGCGTGCCCCACGAGATGATCGCAACAGGTGTCAGCGGATCACGTCCGTGCCGGATCAGCTGCTCGCGGATCATCGACAGGTTGGCGACACCCATGTAAAAAGCGACTGTATCGATGCCCGTTGCCAGCGCTCGCCACTTCTCGGTCGCCAGCTCCGGTTTGTCTTCGCGCAAATGTCCGGTCACGACGGCATAGGAAGAGCCGTGCTCCCGATGCGTCACAGGAATGCCTGCGTAGGCGGGGGCTGCAATTCCCGCTGTGACTCCCGGCACGATCTCAAACGGAATTCCGCGCTCTGCCAAATGCTCGGCTTCCTCTCCTACACGACCGAACACACACGGGTCTCCGCCTTTCAAACGCACGACGACATGGCCTTCCAGTGCCTTTTCCGCGAGCAGCTCGTTGATTCGCTCCTGCTGCAGCGTATGGTTATCCGGGAGCTTGCCGCAGTAGATGCGCTCCGCTGTCTGCGGCGCATACTCGAGCAGCGCTGGATTCGCCAGGCGATCGTAGACGACCACATCTGCCTTCTGCAAGCACTCCATCCCTTTGACGGTAATCAGCTTGGGATCTCCGGGACCTGCTCCGACCAAGAATACTTTCCCCGCCCGGCTCATCGATCGCTTACCCCAGCGGATGCAAAAGTCGCCATCTCTCTCACCATTCGCGTGGAAGCTTCGACGATCGGGAACGCCAGTGCGGCGCCGCTTCCTTCGCCCAACCGCAAATTCAGGTCGAGCAGAGGCTCTTTGCCGAGAGCCTTCAGCACAAATGCGTGTCCCGGCTCCTGCGATCGGTGGCCGCCGATCAAATAATCCGCCGCTGCCGGTTGCAATCGCACGGCAAGAAGCGCCGCTACCGTAGCGATGAAGCCGTCCAGCAGGATGGGAACACGACGGGATGCCGCTCCGATGACAGCCCCAGCCATTGCGCCAATTTCCATTCCGCCCACTTTCGCCAGCACGTCGATCGGGTCGGCAGCGTCCGGGCGGTGCAGGGCGAGCGCTTCTCTCACCACTGCTTTTTTGCGCTGCCAGCCCTCATCCGTCAGGCCTGTTCCACGACCGACGATCTCATCCGGGTCAGCTCCAGTCAGGGCAGACAGGATGGCACTGCTCGCTGTTGTGTTGCCGATGCCTACCTCCCCGACAATCAGCACCTTCGCTCCCTCAGCTACGATCTCATGGGCGGACTCGATGCCGATCTGGATGGAGCGCTCCGCTTCCTCGCGCGTCATGGCTGCTTCCCGCAGGATATTGCCCGATGACGCCTTGATGCGTTTCTTGCTGACACCCGGAGCATCCACCTCTACAGCTACGCCTACATCCACGAACTTTTGCAGCGCACCGATCTGCCGAGCAAACACATTGATCCCCGCTCCGCCATTCGTCAGGTTCAGCAGCATTTGCGCCGTTACTTCCTGCGGGTAAGCCGATACGCCTTCCCTCGCTACGCCGTGATCTGCCGCAAAGACGATGACGCCAGGCGGGGTCACGACAGGAAATGTCTCCCCTGTCATCGCAGCCAATTCCACGGCAAGCGTCTCCAGACGCCCCAAGCTGCCAAGCGGTTTGGTCAGCTGGTCGACGTGCTGTCTGGTCTGCTCTGCCGCCTCCCGGTTGAGCGGTTCAATCATGCCGAGTTGTTTTTCCAAGTCTGTCATCCTGCATGCACCTCATTTTCCTGGTAAAGCCTCATTTGCTCCTCGATAGCCCCAATGTTTACGTGCCGGCGAACGGTATCGGCTAGCAAATCGTACCCTTGCTCCCTCAGTGCGACAAAGGATGGCCGATCCGTCATCGGAGGAAGTCCCTTCTTTTCCCGAATGGCATTGAGCAGCAGCGTGCGAAAATCATCATTGTGGAACAGTCCGTGGAAATATGTTCCGATCAACTGACGTTCCTGCGCGCAGTAGCCATCCGAGCGATTTTCGAGCTGGATAAACGGCGCGTCGTTCTCTGCAAAGACCGATTGCCCCATGTGAATCTCATAGCCTACCAGGTCTAGCTGCACACCCGCAAAACTGGCTGTACCGCGAGATTGCACCGTCGTCTTTCGCTGCTCCATCGTCGTCACCATCGGAATCAAGCCAAGCCCTGCCATTTCTCGCAGCGGAGACTCCACCCCATCCGGATCATGAATGGATTCACCCAGCATTTGATAGCCGCCGCACAGCCCCACCACGTAAGCCTTTCCTTCGCGATGCAGCTCACGTATCCACTCTGCCAGTCCGGTTTCCCGTAAAAACTGCAGGTCCTCCAGCGTGTTTTTACTGCCCGGCAGGACGATCAAGTCTGGGTGTCCCAGTTCTTCCAGCCGACTGACAAAGCGCATGCGGCAATCCGGCTCCACAAAAAACGGGTCCACGTCCGTAAAGTTGGAAATGCGCGGGTAGCGTATCACGGCGATATCAATGTCGCGCGCTGTCTCCTGCTGCCCCTGGTACCGATGCAGGATGAGAGAGTCTTCCGCATCGATCCACAAATCCGGAATGAAAGGAACGACCCCGAGCACGGGCTTTCCTGTATACTCTTCAAACCAATCCAAGCCTGACTGCAAGAGCGTCAAGTCTCCGCGAAAACGGTTGATGATGACCCCGATCACCCGGTCCCGATCTTCGGGCGGAAGCAGCTGAAGTGTCCCCACCAGACTGGCAAAGACACCGCCCCTCTCGATATCCGCCACCAGGATGACGGGTGCATTGGTCAGGCGCGCCACGCGCATGTTGACCAGCTCGCGGTCATTCAGATTCACCTCTGCCGGACTGCCCGCTCCCTCAATCACGACCCGTTCGTAGCTCTCGGCGAGCCGAGCATAGGACTCTTGGATGATCCGCAAGCCTTGGTCGTAAAAATCGCTCCGATACGCCATCGCCTTCATATTTCCGTACGGCTCCCCGTTGACCACGATCTGCGATTCGGAATCCCGCGTCGGTTTGATCAGGATCGGGTTCATATCCGTCGTGGCGAGCACTCCTGCCGCTTCTGCCTGGACGCCCTGTGCCCGTCCGATTTCCTTGCCATCGATCGTCACGTAGGAGTTGAGCGCCATGTTTTGCGATTTGAAAGGAGCTGTCTTGTGCCCAGCCTGGGCGAAGATTCGGCAAAAGGCGGTCGCGATGGCGCTTTTCCCTGCATCTGAGCTCGTTCCCTGAATCATCAACGGGAGGGCTTTAGGCACGCGCGCCCACCTCCACGCAGCGTTCAATCCAGCGCTTGACCAGCTCAGGATTCGAGCCGAAATGCAAGTGCGTATAGCCTGCGACCAGATTCCCCTGCACGTAGCCCTCAGACTTGGTCCCGCGCAAGCCTTTTGTCTCGTAGGCATGCGGCAGCTCTGCATCCGTAGAGTAAGTCGAGTAGTGGAATTCATGCCCTTTTGCCTGCTCCTCGGGACCGAGCAGGAAGTTTCCTTCTTTTCCACGCACCTCGCGATAGCCCAATGCGGCCAGCTTTTTTTGCATGGTCACTTTGCCTGGAATGAGCCCCACCATCGGATAGCAGTCGCCCTCTGTCGTAACGATCGCTTCTGTCAAAAACATGAATCCCCCGCATTCGGCCAAGGTTGGCAGCCCGCTTTGGATCGCAGCTCGGAACGATTCTTTCACAGCTTGATTTTGCGAAAGCTCGGAAGCAAACTCCTCCGGGAAGCCGCCCCCGATGTACAATCCGTCCACCTCCGCTGGCACCGTCTCGCCCGCGAGCGGAGAGAAATAGCGCAGCTTGGCGCCGTACGCTTCCAGCAGCTCCAGATTTTCCGGATAGTAAAAATGGAATGCCGGGTCCTTGGCTATGGCTAAGGTCACGCGACTTTGCGTGCCGGTCACACGATTTTGTGTGCCGGTCACACGCTCGGGAGCAAACAGCTTTGGCTCTGCCTGCAGCTCCTCCGCTTTTGCCAGCTCCCATATCAGCTCCAGGTCTACCGTTTCACCGATCAGATCTGCCAGCTTATCAAACAAGGGAGTCAGTTCTCCACGTTCAACGGAAGGAACCAAGCCAAGATGGCGCTCTGGAATCTCCAGCTCGTTTTCCCGCTTCAAGTAACCGACTACCGGAATCCCGCACTCCTGCTCGATGGCAGCCTTCACGATTTTGTGATGCCCTTCGCTGCCGACCTTGTTGGCGATGACGCCGACGATTCGCGCCGCTGGATTCAAGAGCTGAAAGCCTTTGACGATCGCTGCCGCACTGCGCGCCATGCTCTGGCAGTTGACCACGAGCAGGACAGGCGAGCCCGTCAAAATGCTGATCTCCGCCGTGCTCCCCTTGTCGCTGGTCGCTTCCTTGCCGTCATACATCCCCATCACACCTTCGATGATGGAAATGTCCGCGCCCCTCGATCCGCGCACGAAAATCTCCTTGACCGTGTCATGAGAGAGCATGAAGCTGTCCAGATTGCGGGAGGCTCTCCCTGTGACTGCCGTGTGGTAGGTGGGGTCGATGTAGTCCGGACCGCATTTGAAACCTTGCACGACGTGTCCTTTGCGTTTCAGCGCTGCCATCAGTCCGATGGTGACGGTCGTTTTTCCCGCTCCGCTGCCGGTTCCGGCGATGACAATGCGACGGCTTTCACTCATGTGCGCCCCTCCTCCCGATACGGCATCAAGCCGACAGAAATGGTCGTATTTCCTGACTTTTTCTTGGTGAGTACCAGCTGGTCTACGCCTGCGTACAGCTTGGCTGCAGGTTCGCTCACGCCATAGGCACCGGTGAATTTATAGACAGCCTCCGAAGGGTCTTCGATCTGCACCTGATTCAGCTGCTCTGGTGAATACCAGACAAACGGCCAGCCGTATTTTTCGCAAACGGCGATTAGTCCCGCTTCGTCCTTTTTCAGCTCGATGGTGGCGAGCGCCTTCACGCTCTTGATCGAGAACTGCAGCTCATCCAACGTTTCCTTGATTACCGCTTCGATCTCTTCTGCAGACGTTCCGCGGTTGCAGCCCATGCCGAGCACGATCACCTTTGGACGGTACAGTACACCGTTGTCCAGGATGGATTGCTCTTCTGGCCCCAGTAGTCTGTGTGTGACAACCAGCGCCGCTTGCGGCTCGGCTGCCTGTGCATCCGCAATGGACCCGTACTCTTGAATGGACGGAGGCATCGGGGTATCGTGCATCCACCAGTCCCGCTCCCCAGATTCATTGACGACAGCCACGCGCTCTTCGTTTACCACGGACGCGCTGACCGGCGTGAGCTTTTCAGCCGAATCCCACTCCCAGCCGAAACGGCGGCCAAACAAATCGACTGGAATCGTCTTCTGCACATCTGAGGCCGTTGTAATAATCGGACGCGCTCCCATGACTGCGGCTACCTCGCGAGCCAGCTCGTTCGCACCGCCGAGATGCCCGGACAGCACGCTGATGACGTTTTCTCCGCGATCATCGACTACGACGACGCCCGGATCTTTCTTCTTGTCCTCCAGCAAAGGAGCGATCATCCGAATGACGGCTCCCAGTGAAATAATGATAATTAGACCTTTATAGGCAGGCCAGAGGGCAGGAAACAGCATCCGCACGCTGTTCGTGAACAGCTGGATTCCCCGAGACTCTTCATCCCCGCGGGCAAACTTGCTCATGTAATACAGATCCGTCCCCGGAAACTTAAGGGCGAGGTCGCGTGCCATCTCTACCCCATGCTTGGTGATCGCGACGATAGCGTACTCCCCGCGCTGCTGAATTTCCGGGATTTCTCCCTCTTTCAGTTCAATGACCATTACTCTTTCACACCTTTTCTGTACCCGTGCGTGAAGGTTTTGTCATACAGCTTCGAGCGGTACTGCTCGTTTTTCTCGTGAATGTGCGGATCGAGCGCCCAGCCTGCCAGGATCATCGCATGCTTGCGGATTCCGTTTTTGCCCATGTCTTCATCGAGGTTTTTCAGCGTCGTGCGCAGGATGAACTGATCCGGCCAGCTCGCGCGTTGTACGACTGCGACTGGCGTATCCTCGCTCCAGCCTGCCTCTACCAGCTCGCGCACCACTTTTTTCGTCAAGGTCGCGCTCAAATACAGCGCCAATGTGCTGTGATGCTCCGCCAGCGCGCGCAGCTTTTCCCGTTCAGGGACGGGTGTGCGACCCTCTGCACGGGTCAGGATCAGCGTCTGTGTCAGCTCAGGGATGGTCAGCTCTGCGCCTACTGCTGCCGCAGCCGCGAATACCGAGCTCACACCTGGGATGATTTCCACTTCGACTCCAGCCGCTTTCAAGAGCGCGATCTGTTCCATAATCGCTCCGTACACGGACGGATCTCCTGTCTGCAACCGCACGACCGTCTTTCCTTGGCTCACGCGATCTACCATCAGCTCTACCATTTCTTCCAAAGCCATGCCGGAGCTCTGCAGCACCTCTGCGTCCGGATTGCCCAGCGCTACCAGATCCTCATTGACGAGAGAATCGGTGTAGAGGATCACGTCTGCCTTCTGCAAGAGCTTCAAGCCTTTTACTGTAATCAAATCGGGATCGCCGGGGCCTGCGCCTACGATGTAAAGCTTCATGATTTTTTCACCACCATCAAGGTAAGATAGCTGAGCTCCGCGCGCTCCAGCTCCCGAACATCCGTCCATACCATTTCCTCCGAAGAGGTCACTTTTGTCGCAACTGCGGCTTTGTCCACCAGCCCCATCTCTTTCAACAGGCCGATGACCATCGGCAGCACCTTGGCCACTTTCAGGAAGATGACGCAATCATGCGACTCGATTGCGCGTCGCATCGCTTCCTTGTCTTCTGTCGCCGGGATGATCCCGATCTGCTCGTCTCCGTCCGCCAGCGGCAGATTGAAGCGGGACGCCGCACCGAGGAACGAGGAGACGCCAGGTACGGTGATGATCGGCACTTCCGGGTGCTCCTGTTGCATCACGCGCATCATGTGAATAAAGGTGCTGTAGAACATCGGATCTCCCTCTGTGACGAACGCTACGTCCTTGCCCTCGGAGAGACGCTCCCAGACCAGCTCAACCGTGTTGTTCCATTCGCGCTCCAAAATTTCCGGATCGCGTGTCATCGGGAATACGAGCCCGAGCATTTCCTTATTGGTGGCAGCAGGCTGCACATACATCTCCGCGATTTGGTGGGCGTAGCTTTTGCTGCCCATCCGCTTTTTCGGGTAGGCAATCACCGGCGATTGCTGCAGCAGACGAAATGCTTTTACTGTAATCAGCTCCGGATCTCCGGGACCTACTCCCAGTCCGTACAAGGTTCCGATCTTGGTCACTTGCTGTCTCCTCCTTTTTCTTCCTCGGCCCTTTTGGCCCATGCTGTGATGATGTAGATCGGATTCAGCGCTTCAAAGCGAGTCAGCGACAAAATCGGCTTGCTGCGCGAGAGCTGCGCAAGCGTGACGGACGTCTCAAAGCCCTCTGCTGCAAATGCCTGTGTCGCCTCGTACAGGGTCTCGATCGTAGCGGCGTTCACCACGATCCGACCGTTTGGACGCAGGCGTGTGCAGCAAATGTTCAACAGCTCGCGAAGCTCTCCCCCGCTGCCCCCGATGAACACAGCGTCCGGGTCCGGGAACTGGTCCAAACCGTGCGGTGCCCGAGCATGCACCACCGTCAGATCCGTGCGAAACTTGGCCATATTCCGGCGGCAGTTTTCCAGGTCGTCCGCGTTTTTCTCTACACCGTATACTTCGCCTTCCCTTGCGATGCGCGCCGCTTCGATCGCTACTGAGCCTGTGCAGGTGCCGATGTCCCACACGATGCTTTTTGCGTGCAGCTGCAGCTGCGCGATGCTCAGGATGCGCACTTCTTTTTTCGTGATGAGACCCTTGTCCGGCTTGCGCTGGGAGAATTCCTCGTCTGCGATGCCAAATGGCCAGATAGGGCTTTCGCGGCGTTTTTTCAGGATGACGACATTCAGATCGGAAAAGACGCCGTCCGCCATCTCATCCAGCGTGTACCAGCCAGTCTTCTCCTCGTCGCTCCCCAGGTTTTCCGCCACGAACGCGTCGTACTCCGTCATGCCAAACGACAGCAGATAGTTTGCAATCGCAGCAGGACTATTTTGCGCATCCGTCAACAGCGCCACCTTTTCCTTGCCGTCGATGCGCTGCGCCAGCCCCTTGATGCTGCGGCCGTGCACGCTCATCAGCGCGGCGTCCTGCCACGCTTCACCCATTTTGGCGAAGGCCAGCTGGATCGAGCTGTGATGCGGGTAGATTTCCACGTTCAGCTTTTTCGCGAGCAGACTGCCGATTCCATAAAACAGCGGGTCTCCTGATGCGAGAATCACCGTCTTTCTCGTCTCGCTGCGCAGCTCTTCCACCAGCGCCGTGAGCCCACCCTTCAGTACTCGCTTTTCCCCCTCGTACTCGGGAAAAAAGGACAGGTGTCTCTCCCCGCCTACCAGCAGTTCACTTTCTTCTATCCATGAACGGTACGACGGCAGCAGGCTCTGCTGTCCGTCATCCCCGATCCCGATCACTTTCATGGTCTGTGTCATTGATCGTCACCTTTCCCAACAGGGACCCTTTCATCGTAATGATCACGGTCTCCACTTCGATACCGCCCCCCACTTCCTTTAGCGCGGCACGGCAGCAATTTTCACACATGATTTCAAAGAAGGCCGGCGTGTCCGCCATCAGATCGCCCACCTGCGCAGCCGTATTCGCCTCTCGGATCTGGGTGAGCAGCTCTTCGGATGCTCCTGCCTGTTCTGCCATTTGGGCGAGAAAGCCAAAGTCGACCGGAGCACTTTTGGAATGCACCATCATGACACCCTGCGCGACCTTGGAGAATTTGCCCATCATCCCGACGAGCGTCACCTTTTTCATTCCCTTACGCTTGCATTGCTGCAGGGAAAAACCGACGAAATCGCCCATCTCCACAAAGGCTTCCTCGGAGAGCTGCGGGTACATCTCAATCCCGTAGTTCTCGGTCTTGCCTCCTGTGGAGAGGACGATATGCTCACACCCAGCCTCCTTGGCGACGTTGACAGCCTGCGCCACGCTCGCCTTATAAGCCGAAGTGGAAAACGGCACCACGATTCCGCGCGTCCCCAAAATGGAGATGCCGCCGAGAATGCCGAGTCTTCCATTCAACGTTTTCTTTGCGATCTCTTCGCCAGCCGGCACGGAGATCACGATCTTGATCCCTCGTTCGACTTCGAACTGATCGAGCACATCCTGAGCAGCTTCCCGGATCATTTTGCGGGGAACGGGATTGATCGCTGCCTCTCCGATGGGGACAGGGAGACCCGGCTTGGTCACCCGTCCTACCCCGACTCCCCCGTCCAAGATAATGCCTGGTTCATCCAGCCACTCCACCGTGCTGATAATCAGGGCACCGTGCGTGGCATCCGGGTCGTCTCCTCCGTCCTTGATCGTGGATGACGTCGCTGTGGCTTCCGTGAATTCGCAGCTCTCCAGCTGAAACGTCACCTCTTCGCCGATCGGCAGGCGAATCGTCACTTCCCTCTGCGGCTCTTGGGTGATCAGCGCGATCAAAGCAGCCTTCGTCGTCGCCGTTGCGCATGATCCCGTTGTATATCCGTGGCGTAGCGGTTTTGCCTCTTTTTCTTCCGTCGCTGCTTTGGCCGCCATGGATTTATCCCAACCGTTCCGCCATGATGGAGATCGCATTCAGCGCCGCTACGGTCACCGGACTTCCGCCTTTGCGCCCGATGTTGGTGATGAACGGAATGTCCAGCTTCGCCAGCTCTTCCTTGGACTCTGCCGCGGATACGAATCCGACTGGCATTCCGATGACGAGACCAGGCGCAGCTTCTCCTTCCTTCACCAAGCGGATCAGCTCGAGCAGGGCTGTCGGCGCATTCCCGATGCAGTAGATGCCGCCTTCCGCTTCTTTAATCGCCTTGCGCATGGAAATGATCGCACGAGTGGTGTTGAGGCGCTTTGCTTCCTCCATGACATCGCGGTCAGAGATGTATACATTGACTTCTCCGCCAAATTTCTCGATGCGGTTTTTGCTGATGCCGACCTGCACCATCTGTACGTCTGCCACGACTTTCTTGCCGCTGCGAATGGCGGCGATCCCTGCTTGAACGGCATCCTTGTGGAACACCAGGCTCCGCCCGAGATCGAAGTCTGCGGATGCGTGGATGACGCGCTGCACGACTGGGAACTGCTCGTCGGTAAACGGATGCTCTCCCAGCTCATCCGCGATGATCTGGAAGCTCAGGTCTTCGATTTCTTGCGGCTGTACCGTCATTGGCTTGAATTCCGTACGAAAATCCATGGTTAGATTCCTCCCGTTACTAGGTTCAGTTGGTCGAGCACACTTCCGTAATCGGAGAACTTGGTGCCGTAATCGATCTGTGGACGGCCGATGACGATCGTTTCGATCCCCATTTCGAGCGCGGCCTCCACTTTTTCATCAAAAGCGCCTACCTTGCCGCTTTCTTTGGTAATCATCAGCGTCACACCGTAATGGTCGTAGAGCGCTTTGTTCAGCTCTTTGGAAAAAGGACCTTGCATCGCAACGATGTTTTTCTGCTCGAGGCCCAGCTCTTCGCATTTTTGCATATTGTCGAGACGCGGCAGCATTCTCGCCACCAGCGTCGTGTCCGGCAGTCCCAAGAGGCGGTCCGTAAACGTCTTTAGGGTCTTGCTCCCTGTCGTCAGCATGATGACACCGCGCTTGTCAGCGGCCAGCTCAGCCGCCTGCACGTAGTCGTCCACCATGATCAGCTTTTCGCTGCCCGGTGCAGAGAGGCTCTCCCGCTCGTAGCGGATGTAAGGAACGTCCGCTGCCTTCGCCCCAGCCATCGCATTTTTCGAGGCTTCCTCCGCAAACGGATGACTGGCGTCCACGACTGCCCGCACTCCCTTTGCCGCGATCAGCGCTTGCATGTCATCTGCGGTCAATCGGCCTACCTGAACGGGGACACCCGCTTCCTCCATGCTTTTGGCAGCGTTGTCCGTCACCACTGTCGTGAGCAGCTCGTAGCCCGCTTGCTTCATCAACAGTGCCAGCTCACGCGCATCGCTCGTTCCAGCCAATACGAGAATCATGTGGCGTACCTCCTACTTGGTCACGTGGTCGTGCTTGTGATCATGGTCATGGTCATGATCGTGCTCATGGTCGTGGTCATGATCGTGCACATGGTGGTGATGATGATGTCCATGATGGTGGTGATGTCCGTGCTCGTCATCGTGGTGGTGATGGTGATGATCGATGTGCTCCATCGCGGCCAGGCGGTACTGACAGGTGTCGCAATTCAGCTTGACCTCGCCGTGCAAGGCTTCTTCCACGCGGTCCTTGAGTACTTCCTTCAGCAAGGGATGGAACCCGAAATACTCGGCCATCGTGAACTGAGCTTCCGGGTATTTCGCGCGGAACTGCTCCAGCTGGTCGCTCATCCGCTTGATCAGCACGCCGGTAAACAGGAAGTACGGCAGCACCACGACATGGCGGGCACCCAGCTTCAGGCAGCGCTCGATCCCTTCGTCATACAGCGGATAGGTCACGCCCATAAAGGCCGTTTCAACCCACTTCGCCTTGTAGCGCTCCCAGAACAGTCGGGACATTTTGTAAATATCGCTGTTGGCATCCGCATCGCTGCTGCCGCGTCCAATGACGAGAACGGCCAAGTCTTCGTGCTCTTCGCCGGATGCAAAGCCAGCGTCGTTCATCCGCGTGGTCAGGATGTTGATGACCTCATCGTGAATGCCGATCGGGCGTCCGTAGATGAACTGTACGTGTGGATGCAGCTCCTTCGCCTCGTCGATTGCCGCTGGAATGTGGATTTTCGCGTGTCCTGCCGAGAACAGGATGATCGGGATGACGGCTACACGCGTCGCTCCCCGTTTGACGCAGGTGTTCAGCCCTTGCAGCATATCAGGGCGTTCGAACTCCAAAAAGCATGTCTCAATGATCGGTACATCCAGCTCTGGTGCGAGCGAATTGACAAACTGCCGAATCTCTTCATTGCCCTCTGGATCTTTGCTTCCGTGTCCGACAAATAATACTGCGTCCATGTAATCTCCTCCTGGAATCTGTTTTGTTGTATGGCAAAAGGTCAGCGCTACCGCTTTCCCTGTCTATCCGAATTCGTTTATCGGTTTGAGCTTAGTCGCCGCAGGCAGCGTTTTCGATTTCTGCTTTCGCCGGTTCGCGCCAAGCGTAGCCTTCCAGCTCACCTACGCGTTGGAAGAACTTATGGAATCGCTCGTTCGGGAAGGCTTCCTGTTTGAAGCGTGTCACGATGCGCTCCACCACGGAGACGATCTCTTCCTTCGGGATACCTTCGGCGACCGGAATGCCTGCATGCGCGTTGCGTCCTACTGTCTTGGCTCCAAGGAACAGGTCGAATTTGCCTTTTCGGAACACGATCCCGATGTCTTCCTTGACTGCTCCATAGCAAGCCATTCCGCAGCCATTGAAGCCGATTTTCAGCTCTTTGGGCATTTCCTTGCCGCCGAGCTTTTGGTGCAGCTCTTCTGCAAACGGAATCCCGTCCTTTTTCTCGCCATCGCAAAAATCGCAAGCCTTGACCTGCACTACGTCCCCGATCGGACTCAAAATCAGTCCGAGCTGACGAAGCTTCGTTGTGATCCTGTCCGGATTTGCCGTCGGAACGCGCAGGATGATCTGGTGGTGCGGCGTATACTCGAGCTCGCCTTTTTCTCCCGCCACTTCAGCCAGAGTCATCATTTGCTGCGGCGTGATTTTTTTATTGGCAACACCCGGGCTGACCGCGCATTCGAAGATCATCTCCGGAACAAAGGAGGATGCCGTACGCGCTGCAGGACTCGCGGTCTGCGGCGTGACGATTCCCTTGGCCTCGTTGGCGATGGTCAGTGCTTGCACCGCCCAGTCCAGCGGGGATTGCTTCGGCTCAGGAGCTGTCGGCGCTTCTAGAACCGCCGTCGCTGCCGAAGTCGAGTCTGCTAGAGTGGAGGCGACTGGTCCGCCTGCAGTTGGCGCAATCGTCACCGATGCACCGCTGTTTTGTTCGCGGACTGGCGAAGCGGCTGCGATCGAGACGGACGCTTCTGCCCTCGTCTCTGCCTCCTCTGTTGCCTCCAGCGACCACGGCTCATTTTCCACCCGCAGTCGCTGGTGCGGCTTCAGCGGCTGCTCATCCGCGGACAACGTGTACTTGCGCTGGTAACCGCGCGGCGTAATCATTTTGCCGTCGTAGACAAACGTGGACGAGTTGCCGATAATCACGGTTGTCAGCATCCCGATGTCATGCTCCAGCATTTGCGCCAGCGTAGTGACTACGACATGCTCCCGTTCACGGAACGCACTCTTTACGATCCCGACCGGCGTATCCGGCGAGCGGTATTGCAGCAGGATGCGCTGAGCCTCCACGATCTGACGAGTGCGCCTTCCGCTGCGAGGGTTGTAGAGGGCGATGACGAAATCCGCCATCCCGGCCGCATCAATCCGGCGGGCGATCAGCTCCCACGGCGTCAAGTGGTCGCTCAAGCTGATGGTGCAGGCATCGTGCATGATCGGCGCACCCAGGATCGCTCCACAGGAGTTGATCGCAGAGATTCCCGGAACGATCTCGATCGGGACTCCGTTCGCTTCCGTCCAGCCTTTTTCCACCAAGACTTCGTAGACGAGACCTGCCATGCCGTATACGCCAGCGTCGCCACTGGAGATCACGGCTACTTTCTTGCCTTCCTCTTCCGCTTGTCGCACAGCCTCACGTGCACGAGCCACCTCTTCCGTCATCCCGGTACTGACCACCTCCTGATCCGTCAACAGCTCCCGAATCAGATCCACATACGTCGAGTAGCCAATGATGACATCAGACTCCTGAATCGCTTCCCGCGCCCGTTTCGTGATGTGTTCAAAACTTCCTGGGCCAAACCCGATCACAAACAACTTGCCGCTCATACGGCCCCTCCTCTCCACTGGCGAGCTTTTCACCTGCCAGTGATCCCTTTTTCGCTACAATCGATTCTATGTTGATCCACACTACCCCAGCGTGACGGCAATCGCCATGCAGACGATGAGGCATAGCAAGGAAACCAGGTACATCAACCGGACTGTCGACTGGATATCCCCCGAACGCAGCGGTCTGTGGGCATCGCCCATTCTGGCCCGATCCGACGGAACTCCCTGATAGAAATTCAGCCCGCCGAGCTGCACCCCCAGCGCCCCTGCGACACCAGCTTCCGGCAAGCCGCTGTTGGGGCTCGGATGCAGATGCGCGTCACGGCGGATCATCGCCCAGCACTGCTGATAATCCAGCTGCGCAAGCTTGCTCGCGATAACCAGCAAGAGCGCAGTGAGCCGGGCGGGAATGTAGTTCAGCACGTCGTCAAAGCGGGCGGACGCCCAGCCGAGATTTTGGTACTTTTCATTTTTGTAGCCCACCATCGAGTCCAGCGTGTTGGCTGCCCGATAGGCCATCGCCAGAGGTGCCCCTCCTATGGCCGCGTAAATCAGGGGAGAGACGATCGCGTCCACGATGTTTTCCGCTACCGTTTCCACCGCTCCCCGGCAAATGTCCGATTCATCCAAACGTTCGGTGTCGCGGCCGACCACCATGGATAGCGAACGCCTCGCCTGCGTGAAGTCGCCAACCGCCAGATGTCTCGCAATCTCAAGCCCTGCGTCCGCCAAGCCTTTGGTCGCGATCGTCGTCGATATCAGCCAGGCACTCAGCACCCAGCCAAGCAGCGGATGAACCCGCGCCGCCGCCCACACGATCAGCCATACGGCAAGGTAGCTGCCGGATACGATCAAGAGTGGAAACAGCAGTCCGGCAATTTTCAAATGCTCTTCCCTCTTGATGAGGGTGCGGATGACGCGCTCCAGCCGCGTAATCCACCAGCCGATGATGACGACCGGATGCGTCAGCCCCCGCGGTTCACCCACCACACGGTCGATCAGGTAAGCCGCTCCCAATATCAATGCCTCGTTCATCATGATCCTCTCTCGTTCGTCAGAGATTGCTTTCGAAAGCGTTGTCCGTCCCATTCCACGACAAGGACCTCTCCGTTCTTCAAGCCTTCTGTCTGCCAGTAGCGGCTGGGATCCTGCATAAGCCACTCCGCCTGGAACCAGCGGATGACGCCGCCGTGTGTAACGATAACTGCCGTGCCGGCCGGCTCACCCGAATCCATCCCCTTCAGCAATCCGCGCAGCCATTGATCCACGCGCCCGCCTAGCTCACGCAGACTTTCTCCGTTTGGCGGTGCGTACGTGAACGGATCGGCGTACCAGCGCGTGGCTCGTTCGTTATCCTTTTCCATCAACTGTTCGTATGTAAAGAGCTCCCAATCCCCAAAGGACAGCTCGCGCAGTGCGGGTACGGTCACCAGCGGGACTTTCCAGCCAGCCGCTAGGGGCTCTGCCGTCTGCACGCAACGCCGCAAATCACTGGAATAGAGCGTAACAGGAGTCTCTCCCACGCGTGCCAACCGTTTTGCCAGCTCGCCGGCCTCACGCAGGCCCGTCTCATTCAAAGCAACATCGCTATGTCCCAAATACCGCTTTTGCCGATTCATATCCGTCTCGCCATGGCGTATCCAAAGCCATCTCATGCCCACCAGCTCCCAGCGAGGACGAGCAGCATGACCGCCTCGCTGCTCTCGATCACCGCTCCATAGCAGTCTCCGTTAAGACCGCCGAGCTTGCCTGCCACCTCGCGTGAAAACCACAGAGCAAACAGCAGCGACACCGCGATCGCAGCCACCGCTGCCCACCCGCCGAGCAGCCAGCCCGCAGCAAGCAAGACGGCGTAACCGAGCCAGATCGACAGGGAGGACAGTCCTTCACTGATGCCCCTCCCGATGCCTTTCTCAGCGGATATGTACGGCCAAAAGCGGATCGCGAGGAGTACATGCGTCCTCGCTGCGAACGGCACGAGGAGCAGCAGTGCCCACTCCAAGCGAGCCAGCTCAGCCAGGGAAGCCGCTTTGAGCAGCAGTAGCAGGATGGCCGCCAGTACCCCCATTGCTCCGACTCGGCTGTCCTTCATGATCGCCAAGACCTGCTCGCGGGGACGACTGCTGCCCAGACCGTCTGCCAGATCCATCCAACCGTCCAGATGAAGGCCACCTGTGATGTACACCCATATCCCGAGCGTCAACACGGCAGCCAGCAGAGGGCTGAACAAGTAAAGGGCTGCTTGGTTAATGGCACATAGCAACAGCCCGATGACAATGCCCACTGCCGGATACCAGTTGACGCTCTTTTTCCATGCCGTCTCCGAAGGCTTTAGCCACGGCACCGGGATTCTCGTAAAAAACGATATCGCATGCCACAGCGCGCTCATCCCTTGATCCTCCAGGGAATTCCGGCCATAATGGCATAGACCGTATCAGCCTGCCGAGCTGTCAGCTGATTGACATCCCCCAGCACATCGGCAAACCAGCGCCCCAGCCTGCTCATCGCGACTCCGCCCAATCCGACCTCGCTGGTGACGGCAATGACGGTTTGGCTTTGTCCAGCTTCGGCCACGCCCGCCAACCATTCTTTCGCATCCCGCACGATTTCCTGTGTAATCGATTCGCTTCTCCATTCTGGCTCCGGCACGCTCATCAACCGGTTGCTCACCCACGTGGAGAGGCAATCGACCAGCACCACCTCATAACCGGCACTGGCGGCACGCACGTCGGCGAGCTGACCAAAAGCCTCGACACATCCCCAATGAGCGGGTCGGCGGGCCTGATGCTTCTCGATCCTCGCCGTCATCTCTTCGTCCCATGCTTCCCCTGTCGCTACGTAGATCACGGAACCGCTCGTCTTCTCGGCCAGTTCCTCCGCAAAGCGGCTTTTTCCGGAGCGTACGCCTCCTGTCACCAGGATCAGACTCACTTACGCCCACCTCCCGTCGCACCAGACATCGCGCAGGGCTTTCACCAGCCGTTCATTTTCCTTTGGACCGCGGACGGCGATCCGCACATCATGCGCAGTCAAGCCCGGATACATGGCACAGCTTCGGATCAGGATTCCTTTTTTGCCGAGGAGCGCTTGCAATTGCTCGGCGGTCTTAGAGGCCGGCGAACGCATCAGCAAAAAGTTCGCTTCCCCCGCCCAGACCTTCCAGCCGAGCTCATCTCGGATAAACCGGGTGAGGTAGTCACGTTCGAAAGCGATCAACTCGCGCGTCTTTTCCTCGTATGACTGCTCTGCAAGGCAAAGCACCCCTGCCCGCAGCGCCAATGCATTGACGCTCCAGCTCACCTGCTTTTCGCGCATGCGGCCGATCACCTCGGGATGTGCGATCGCGTAGCCGAGGCGCAGTCCGGGTATCGCGTACATCTTGGTCATCGATCGCATGAGGATGACGTGCGGAAAGCTTTCTAACCGATCCGCCAATGTAAACTGCCGCTCCTCCTCCACAAAGTCGAGAAAGGCTTCGTCTACGACCAGCCACGTCTTCGTCTGCTCAGCCCAGTCCGCCATTTTCAAGAGCTCATCCTGCTGGTACAAGACGCCTGTCGGATTGTTCGGTGAGCCTACGAAGATCAGATCGGCTTCTTCAAACAATCGATGCAGATCTCCCATATCCGGCTTGTATCCATTCTCTTCCACGCCGTAGCAGCCGACGACTCGTGCGCCGAACTGGGTGGCGAGCTGCGCGTATTCGGAAAAACACGGATAGACCACTCCGACCGTCTGCGGCGCGAGACCGAGAATCGCGATTGCCATCGCTTCTGCCGCTCCATTTGCAGACAGCAGCCATGACTGTGGCAAACCGAGGCGATCAGCCAGAGCCTGACGAAACTCACGGTGCCCAGGGTCCGGATATCTCGTCACTTCTCCGATCGAATCGACCAGCATCTGTCTGACACTCTCCGGCATCCCGAGCGGATTGATGTTGGCGCTGTAATCGAGGAACTCGCCTGGGGCCACGCCAAACCGCTCAGCCGCTGTCAGCAGGTCACCGCCATGCCCGAAGGTTTCCAGCACGCCCATCAGAATTCCACTCCCAACACAGCGGGGATTCCTTCATCGTAGTAGTGCTTGATCGGCTTCATCTCTGTCACCAGATCAGCCATGTCCATGATTTCCTGCTTGGCGCTTCGGCCCGTAATCACGAGGTGAATATGCTTCGGCCTGCTTTGGATCGTCTCCAGCACATCCGCAAGGGGCAGCACGTCATCAATAGGAAAACGGTCGATGGCCAGCGCGTTGTTCAGCTCATCGAAAATGACGACATCGTAGCCGCCGCTGAGCAGCTGTTCCTTCGCATAGTCCCACGCTTCCTTCAAGGCAGCGCGATGCTCTTCCGGCGTCTTGGTCCAGGTAAAGCCAATCCCCTTTTGCACGATCTCAATCCCGATTTTGTCAAAGACGAGCTTTTCCCCGTAGGTACGTTCCGGCGACTTGATGAACTGCACCATCAGCACTTTTTTGCCCCGACCCGTAGCCCGTACAGCGAGCCCGAGTGCAGCCGTTGTTTTTCCCTTGCCGTCTCCTGTATAGACCAGCAGCAATCCTCGTTTGGCGTCTTGTTTATTCATTGTGAATCCTCCCGCAAATCAATAAATAAAAAACGCTTCGTTCTCCCTCAAACATGAAAGGAAAACAAAGCGCGGATGGCAATCAAGCAACGATCCTCACCTCTTCCTTTGACCCGAAGGAAATCAGTGCACACACAAAAACAGGCAGGTCTCCTGGCTCGAGGATCATCACCCCTCTTCTCCTTCCCGCTCCCTATTGGGCAGTGGATGGCTGACGCCGTGAAGATGGGCTCCTCTCTTACAGTGGCGGGACCGCGTTGGCATT
Organism: Brevibacillus choshinensis; assembly: GCF_016811915.1. Classification (NCBI taxonomy): domain Bacteria; kingdom Bacillati; phylum Bacillota; class Bacilli; order Caryophanales; family Paenibacillaceae; genus Brevibacillus; species Brevibacillus choshinensis. The sequence goes on along the minus strand of NZ_CP069127.1, from coordinate 1,228,350 downwards.
TCACCAAACTTCCCTTTTAACCTTGCTCCTGCAAAAGGATTTCGCAGAAACAAGGACCTGTTTGTACTAACGTATTCAATTGACGCTGTCTTCTATGACAAGCACTTGCTTTAATAATAGCAAATGCCTGTGGGGATTCAAGCAAAAGCTGGGAAAATGGTTAGGATATATCTTCCAAATAAGGAGTGAGAAAGTTGGCGGAATCATGTAAGAATCTGTCTCGTATTCGGGCTGTCTGGATGGGATTGCTCATGGTGGCCTTGCTGTTTGCGTACGTGCCGGCACAAGCAGCGGAAAAAATAGAAGTGCCGGTGAAGCTGACGGTGTTATCCGAGGAAGGTGAGCCCAAACTCGATGATGAAATCACCATCGAAGCTGTCACAGAAAAGAAAGGAGACTATTACGAGGCCTTTTTCACAAATGTCAAAGAGTCTGCTGAGACTAAGATCGTAGACGGTCATTATGTTTCGAGAGTGACTTTCCAAGCGGAATACATCGGGGAAAAGACTTTTGACTATTCCATTTCCATGCATGGAGAAGGGCAAGCATGGGTCGGCCACGCATCCGTGACCATCCGCGTCAAAGACAACATGCCTGGAGTCATTCCAAGTGTGGATTCTGGTTTCGTGATCTCCCCGTCTAAGAATCTGATCGTCGGACAAAAAATCAAATTTACCGTGACTACGCCCTACAAAGGGGAAATAACAAAAGAAGGGAATTTTCACTTTTACTCCATGAACTCAGTGGATGACACGCAAAAAGTCGAGCAAGTCCGCACCGTACGCAGAGGAAACTTTTATGTAACGACCGGCTACTTTACGCCGAAAATACCGGGAACGTATATGCCTTTCTTTTTCAATAAGATGCAGGATGAAAAGACAAAAGAAGTATGGGAGGGTATAGGATTCTACAAATTCGAAGTCAAAGAAAACCCCACCATCGCCGTCTCCCTCTCCCCTAACACGGCTTATATGAAAGCAGGGGAAGAAATCTATCTGACTGTCACTTATCCCTTGAACAAGGATTCGGGTTCCTCCGAGCACTACATGTCGTGGAACAATCCGAGCGTAGTCCAGTTCATCGGTACCTACGATGACGACCTTCGCGGATACAAATACATCTACCGCTTCAAGCCCGCGAAAAAGGGAACGTACACCCTCGAAGTCAGCGTCAAGCAAGACTCGAGCGGCCAAATACGAGTAGGCAAAGCAAAAACCAAAATCTACGTTCGTTAGAAAAAAACGATGAAAATGCAAAAAAGCGAGTGCCCCGCAAGCTGTCCACGGCTTGAAGAGGCACTTTTTTCATGTACTCCGACTCATAATTGCAGAAAATTAAATATAATTACAGTTTACTAAAAACCCTTTTTCCGCTACGATATTTCCTAAAGTCGCCCAATTCTTTCAAACAATCAAACCTGCCCAAGGAGGTGAACGAAAATGAACTATCCTCGCATTCCAGCCATACACGATGACCGGACAGCTTTCACGCCTCCTGTGATCGAATGCGGCGAAGCGATGGTCCCTCTCTCTACCTTGTCTCCCAGAATCACAGTCTATCCCGCTTACTACCATCTCGGCTATGCGGGCACCCAGACCGAAGCCTATTTGCGCAAGGGAGCGGCGGACAGACTGGCACTTGCCGCCGAACGGCTTCCAGACGGCTTGCAGCTGGTCGTGTTCGATGGCTGGCGTTCCTATGAAGTACAAGCATCCTTGTACGAAGGATTCCGCCAAGACCTGCTCTCACAAGGCTGGACGGATGAAGAAGCGATTACCCGGGAGCTCAGCAAATTCGTCGCAAAGCCTACGACCGATATTCAAATCCCTTCTCCCCACCTCTCTGGTGGAGCGGTCGACCTGACTATCGCCGGACCAGGCGGCTGGCTGGACATGGGGACGGATTTTGACGATTTTACCGAGTTGGCGATGACCCGCCACTTCGAGGAGCTCGCGGAGCCTACTGAAAAAGATTTGGAGATTCAGAGCAACCGCCGTCTTCTTTACCACGTCATGATCAGCGCCGGATTCACGAACTACTCCCATGAATGGTGGCACTACGAGTACGGTACTCGCTCCTGGGCCCGTCAGACTAACAGCCAGCCGATCTACGGCGGGATTTTGGAAATGAACGAAAAAATTGTTGAATAAGGTCAATATTTGCAATATATTAAAAATTAATTAAATATATTATAGTCTTTGGGGGTCGAATTCATTGAAGCGTCGATGGTCATCTCTCTTCACTTCTTCCCTGCTCGTCCTCTCCCTGATGGTTTCCGCGTGCAGCAGCGCGCCAGCGAACCAGTCCCAGGGTGAGGCCAAGCCAGCGGAAAGCAAACCTGCCGAGGCAGCGAAGCCTGCGTCAACTACTCCGGCTGACACGCTGTTCGTAGGGATCACTTCCGATCAAGGCACACTCGATCCAGCCGTCACCTTTGACAACAGCGCATGGAAAATCACCTATCCTACCTACCAGCGTCTGGTCGAGTACGACGGTGAGACGACCGAAGTGAAGCCGGGTCTGGCAAAAGAATGGAAAGTGAGCGAAGACGGTCTTACCTGGACCTTCACTCTCGCGGAAGGCAACAAATTCTCGGACGGCACTCCCGTTACCGCCGAAGCAGTGAAATTCACCTTTGACCGTACTCTCAAAATCAAAAAAGGTCCTGCTGACGTCTACAGTGTGATCAAAGAAGTAAAAGTAGACTCCCCGACCAGCGTCACATTCGTTCTCTCGAAGAACTTCCCGCCGTTCCTTTCCACCCTGGCAGCGAACTATGGCGGCATCGTCAATCCGAAGGTCATGGAAAAAGAACAAAATGGTGATCTCGGCCAAAACTTCCTCGCAAACAACACCATGGGCAGCGGTCCCTATCAGCTCACCGAATGGAGAAAAGGCGAATACCTCAAGCTGACTCTCAACCCGAACTCATCTGTGAAGCCTGCACTCCAAAACATCTTCTTTAAAATCATCCCAGATGCTACTGCACAACGCTTGCAGCTCGAACAAGGCGAGATCGACATCGCCGAAGGGATTCCAAACGAGCAGCTCAAAGCACTCAAAGATCTGCCGAACGTCGATGTCCTGCAAAAGCCGAGCCTCTTTGTCGACTACATCTACGTAAACTCCTCCAAAGGCAATCCGGCTCTGCAAAATCCAAAAGTACGCCAAGCGCTTAGCTACGCAATCGATTACGATGCCCTGACCGAATCCGTCCAAGAAGGCTACGCTACCCAAATGCGCGGTCCGATTCCAAAAGGCCTGTGGGGCTACGACGAATCCGCTCCTCAATACAAGCGCGATGTGGAAAAAGCGAAAGCACTGCTGGCTGAAGCAGGCGCTGCCAACCTGACGATCGATCTCTTGTACTCCGACAACAAAGCCTGGTGGGAAACAGAAGCACTCGCTCTGCAAGCCTTTTTCTCTGACATCGGCGTGAAGCTGAACCTGAAGAAGATTGCGTATGCGACTTCCCGCGAAATGATCGACAAAGGGGAGTTTGACCTCGCCATGGGTGTATGGAGCCCTGACTTCGGCGATCCGTACATGTTCATGAACTACTGGTTCGATTCCGTCAATTTCGGCCTCGCCGGAAACCGCGCGTTCTACAAGAACGGCAAGGTGGACGAGCTGGTACGCAAAGCCGCTTCCATCAACGACAAGGCCGAGCGTGAAAAGCTGTACAAGGAAGCTCAACTGATCACGATCGACGAAGCTCCATACCTCTATCTGTACCAAAAAGATTTCTTGCTCCCTGTCAGCAAGTCCGTAAAAGGCTTTGTTTACAACCCGATGCTGGAGGGGATTTACAACCTCGCCGAAATGTCCAAATAAAGCCGTTTGAAGGAGTGCTTTCCTCATGAGACAAATCATCACCAAACGCCTCTCCATGCTCGTGCTGGTCCTGTTGGGTGTGACGCTCATCACGTTTTTTCTCTCTCACGTCATCCCAGGTGATCCAGCTCGAATGATGGTTGGGCAACGCGCCAGTGAGGAAACGCTGCAGGAAGTCCGCCGTCAATTGGGCCTAGACCAGCCGGTCTGGGTCCAATATTTTACCTACATGCAAGGACTTCTCGCAGGTGACTTCGGCGACTCGATCCGTACGCAGCAGCCCGTTGTCGACGATCTGATCAAATTCTTCCCTGCCACACTGGAGCTTGCCTTGACCGCATTCATCATCGCGATCGTCATCGGTATTCCTATCGGCATCCTGTCCGCCGTGAGAAAAGATACAGGCTGGGATCACGCCGGGCGCTTCTTTTCTATCGCCGGCATCTCTACTCCCGTATTTTGGAGCGGACTGATTGGCATTTTGATTTTTTACAAGTTTTTCGATCTGCTGCCCTCGAGCGGCCGCATCGATCTGACGGTTACACCCCCACCCACCATCACGGGACTGTACCTCTTTGACAGCCTCGTGACGGGAAATTGGTCCGCTTTCGGCAACAGCCTGTGGCATCTGGCCCTGCCTGCTTGCACGCTCGCTTTTGCCCAGCTGGCTATCGTCACCCGTCAGGTGCGTGCCAGCATGCTTGAGGTCCTCGGCCAAGAATACATCCGGACCGCCCTTGCAAACGGCATTCACGGCCCGGTCCTGCTATTTCGCTACGCCCTGCGCAATGCCCTGATTCCTACCATTACCGTCGTCGGTCTGTCGTTCGGTTCCCTCTTGGGCGGAGCGGTGGTCACGGAGACGATCTTCAGCTGGCCCGGCATGGGCAAGTACGTCGTCGAATCCATCGCTTTTCTCGACTTCCCGGCGATCATGGGCTTTACCTTTGTCATTTCGTTCGGGTACGTGATCATCAACCTGCTCGTTGACCTTACTTACTACGCACTCGATCCACAAATCAAGGAATAGAAAGGGGATATCCGATGTCTGGCATGACTGCGAAAACAGAAAGCATTTCAGGACTGGCAACCACGAAGACGGTCAACCCCTTTTGGTATAAAATCCGCAGAAATCCGCTGACGCTGTTCGGCTTGTTTCTGCTTCTCGTCATCCTGCTGGCTTCGATCTGTGCACCTTTGATCAGCTCATACGATCCGACCAAGATCAACATCACGCAGCGTTTCGCACCACCGAGCAGCGAGCATTGGTTTGGGACCGATGAAGTCGGCAGAGACATTTTCACCCGCATTCTGTACGGTGCCCGCCTTTCGCTAGGTGTCGGCGTCGCGGTCGTATTCGGAGCAGGCCTGATCGGTACCGTGATCGGCGCGATCTCCGGCTATTTCGGCGGCAAGCTCGATCAAATCATCATGCGCCTCATGGATATCGTGCTCGCGTTTCCCTCTCTCGTCTTGGCCATGGCGGTAGCAGCTACCCTCGGTCCCAATTTGCAAAACGCCATGCTCGCCATTGCCATCATCAAAATTCCTGTTTACGTCCGTCTGGCGCGTGCCGAAACGCTCGCCCTGCGGGAAAAGCTGTTTGTCAAAGCGGCAGTCACGTTTGGAATCAAGCCTTGGCGCATTATTGCCCGTCATATCATCCCTAACGCTCTCTCTCCCGTCGTCATCCAGGTCACTCTGGATATCGGCGACGCCATCCTGCTGGTCGCAACGCTAGGCTTCCTCGGTCTGGGTGCACAACCTCCGACACCGGAATGGGGCGCGATGATCAGTATTGGCTGGAAGTACTTGTTGGACTACTGGTGGTACCCGACATTTCCCGGGCTTGCGTTATTTTTGGCTTCCTGCGGCTTTAATCTGATCGGCGACGGAATCCGGGATATCCTCGATCCAAAAGCCAACCGGTAAAATGAAGGGAGTAATGGCACATGCTGCTGGAAATCAAGGAACTAACCGTAGAGTTTTCGTCGATGCATGACAAAATCAAAGCGTTGAAAAACGTCTCGATCTCCATTGATCAAGGAGAAATCGTCGGGATCGTCGGAGAATCGGGCTCCGGCAAATCCGTCACTGCCCTGACCATTTTAGGACTGCTGGAAAAGAATGCGTCCATTCCTTCCGGCTCCGTTACCTATAAAGGGAGGAATATCCTCTCGCTCGATAAAAAGGCACTGCAGGCATTGCGCGGAAAAGAGATCGGCATGGTCTTTCAGGAGCCGATGACTGCCCTGCACCCTACCATGCGCATCGGCGATCAGCTCGCAGAAGTCATCCATCGCCACCGCAAAATTTCCTATCGGGAAGCGTACCAGCAAGCCATCATCAGCTTGGCGGAGGTACAGATCAACGATCCCGAGCTCGTCGCCCGCAAATTTCCGTTTGAACTGAGCGGCGGCATGAGGCAGCGGGTCGTCATTGCACTCGCGATGTCCGCGCCTCCTGACCTCTTGATTGCGGATGAACCGACCACAGCGTTGGACGTGACGATTCAGCACGAGATCCTCAAGCTCATGCAGGACCTCGCGGCAAAACGCGGGACCTCCGTCATGCTGATCACACACGATCTCGGCGTGGTCGCACAGGTGTGCAAGCGCGTCGTGGTCATGTACGCTGGCGAAGTCGTCGAGACAGGCACGACAGAGGAAGTACTGCGCCAGCCCAAACACCCTTATACCAAAGCACTGATTGGCGCCCTCCCTGATCTGGCACAGCCGGACCAGCCGCTCTCGGCGATTCCCGGCGAATCCCCCGACCTGCGCAACCGGCCGCGCGGATGCGTCTTTGCTTCCCGCTGTGCGGACTCGCTGCCCATTTGTCTGGAGGAGCCTCCCGTACTGGAGCAGGCGTTTATCGGAGCAACCACCCATCAAGTGGCTTGCTGGAGGAGGGAAGCGGAATGAATCCGTTGCTGCAAGTATCTGGTATCGGCAAGGAATATCGAAAAGGCACGCAAAGCTTTCACGCGGTTTCCGGGGTCGATTTTTCCATCTCTCGAGGGGAGACCTTCGGCTTGATCGGGGAATCCGGCTCAGGGAAAAGCACCATCGGCAAGATGATTACCGGTTTGGAGCATCCTACAGCCGGGACCGTTCTCTACGAAGGGGCTAGCCTTTGGAATGGCCAGAAATTCAATCGACTGAAGCCGGGAGAAATGCAAATCGTCTTCCAGGACCCGCAATCCTCGCTAGACCCTCGCATGCGCGTGCAAGCGATCATCCAGGAGCCGCTGCAGGCTTTACCTGCGGCAGAGCGAAAAGCAAAAGGAACGACCGAGCGGCTGCATGCTCTGATTACGCGCGTCGGGCTGAAAGTCGAGCATCTGAACCGCTTCCCTCATGAATTCAGCGGCGGACAGCGTCAAAGGATCGCCATCGCCCGCGCCTTGATTACCGATCCTGCATTCGTCGTTCTAGACGAACCGACTTCCGCCCTGGATGTCTCGGTGCAGGCACACGTCCTGAACCTCTTGCAGGAGCTGAAGCGCGAGCGCAATCTCACGTATTTGTTCATCTCGCATAACATGAGTGTCATTCGCTACATGTGCGATCGGATGGCGGTCATGCAAAAAGGCCGCATCGTGGAAACCGGAACGGTAGCCGACATTTTTACAAACCCGAGGGACCCGTACACCCAAACCTTGCTGTCCACCCTACCTAGTCTCCATGCAAAGAAGGTTGATAATGAATGTTTAACGGAGCAGAGCTACGAGAAATCCGCAAGCAAAAGCAGCTGACCCTGCAAAATCTCGCTGATAAGACCGGCCTCAGCATGAGCTTGTTGTCACAGATCGAACGCGGACTGGTAGACCCCACCGTGGGCACCTTCTGGAAAATCTGTTCCGCTTTGGAAGTACCGATCAACCATTTCTTCCGTGTGAAAGATGACCACGAGCCTGTCATCCGCAAAGGGCTGCACAAGATAATTCAACTGAAAAATACGATGACCAAGTACCATGTGCTCACCCCCTTGCACGAAGGCAAAATCGAATTCCTGCTGATCGAGATCGAACCGGGCGAAACGCTGGAGCAGGAGCAAATCTCTCATTCCGGCGAAGAGTGCGGATACATTTTGCAGGGCGAATTAAAAGTGCTGCTGGCTGATCGGGAATATCATCTGTATGAAGGCGATAGCATTGGCTTCAACAGCACGTCCCCCCACCGCTTTATCAATCCCGGAAAGTCGGCTTCGCTGGCTGTTTGGGCTCGGGCGACTTAGCCATCAAGCGGGGGGCCGCTCCTCTGATTCATTGGCTTTTGCTTTTGGGAAATCCAAAGCAAAAAGCCTTTTTTCATACCCTTTCATCATAACCTATAAAATAATTATTTACAGGTTATAATCCCTTTGATAAGATCTACTCAACAAACCATAAATGCCAATTTTTACTGGTTATAAAATTGAGGAGGGTGATTCGAAATGAACATTCAGCGACTTCCATGGGCAGGTATCCGTATCTCTTCCGGTGATTTCACGATCGCGATTGATCCTGTGAGCCGAATACCTGAGAAATTCGGAAAGTCACGCGAGCCCATGTATCCTCTGGAGTATTTCGGGAAAGTGGATGCCGTACTCGTTACCCACCTGCATGACGACCATTTTGATCCGGCTGCCATAACAGCGACATACGGAGCTTCGGTCCCTGTCTACGTCCCGGCTGAAGTCGCGGATACGGCACGGGCGGCAGGTCTGACAAATGTCATCGGCGCAGACGTTGGCACGACCTACAAGCTCGGGAATGGCGTGACGGCTACAGCCGCTCCTTCCGTTGACGGAGTGGGTGATGTGCAGATTGCGTGGATCGTGGAGGGAGCCGACCACAGAGTCATACATTGCGGGGATACGCTGTGGCACGGCTATTGGTGGAAAATCGCTCAGACGTACGGACCGTTCCACGCTGCTTTTCTGCCAGTCAATGGTGCCGTGCTCGAGCTGCCAGGCAGAATGCCTAGCGCCCAGCCCATCTGCCTGACGCCTGAGCAGGCGGTCTCTGCCGCTGCCATTCTCGGCGCTGAGATGCTCATCCCGATTCATTACGGAGCGGTGCACTATCCCCCAATCTACACGGAGACACCGGATATCGTGCCTCGTCTGACAGCAGCCGCCGAAGGAAAAGTAAAGCTCTCCCTTTTGAAGCCGACCGAGACGCTGGCGCTGTAAAACTTCCCCTCTTTTTCATCAGGGCTTCGCACTGCACACAAAAAGACCGCACGATCTCCCGGATCATGCGGTCTTCCTTTTCCCTCGTCGACGCAGCTCAATCGTAGCGTTCGTCCTCTATCCTCGTCTGTCCCTCCACGATCAGCTCCAGCTCGGTCTCGAAGTTCAGCATGAGCTCGACTGGCAAAAGGTCCGTGATTTCTTCTACTTCAGGCAGACGCAAAGCCTCATCAAGTGTGGCAGGCTTCTGGTCCAGCTGGTTGAACCAGCTGCGCAGCTTCTCCATCCATGCATAAAAGGAAGCTTCAAATTGTTCGGCTTCATCCCCCGCGTCATCCTCGTGGCTTTTCTTCATTTTTTCCCAATTGGCGAGCACCGTTTGCAAAGCTTTTTCCACTGTCGCATCCATTGTATCACCCTCCCGAAATGCAAGCTGCCGTCCTTTCATTATGAACGCTTAGCATCCGGTTTGCCATCTCAAGCCTCGCTGCCACTGATCCAAATCAAGGTTCGATGACAATGGGCAGGCTGGTCAGCGTAAATCCGTGCGAGACGAGATGGTCCCAAGGGCGGTATCCCTCAGCGATCCGAATATTGGAGAACTGCTTGATAAAAGAAGTCAACGCGTACTGCGCTTCCAATCTCGCCAGAGGGGCGCCCAGGCAAAAGTGCTGCCCGTTGCCAAACGAGAGGTGCTCTTTGCTGTTTTGCCGGTGAATATCAAAGGCTTCTCCATTTACAAACTGCCGCTCGTCACGGTTCGCAGAAGAAATCCAAACGATCACCGCCTCACCGCGCTTCATCGGCACTCCGAGCACATCGGTGTCTTCCTTCACGGCCCTGTCGAGGCTGGCGATAAAATGATAGCGAAGCACCTCTTCGGCAGCCTGCGGAATCAGCTCTGGCTGTTTTCGCAGCTCTCCGTACACTCCCTTGCTGGCAAAGTAGTAGAAGCACTGTGTCAGCCAGGTTGTCGTTGTCTCGTTCCCCGCTCCCAACAGCCCGATACCCGATCCGACTACTTCCTCATCCGTCAGCTTCGCTCCCTCGTATTCGGCCTGTGTCAGGTCCGACAGGATGTCATCTTGCGGCTGACGTCGCTTTTGCTGGACCAGGGGCAGCAAGTACTCTCCAAAATCCTTCATCGCTTTTGCCTTTTGCTTTGTCACCTCTTCCAGCCCTTCCTGATGATGCGGCAGGAACAAAATATCCGACCATTCCTTGATCTTCTCCCAATCCGTGTTGGGTACACCGAGCAAGTCCGCGATGATCGTCACCGGGAGTCGAACCGCAAACCGCTCGTAAATATCCACCGGCTTGGACAGATCCTCCGCTAGCAATCCTTGAATCAGAGAGTCGACGACGGACTGAATGCGCGGCTTCCAGGTATCCAGGCTGCGGGGCGTAAAGGCACTCGCAAGCAATCCACGGCGCTTTCGATGCTCGGGTGGATCGACTGAGGTGAGATTGATGCTGCTATCCAGTTGAATCGGAATCGTGCTGCGTTCCCGCTCACTGGTGAAGACTTTATAATCTGAGAGTGCCCGCTTGACGTCTTCATAGCGGAAAAGATTCCACACCTGCTGTTCCTCATCAAAATAAATCGGGTTGTTCTCCCGCATCTCGCGGTACCATGGAAACGGATTCCAACGCTCCTCATTCGTCTCCAGCTTGGAAATGCCACTCAAAAAAATGATCTCCTTGCCTCGCATGCTGCTTCCTCCTCACCGCCTGGCATGATGTGTTTTCACGTGCCGCTCTTTGGCGTTACCTATTTTGTCCTGCCTCCCCAATCCTTACCCGCCAGATGCGCCGCTCCTGCAAGAACCCGTTTTCTTGTGTGGCCGTCCATAGTACACTATCAGTAAATCTATGCACGGCTCTTGGCTTGGCAAGTAGGATAAGGTGATGACGGTGAGCAAAAACAAAACGATTCAACGAACGCGCATGTGGAAATATTTCGTGGAAGCTACGGCCCAAATTATTCAGGAGGAGGGCGTACCAAACGTCACGATCCGCAAAGTTGCCGACCTGGCCGGCTACAACAGTGCGACGATCTACAATTACTTCAGCGAGCTTTCCCACCTCGTGTTTTTCGCGTCCATGAAATTTCTCAAGCCGTATACAGATGCGGCCATCCAGGTCTATCGCGAACCAGGCTTGACGGCACAGGAACGTTACTTGCGGGTGTGGGAAATCTTTTGTCAGCATTCCTTTGAAAATCCGCAAATCTTTCATGCGATCTTCATAGCCGATCTGGGAAGTCAGCCTGAGGAGCTGCTGGACCACTACTACAGTGTCTATCCAGCTGATCTCATTGCGGTTCCAGACGAGCTGCAGCAGATGCTGGGCACGCCCAACATTACCCAACGGGGTCTCTTCAGCCTCGAGCTGCTCGTCAAGGAAGGGCATTTGCAGCAGGAGAACATCGCGGCGATCAACGAGCTGACCCTGCTCATCTGGCAAGGCATGTTTACGTCTTTCCTGAACAACCGCAGCCGTTATTCACCGGACGAAGCGACCCGTCATACGGTGCGCTACATTCGGGAAATCGTGCAAAACGCCAATCAGATGCACCTGGCGGATGAAGCCGTCCAGTAAATAGGAAAGCCAGCGAAGATCCCCACTCTATAGGGATTCGCTGGCTTGTTTTGATTTTTACCAGTTGTAAAATGGTCGTGCTCAAGGGCGCAGGCGCTTCACCCAGAAACCGCCTTTCAGCTGCTTCGGTTCAAGTGAAATGACAAACGCTTTGGGCGCAATCTCGTAGATGTGATTCCACAGTTTTTTTTCATTCGTGCGCTTGGTCAGTACCTGCATCATCAAGCGCGGGCCATCACGGCCTTCTGCCACCCAGGAGGTCACTCCGAATCCACTCTGACGCAGCTTGTCAGGTAGCTCCAGATCGACTGAATCTACCACCACTTGCAGCGTGACATAACCGAGAGCCAAAATCTCCTCGATCTTGCTTCCGACAAATACACCCAATCCCCATCCGATGCAATAAGCCGCCAAATTGACCGGATTGTCCAGATTATCCAGAACCAGACCCAATCCTTTCAAATAAACGAATACCTCGACCATTGCTACGAGAGACGCCAAAAAACGATACCCTTTGATCACCATCAGCAGTCGCAGTGTAAAAAACGACACATACGTAATGTTGATCCCGATGATGATCAAAATAAACTCCCAAGCCATTGCGCTCCTACCCCCACCCGAACCGGGCAATCCTGTATTTTCGTAATCGTGATTATAATATAATCCATGAAAAATACAAAATCTAGTTCAAAAAAATTGAACGGGAGAGCAGCGTGCTCCAAAGGCCATGCTGCCGCCTACACAAAGCATCTGGCGATGACATTCATTCCTTTGTGCAGCTCAGCCAGCTCATCTGTCGCCAGCTTTTCCTCGGTTTCCGTCAAGGTAATGATCTGCGGGAGCACCAATAAGTACCGGTCCTCCATCAAGGTTTCGAGATAATACTGTCCATCCTTGTCCCACGAAAGAACACCTGCCAAAATCCGGGTCTCCACACGCATCCTCCCTCTCCATCCACTCTTTCGACTTTATTTAGCGATATAAGCAAAGACGGGTACCATTACCCGCCTTTGCTTTGATTTCTCTCGATTCTTGTTGTCCGTTTTACGATTGCTCGTTCTTGATGCGTGCATCCAGCACGAAATTGCCAAAAGGCAGCAGTGACGCAATAAAGGCACCCGCGACTTTCAGAATGGACCATCTGTTCGTAAACGTCACATGGGCGAGAGCCAGAATATAGAGCACGAAAAACAATCCGTGCAAGGAACCGGCGATTTTGACAGCAGCCGGCATATCGAGGAAATACTTCAACGGCATCGCGATGCCGAGCAGCACCAAATACGAAATCCCTTCAATGATCCCAATGACGCGAAATCGTCCGAGAGCGGAATTCATCATGAGCAGATACCATCCTTGAAAGTGATTACCATCATTATAAATGAAATACTATCAAAAGAATGATAATTGTCCAATGTTCATAATAATTTCAAAATCACCGCCCCGTTCCTATCCCTCTACTCGCGTCCTGGTTTGGGCTGCGGTGCCACGGCGCGTTCATTGCCCATCAGCAGGATGCAGACGACCGCAAGCACAGCCGGCACCAATGCCCACATGAACGTTTGCGCGATGGACGAAGCGAGAAAATCCGTGATCTTCTCCAGAATCGGGGCAGGAATCGCCGCTCTCGTCTCCGGTGTCAGAATGGCTCGCGGGTCCGCGACAACGGCACCGGTTACTCCTTCCTGACCGGCAAACGCTCGCGTCATGTCGTTCTCAAACAGGTTGCGCTGAATAATCCCGAAAACCGTAATGCCCAGTGTCATCCCCAGCGAGCGGAAAAACGAACCTGTAGAGCTGGCAGAGCCTCGCTGACGCATGTCAAATCCATGAATCGCCGCCATACCGAGCACCGAAAAGGAAAAGCCCACGCCAAACCCTGTCAAAATCATATAGATCGTGACCAGCCAGCGAGGCAAGTCAGGCGAAAGCGTGCTCAGCAAGAAAATGCCTGGGAGGAAAAACACAGCAGAGAGCAGCATGATATTGCGAAAGCTTGTTTTTGTCGTCAGAAGCCCACCTATCTGGCTTCCAGCTACCGACCCCAGCATCATGGGAGTCAAAAGCAAACCCGAATTCGTAGCCGATCCCCCGTATACCCCTTGAATAAAAATCGGCAGGTACACGGTCGTAATAATGAAGGCGGCACCGTACAGAAGCGCTACGGCATTGGTCGCAGCAAACAGGCGGCGTTTGAACATCGAGAAAGAAAGGATCGGCTCCGCTGCCTTTGTTTCAATGATGAGGAACAGGATAAAGAGAACGGCGAAGCTCACGAGGAGCCCGAGAATCTGCACGGAATTCCATGCGTATTGATTGCCTCCCAGCTCGAGCGAGAACATCAGACTGACGACGGCTCCGACAAGCGTTATCGCGCCCCACCAGTCGATGCTCAGCTTGCGATGCTCAAGCGACTCTTTGTAGTAAACCGTGATGAACCACAGAGAGAGGATGCCGATCGGCACGTTGATGTAAAAAATCCAGTGCCAGCCGAAGTACTCTGTTATGTACGCGCCAAGCAGCGGCCCCAGCACACTGGATGTCCCGAACACTGCTCCGAACAACCCCGTCATTTTCCCCCGCTTTTCCGGCGGGAACACATCAAAGATGATCGTAAAGGCAATCGGCATCAGCGCGCCTCCGCCAATCCCCTGAATCGCTCGGTAAATGCTCAGCTCTACAATCGTGCCAGCCGTACCGCACAGGATGGACCCGAGCAAGAAGACGACCAGCCCAAAAACATAAAATCGTTTGCGTCCGTACATGTCGGACAGCTTTCCAAAGATCGGCATCCCGGCCATCGTGGCGACCATGTACGCCGACGTCACCCAGACGAACTTATCCAGCCCGCCCATCTCACCCACAATCGTCCCCATGGCTGTCGCTACGATCGTATTGTCCATCGACGCCATCAGCAGGCCCAGCAATAGACCCGCCAGGACGAAATTGACTTTGCTCTGGCTTTCCTTGGTGATCAATCCATTCCCTCCAAATATTTCAAATTGGACTAGTATCCCTTATTATATTCAAATTTGACCACTTTTCCGCAAAAAAAATGCTCCTGCATGAGGAACATGTGAAATGACATCCGGTCGGACGCCTGCTTCGTTTTTCTGATCGGCTTTTACCTCTTTGATTAACGTCGGCCACAGGTATGCATTGAAGCCTAGCAACGCCACCATGAGCGCGATTCCTGCTGCTTTTTTCATATCCACATTCTCCGTTGCCTGCAAGATTTTCGGTGTAAATAGTACGAGGACGCAAGAACCATTGTAGGAAAATTGTACGATATCGATCGAATGATCTCCACAATTATCGACAGACCTCCCTGTTTCCCGTCCTCGTAGACACCTTACAAACAATCGAAGTTGGAGCAACCAGCAGGAACACGAGCCTTACAAGAAGTGCTGCATCCAAATATTCGGTTCTATATACACCGCTTCGTCCTTTTCCACTTCAATCAGCACCGGGGTCAGCGCATCCGGAATGATGTAGGTTCCCGTCTCGGGAAACCTCATCCCTGTCCAGCTCTCCCACTGTGCTACATTCCCTCTGATGAACATCGATTCGGCAGCCACCTGCATGATTTTTGCCCCCAGCTTCCAATGTGTGCGCACCCACGGATCGAACGGGGCTCCTTCTGGGGTTTGCCACCCGATGTACGTGTCCATTGGCGTGAGCGGGTACTTGTGTTTCAACGACGGGCGCACAGGAGCCAGCATGTACGTGAGTCCATTTTGTCTGGCAATCTCTTTCATGGCCGTCACCATCTGCCTGCTGAGACCGAGCCCGCGGTATGCTGGATGGATCGAGATCGAGAGAGCCGACAGCGTATTAGGCTGCTGCTCCTGGCGGTACCCTTCAATCCCTCGCAGGAAAACGTCATCCCATCCTTTGGGAAGGTCCGCTGCCGTGCCATCCCAATAAAATGGAATCGCGTTTCCTACTGCCATCACCTTGTCATTCTCATCAGTCAAGACGTATTGATAGGAAGCGAACCACTCATTCAAATGCTCGTAATACTGGTTCGCTACCTCATCATTCAGCATAAAGGCAGACCAACTTGCTTCGAGTACTTCCCCGATTTGATCATCCAGATCGGTCCGTTGTGCGTAAGTGTATATGTTGTATGCCATCCTGGTATCCTCCTGGTCCTATCCAGATTTTTGTTTATGGATCTATCATCGCATTCCATTCCAGCGGATGATTTGCCATTGTTTACCTATTCGATTTCATTCAAAAATCCCCTGCTTCCTCTCACAAACTCTCACTCTAGCGAGGGAACATCCACGAAAACTAATAGGAATAGCAGATACCAGCTGATGGACATAAAAAAACCAGCCACACTTTGAATGTGTGAACTGGTCTTTTGATCCATATGATTAGTTTGTCTTCAAAACATCATGGTCGACATAGCGCTCGCCATTCAGCTCGCTGATGACATTGATCGCCACTTTCGCCCCATCACCTGCCGTAATGATCGTATGTACGCTTACACCAGCGCACGTGCCTGCTGCCCAGATACCCGCTACGTTTGTTTTTCCTTGGGCATCGACATCTACGACGGTTTTGATGCGGGGCTCTGTGCCATCTTTGGTTGCTACGCCAGCTTTTCCAGCCAACTCAACCACCGCACCTGTTGCCAGAATCACATGCTTTGCTTCGAAGGATCCTTTTTCTGCCGTTTCGATCGTTACGCCTTGCTCACTTTTCGAAACATTGGTCACTTGATCTGTGATCAGCTCAGCGCCGAATTTCGCCGCTTGCTTTTTGCCGATCTCGATCAGGTCAGGGCCAGTCATTTCAAGTACGCCGTAATGGTTTTCCAGCCATGCGCGCTTTGTCATGCTTTTATCGTTGTCGATCAACAGCGTTTTCTTTCCCGCTTTTGCTGCGAACAGCGCTGCGCTTCCTCCTGCTGGGCCTCCACCAATAATCACGATATCGTACATCATAATCTCCCCTTTCCAAATTGTGTTTCACAACATAATTATATACTTTGTAGAAAAAAAGAAAACCCCTGAAGTGTCGCCCCCTTCCCGCCAAGAAAACGGAAAAAGTCTGCACTGCATCGCAGACTTCTCCATTGATCCGTTTCTATATTTCACACAGGTTTCTGTTTCCATCCTTCTCGTAGCAAATCTCTCCGTTGATGACTGTCATCTCGATCTTCGTCTTCAACAGTTCATCGGCGTCTTCCAGCTCCAGGATATTTTGCGAGTAGACCGTCATGTCCGCTAGCTTGCCGCGGCTGATTGTTCCTTTGATCGTCTCTTCATTGGTAGCCAGGGCACCGCCGTATGTGAACACACGCAGCGCTTCCTCCACCGACAGGCTTTGGGCAGGGTTGTATCCTTCATGTGCATCCTCTGGCGCTCTCCGGGTGACAGCCGCATGAATGCCTAAAAGAGGCTCTACCGGTTCTACTGGAGCGTCCGAGCCCCCAGCGCACATGATGCCAGCCTCGAGCATGCTCTTCCAAATATACGCTTGCTCTGCGCGATCCCGCCCAATCCGGTCCGCTACCCAGGGGAAGTCCCCTACGACAAATCGCGGCTGAATGTCGGCGATGATGCTGGGACGTCTCAACCGATGCAGCTGATCCGGACGCAGCAACGACGTATGGATGATGCGGTCGCGGAAAGCTACCGCCGGGAATCGCTCCAGCGTATTCAAGACATTTTCCAGCGCCTGATCGCCTATCGTGTGCACGGCAATCGGCATATGGGCCGCCCTCGCTTCCCGAAACAGCTCATACAGAGTGTCGTTGTCGTGAATTTCACTTCCGACGTTGTCTGGATCGTCTGTATACGGCTCAGACAAGAGAGCGGTTCGACCGCCGAAGCTGCCGTCCGCAAAGATTTTTACGGCACCGATTTGCAGAGTCTCGTTTCCGTAACCCGCATACAGGCCGAGCTCCCGCAGCCGCTTTACATGTGGATAGTAAATGAGCAAATTGCAGCGGAGCCGATTTTGCTCTTGATTTAATAGCTCATCGAACAGCTGCCACGTCTGATCCAAACCGCCATACGTGCGCAGATCCTCCGTATGTACACTCGTCAGGCCGCATTCGATCGCGAGTCGCATCGCTTGTCGCAGCGAATCCTTGAATTGCTGATAGGTCGGCTCTGGAATGTGCCTGGAGACGATGTTCGATGCTGTTTCCAGCAGCAAGCCCGTCGGCTTTCTCGTCTGTGGATCGAGCACAACGGTTCCGCCGGATGGGATCTCCATATCTGGGTGATACCCTGCGATCTCCAGTGCTCTGCTATTCACCAGATAGACGTGACCACATACCCGCGTGAGAAATATCGGGCAGTGCGGGGCGACCCTGTCCAGCTCTTCGATGGTAGGCAGGGAACCGTCCGTAAAGCGATTTTCGTCCCAGCCCCTGCCTTGTACCCATTCATTTGCCTGTGTCTGGTCAGCTTGCTCTTTTACCACTTGCAGCAGCTGATCCTTGGAGGTGACCTTTCCCAAATCGGTTGTCAACAGCTTGGTCGCGATCGAGGACATGTGCAGGTGACTGTCGATCAATCCCGGCGTCACCATTTTTCCCCCGAGATCCTTCACGGTAGCTTCCGGTCTCCCCCACTGGAGCACCATATCGCGATGGCTTCCCAAGTCGATGATCCTGCCGTCCCGGACGACAACCGCCTCTGCTTGCGGCTGATTTGCGTCGAACGTGTAAAACCTGCCGTTGGTGTAGATCGTTGTCATAAATATCCGTCCTCCATCATTTGATAGACATCGCTGCGAGCTGCCGCAATATCGTCACGGGAGCGTCGGCTGATGCTGTCCGCTGCTTCCTGCGCGGCGCGGACAGCCGCTTTTTCATCAACCGTTAGCAGCTTGCGGTTATCCATGATGATCTGTCCGTCGATGATGACGGTCTCGACCTCACTGCCTTTGGCGGAATAAACGAGATTGGGCACAATGTTGCGAATGGGATCGGTATAGATCGGGCAAAGGCTCGGTTCCTGCAAATCAATTAGGATGAGATCCGCCTTCTTCCCTTGCTTCAAGCTGCCGATCTCGCGGTCCAGCCCGATCGCTTTCGCAGATTCGATCGTCGCCAGGCGAAGGGAAAGCCAGGCGGGAAACACACGCGGATCGGAGCGCTTGACCTTGTTCAAGATAGCGGCGAACTTCATCTCGTTGAACATGTTGTTACAGTTATTTCCAGGCGCCTGATCCGAGCCTAGCGCAGCCTGACCTCCGGCTTCCAGAAAGTCCATGACAGGAGGTACCAGTCCGTCAATGATACCGATACTCCCCGCGCAGTAGATCATCGATGCGCCTCTCTTCGCCACGAGCTGCGTTTCTTCTGTGGTCGCCTCTGTCAGGTGAACCGCCATCAGGCGTGAATCCAGATACCCCAGCTCATCGAGATAGGGAATGGAGCGCTTGCCGTAACGCTTCACCATTTGGTCGATTTCCCGATCCCCTTGCGCGACATGCATGTGGATCCGCGTATCGTATTTTTGTGCCAGCGCACGAACCTCCAGCAGCAGCTCCGTGCTCATCATGTCTGGCCCCTGCGGACCGAACAGGCACGTGATTCTGCCGTTCGCCTGCCCGTTCCACTCCTCGAACAGCTTGATATTTTCCTGCAGCTTCCGCTCTCCGATGGCCGGATCAAACGGGTACAGCGCTCCTACGGGATTTTTCCCGATGTCATCTGGCAGCTCGTTTACCGTCTCGGCCACTCTCGCTCGCGCCCCCACCTTGGCATAGTGCATGACGATGCGATTCATTCCGTAATCGTAGTCGCAAAACGTCGTCGTTCCTGCCTTGATCCCTTCAATGATGGTCACCAAGGATCCGGCGAGCGACTCTTCTTCCGTTGTATTTTTCTTGAACGGCCACAAGCCTTTTTGCATCCAATGCGACATGTCCTGGGCCATTCCCCTGAAAATCGAGATGCCGCTGTGGATATGAGCATCGATCAAGCCGGGCATCACCAGCTTCCCGGCTCCATCTATGAATCTCTCCGCCTGATACGCCCCTAGAATATCAGCTGTTTCACCAACGGCGAGAATCGTGTCTCCTTTTATCGCGACCGCACCGTTTTCCACCATTCCGACGCCCTTGCCCTCCATCGTCAATACAAAGGCATGCGCGATGATCAAATCCGCTTTCACATCCGTGCCCCCTCTCTCTTTCCTAGTGATTCAATACCTTGGAGAGGAAATCTTTCGCCCGATCGGATTGCGGATTGGTAAAGAACGTTTCAGGTGGCGCCACTTCCACGATCTTTCCATCGGCCATAAACACAATCTGATTGCAAATTTCCCGGGCAAACCCCATCTCGTGGGTGACAACGACCATCGTCATTCCAGAGGACGCCAGATTCCGAATGGCGTCCAGCACTTCTTTGATCATCTCCGGATCGAGAGCAGAGGTCGGTTCATCGAACAGCATCACTTTTGGGTCCATCGCCAGCGCCCTCGCGATGGCCACCCGCTGCTGCTGCCCACCGGAGAGCTGAGCGGGGTAGGACCCGAATTTTTCACCCAGTCCCAGGGAGGTCAGCAGAGCTCTGGCCTTTTCTTCCGCTTGCTCTTTCGGTACTTTTTTCACCTGAATCGGGGCGATCGCAACATTCTCCACAGCGGTCAAATGGGGATACAAATTGAACGATTGAAACACGAAACCAATGTCGGAACGCAGAAGATTGATATTCGTCTTCTTGTCATGAACGGAAATACCGTCTACGATGATCTCTCCTCCCTGGATGGACTCCAGGGCATTGATGCTGCGAATCAGCGTGCTTTTCCCAGCGCCGCTCGGTCCGATCAGGGCGTACACATGGGACTGCGGCACTTCTAACTGAATGTCCTTCAAAACATGAACATGTCCATAGCTCTTATTGACCTGATTGATTTGGATCACAGTCGGTGCCTCCTTCTCACGTTGATCATACGGTTCTACTATTCGGACACCCGATATTTCCGCTCGAACGCACTAATGACTTGCGACAGGAAAAACGTAATGCAGAAATACATGATCGCCACGAAGCTCCACACTTCGAGAGAACGAAACGTCGTCGACACCAAATTTTTCGCCACCAGCGTCAGATCGACAACCGAAATGACGGATACCAGCGAGGAGTCCTTGATCAGCGTAATAAACTGCGAAGCCATCGGCGGTAATACTTTGCGCAGCGCCTGAGGCAAAATGATAAAACGCATCGCTTGTACATACGTCATCCCCGATGAGCGTGCCGCTTCCATCTGCCCCCGCGGCACCGCTTGAATTCCTGCTCGGACGATTTCCGCAATAAAAGCTGCCGAAAAAAGCCCCAAACCAAGTACCCCCGCTAAAAAGGGGCCCAGCTTCAGGAATTTTCCGAGTACAAAGTAGATCCAGAACAGCAAGACCAGCAAGGGAACGCCGCGGATAAATTCGACATAGCTGACCGCTACAAAAGAAATGAACCGATTACTGGAAATCCGGCACAAGCCTAACAAGACACCCACAGGGATGCTGACGAGCAATGCGCATGCTGACAACTGCAGCGTCAACAGCAAGCCATCCCATAGGAGACCCATATTTTGAGGAATCACATTCCAAGCGCTACCCATGTTGAACAAACCTCCTTCATTACGCTCCCCTTCCACTCATGAGCGCAAAGTTACTGTTGTTGCACCTGATTGACCCACTCGTTGGACTTGAACCATTTGTTGATTGATGCTTGATCGTCCAAACCATTTCGATACGATGCCAGGAAGGAGTTCACCCATTGGATCGTCGCCTGATCATTCAGCGGCAGAGCAATCCCCAGGTTCTCGGAGGATAAGACTTCGTACACACCCCTTACAGAGTCTTTGTTCATGACCTCAAATACGCGTATGCCCGGTTCGTCGAAAATGAGCGCGTCGGCCTGTGCCTGCTTGACCGCCAACGCCGCGTTTGTGAAGCCGTCGAAATCCATAACCTGCGCGTTTTTAAACAACTGCTTGGCCAGCAAGGCACCAGTCGTTCCCTGTCCGACAGCGATCTTTTTACCCGGTTGATCCAAGTCCTTCCAGCTTTGTGTCGATGTGTCCTTTTTCGGGACCATGACGACTTGACCTGAGGAGTAGTACGGATCGGAAAAACTGACGGCCAGCGCCCGATCGCCGCGAATGGTCATGCCGGAAATGACCATGTCGATGTCACCTGTCTGCAAGGCCGGAATCAAGCCGCCGAAATCGCTGTAATCTTTAAACTCGACTTCTACCTTCAAGGCGTTGGCAATCGCCGTTCCTAAATCCATGTCATACCCGACGAACTTTCCATCCTTGTCTTTCATTTCAAAAGGAAAATAACCGCTAGAAGTGCCGATTACCAATTTCTTCCTATCAATTACTTTTTGGATCGTAGAAGGACCGCTTACTCCTGTCCCAGCTTCCTGAGAACATCCAGTTATGACCACAAGCAGCAAAGCCAACCATATAAACGCCCATTTTCTCATCTCTATTCCCCCTAGTTTGATTGAAAGTACTGTCTCTTAGATCGGGTCGATCGGATCTCTCCGCAAAAAGGCTGTCATGCAATGAATGGATCCCCAGCCCTTGATGATTTCGTCCATCTCAGCTTCGATCACCTGAATGCCAGCCTGCTCCATCTTGGCTTTTGTCTCTGGATTTCCCGCTGGCATGACAACCTTTCCGGGCTGTAGCGCTACGAAATTCGTGCAAAAGGTTTCTTTCACTTCTACCGGATTGGTTGCCTCAATCACCGTGAAATCTCTGTCCAGGAGAGGCTTGACGACATCGTATGGCACCTGCCAAGGGAACAGAACCACTGTCCGCCTGTCTGCTATGTTCAAAAGACCATCGATATGGGCATGTCCATACGGAATCGGAAAGCGGATAAAGTCGGTCACTCCGAGGTTGCGCAGCTCTGCTTCGACCTGCTTCGCCCCTGCCTCGTTGGCGCGAGCCCCTGTACCGATGATGACCGTCTTCCGGTCGACCCACATCAGGCACGCACCGTCGAAGAAACCATCCCCATTAATCGTCTTGATGATGGGAACACCCAGCTTGGCCAGCTGCTCCGCAACGTACCTCTCTTCTCCCCTCCGCGCCTCGATCGCCGGCCGACACACGATTGCTCCCTCTGGTGTAGTCACGACCAGGTCTCGCAAATACATGGCATTCGGCTTGTCTTCCCGCATGTTTTCTACATAGTGAACCTCAATTCCGTGATTTCGATAAATCTGAGCCAATGCATCCTGCTGAGCGCGTGCCCTCTCCGGCTCCATCGCAGCTTTCCAGCGGAATTGTGAATAATTGCTCTCGTTCACAATCTCAATTTCCTTCCCTGGCCTTCTCATCAGGACAGATCGCAGCGTACCTACTTCTGAATCACAGTACCAATTGCCCCACAGCTCGGGCATGTCCTCTGAAAATGCCTTTTCCGACGGGAACCAGCGCTCGCCTTGTACATTCAGTCTCATAACGAAAATTGATTCACTCCTTTTTGAGTAAGAACGATTTATATAAGTCCAACCGTAGCTGGATTATATATCCTATGAATTTTCTGTTATGAATATTGCCGCAAATGGGATGAATGCCGTTGATTCTGGAAAGGAGAGAATTTTGGAAAAGCAGCTCATGATGATCTCGAAGTCGGTTTGAAGGGTAAGAGAATATTACTGATATTTTATTTCGAGGGGGTGAAATAGGCAAGATAACATTCTGAATATAAAGAATATTTATTAAAATAAAATTATTTATTAAGAACTCAAATAAAAGAGAGGGAATCCCCCTCTCTGCTACAGCTCGATCCAAAATCTTCTGACGACATTACCGTCTTCTTCTGTGAACGCGGATTCAAATACCCCGCCGTTCTTCACGATCGTTTTTTCCGAGCCGATGTTGCCTTCGTCACAGACGACAAGCACACGCTTCAAGCCCAGCTCCCGGGATAGCTGCAGGGACTGATCGAGGATCGCGGTCGCATATCCCTTCCTTCTTTGGGAAGGGACGACTCCGTAGCCGATATGTCCACCCGTATGGAGCAGTCTCTCCGACAGTTCGTGACGAATATTTACGGCTCCTGCGATTTTCCCTTGTTCATTGACCAGCCAATACGTGGAATTCGCGACCCAGCCCGGCTTCAGATTTTCCCCTTTGTCTTCCTCTTCCAAGTAGCGAAGATAGGCAGGGAAGTCACTCGGGTCTTTATCTACGATCCAAGGGACGATCGGCTCACCGCTTTGCTTCCATTCCTGATAAAAAGCCATATATTCCTCATGATACTCCAAGGATGGTCTTGCTAAGAACACCTGACCTGTCACGATTCCCTACCCCCAAATGCTGTAAATTAGTTTATCTTATCATGGATGATCGTGCCTCCTCAAGTCGTGCTTACCTACAACAAAAAACCTCTCGGGTAACATACCCAAGAGGTTTCGAATTCCTTTTAATACTTGTTGAACATCATGATCCAGATCGAACCTGCGATGATCGTGAACACGATCACCAAACCCAGAACCAATGTCTGTACGTTGTAGCGCGGCTTTTCGCCTTCGCGAACGTGCATGAAGAAGAACAGCTGAATGACGAATTGCAGGACCGCCATCACCAAGATCCAGATCACGGTTGTGCCCTTATCGAGCATGTTGTTCATGACCAGCACAATCGGGATAATGGTGAGCACAATCGACAGGATAAAGCCGATCACATACGATTTGAGCGATCCGTGATTGTGATGATCTCCATGGTTGCCATGTTGTGTCATCCTACATCACCCCCATCAGGTAGACGACTGTGAAGAGGAAGATCCACACAACGTCCAGGAAGTGCCAGTACAAGCTCAGGTTTGTCACTTTACGTCGTGTTACCGGAGTGATGCCGCGGCGTTTCAGCTGAATCATCAACGCCACCATCCAGAACAAACCGACCGAAACGTGAAGTCCGTGCGTACCGACAAGCGTAAAGAACGCGGACCAGAAAGCACTTGTTGCCATGGTTGCACCCTCGTGTACCAGGTGCGTGAACTCGTTGATCTCCAGCACTACGAACGCCAGACCCAGTACTGCGGTTACAGCCAGCCAGGAAATCATTTCTTTGACTTTGCCTTTGTTCATCGCCAGGACAGCCAAACCGCTCGTAAAGCTGCTGGTCAACAGGATAAAGGTCGAAGCGATGATCCCTGGGAGCTCAAACATTTCTTTTCCTGTCGGTCCTCCCGCGTAGCTGTTCATCAACACCGCAAAAGTGGCGAACAGCGAACCGAAAAGGATACAGTCAGTCACAACGAAGATCCAAAATCCGAGCACTTTTAATTGTTCATGTTCTTCATGGCCATGTTCATGATCGTGTCCATGAGCGTGGTCGTGTTGAGTCGCCATTAGTAAACCCTCCCCAGTGAAGCCTCCGTGCTGCGCACTTCCTCCACCGGTACGTAATAATCCGTATCATACTGGAAGGAACGAGCCCACATGCACAGTGCCACGCCGATAAATCCAATTACAGCCATCCATACCCAACCGAATGTGAACCCAAATCCGACCAAGAAGAAGAAGAGGGACATGATAAACGGAATACCCGAGTTTTTCGGCATGTGGATTGGCTCCAGATGCGCAGGCTCTTCTTTATACGTACCATTTGCTTTTGCTTCTTTTGTCAGCCACCAGTCATCGGCACCTTTTACCGTAGGAACAACAGCAAAGTTGTAGAACGGTGCTGGAGAAGGAATCGACCATTCCAGCGTACGTGCATTCCACGGGTCGCCTGTTGTGTCGCGCTCACCGTGCTTGATGCTGTAGGCGATCTGCCATACTTGGAAGATGAAACCGATACCCATCAGGAATGCCCCGACAGTAGAGATCAGGTTGAGGTCCGCCCAACCGCGATCCCAGCCGTACGTGTAGTAACGGCGAGTCATACCCATGAAGCCCAGCGCGTATTGCGGCATGAAGCAAACATAGAAACCGATGTTCCAGAACCAGAAGCCCCATCTTCCGAGCTTCTCATCCAGCTTGAAGCCGAACAGTTTTGGCCACCAGTAGTAAATACCTGCCAGGTAACCGAACACTACCCCACCGATCAATACTTGGTGGAAGTGGGCAATCAGGAAGTAACTGTTATGGTACTGATAGTCAGCAGGAGCAACGGCCAGCATGACACCGGTCGCACCACCCACGACAAAGCAAGGAATGAAAGCGATGGTCCACAGCATCGGCTGTTTAAAGGATATCCGACCGCGGAACATTGTAAACAACCAGTTGAACACCTTCACCCCGGTCGGGATCGCAATGACCATCGTCGAAATCGCAAAGAACGCGATGACGCTGGCGCTTGTACCCATTGTGAAGAAGTGGTGAGCCCATGTGAAGAACGATGCAATCGCGATCGCCATCAAAGCCCAAACCATGGATTTGTAACCGAAGATTGTTTTCTTCGAGAACGTCGCAACAACTTCAGAGAAAATACCGAACGCTGGAACAACTACGATGTATACCTCTGGGTGACCCCACATCCAGATGAGGTTGAGGTACATCATCGGGTTACCGCCGCCGCCCATCGTAAAGAAGTGAGCACCTGCAAAACGGTCAAGGAACAACAGCGCGATGGTTACAGTCAAAATCGGGAAAGCAAAGATGATCATAATGCTGCTGGAAAGTACAGACCAGCTGAACAATGGCATTTGAGAAAGCTTCATGCCAGGAGCACGCATTTTCAAGATGGTTACGATGAAGTTAATCCCCGTAGCCAAACTACCAATCCCGGAGATCTGGATACCCCAGATCCAGAAGTTCTGACCCGGACCAGGACTGAAATCATTTTGAGACAGTGGCGGATACGACATCCAACCCGCATCAGGAGAACCCCCGATGACGAACGACAGGTTGAACAGCATCGCACCCAGCATGAACAGCCAGAAGCTGACTGCGTTCAAGAACGGATAGGCAACATCTCGAGCGCCCAATTGCAGAGGAACTACCATGTTAAACAGACCGAACATCATCGGCATCGCCATGAACAAGATCATGATCGTACCGTGAGTCGTAAAGATCGCATTGTAGTGATCGGAATGCAGGAACTCTACATTCGGGAATGCCAATTGCAAACGCATCAGCAGGGCGTCAACCCCACCGCGGAACAGCATCAAAAGCGATGCAATCAAGTACATGATACCGATACGCTTATGGTCGACGGTAGTCAGCCATTCACGCCAGAGCCAACCCCATTTTTTGTACTTGGTAAGGACAAAGACAATCGCGATCATAGTCAGAGCGATGGAGACGTCTGCACCGTAGATCAGCGGATCACCAGTAACAAAGAACGTGGACGCAAATTCCTTAATGTTCTCCCACACTTGGTATTCCTCCTCCCTTTCGCCTAGTGGTTCATTTTGGAATGATCCATTCCAGGCATTTGGCTCATATCAGAGCCTTGTTCGGTTTCTTTCGTTGTTGCTGCTTCCTCCGGGTGCATAACGTGATTCATGTCATGACCGTGGCTGTATCTTTGAACGATCTCTTCAAACAAGCCTTCTGGGAATGCAGAGTACATTTTCTCCTCTTTCATTACACCCGGCTTTTTCAACTCTTCATAATCTTGCTTGGTCATCTCAGGGGTGGTACCTTTCACTTGCTTCACCCACTGATCAAACTCATTTTGCGGCTTCGCTACCACTTTGAACTGCATGTGGGCAAAACCTTCACCCGAGAAGTTCGCGGAGAAGCCTGCGAATTCACCTGGTTTATCTGCTTGCAGATACAGCTCGGTAGCCATACCCGACATCGCGTAGATCTGGCCGCCAAGCTCTGGCACCCAGAACGAGTTCATCGGAGCTTCTGCAGATACTTGGAAATGAACCGGTACGCCGGCAGGAATTTCTAAGTAGTTGACCGTTGCGATATTTTGATCAGGGTAAGTAAACATCCATTTCCAATCCAGAGCCGTTACCTGAATGGTCATCGGCTTCACTTCTTTATTCGGGTTTTCTTTCAACGCATACGTGTCACGCACGGTGAAGTAACCCAAAATAGCAATGATGATGACCGGAATTCCCCACCAGATCACCTCAAGGGTCGTATTATGAGCCCAATTTGGTTTGTATGGCGCCTTGTTCTCCGGTGTATCGCGATATCGGTATACGATAAAAGCGGTAAGCGCGAGAACGGGAACAATTATGATTGCGCACAAAATCACTGAGATGATAATGAGATTGTACTGCGTTTCGGCAACAGGTCCCTTCGGATTCAGGACAAGATAATCACTTCCGCATCCTGACAGCAGGACAGTTGCTAGTGCTGCCAAGACCCAAAAATGAAATTGCCTCAGCATTTTTCCTCCACTCATTCTCCTAATCCCTCCCTCTTTCACACAAAAAAACAATGACAAAATGCTTGATTGTTTAGCGTAGGTGAACATGTGTCATAACCGCAACTACATACTATCAGAGAGATGAACTTTTTGTACGTCTTTTTTGCTTCGTTCAAGATTTCGTAGTTTTTCTGTTACAAAGTGTTCACGAAGCAGTCACGAGTTGATCATAATATTGCTATGAATATCCTCCACTTCACACCATCACCCATTTTTGGCTCGATTGCCCATAAACGCGAAAAAGCCCGGCGCAATCACACTCGCGCCAGGCTGATTCAATATGAATAAAAAACCTCTCATTTATATAGGCCAAAACGAGAGGGGTCTTTTCCTATGAATTTGTGAACTCCTGCCGTCACACTTCCTGCTTGCGGAGATTCATCAAACGGAACACTGTGCTCAAAAGGAAAATGTTCATGCCAGCGATGAGGAAGCCGATCGATACCATCAGTGGAAAGTTCTCAGATCTGAAATCGCTTACATTAAACACGAACAACAAAGTGCCGATAATTGTTGCAGTCCAAGCCATCCATTTCAGTGTATCTGCTGCTTTTCTATCATTTGTCATGACCCATGACCCCTGTCGTTATAGATTTCGTTTCATCTCTATGAATACATTGTAACACAAAATTCATTTGTTGTTCATGTTTTGTTCAAATTTTTATTGAAAATTTGTCAAAGTTTTTTCCGCAGGCCTCTTGGCATTGGCCTTGTTACATTTTTCCTTTGTGTCACAAATGTGAAGTCGATCCGCTTTTGTTGTTATATAATATATGTATAGTAAACGGTTTCATACATCCTGATCCGTCATCAAAGGTGGTTTGCTCATGATCCTTACCCGCAAAAAAGCTCGGGTCAGCCTCTTTACCCAAATGGTTCTGCTCATCTCCATCGTGGTCCTCATCAGCATGGGGATCGGAACCGCCCTGTTTTCCTTTATATTGGACGACATTTTGGATCGTTACATCGGACAGCAGGCCATGACGGTCGCCAAGATGGCTGCCATGGACGATGACATCATAGCGGCTTTTGGTACGGCACATCCCTCCGATCTGATCCAGCCCATCGCTGAATCCATCCGGATCTCTACCGGAGCCAGTTACGTGGTGATCGGAAACAAAGACGGAATACGGTACTCTCACTACGATCCAGATCAAATAGGGCATCGAATGGGGACAAGCAATGATCCCGTCTTTTTGGAAAATCGCTCCGTTATCTATCGCGGGGCAGGCATATCCGGCCCGGCCATCAAGGCGAAGACTCCCATCGTCAACAGCAAAGGCGAGACCATCGGCGTCTCCTCCGTCGGCTTCGTGATGAGCGAAGTGGAAAACAGGGTCGCGGAGTACAAGTCAAGAGTCGTCACCTTCTCGATGCTGCTCTTGGTGATTGGCATCGTCGGCGCTTTCATTATCGCTCGGCGTGTGAAGCGCTTGTTCTATGGTCTGGAGCCTGAGGAAATTTCCTTTTTGTTTACGGAAAAGGCAGCGATTCTCGAATCCATCCGTGACGCTACCGTAGCGGTCGATATGCAGGGCCGCGTCGTTTCCATGAATAAGCGGGCACGCGCACTCCTTCAGGAGGATTTGACGATTGGCAATCCCATTTCCAGCCCGCAAATTCGTGACATTATTCATTCGGTTAATCGACATACACAAGAGACGAATCACAAGATCCTGCTGGGGCACGAAATCTTTATCACGGATTACTCTCCCATCCTCAGCAACAACGAAGTCAGAGGCGTCGTCTTCACCTTCCGGCCGGAGTCGGAAATCGAGCAGCTCACGGAGGAAATCACGAAGATCAGTTCTTTTTCCGATAATATGCGTGCACAGAATCATGAATATTTGAATCGTTTAAACACCATATACGGACTGCTCAAGCTCAAGGAATATGACAAAGCGCTGGAATTGATCACGGATGAAGTCAAGGAGAGGCAGGATATTCTCGCCTTTATCATGAGCTCCGTAAAGGAACCGTTCATCGCTGCCTGTCTGCTGGGAAAAATCAATCGCTCCAAAGAGCTGAAGGTGTCACTGGAGCTCGATCAGGACAGCTATCTCGGAGATGTGCCGGATCATATCGATACCAAGGTGCTCGTCACGATTCTCGGCAATCTGATCGACAACGCGATGGAGGCAGCTCTCTCGCACAAACGCGCGGAAGCCATGGTTCATGTCTCTTTCACCGATCTTGGAAAAGACATCATTTTCGACATCGAAGACAATGGACAAGGCGTTCCACCGGACATGGAATCCCGCATCTTTGAAAGCGGTGTCACAACCAAGCCGGGAGAAAATCGCGGGCTCGGACTTGCAATCGTCAAAAACTCGCTGGAGCTCCTGGGGGGACACATCACCCTGGGTAAGAGCAATCTGGGCGGCGCACGGTTCACGATTGCGGTACCGATGGATAAGGAACAGAAAAAAGTAGAGGGGGCAAATCCCGATGACTGATAAACCTATTACCGTCATGATCGTAGAAGATGACGAAGTTGCTGCCAAAATCTATGAACAATTCACACTCAAGCTCGAGGGATTTCAAATCATAGCCACCGCCACCACCGGCAAGCAGGCTCTGGAAATGCTGCATGTCGTGACTCCAGACGTGCTGCTCTTGGACATCTTTTTGCCGGATATGAACGGAATTGACCTATTGCGGGAAGTGAGAAAGCATTTTCGCGGGATCGACGCCATCATGATTACAGCCGCGAACGATGTGGAAACGGTGCGAGAGGCGATTCGAGGCGGGGCGTACAGCTATATCATCAAGCCCATAATCATCGATAAATTCATGTCTACCCTGGAGCAATACGCAAGTACGAGACGTCAGCTTCAGCAGCACACCACCATGGATCAGAGTGCTGTCGACAAGCTGTTTACCAAAGCTGTGCACGCGTCTGCCCCCAAGACGGGGGAAACCGTCACGCTGCTCCCGAAAGGAATCGACAAGCTGACGCTGAAGCTCATCCGGGACAAGATGCAGGTGACCCAACAAAGCGTGAATGCGGACGATCTGGCAGCACTGGTCGGCATGAGCCACTCGACTGTGCGCAGGTATCTCGAATTTCTGGTATCCATTAATGAAGTCACCGTGGAGACCTTTTACGGCACCGTCGGCCGCCCGGAACGAAAATACCGCTGGGCGGAACAGAATGGAAAGATGATCAGGGATGCGTAAGAAAAGTAACAAATAGAAGGGAAGTACGGACAGATTATCTCGGCACCTGTCCATACTTCCCTTTTTCATTCACTCGCCTGAAGGTGTCCTTCCTCTTTTCGCACAACGGTTTGCGAGTGTGCAGCACTTTTACCGCGAAAAATCGTGATGATGGCGACGGCTGCGATAATCATGGCGGCAGCGATCCAGGATTGGGTAGTCAGCTGCTCATCTGCCAGCAGCCAACCTAAAAAGACCGCGACAATCGGATTCACAAATGCATACGTGGACACGAGCGAAGGCTCCGCATTTTTTAAGAGCCAAATGTATGCGGTATACGCGAGAATCGAACCAAAAACGATTAAATACCCCAGTGCCACCCAGGATCGAAGCGAGATTTGAGTCACGTGCAGCTTCGTCCAGTCATCGAGAAACAGCGACGCGATGCCGAGCAAGATTCCCCCTATGATCATTTGTAGCGCGGTCGACATCAATGGCGAGGCAGGCAGCTTGGCGGTGCGCGAATACAACGAGCCGAACGACCAACTGATGGAGGCAAATAAAAGGGCGAGGATTCCGACCGTATCCATGCCTTTCTCTTCTGCACCTCCAGGATGAACGACCAATACGGCTACTCCGGCCAAGCCAAACAAGATCCCAGCCATTACCCCCAGCGTAGGCCTTTGCCTGCTCCCGCCAACCCAGTTGAACACGAGAATCCACAGCGGAACGGTGGCAACGAGCAAGGATGCAATGGCGGAAGGAAGTCTCAGCTCTGCCCAAGCGACGACTCCGTTGCCGCCGAGCAGGAGCAGCGCGCCCACGATCCCGGCTCCCTTCCACTCAGCCGCACTCGGCATATCGGCTCCCTTCCAGCGCCCGATCAGGAAAAGGACGGCACCAGCCAGAAAGAATCGAACCCCTGCCATAATAAAGGGAGGCATGGACTCAATCGCGACCTTCATCCCTAGATAAGTACCGCCCCAAAACAGGTATACCATCAGCAATGCGATCGTCACGGCAATCAGTTTTGAATCTTTTTTCTCCGTCATCGGCTGATTCCACCCTCGCTTTCTATTTCCTTCCACCCATCCTCATACATGGTGGACAGGATGAAGGTTGTAGAGGTTTCCAAAACTTCTTCATGTTTGACCATTTCATCGATCAGGTTCGTCAAATCCTCCGGTGAATTCACACGAACCTTCAGCATCATGCACCACTCTCCTGCGAGCCTTTGGCATTCGACGATTTTTACGTTGGGCACCTTTAGCTCCACGATCTTGCGGGCGATTTCCTTGAAGTTCTGGCACCTCGCCTTGACGAAGATCAGGACTTTGAATTTTTGCTCGAGCTTCCTCCAATCGATGATGCAGCGATACCCCCTGATCACTCCACTTCGTTCGAGCTTGCCTACACGCTGGTGGACAGCCGGGCGTGAAATGTGCAAGAGCTTGCTGATTTCCTCGTGCGACAGTCTCCCATTTTCCTCTAGAAGCTCCACAATTTTCAGATCTACTTCATCCATCGCCGATACCCCCTGTGCAAATAGTAGCACAATTCCAACTATAATAAACCATTCGTAACCATTGTCGGTGAACTTCGAACGAATCGTAAAAAACAAGCAAGATTTTGAACGAAAACGTTATAAAATTCGTTTGGAAACCGGCGCATTTATTACGGTTCGTTCGCGACCTTTTGTACAGCAAAAAGTCCCCGCTTTTCTGCATAGCGGGGACTTGCAATTCATACGTGATTTTAGCCTTCTTGTTTGACAAACAGGGCCATCCATTCATCGACCTGGATGGAGGTGACTTCCTCGCCTTCCCTCTCTACGGCAAAGTAGGCTTGGACTTCCGGATCTGCGCCTGTAATGTGGGCCGTCACTTGCTCGACCTGCTCCTCAGACTCAGCCGTGCGTCTCACCCACGTCGCATACGGGAACGTTTTTTTGCGGATGCGGGACTGGCTCTCTGCCAAACCTGCCTCCTCTACCCACCCTAGCCATTCGGAGCGTGAATAGCTGCGCACATGGCTGGTATCCCGCAGCTTTTCGAGCGTGTTTACAAAGCGATCCAGCTTTTCATCCGCCGGCGCGATGTTGTCGATCAGCACGAACCTCCCGCCTGGCTTCAGTACGCGCGCGACTTCTTGCACGAAAGCCTGCGGATTGGGGAAGTGATGAGCAGCGATCCGACAGCCGACAGCATCAAAGGAGTTGCTCAAAAACGGGAGTGCTTCTGCGTCTGCTACCACATAAAAGACATTGCTGGAGTGAGACGTCAAATGATTGCGGGCTGCCTCGAGCATGGGCTGTGTCAAATCTGTCGCAAACACCTGCCCGACATGGGGAGCGATCTTCTTGGTGAGATGCCCTCCGCCCGTAGCGACATCGAGGAATACCCAGTCCGAAGCAGGATTCAGCCAAGGCTCCAGCAGGGAGAGATCATCTCCCGTCGCATGTGTCTGACTGGTTACGTACTTCTCGGCATTGGCCCCGAATTGCTGTTTGACTTCCTCTTTGATCTTTTGGTCATCACGCATGAGAGCACTCTCCTCTATCCTTCTACGTTTACGACTACTTTTTTCCCTCTCATTTTCATGATCAATGGAACCGTAATCCACAGAACCGAGATGATCAGGAAGACAAGCGATACAGGCTTTTCAATAAAGATGGAGAAATCTCCGTTGGATGTCGTCAAGGCACGGCGCAGGTTATTTTCAATCATTGGGCCCAAGACCAGACCAAGCACCAATGGAGCCATCGGGAAATCGTTTTTCGCCAAAAAGTAACCTACCACACCGCAGATCAGCAGCAGCACCAGATCAAATACCGAAACACGAACGGCGTACACACCGAAAATGGAGATAGCCACAATCATCGGAATCAAGTATTTCGGAGGTGTTTCAATGAGCTTGGCAAAGACTTTGACGAGCGGCATGTTGAGAATGAGCAGCATCAGGTTTCCGATAAACATACTTGCGATCAAGCCCCAAGCAATCGTCGGATGCTCGTCAAACAGCAAAGGACCTGGCTGCACGTTGTACATGATCAGGGCGCCCATCAACACCGCTGTCGTTCCTGTCCCCGGAATCCCCAAGGTCAGGAGTGGGATCATCGCTCCACCAGAGGCAGCGTTGTTTGCGGACTCAGGAGCGGCTACCCCTGCAATGGCCCCTTTTCCGAATTTCTCCGGATTTTTACTGATTTTCTTTTCCAGCAGGTACGCGAGGAAGGATGCCAGTGTCGCTCCAGATCCAGGTACGATACCTTTAAAAAATCCGACCAACGAACCGCGGATGATCGGCCCCGCACTTTCTTTCAAATCTTGCTTGGTAGGCAGAATTCGGGAGATTTTGGCGATTTCGCCCTCATTGGCATCTCGCTCCAAAATGGTTTTGAAAACCTCTCCAAGTGCAAATACCCCTACTGCGATCGTCAAAAATTCCAATCCGGAATACAGCTCCGGCATTTCAAAGGTAAAGCGCGCCACACCGGACACGTTGTCCATCCCGATCGTTGCGAGCAAGAGTCCGAATACCGTCATGATCAGAGCCTTGGTGACAGACTTTCCTGCCAAACCACTCAAGGCGCACAGTCCCAGGATCATCAGGGAGAACTCATCGGCAGGACTGAGCTTGAGCGCGACGTTAGATAATGGCTCCGCCAAAAATACCAGACCGACAAGCGAGACAATCCCAGCCACAAACGAACCGATCGCAGCAATCGCCAAGGCGACTCCAGCTCGTCCCTGCTTGGCCATCGGGTATCCATCCAATACGGTCACGACGGAAGATGATTCACCTGGCGTATTGAGCAAAATGGAAGTCGTCGATCCCCCGTACATCGCTCCGTAGTATACTCCGGCAAGCAAAATGATTGCACTGGTCGCTGCTTCCTCCGGCGGGAGACCCCCTGTCAGCGACGCCGTTACGGGAATCAGCAGCGCGACACCACTGATGGGCCCGATCCCTGGCAGTACGCCTACTACCGTCCCGATCAATACGCCGACAAACGCAAAGATGATATTTTGCCATTGCAGGGCAGTAGCAAAACCGTTTAGCAAATAATGAAACGCATCCATGTCATCCACCTCCTAAAAGCCTAACCATGTTGGTAAACCAGGCAAAGTACCATCGAGAACGTTCACGTACAAGAAGTAGATGCCGAAGGAAAACGCGCCGGAAATGAGGAGTGTCGAGAGCCATTTTCCTTTCGACATCGTCTGGAATCCTACCAGCAGGAACAGGAAGGTACTCACCACGTAACCGATTTCCTCCATAAGAAGCACGTAGAGGAGGGCGGCTCCGAGGATGATGAGGAATCGCTTGTAATCCAGCGCTTGCCCTTCCTTTTTCTCCTCCTGCTTGTACTTGAACGTCTCGTAAAACAATCGCAGGCTCAGCAGAACCAAGAGAGAGCCGAGTCCCATCGGAAAGATATTCGGTCCGACATTGCTGCCGTATGCACTTGAGGAAATGTTTTGGCTGCCAATCAGAAACGCTGCTCCCAAAACGAGAAACAGCAAGCTGGCATATCGGTCAAATGTTTTGCTCACGTATGCTCCTCCCCTTCAAACAAGGATTCAGGAATGGAGGAGGAGAAGAATCGCTTCTTCTCCATCCCTCGACGCCTTTTTACTTCGCCATATTGAGCAAGCCCAAGATTTCTTTGAACATTTTTTCTTGCTCACCCAGATAAGTCTTGAAGTCTGCTCCGTTTTTGTAGCCGTCATCCCAGCCGTTTGTTTCCAGCTCAGCTTTCCACTCAGGTGTCTGGGTCATGGCTTTCAATTTTTCTTCCCAGTAAGCCACAGCTTCTGGAGACATTTCTTTTGGCCCAAACACGCCGCGCCAGTTGATCAATTCGGTGTCGTAACCAGCTTCTTTATAGGTTGGAATGTCCTTGAATGTGCCTTTCAGGCGCTCAGGGGAAGATACGCCCAAGATTTTCACTTTACCGGATTTCACATACTCACCGGCACCGGATACGTCTGTAGCCAGTACGTCAGCATTTCCGCCCAGAAGCGCTGCGATCGCCTCACCGCCGCCATCATAGGAGATGTATTTCACGGATTTTGGATCGATGCCCGCTTTGACGGCCGGCATCAGGAAGGTCAAGTGGTCCAGCGAGCCTGGAGCAGAGCCTCCAGCTACGGTTACTTTTGTCGGATCCGCTTTGATCGCCTCCATCAGCGATTTCAGATCCTTGTATGGAGAATCTGCCGACACGACGATCGCGCCGTAGTCTTTCGTCAGCTGTGCCAACGGTGTCATATCATTGTAGGAATGAGGGCTGTTTCCTTCTTTTTTCAGGTTGTTGATGATGATCGGCGTGGAAGGAAGCAGAAGCTTGTAGTTGTTTTTCTTGTCCTGCGTCACGAAGTCAGCCAAACCTACTGCCTGTCCGCCACCTGGTTTGTTTTCTACGGTGATCGTCTTCTCTACCAGCTTGGTTGCCGACATTACTTTTGAAACGGATCGTGCCGTTTTATCCAAGCCGCCACCTGCACCCGACGGAGCTGTGATCACGATTGGTTTTTCCGGATAGGTCGAAGCCGCTTTCTCTCCCCCCGCTGCTTGATTACCGCCGCCCCCACAGGCTGCCAGGCTCAATGCCATCGCCGTCGTGAGAAGCACACCGCTCCACTTCATCCATTTCTTGGTTTGTTTCATCTGTATTGCCCCCTCTGTGATAGCGTTTTCAACTAAGGTGATCATAGCACCCATTGAAAACGCTTCCTAGTTTGTTCAGATTTTTTCAATAAACGTTATTTTTATGATTGTTTTCATATTTTTCACGCCGAACAGGCCTGTTGCTCCTCCTTCGTGAGCATACAGGCCTGCTTATGGAAATAGGGGGTGACTGCATTAGGCACGTGTTTCTTGCGGGTGCTTGAACCGACGCTGCCGATTGACCCAGGTTCGTACGCCAAAGGAAAACAGAGTGAGTACAAAGAGCACGCGAAACAGCTGAAAGGCCGTAACCAGCAGCGGATCTGCCCCAATCGTCAGGGCTGTCAGACTCATCTCTGCGATTCCGCCGGGGGCAGTAGCCAGAATCATCGTCAGTACCTCCGTGCCAGTGGCATAGGCCGTACCGACTGCAAGCAGTATGACCATCACGAATAGCAGCACGGAATGCATCAGGCCAAACAGGAAGAAGCGGCGGTTTCGGGCGATATCCTCTCGCTTGAATCCGAGTCCGATGCTCACCCCGATAAAGACCTGTGCCGCCTTGACCAGAAAACCAGTCAAAACGGGATTGTTTCCCGTGAGCGAAGTATTCATCGAGATAACCGCTGTTAGCAGCAAGGCACCGAGCAAATAAGGGGCCGGTATGGAGCAGCGCGTCGCCAGCCAAGCCCCGATCGCACCCACTGCCAGAATCATCAATGTCTGACCAAACTGGAGCACATGTCCCGCTGCAGCGGTCTGCAGGGTGTCGTGATGTGGCAGCCAGGTAACGATAAATGGCGTACAAAGCACGATGATGACGGCACGGATGGAGTGGAATATCGAGATGATTTGCTGATTTCCCCCCACGGATTGCCCGATCGTCACCATTTCCGAGAGCCCTCCCGGAATATTGCTTAAGATCGCGGTAATGCTATCGACTTTGCCCACTTTGTGGAAGATCCAGGCATTGCCCAGACTGATGGCTACCGTCAAAATCGTGGCGATCAGCATCAAACCGATGTGACCTGTCATGGCGTCCCAAATCTCGGGTGTCATGCGCAGGCCAAGCGATATGCCGATCACCATCAGCCCTACCTGGCGGAACCATTTTGGGATCCACAGGTTGCGGACACCGAGAAAGGTACAAACAACCGTAGTGACCAACGCTCCGAGCAGCCAGGGAAGCGGGCTGTGCAGCACGGCAAACAGCAGTCCTCCAAGCGCTCCGAGCAACAGCGTGTAGAGCAATCGCAGCAGCATAGCGTTTCCCTCTCTTGCAATCTGACGTCAATGGAACTTCTGTGATGAGGTACCCCTAGTGTAAGGCAATCGCTCCTTCAGCAAAAATACCAAAAGGTTATCGCTGTCGATTCCCTGGGCGAATATCGGAACTAGAAAAAACCTGCTGTCGCAGCAGGTTTTTCCTTCCCCGTTCACTTGGGGACTTGTATATCGATCTGTTCCATGAATTGCACAAACGCTTTGACCATCTGAAGCTCGAGCGAGTCGGCATGATAAAACATCCACGTCTTTCGTTTGATCGGCTCCCCGGCTTTGGTGGTCAGAGGGACGATGTACAAATCGTCCTTGCCATTCAACACGACTCGCGGCAGGATCGCATACCCCAGCCCGCTCGCAACCATTTCACTGCAGGTATCCGCCTTGTCGATCTCCATGCCAATCAGCGGCGGCTGGGAATAATGCTCCGTCCACCAGTTGTCGACCAGCGCCCGCAGCATCGGGTCTGTCCCATAATCAATCCGCGGCAAGCTCGGAAGCTCTTCGATGTTGATCGGATCTCGGGAAACGACACAGACTGATTCCTCGAACAGCAGCTGCTTTTGGTCCGTCCAGTTGTAATTGCCGCGGACGAAGCCGACATGCACGTCCTGATTGTACACGGACTTGTACACGTCTTTGCTCCATCCCGTGATCACCTTGTACTCGACGTTCGGGTATGCTTCCTTAAACTGCTTGAGGATCATGGGAAGCTTGTAGCGCGCGAAGTAATTGGAAACCCCCAGCCTCAATGTTCCATTTACCTCGTCTCCCATATTCAATACATGCTCCTTGATACTGCGCAGCCGCATGAGCATTTCATCCGCGCATTTGGCCAAATATTCGCCTTGGGGAGTGAACTGTACGCCCCTGCTTCCGCGCTGCACAATCTGCACGCCAAACTCTTTTTCGATCTGGCGCAAGCGTTTGGTCAGCGCAGGCTGGGAAATGTACAAAGCCTCTGCCGTCTTGGTGATATTCTGCTCCAGAAACAGCGTTTGCAGGATCTGCCAATCGCGAAACTCCATCGATTACAGCGTCTCCGCGTGATCTTGTCCGACTTGATTTGCTTTTTCCTTTTCCGCTTTGCGCTTGAGGTAGTTCCCTACGGCGATGACCACCAATGCCAATGCTACCGGCAAAATGATATGCAGCGCAGGCATGGTTTCTTCGATAAAGCCGCTGACCAGCTTGTCT
Organism: Brevibacillus choshinensis; assembly: GCF_016811915.1. Classification (NCBI taxonomy): domain Bacteria; kingdom Bacillati; phylum Bacillota; class Bacilli; order Caryophanales; family Paenibacillaceae; genus Brevibacillus; species Brevibacillus choshinensis. The sequence continues at coordinate 1,189,102 of NZ_CP069127.1, read as the reverse complement.
CCCACGATCATTTCACCAGCCGTATACCCGAGCAGCGCAGCTCCCAAAAGCACGATGATCGGAAAACGATTCATCAGCTTCATCAACAACTGGCTTCCCCAAATGATCAATGGAATACTGATCGCCAGACCGATGAGCACCAGGAGCATATTGCCGTTTGCAGCACCCGCTACCGCAATGACGTTGTCGAGGCTCATGATCAGGTCCGCAAAAATAATGGTTTTCAACGCTTCCATCATGTTCGAGCCGCCGCCGATATGGCTGTCTTCATCCTCGCCCTTCAGCAGTTTGACAGCGATCCAGATGAGCAAGAGCCCACCGACGACCTGAACGAATGGAATTTTCAACAGATAAATGGCGATAAAGGTAAGAATGACCCGAAGTGCGATGGCCCCAAAGCTTCCCCAGAAGACTGCCTTCTTTTGCAATTCCGGGCTCAAGTTTCGACAAGCGAGAGCGATTACGACCGCATTGTCACCACTCAGTACGATGTTCACAACTATAATCTGCAAGAGACTCAGTAAAAATTCTGTCATGATAGCTCCCTCCTAAACAATAATCATAGTGTCAATAATAGACCTTTCTTGCTCGAAACGCAGTATTAAATTCATTACTTGCATAAATTTTATTGGAAAAATTGCGTGATTGGGCTTGAAAAAAGCCCTCTGGATCAGAGGGCATTCCTTTTGCGGGAAGCAGCTGCTGTGGAGAGAAGCCTGAGGTTTATTTCAAGAAGCTCGTGTAATTCGCAGCCCTCTATGAATTCGCCGCTTCATCCTCTGCCGACGGCCAGCCACCCCACAGATGATTGAGATGGCCGTCGGGGTCACGCAGCTGAAAGCTGTAGCCGCCGCCTTTTTTGTAGAACATCTCGCTCAGCTCATAGCCTTTTTCCGCCAGCTCTTGATAGACGGCATGGATATTTTCGACTTGCAGCGAAATGATCGGCTGCAGTTGTCCTTCCCTATTGCGAAAATCGAGATTTGGGACATTGTCGGTGTGGACCAGGCCGAGGCCCACCCCGCCGACGTTCATCCATGCTTCGTTGTCTCCCGGTTTAAAGTCAAACGTAAATGGAATGCCAAGTACTTCTCGATACCACTTTACCGATACTTCCACATCTCTTACAGGTAGTTGTACAACTGCAAAATTGGTGATGTTGACTGCCATCGTTTCCACTCCTTCAAATGTTTTCCATTTCATCTTATCATTTGGGAATCTCTTTCTTGTAGATAAATCGGGAAACTAGAAAACGATACATGCGAAAAGCAGGCCCCCATCCCAAAGAGAGCCTGCTTTTCTTGTGTCGCCAGTTTTCTACACTGACTTCATATACCGATACATCGCGTAATCTGTCCGCACCTTCCGTATGGCTAACCAGACTGGCAAGCCTCGCGCTACCCAGCGAAGCGCTGACAGGATATTTTGTTCGTCTTCGAACTGCTCGACGATGACAACCGTTTTTTCATTGATATAATGCTGAAGCTCGTCCCAGCCCATTTCCGAGTAGACATCGCGCCCGTACGTTTTCAAATCCAGGAAGTCCTGGCGCTTCGGTTCTTTGATTTGCATGAGGCGACTGATGGCTCTCGCGCAATCGGGGTGTATGGAATGGTGAGATGACATGCGATTTTTCCCTTCTTTCCTTGCCTGAGTGCCTAAAAGTCCCTCTCTACTGTTCGTGATGCTGGTGACTCATTCCTTCTCAAATAGCGAATCCCCAGGTGGAAACTCCCCCCTGTTTCAGGAAAACAGGGAAGCTTCGATAGAGACACCCAACGAACTGTCCAGGAATATGATGCTTGTAGATTAGGAAGGAGTGAAAAGGGAATGGTGTATCCAGCTCAGGCTCCAACATCTCCACCTCCAAGCTTCATCCCACCAAGACCATCTTACATCCCCCCGCAACCATCAACCTATCTAGTCGATTGTTTGTACGAAAACACTTATGTTTGGCTGGTAAATGGAGAACAATTCTGGTTTTATCCAACTAGCGTCGAGTACAATGGGGTTTCTGGCTATCGGTGGAATGGCCGGTACTGGATGTTTTATGGTATTGATCCAAGGTTTATCGAAGCTGTTGTGTGCTACCCGACTCCTACCCTTTATTAAGGTGCAGGAGTTTTACATAATTTCCGTTTTGTTGGCAGCAATCTTGACTCATTTCAAATGACGTTTGCAAATACCGTAGTCATGTCCTTTCCTCCTTACACATCATGTTAAGCTGAATGCTGCAAGCTTGATCAGTAGGCATTTCGGAGTTCTCGACCTAATCGGGTTGAATTAGTAGCAACGGTTGGCGTCCGGGGGGTTACAGGTATTGCTCAAATCCTCTTTAGGATCTTCCGTGATGGTAAAGAGATTTTCAATACACTGCAAGGTATTGAATCAACTGGTTCAGAACAAAACTATTCCGTCACATTTCAGGCAATCGATAATAATGTGAAATCAGGAAGCCATATTTACACTGTAACCGCAGAAAATCGTACTGCGAATACTAGAGCAGATCTTGTTGGTCCAGTTTCTTTTAGTGGACTGGCCGTTAAAACTAGAACTTAGATTCACGGATTTCAGCACCTGAAGAAGGTGCTCTTTTTTTCTATTTCGTAACGGCTGAAAGCATGAGTATTTCATTACCGTCTTGCCTCATCTTACTTTTACCGCCGAGCAATCTGTAAAAGGAATGCTAACAAACAATTCACCAGGACAGGCTGTTGAGACGAGGAAAAAGCCCATTACCAACAGGCACTGGGCTCTTTCCCACTCTTTCCCCTAGCGAGTATGCTACTGAACGGTCGTGACTGGATTCGTCCCGGTTTTCCGGCGAAGCCAAGGGCCATTTCCTGAAATCAGGCACGGGATGTATATGATGACTCCTACCCCCAGCGCGATCCATAGCCAAGTATCCCAACCGGAACTGGCCACTACCAATGGAACGATCAGCGAAGTGAGGATCCCCGTCATTTTGGATACCAACCCGAATACCGCCCAACCAGACGATTGCAGCGAGGGATTCACATCCTCAATATTTTCCGAGAATAAAGCACACCAAGGTCCGTAGCAGATACCGATCAGGCCGCCCAGAATGGATGTATAGATGATCATCGCGCCGTCTGAAACTTCTTTGCCGAACAGAGAGATAAAGAACACCATATAGAGGGCAAACAGGATGCAACCGGTCAAGGAAACGATTTTGCGCAGCTGCAGACGGTCAGAAATCCAGCCGGCGATGAGCAGCGTCCCAAGATTGAACAGCCAGAAATACTTGGCGATACCTGCCGCTTCGTGCGCCTCGTAGCCGAATGCGTCGACGAGCATCTTGGGCCCGAAGGAAGCTATCGTAAGGTAGGTGAGCAGGAAAAGGGAAACACCGATGGCGAGCGTCCAGATGTGGGGAACGGCCAAGATATCGCGCATTTTCGGTTTGACGACAGCCTGTTTTTCGCCTGCGGCTTTCTTATTCAGCTCCTCCTCGTTCTCAATAACGTGGGAACGCAGCTTCGGAGAAAGATCTCGAATACAAAACATGATGACGATCGCAGAAACCGCTGCTATCGTTCCGCCAATGATAAACTGCGACTGCCACGTCTGATAGATCGGCAAAGTCCAACCTGCCATCGCGGCGGCAAAAAAGTTGGAGCCAACCGGACCAAACGTCCAAAAACCAAATGCCAGCGCCCGACCCAGCCGTGGCGAGAAGTCACGTACCAGGCCTGCTGTCGTTCCCAGAGCCAGACCATCGACGAATGCGAGCAAAATGCGCAAGAGCAAAAGCCCGGAAAGCGAGCTGACCAAAGCCATGCAATACACACAAACAGCGGTGAGGAACAACCCGGGTACCAGAAAGCGAACTCGACCGTATTTGTCTGACAAAGGGGCGACGATCAGTCCCGAAATGGCGGAGGCAATGACGGAGATCGCGGAAACGACACCGTACTGGGCAAGCGTAATGTCCAAATCATTTAACAAGAGCGGCAGGACCGGCGCGATCTGAGCCTCGTAGGATGCGATAAAATTGGCCAGAATGGCAATAAACAATAACCAGATCCTTTTTCCTCCGACTGGATATTCCGTGAGTTCCCGGGACAGTAATCCCGTGCTTTTTGGCATTTTTCGTCGCCTCCTTAGTGTAAAGCGCTTACATAACCAAAGAAAAAGAGCAAACTCAAGCGAAACGCACCGAGTCACAAGCGCTGCATTTTGTAGGTGATGGCGTCCAGCAGACCCTGATCCAGACCCGGCTGAACGCCACGAAAAGGAATGTTATGGGGAGACGACTCTATCCGTTTGTTTCCACTTCATCAAGGCGTCGAGTGCCTCTACTTGCCCGCCATGCACCCACAGCGGATTGATTTCCAGCTCCTGCAGGCTTTGCTTTGCAGAGTACGCCAGCTGGCTGACTTTGTAGATGGCATCCGTTACCTTCTCCAGATCGGCGGCGACTCGCCCACGCGTTCCTTTCAGCAAAGGAAGGCCGCGCAGCTCTTCCAGCATCGTCATGATCTCATCACGCTCGACCGGCAGCACACGCAGGCTGGAATCCTTGAACACCTCGACGAAGACGCCGCCTATTCCTACCGCCAATACCTGGCCCCACAGCGGGTCATTGACAATCCCCACCAATAGCTCTGTTCCCGCTGGACGCATCGGGCTGACGAGAATGCCTTCGATCCGGCTGCCTGGCGCTCGTTTTTGCACATTCGCCAGTATCTCCTGATAGGCATCCGCTACCTCTGCCTCCGAAGCCAGTCCCAGCTTCACGCCGCCGATGTCGCTTTTATGAGCGATATCCTCCGATTGGATTTTCATCGCAACCGGATAGCCTACCTGCTCGGCTGCCGCGATTGCTTCATCCAGCTTTGCAGCGAGCAAGCCTGGAACAACAGGTACCCCATGCTCCTCCAAAAACTTTCGCGCCTGGTACTCGGACCATTCGCCGCCTGCTACATCAATGGACAGCTCAGCTACAGGTTGGGCTTTCTTTGCCGCAGAAACTTTATTCGCACGATACTTCTCGTTCCACCAGACCGCTTTGCCGAGCGCTGTGAGTCCATGCTCCATACCTCCCACGAAATGGAGGCCGTACTTATCTGCCACCTTCTGCCCGAATGGCGTCATCTCCAGCGACGTGTTCATCACCAGGATGATCGGGCATGCGGCGTTATTCACGATTTTGGACAGCTCTTCGTACTGCTCGTAGACAGGAGCTACGTCCTCCGGCTCCACCCTGGGCGGGTCTACCAATGAGATGATGAAATCGAGCTCAGGGTCCTTGGAGACTGCCGCCAATGCCCGCCGCATCAAGGTTCGGTCGACCACGACATACCCCGTCACATCAAGCGGATTGTGCACAGTGGAAAAGCTGGGGACGATCTCTTTGAGTGCCTGCACCGTCTGCGGGGAGAACTCCGGCAGCTCGATTTTCTCATCCGCTGAGCGGTCTGACAGGATGTCGCACGCTCCTCCAGATGGTGTGACGACGCCCATTCTACGACCATACAAAGGCGGGGTGTACCCCAGAAGCCCTGCGGTCGTGAGCAGATCCTCCAGTGAATTGACGCGAATGACGCCGAGCTGACGGAACGCCGCGTCATTGACCGCATCATCCCCGACCAGTGCACCGGTGTGCGCCATCGCGGTATGTGCGCTCTTTTCACTGCGCCCGATCTTGAGGGCGACGATCGGTTTGCCGTACTGCAGCGCTTTTTTGGCTACCCGGGCAAACTCTTCGGGCTGCCTGATCGACTCCAGGAACAGAGCAATTACCTTCGTCGATTCATCCTCAATCAAGTAATCGATGATATCCGTCGCAGAAATCATCGTCTCGTTCCCCATCGCTACGAGAAAGCTCAGCCCCACGTTGCGCACCTGCGCCAGCGTCATGATCGAGCTGGCCAGCGCCCCGCTCTGCAGGACTACCCCGACCGGACCCGCTTTAAGAGGCGGTGTAATCGGCAGCCCGTACGGCGTCAAGCTCGAGGTGACGTTGACAAACCCGTTGCCATTTGGCCCCAGAATCAGCTGGTCATGCTCTTTGGCAAAGGCAAGCAGCTCCTGCTCCAGCTTTTGTCCCGCTTCTCCAAGCTCGCTAAAACCGGCCGTCAGCAGGACCAGATTGCGGATTTTTTTCGCTGCCGCTTCCTTCATCACCTGCATGATGTGACTGGAAGGGACCATGACGTAAGCCAAATCGATGGAATCCTCGATATCCAGCAGGGAGTGATACGCTTTCTGCCCATGAACGACATCCCGATTTGGGTTGACGCAGTAGATTTCACCACTAAAATTCATAATCTTCAGATTTTTATAAGTAAAAACGGACCACATCGATTTGTCTGTCGCCCCGATCAGCGCTACATTGCGCGGGTGAAAAAACTCCCGCAATCGTTCGGGTGATACGGCTACTTTTGCATTTCCACTCAATACCCACACCTCCAGTTCATTTCAACCTGATCCTTAGCTAGGCAAGCTTGAAATACGGCAACGTGAGATCGTCATCCACTCTTTCAAAGGTAACGGAAACGGGTTTACCGATGGCAATGTCCTCCCGATTTCCAATAATCCGCGACATCATCCGCACGCCCTCTGCCAGCTCGACGATCGCAACTACGTAGGGAGTCTGATCAGCGAATGGACCAAACGCCCGATGAACAACGGTATAGCTGTAGATATGTCCCTGCCCGCTCGCCTGCTTCCACGAAATTTGGTCGGAAAAGCAGTGTGGACATAAGAGCCGCGGGTAAAAAATGTGCTTGCTGCAGTCATCGCAATGCTGGATCATGAGCTCATGATTGTTCAAGCCATCCCAGTATGGTTTGGAATCGCTGTCGACCACCGGCTTTGGAATTTGGCTCGCCATGTTAATCCCTCCCCAGAATAACGGTTGATGTGGATGAGAGGACGCCGCCTGTACCGTTGACCAAAGCCAGCTTGGCATTTGGCACCTGACGCTCTCCACCTTCACCCCTGAGCTGACGAGCCGCTTCGATCAGCAAGAAGATGCCGTACATGCCCGGATGCGTATAGGAAAGCCCTCCGCCGTTGGTATTCATCGGAAACGCTCCGCCTGGTGCGGTTCGCTGACCGCTGACAAACGCCCCGCCCTCACCTGGCTCGCAGAAGCCGAGCGCTTCCAAGGTGAGCAGCACCGTGATGGTAAACGAATCGTAAATTTCTGCCACATCGATTTCATCATGGGTCACTCCCGCCATCTCAAAGGCGCGGCGACCGGATTCACGCGCTCCTGTCATCGTCAAATCAGGCATGTTGGCAATGGAATTGTGGGTATGCGTCTCCCCGTGTCCGAGAATCCAGACCGGACGTTTCTTTGCACGAGCCGCAGCCCGAGCAGACGCCACGACCACCGCTCCTCCTCCATCCGTCACCAGGCAGCAGTCCAACAGATGCAAAGGCTCTGCAATCATCCGGGATTTCAGGACATCCTCGATCTCAATCGGCTCGCGCATCATCGCTTTTTCGTTGCGCATCGCCCACTTGCGCGTAGCCACGGCGATCTCTGCCAGTTGCTCTGATGTCGTCCCGTACTGATGCATGTGCCGTATGGCAGCGAGCGCATAAGCCCCGACCGTCATCGGCAAGCCAAAGGAACGCTCATACTGCTCGGTAAGTGGAGCGAAAGGAACAGCAGCGCCTCGGGCAGGATTGGAGCGCTGGGTGCTTCCATAGGTGATCAGCGCTACATCAAACAGTCCTGCTCGAATCCCTGCCAATGCATGCCCTACGTGAGACTCAAACGACGACCCGCCAATATTCGTCCCGTCTGTGAATTTGGGCTTGATGCCCAGATACTCGCCCAGCATCAAATTGGGCGCCCATGCCCAGTTCCCTGCCGTAAAGAGTGCATCCACATCATCTTTTGTAAAACCGGCATCGTCGAGCGCCGCTTTTGCCGCCTGCGCCTGCAATTGCAGCACGTTTTTACCTGGCACCAAGCCCAGATCAGACTCAGCGACTCCGACAATGGCCGCTATACGTTCGGATTTCAAGATCACTCACCCCCACTAAACTGTTTTCTGAACGGTATTGGATTGCTGATGCGCCGACATTTTCTTCTCCCGGTATGTCCAGATCAGGAAGGCACCGACCGTCAGGAGCAACAGCCCTCCAGAGAAGAAAAACGGACTGCTCGCATGCAGCGAAAACAACCACCCGGCAATCAACGGCCCCAGTGTGCGCCCCAAGCTGCCCACCGTGTTGTAGGAGCCAAAACCGCTCCCCTGCAATGCCGACGAGATTCGCAGTGAGATGCCCGTCGTAATCGAGGGAAACGCAAGACCGCGACATAAGGAAAGGAGTGCCACCGCGCCAAACGCCCACACAAGCAACTGAGATAGCCCCAGGAGAAAGAAACCGACAGCCCCAAAGGAAAAGCCAATCACAATCGTCATCATGTCTCCGTAGCGGGTAAAGATACGGGCAAAAATGGTTGCCTGTGCGATTGCACTCACACCTGCATTCATCATGAACGCCCAGCCCGCCATCGTCTGCGTCGACTGAAGTGGGCCAGTGATGAAGTACGAGAGCGTAGAGGAAATGCTTGCGTCCGCCAATGCGATGACAAACGAACCGAACAGCAGCGGCGCAATCATTTTGTTTTTCAAGAGCAAGCCTAATCGTTTTACCCCAGCCACCCATGCATTGCCTTTATTCTCTTCCCGGCGGAAAGCTTCAGAAGACACTTCCTCAAGCTTGCTTCCCCTCGGCAAAAAACGCATCGCCAATAGTCCATTGAGAATGGAAAGCAGTCCGACGCTCACAAACGGTACCCCGATGCCAAAGATGCTGAGAAAAGCGCCAACAGGCGGTCCAAAAATAAAGCCGATACCGTTAATCGAGCCCATATAGCCCAGAATCTGTGGCCGCTCCTCAGCACTGGTCAGCTCTGTCACCAATGCCATCGATGATGGAGACACCGCAGATGCCATCACCCCTGCTAGAAACCGCAGGATCAGCAATACCGTGATATTGGGTGCAAGCGCCAGGAGTGCTGACGACAACCCATAGCCGACGATGCCCATAATCAGTACGGGGCGGCGGCCAAGCCTGTCACTCGCAGCACCCCAGAGAAAGCTTGCAAACAGGGAGGCGACAGAGAACACCGAAATCGCCAGCCCCATCTGCAGGGGCGTCGCCCCCAAGTGCTTCGATAAAAAAGGCAAGGTGGGCAAGATTACCCCAAAACCCAAACTGGTGAGAAACATGGTTGAGAGCAGTAGCCAAATGGAAGCCTTTCGCGTGAGATCCACCCTCTTTCATGCAAGACAAGAGGAATCGTCAAGCGGTCTGATAGTACGTGAGTGCCGCTTCCCCGACTGTTAAAGCTTTTCCCTCTTCCCGTTCAATCCGAACCTCCAGGCCAACGGTACGCTCTGTCTCGTTCTTGGCTACCACCTTTGCGTGGCACGTCAGCACGTCGCCTGGAAAAACCATACCGGCAAAGCGCACCTTCAAACGGCTCACAAATCCATTTGTTCCAACGATCCCGGCAGCATGCTCTGCGAGAAAGCCCATGCTCAGCATGCCGTGGGCGATCACGCCAGGAAGCCCTACCTTGCGCGCCGTCTCGTCATCCGTGTGAATCGGATTGAAGTCTCCTGAAGCTCCTGCGTATTTCACCAATTGCACTTTATCAATAGCCGTTTGAATCAATGGTTCCAGCTGCTGTCCTACCTCGATTTCGTCCCAACGAATCGACTGCATGGACTTATCCTCCCTTCCTGACCAGCCTTACAAAATAATCGTGCTTCTTCCCGTGAACACCAGATTGCCATCCAAATCCTCGCCGCGGATTTCCGTCACCAGAAAGGTCATCGCTCCCAGCTTCCCTGCGCGCTCGTACACATCGACTACCTTGCTTGAGCAGCGCAGCGACTCTCCTGCGACGATCGGCCGAACATAGCTATACTCCTGCTCGCCATGCAGAACACGCGCCGCCTTGATTTGAAGGTTGGGATTGGGTACACGGAATGTCGTCGGGAATGTAGGTGGTGCGACCAAACTGGCAAAGCCGTGCTTTTTCGCAAATTCCTCATCCGTATAGAGAGGATTGGGGTCGCCAATCGCATTGGCAAACGTCCGGATTGCCCCTTTTTCGATCTCTATCACTTTCGATTCACTTGTGGTGCCAATCACACTGCGATCAAGTACCAAAGAAGAGCCCTCCTTTCATAGAGTCGATTTGCTATTACAAGAGCTCGCCCACTTTCACATGGCCTTTGAGCAGATTGCGGGAGATCGTCCGTTTTTGAATCTCATCCGTTCCTTCAAAAATGCGCCACAAGCGAGCTTCACGATACCAGCGCTCGATTGGCAGCTCCTTGGTGTAGCCCATACCGCCGTGAATTTGCAGCACGCGGTCCACGACCTGATTGGCCATGACCGATCCGAACAGCTTGGCGATGGAGGATTGGTGACGGGCATCCATGCCGTTCTCCACCATCCATGCTGCGCGCAGAACGATCCATTTGGCAGCCTCGATCTCTACGGCGGAATCGGCAATCATCCATTGAATCGCTTGGCGTTCTGCGATCGGTTTGCCAAAGGTAACGCGCTGCTTCGAATAATCAATCCCCATTTGCAGCAGACGTTCTGCTGCCCCTACTGCACGCGCAGGAATCGCCCAGCGCCCTTGGCCGATCCATTTCATACTCAGGTTGAAGCCTTTGCCCAGTTCGCCCAGAATGTTCGCTTCCGGCACACGAACGTTTTCAAAGACGAGAGAGGCAGGTCCCCATTCGCCCATCGTCGGGATGTTTTCCGAGCGCCAGCCCATGTCGCGATCCACCAGGAAGCAGGTCACTCCGCCGTCTGCTCCTTTTTCCTTGTCCGTTACCGCGAATACCATCACGAAGTCCGCTTCATTTCCGTTCGTGATGAACGTCTTTTCCCCATTCAGCACGTACTCGTCGCCATCCTTGACCGCCGTCATGCGAATGCTGCGAGCATCCGACCCCGCTCCTGGCTCTGTGATCGCAAAGCAGGAACGACGCTCGCCATTGATCAATGGGATCAAGTATTTTTGCTTTTGCTCCTCGTTGCAGTGATACAAAATGTTATCCGCACTGCCGCCGAAATTAAAGGGGACGAAGGTTCGGCCCAGCTCCATGGTGATCAAGGCACTCATGATCGGACCGAGATTGGCTCCACCGTATTCCTCAGGCGTATTGATTCCCCAGAAGCCTGCCGCTTTCGCTTTTTGCTGCAGAGCTTTCACTTCTTCACGGGAGATCCCTGGCTTGCCTTCCCGTTCATTGCGCAGCACCTGCTGCTCGTAGGGCATGACTTCCTTTTGTACGAAATCCCGCACCGTGCGTTGTATCATGCGCTGCTCATCGGTTAATGTGAAATCCATCCTTCATTCCTCCTTTTGATTAGCGGCTGCCGCCGTTGATATAAATGACTTGGCCCGATACATAGCTCGCATCGTCACTCACCAGATACGCCACCAGATTCGCCACGTCCTCTGGCTGACCTACACGCCGCAATGGAATCCGCTGCGAAGCTAGCCGTTGGTTTTCTTCAAAATCAGCCCCTACCCGCTCAGCTGTTTGACGCGTCATGTCCGTCGCGATAAAGCCTGGAGCAACGGCATTGACGTTGATGTTAAACGGTCCGAGCTCGATCGCCAGCGTCTTCGTAAAGCCCTGCAATCCCGCTTTGGCTGCGGAATAGTTGGCCTGCCCGCGATTGCCCAATGCAGAAGTGCTGCTCGTATTGACGATTTTTCCGTAGCGCTGTTCTACCATGTACTTTTGCGCCGCACGACTGCACAGAAAGCTTCCCTTCAGATGCACATTCATGACGGTATCCCAGTCGTCATCGCTCATTTTGAAGAGCAGATTGTCCCGCAGCACGCCTGCATTGTTTACCAGAATATCGAGTCTGCCAAACTGGGCTGCCACTTTGGCAAAAGCATTTTCTACGTCTTTCGAGTCTGCCACGTTGCAGCCGATCGCTATCGCTTCACCGCCCGCTTCCTGGATTGACTGTACGGTCTCCAGGCAGGCTTCCTCTTTCAGATCGATCACACCAACCTTTGCGCCGTCCCTCGCCAGTCGTTGTGCCGTAGCCGCTCCAATGCCACGACCGGCCCCCGTCACCACCGCTACTCTGCCTGTCAACTGCCCCATTCCCAAGCCTCCTTTTCTAAATCGCCCGATAGTGGGCTACCTTGCCTACCATCTGAACAGCGGCTCTTGCCTGCTCTTCCAAGAGGTCCAAATGCCCCTGAATTTCCGATAGCCCTAAAAAGATCGATCTCCCTTGTAAAAAAGGAAAAAGTGCGTGGCTTAACTCATAAACCGAATGCGGATTCTCTCTCAAATGCTCGTAGATCCGCTCACAGCGCTCCTTGTGCTCCGCAAAACGCTTATCAATCACCCTGCGATGCCCGTGATAGACGGAGCCATGACCCGGATAGATCGTACGAAACGCCAAATCGTAGGTCTTCCGTAACGATTCCCGCAGCTGGATGAGCGGCTTTTCTCTCTCTTTTTGATCCTGATCAGGAGGAACGATGAAAGCGTTTGCGGAAATGTGTTCCAACAGGTAGTCACCGACGAACGCATCCCCCGTCCGTTCATTCCACAAACAAATATCGCTTTGGCTATGTCCCGGCACGTACAATACGTTCAGCTCTTCTCCACCAGCCGCTATCGTATCTCCGTCCCTCACATACCGGACATTTCGCCATTCTTTGGGGCGATAAGGCTGCCTTCGTTGAAAAATATCTGCGGCTCCACACCGCGCAATGAACGAGTCAAAAAATGATTCCGTCTGCTCGTGAACCGTTCTTCCGAGGGTAAGCTGTCTTTGTGCCTGCTCGTGGACGTAAATCGGAATATCTACGTGCCTCTGGATGTCCTCCACGCCCCCACAGTGGTCTTCATGCATATGGGTCACGATGATTTGCCGCAGGTCGGAAAGCGTAAGCCCGTTCTTGGCTAAACCTGCTTGCAGTTGATCCAGCGACGCTTGCCCAGGTATCCCGCTATCGATCAAGGTAACCGGATCGCCGACAAGCACGTAAACGTTCACGTCTCCTTCCATGTAGGTGGTTTCGATTTCAATTTGAATCGCGCCAAAGATTAGTCGTCCCTCCCCTCTCCATCTATCTGAATCTTCACACTCTTTACTTTTGCAACAACCGTGCCAGTGAAGAGCAAGATGGAATTCCTCCTGCTTTTCCACCCTGTCAGCCTGTGCGATACCCTGCCAATTCAAATTTGATTTGCCCGCATCTGCCAAATGAGTTCAAGCAAGCCACAACCGAGTAACTTATTTTTGACTTATTAATTCATTTTTGTTTCACTCTTCGCGCCTGCTTTTCCCACAAAGGCGGGCCGCGTAAACTGGTCCACGAAGTCCGGATTCAGCTTGTGAGCCATCGCAAATTCCAGAAAGTAATCCCCCAGCGGCTCTCCGCTTCGGATCATTCGCTTCAAGTGCTTGGCAATTCCCATCTGTTCATTTCGTACGATAAAAGCTGCTTGCCCATGGTCCTTGCGAAAATAGATGACGTCCTGCAGGATCAGCTCGGCTGGCGAGCAGCCTCTTTTGATCGCTTGCTTAATACGTTCCTCGCGACGATCGATAATCTCCAGGTACTGCTCCAGCTTGCTTGGATATTCCTCCTGCGATACCATGCCCTTCTGATGCGAGGTGAGGAAGTATTTGGCGTCTACCTCCAAGGTCATGCGTGCAGAGGCAATAAATTGGTCGATGTCGCTGTCAGGACCAAAATACCACGGTCCAAAGCTGGTCAGATCAATATCGCCGATCATCAGAATGCCATGCTCGGGTATGTAGGGGCAGCAAAAACCCTCACTGTGTCCGGGCGCATGAAGCATGATTACCGTCGTTCCTGACATATGGATTTCCTGCTCGTAGGGATAGATCAGCTGGGCTGTTCCCGCTCCTTTCCGGGAGTCCGTGCCGGTTGCTTGGCTCTGTCTCATTTCCGCAAACTGCAAGAGCCGGGCGTAATCGTACGGGTTTATCAGGATTTGCGTCTGATCAAACAGAGGCGCCCCACTTGTATGGTCGGGATGAAAGTGCGTCAAAAAAATCTGCCGGATCTTCTGCTGCTGCAAATAAGCGAAAACGGAAGGGCCGCCACCGCAATCGATCAAGGTGCTCTCCTCTGTGCTCCTGTCGCGAATCAAGAGGGAGGTGGAGAATGGCGCACGGCTCTGGCTCTCTCCGATGACGATTTCCACTGGGCCGATTTTTTCGTAATTCATGACGTTACCCCTGTGTCATCAGCACATTTTGAAATTCTGAGGTCAGCAGCGGCACCACTTCAAAGAGATCGCCGACAATCCCGTAGTCAGCCACCTGAAAGATCGGAGCCTCGGGATCTTTATTGATCGCTACGATGCATTTGGAATTCGACATTCCAGCCAAATGCTGAATGGCTCCGGAGATGCCGCACGCAATGTACAGGTCAGGCGTCACGACTTTTCCCGTCTGCCCGATCTGCATCGCATAGTGGCAGTATCCGGCATCGCAGGCACCGCGGGATGCACCGACTGCGCCTCCGAGCACGTCTGCCAGCTCCTTTAGCACCGCAAAACCTTCTGCGCTTTTGACACCGCGGCCGCCGGAGATGATGATCTTCGCTTCGCTCAAATCGACGCCACCCGCCGTTTTGCGTACAATCTCTTTGACAATCGTTCGAATGTCCTTGATTTCCGGCTGGAAGGGTACGATCTGCGTCTGCACCGGGTTCTCCACCGGCTGAAAGTTGTTGGCACGCAAGGTTGCAAAGATGCCCCCTTCTTGGAATCCACGCTTTTGAAATGCTTTGCCCGCGTAGATAGGACGATCAAAGGAAACGCTCCCTTCACTGTCTTCGATCGCGGTGCAATCGGTGAGCAGGCCCAGTCCCAAACGAGCCGCCACCCGAGGTGCCACCTCTTTGCTGATCGCGGTATGCCCCATCAGGATGACATCCGGAGATATGTCTTGAACCAGCTGAAGCAGTGTCTGCACATAAGCATCCGGAGTATAGACAGCGAGGGCTTCATCCTCCGCCACGTACAGCTTGCTGGGACCGTACTTGCTGATCGCCTCCGCATGAGCTGACCCGCCATTTCCGATAAGAGCGGCGACTACTTCCCCGCCTGCTGCCAGCTTGTGCGCCACCGTCAACGCCTCAAATGAGACGTTTCTCAGCTTTCCGTCCTTTGCTTCCGCAAGCACCATGACTTTCTTTCCCATAGGTACTCCTCCTTTGTTAAATGACTTTTGCTTCTTTACGCAGCAACTGAACCAGCTCGCTCACCTGCTGCCCGAAATCGCCAGCGAGAATTCGACCCGCCTTTTTTTGCGGTGGATAAAATTGGTCGATCACCGTTGTCCGTGCAGCCAGCTCCTCTTTGTTCAGTCCCAAATCATCGACGGTCAGGTATTCCAATGGCTTTTTCTTTGCTTTCATAATGCCGGGCAGAGAGGGGTAACGCGGTTCATTCAGTCCTTGCTGCGCCGTCACCAGCAGGGGAAGGGCGACCTCAGCAATCTCGACATCTCCTTCCACGTCGCGTTCGACAGTAGCGGTATCTCCTTCGATCACGAGCTTGGTCACAGCAGAGGCATGCGCGATGCCGAGTGATTCCGCTACGCGCAGCGCGACTTGGCCTGCCCCTGAATCTACCGCCATGTTGCCTCCGAGCACCAGGTCAAACGGGCGTGTCTGAATCGCTGCCGCGAGCAGCTGGGCAATCGTCGATTCGTCACATTCGAGGTCCTCCGGATCAATCCGTACTCCCCTGTCAGCTCCCATCGCCAGAGCTGTGCGGATCGCATCCTCCGCTCGCTTGGGACCGACCGTGATCACGGTGACTTCACCGCCAGCCTCTTCTTTGAGTTTTACAGCCTCTTCCACCGCATACTCGTCGTACGGGTTGATGATAAACTGCACGCCATCTTCGCTGATCTTCCCATTCTGCAGCACCACTTTTTCTTCTGTATCAAACGTTTGCTTGAGCAGCACCAAGATGTTCATGTGTGTCCCTCCCTTTTTCCTGCCTTTTTGAATAGGTGGTTATGCTGGTTAATCGAAGCACAAAGCGTGCCAAATGGGAGAGGGAACTCCCCCGTGGGAAGGAACAAAAAAAGACAGCCCCTGTCCCCGGGAGGCTGCCTGAAAGATTCTGTTTACAGTTTGTATTTTTTCAGCTTACGGACGATCGTCGCCTGGCTCGTTCCAAGCTCCTCTGCCATCTTGTAGGTGCTCTGGAATTTCTGCACGGCGAGAGCGAGGATTTCCCGCTCAGCGATCTCAGCAGCTTCTTTTAACGTCATCACTCGGTTGAGTTCATTCGTTATGGAATGGCTTTCTGTGCATTCGCAATCGGAGTAGTCTACAGGTAGATCCTCGATCATGATGATGCTGGAAGGGACGGTGAGAACCAGCCGCTCAACCAGATTCGTCAGCTCGCGGACGTTTCCCGACCATTTATAATGGTAAAAAAAGCGTTCCAGCTTATCATCGAATCGTTTCTCCATGCTGTATTTTTGATTCATTTTTTCGAGCACAGAATTGGCGAGCGGCACGATATCTTCCTTTCGCTCTCGCAATGGCGGGATGGAAATAGGCAGCACGTTTAGCCGGAAATATAGGTCTTCCCGAAACTTGCCCTCTGCCACCATCTGCTTCAAATCGCGATTCGTCGCTGCAATCAAGCGCACGTCGACTTTTTTGGACTTTGTCGCTCCGATGCGCTGAATTTCCCTTTCCTGCAGCACGCGCAGCAGCTTCACCTGAAGAGCGAGGGGCAGTTCGCCGACTTCATCCAAGAAAAGCATCCCATTATCCGCTAGCTCGAACATGCCGGGCTTGCCCGTTTTATTGGCCCCCGTAAAAGCACCCGCCTCGTAGCCAAACAACTCCGATTCCAGCAAATCGTAAGGGATGGCGCCGCAATTTACCTTGATGAACTCTCCCTTTTGGCTCCGCTTGGAGGAAGCGTAGAGATGCCGCGCCAGCACATCCTTCCCGACACCCGTTTCGCCTAAAATCAGAACGGTAGCGTCTACATCCGCTACCCGCTCTGCCATATCGTAAATATCAATCATCTGCTTGCTTTCGATGACGACATCCGAATCAATCAGCTTCAGCTTTCCTTTCAGCATATCCAGCTCGCGGCGATACTGGCTGTTCAGTTCAAAGGCACGCTGCAGCTCGTTGTAATAATGATTGACCTCTGTCAGGTCTCTTACGTTGGTGATGATCTTGTCAATGTCTCCGTTTTCCTTAAAGATCGGAATTCCCGTGGCGAACGCCTTCCTCTCCGACAACTGATACACGTAGTCGACTCGCTTTCTCTCCTCCAGCACTTTTAAGGTAATAGAGCGCTTCAGCGTCCCTTCCTTGACCAGATCGGCAACATTGTGCCCAACAAAGCAGTGCTTGGGATAGCCGGTCATCTTCTCGATCGTGCCGTTGACCTTCAATGTCACACCTTTCTCATCGGTGATGTAAATCCCATCATTGGAGCTTTCCATCACGGCTTCCAGCTGCGTTTCCAGATTGGCGACCTCTTGGCGCAGCTGCTGGACCTGTGTGTTATCCGCCACGATGTACAGGGTAAATGGCTGTTCCTCTACTTGGATGGAGTGGTGCAGCAAAACGTAGGGATGGTTATGTAGGGTAACGGAAACGAGAAACGTATCTTCTGGCTTCCACTGATCAAACACGGTTTTCACATCCGCACCAACCGTATCTCCACCGGCAAGTCTGGCAAAAAGGAAATTGTAATGCTCGATACAGTCCTCCGCATTCGTAATAACCAAAGGAAAGGGCAGATACTCCAACCATTTTTGACAATGCTGCACTTTGGTTCCCTCCTGAGTTTCATGATCGAAAGCGTTTTCAAATCGACGGCTGACGAAAAGTCCACCAAGAAAAAAACACACGAATGAGCAATCCCGTGCGAGCTTCCCTTGCTATTCAATTCCACTTATATTGCCATTATTTAAATAGTACAACATTTCTGAATACTTGTCTTGATCATTTTTGAATTTTTGATTCAACTTTGAATTAAGATGGAGTCGGTGGGGCAACAAATGAAAACCCCCACGGACGAGCCAACCCATCCGTGAGGGGCTTGTTAACCTGCGATCAGCGATCTTTCTACGATTTCCGCGATGTCCAGTGCTTTTACTTGTTCCTCAGCTTCCTTTGCTTTGATTCCGTCGCCTAGCATCGTCAGGCAGTAAGGGCAATTGCTGCCGATTGTCGTGGGGACAAGCTGGAGTGCCTGTTCGGTTCGCTCTACGTTGACGCGTTTTCCCTGCGTTTCCTCCATCCACATCATGCCGCCGCCAGCGCCGCAGCACATGGCGTCCTGCCGATTTCGCTTCATTTCCAGGATGGTTACGCCAGGCACGGACCCAAGGATTTGCCGCGGGATGTCGTAAATGTCGTTGTAGCGGCCGATGTAGCAGGAGTCGTGATAGGCGACCGCCTCTTTCACCTCATTGGTCGGGACGATGCGCCCTTCCTGTATCAGCTTCCAGATCAGCTCCGTATGGTGGTACACTTCCGCTTCCAGACCGAACTCGCTGTACTCGTTTTTAAACGTATTGTAGGTGTGCGGGCAGATCGTCACGATTTTCTTGACGTCGTAGGCCTGGAACGCAGCGATGTTCTCCTGACAGAGCTGCTGGAACAAAAATTCGTTCCCCATGCGTCTCGCCGTGTCTCCCGAGTTACGCTCCTCATTGCCCAGGATGGCAAATTTGACTCCAGCCACATTCATGATTTTGGCGAAGGCTTGCGCGATCTTCTGACTTCGATTGTCAAAGGAGCCCATGGAACCCACGAAGAAGAGATATTCGAACTCCTCAGTCTCCTTTACAGTCGGTATGTACAGATCCTCCCGTCCTTCCCGCCATTTGATTCTTTCTTTTCTATTAATCCCCCAAGGATTGCTTTGCCGTTCAATGTTTTGGAAATAGCGAGTGGCCTCGTGCGGCATGTTCCCTTCTGTCAGTACCAGAAAGCGGCGCATATCAACGATCTTCTCCACATGCTCGTTCGCTACCGGGCACTGATCCTCGCAGTTGCGGCACGTGGTGCACGCCCACAGCTCCTCCTCCGTGATCACATCGCCGATCAGCTGTCTCGATGCATGCTCTGCTGTGACCGCCACTTCATCCATGCCCGTGCCTGCCATGGCAGCTGCTGCATTCGGCTGAAAAGCAAACCGTGGCATCCATGCGGTGCGCGAGGTGATCGCCGCTCCCTTTTCGGTGAGGTGGTCTCGCATTTTGACGATCAAATCCATCGGCGATAGCGTCTTGCCTGTCCCTGATGCCGGACACATATTGGTGCAACGCCCGCATTCCACGCAGGCGTACAAATCAATCAGCTGATTCTGGCGGAAGTCCTCGATCTTCCCCGCCCCATACTGCTCCAGCGTCTCATCCTCAAAATCAATGGTGGTTAATTGACCGATCGGCTTGGTATCGCGCAGCAGGACATTGGCCGGAGCAAACAGCAGGTGGGCATGCTTCGACTGCGGTACATATACCAGAAACGAGAGCAGTGTCAGCAAATGGACCCACCAGAAGAGGTAAAACAATCCGCCTGCAGCTCCTTCGCTCAACCCGGCAAACAAGTACGCGATCACAGACGAGAACGGAGCAAACCAGCTCGCCTCATCCCCCACCCAGCGCTGCTCGGCGGCAAGGCTAAGCAAAATCGAGGACATCAGCACGGTCAGAAAAATGATGACCAGCCCCGACTTCAGCCCTCTTTTCAGCCGCTTCAGCTTCTCCACATATCGGCGATAAAAGGCGTAGATGACGGCCAATAGAACGAGAACCGTGGTAATCTCCTGCAGCAGGCTGAAATACTTGTGTGCGCCGCCAATCGGATAAGCAAAGCCTTTGACGAAGCCTTTGATGATCAATTCGAGAGCACCCAGCTGCAAAATGATAAATCCGTAAAACATGATGACATGCATGATTCCGCTTTTCTTGTCTTTTAACAGCTTCTTTTGCCCAAACACGTTCACGAGGACTTCTTGTATCCGCTGTCGTGTATCCTCTTTCAGATTCGATTTACGGCCTAGCCTGATAAAGACGACACGACTGTAAACCACATGAGCAAACATGTACAAGGCAAGTCCCGTTACCACGATAAAAGCGAGTGCATGGAGCAGATCCAACATCGGCATTCATCCTTTCCTTGGTCGCTAGGGTTCTTCCATCCTGCGGAAAGAGAATTGCAACACTCGTGCCAATGCTGCTGAAAAAAAGAAAAGCCACCAGGCCTTTATAAGCCTGGTGGTCCACAAGAGCTGCGTGGATGAAATCGATCTGCCTTGTTATTCGCCTGCTGCGTTCCCCATCGTTTGAAGCATTTTCATCGAGCCGTAACGGCTGAGAATATGGGCGTATTCCGCTTTGTCATAAAAAGTAGCGAGGCCATTCGTGAACTCCTTCGCGACTTCTACCGCGAATTTGACAGCTAGCGCGATATCGGACTCATGGCTGGCACCCGTGCCGCAGCCTGGAACCGCTGTCTGTGCCGTAATGGCGACCCCGACTACCGGTGCATCAGTAGCGACAGCCGGCTGCAGGATACTGTTGATGTGGAACAAATCATTTCCGTATGGCGTGATGTCCTGCATCGTGATTGGGAAAGTGACCGGGAGCTGACCCGTCGTCATCTCCATGATGCGGAGCAAATCCTCGCTGATGCGCAGGATGTAGCCTTCCTTGACCGTCGGTGAGATCGCGATGCCTTTGTGGTTGACGATCCGGTTTCCTTTCGTCGTATCGATCGACAGGATCGCTTCCATCTCCGGAATGACCTCATACCTGTTCATGGTCAGAATGTCGACAGGCGAGCCCATGAAGTCTACCGGCTCATGCGGCTGTGTCGGCGCATTCGGGCAAATGTGCGTACTGATGATGACATCGCCTGTGAGGATGTCCCCTTTTGTTTGCATATCGGCCAGCTTCAAAGCCGATGCAATCGCAGCGATCGCGCCATCCGCATCCGATACCATCCCGATTCGGCTCGGCCTTGCCCCGATTCCGCCCAATCGTCCGATAATCCCGAAGGTTGGCGCGCTGCCACCCGAGGTTTTCCCGTTTTTGCCCGGGATGACGATCTTCACGAAATCCGTGCTGCCTTCTTCTCCTGTCACGGTTTGGACGCTAACCGTTACCGCTTGATAAGGGGCAAACAATTCTTTGATCGTCTCCCCACTGACATATGCGCTATCCAGCGCTTCAAAGACGGTGATTGTTTGTTTCCAAGACATACACCTTACCTCCTGTTGTAGCTCTCCTTGTTCTTACGCAAAGATATAGGAAAGAATCTGTTTGTTGACGGCACCTTCCACTGAAGCCATCAGCTCGCGGTTGCGCATCGTCGCACCCAAAATCAGATTCTCTTTTGGTACGTGGATAATAGCGAGCTTCTGGCCTTTCTCCACTGCTGCGGAGACAATCGGCTTGGCTGTCTCGGCATCCAGCGTCATGATCAGATCCGGGAATGTACCCAGACGCTCTCCGTTCACTTCCAGCGTCATGTACTCGTTCCAGAACGTCATTTCATGCCCGTTGATTACGACGCGTCCCACATCAAAGCCGCCAGCGGTATTCAAATCGAATTCATCTACCACACCTGCCGTAATGACGCGTCCGCCGAGCTTCTGGCAGACAGCATCGATTGCGGCTTCGCCTTTTGCGCCGAGCAGAGCTTCCCCTACTTCAATCGCTTGCTGGATCGCCCCAGGCGCTCCATTTGCCCGCGCGTATGCTGCTGTCACGGGATTGCGGGCAACGACAACCAGCCCGCCTGCTTCTACGGAAATCTTGCGTACCAGACCCGCTGCCTGCTGCAAGCGGCCACTCACACATACCTCGTGATAGCGCTCATCCTTACCACCCACAGCTGCTTGATGAGAAATGAAGCCGTCCAGCTCATGCAGATTCATCGCACCCATGAGGCCAGTCGGATGAGCGCGTCCATTGCACGGGGAGTCAATCACGGGAAGACCCGTCACCGCTGCTTGGAACCAGCCGTTCACCGTAGTACCTGCGCCATTTTCATTGGTGATGATCCCTTTGATCGGCTGGCCGATTGTCTTTTCCAGCAGCTGCAGGGCGCGGACGTAATGCATCGGTTTCGTGTATTGATCTGTGGCAGCAGGTGCCCCCACCAGCGCAACCGTCGCCAGCAGATCTTCATCGATCATTTCATCTGCCGTGAACAGCTGTGGTGCTCCTACTTCCAATGCGAGGCGTCCTGATTCCAGTCCATCCTCCAGCCAGCCGCCTCCGCCTCCGCCCAATACGCATCCGCCGTATACAGCTGCTTCCATCATGGAAGTCGTCAAGGTCACTTTCGCCATTTTGTTTCTCCTCCATCTCCTGATGCTTTTTATTTCTTGGCAAATTTCACAACAGAACTAAAGAAGCTATACAGGGCATCCCCTGCGATAAAACCAGCCGCGAGAATGCTGAGTGTGCTTTCTGCTTCCTTGCCTTTCAGCTTCAAAACGATCATGCGGATCAGAATACCGCCCAGTACCGCCCAGCCTGCATTCGGATTGAGGATCAAAAGGCCGGTTGCAAACATAACCCCCACCTGACGGCTGGATCCACCGATCAACTGCAGGATCGCGCCAGGAATCGCCCACATCAAGAGCTGCTTCGCTACCTCTGGAGAAGTGCCTGCTTCAATCGTGCTGGCATACACTTTATCTACCGGCGGGATGAGCCCTTGGGAGAAAAAGCTGTTGTACGAGAACGCGACGGTAATCAATGCGACTCCAAATGCGATCAGACCAGCGATGTACTGCTGTTTGCGGCCTTCCAGCTCGGCTTGCGGATCGGCACCGTTACCACGCAGAATGTAGCCCGTTTTCAGGTCGTAGCCCATATCTGCAAATGCAGGACCTGTGGCAGCGCTAAAGCCTACCAAAAGCGCCAGCGCCACTGGCGGGAACCCGATCATCATCCCGATGATCAGCGTGATCAAAGCAATCGCAAACGCAGGGAACCAACCCGAGTGCATCGCGGCGATCCCTACAATCAATTCGTGAACATACGCTGCAAAAGCAGCAAAGATCAAGAACCCGATCAGCATGCCAAACGACATGTCCGTCATCAGACCACCCAGCAAGGCGACGATCAAAGCCACGACCAGATAAGCGATAAACCCGATTCCGAGTGTCCGGGACGTTTGCTTGTCACCTACTGTATAGGACACTTCTTCTACGCCAGCAGCTGTTGTAACCGGTTTCTTTTTCCGGAAAATAATAAACGCCACTTGGAACAAGGCGACGATACCAGCACCAATCATGAAGCCGTGCGGAATGTACATCGTGTTTACATCTACATGGAAAAGCGGTACGGAATACTGTCGGAGCAAAAGGCCGATACCAAACATCGCGAGCGCCCAGATGTTTCCGATAAACGCTACCCCGAATGCCGACATCGAAATTCCGAAATAGGAACCAAGCAAACCGATGACAGTACCTGCTCCCAAAAGCGCACCACGTTTTCCGCCTTTGTCACCGGCGATGATCGCTTCGGCTGTTGCTACACCAGGAGCCCATGTGCCAGATGCCGGGAACACTTTGGAATCAAAGAGCTTGTACAGAAGTGCCGTGTCTACAAACATCGCAAGCCCAGCCCCGATCAGCATCGGCATGATTAGCTCCGGTTTGCCCATCGCAAACGGTATCCCGATCGGAATGAGGAGGCTGTTCGCCGCCCCGAATGTCGCGGACGAGATAGACGTTTGCACGAGGTTCTGCCTGTGAATCGACCGGTATTTCGAGAATATCTCCATCGGAATCCGAGCGATCAGCATGGCGGCCAGCGCACCGATGATCGAAGTGCTGGGCGTTACCCCCAGCGATGTGATCAGCTGCATTCCAATAATCGCACCAAATACGGACAAGCCAACGTTCAACAGCAGTGAGAACGGCTCAAAAACAGAGGGATGTTTTTCTCTGGATGACTTATCTTTGGCCATGTTCCTACCCCCTTTTACGATTTCTGTATGATTGCACAATCCCGATTGTCGTTATTTCTAATACTGTTTCTTCCTTCTGCGGACGGGATACACTCGCGCAAAAGGTCTTCGTAAGCCTTGCTGCCTGCAGGGAACCGATGTTCCATACGCCGCTGTCCCTCTCCCCTTTCAACGTTTCATTGCACATCTATTCTGTTTTTTTTTACTTTAGCAAAAACAAGCCGCTTCCCCCTATGGAAAGCGACCCAAAAGTTGACCCCCATTTTTGGGCGCCATCACAAATATCCGATTGTACAAAGCTTTTACAGCACTGCCTTGGAATGAATATCCTTCGTCTTCCATACGCGCATGGCGACATCCAGCCGGAAACGAACCTCTGGATCATTCAAGTCGTTTTGGATGATCTCGCTCACCCGGTCCAATCGATACAGGACGGAATTGCGGTGGATAAACAGCTCTTCCGCTACCCGCTTGGTGTTTCCTCCCGTCCGCAGAAACGCACTGAGCGTCGCGAGCAGTTCTGTTCCATATTCTTTATCATAGACAACAATCGGCTCAATCAACATCGAGGTAAGGGCATTCAGCACGGGATGCCCCGCAGCGTCCAATAGCAGGTCCTCTACCAGCACTTCGTGGAAATGGACGATTTTTTGCTTGGGCTGGGTGTGGAGACAGATCGCCATCGCTTTATGCGCTTCCTGTCTGCTCAATGGAACATCAGACAGCTGCTCACGAATGCCACCGATCGCAGCAAACAGCTGTGGATGCGCGGGCAGCTCCTCACAAGCCCCCGCCAATTCGCTCATCACCTGCTCGGCTTCAGACCGCTGCTTTTCCGCCGAATCGTGTACGGTAGAGCAGAGCACGATCAACGAATCGTTGATGATCACTCCCTTGCGCGTGTACACGCCGGGCTTGTTCACCTTTTGCACCAGCTGGTTGTACAGATCTCTGCCCTGCTTTTCATTGGCCGAACGTATCTGGAGCACCATGACATAGAAAAAACGCCCGAGTGGAATTCCCAGCTGCTGGGCCCGATACCGCAGCAAATCCTCCTGATGGGACGAACCGGAAAACAGCTCCACCAAAAACGACTCCTGTTCCCGCTCGCGCTGCAGCTGCTGAGACTGGCGAATGGTGAACTCGATGGCCAGGACGGTAATCGCATGGTCGAGGCACATCTCTTCAAAGTGCTCCTGTTCCCCGAGCTGTCTGGAAATAGCCAAATAACCCATCACCTTGCTCCCCACTTGCACGGGACGCTTATCGACAAAGTCTGTCCCTCCAAAGCGCGTGGTGCAGCTCTCCACCTCTTTGTTCTCGTTCAGCACAGCCGCTTCGCAGCCGAGCAAATGCCCAATCAGAACGACCAGCTCTGTCGTCCGCCTGTTCAGCACCAAATTCGTGAACTGCTGATTGACTTCTCGCACCTCTCGCAGCAAAAACGCTTGCCGGTTGAGAATTTGATCAATCACGGTATGCGTCATATCGATAAACGTAATCTCCAAGGGAATATCAAACAGCGGGATGCCGTACTGATTGCTTTTGTCCAGCGCCTCCTGCGGAACTTCCTGGATAAATCGCTTGGTTTTGATACCGACAGCCGCACCCCCGACCCGATGCATTTCATCCAGCAATCGGCACAGCATGGCCGGTTCATGCCGAAAGGAATAGCCTGTCGTCAGAATCAATTCATTGGGTCGCAGAAAACCTGTCAACGTAGGGGTTTCCATGTTGTCCACATAGTAGATTTCCTTGGATACGCCGCTCTTGCCAGCCATGACCTGCACGCCGTTAAACAAAGGCAGCTGCAAGAGGCGTTCTACGGTAAACGGCTTGTTTTCCATGCACTCACCTCATCGCACTCACTATTCTCCTGATGCTATCATAACTGTCGGCAAAAAAGAAAAGAGACCTGAATGTCAGGTCTCTCTGGCAGAATCGATCATTGCAGTGAGCAGGTGAAGCTCTTGCACCAACCGATTCCGCTGCCTTACAAATCGTGTCTGGCGAAACAGGAATGTCGCGGCAGCCGTATTCGACCGGTATGTGTCTTTGACCGAATGCAGCCCAGGGAACGGCTTGAACGGGAAGGTATGGTCGTAGTCGTACGGGCTGGAATAGGAGAACATGAGTCGATTCAAGCCACCGCCCACTCGCTTGCTCACGCGTCTGTACGCATCCGGCCTTGCAGAAGCAAGCAACGCTGCGCTTTCCTGCCACTTTTGCCTGAGCTGCTCGATGGCTTGGTAAATCGGCCCGAAAGAAAATTCTTCTGCGGAATGATCATCGAGCTCTTCTAACAGCAGCATAGCCTTCTGCAGAAAACGGTCGATCTGGATCGGCAAGGACTCACGCTCGGCAATCTCATGGAGCATCGCCACGTGAAGCTTGGTATCGCGGTGAAGCAGATTCACATCGACCTTGTCATACGTGTCCCCTTCGGTATGCCACCACCATCCGCCTGCACACCCCGGGGCGCAAATCGTCGTACCTTCTGCCGGTTCATATTTGATTCCCAGATGGATCGGGATGTCGACGCCCCAGAAGGATTGATCCGCTCCTCTCGGCATGAACGCCCATTTGCGAGGCGGCTCTCCTGTCAGCTCCGTCACAATCTCCTGCAGAAATGCCGGGTCCTCCATGCCCGTCGAGCGCGGCACGATGTTGATCCCGCCTTGTGTCCCTGGAAAATCGACGTTGATGTGGGCCACGCAGTGCTGCTGCAGCTCCTGCCACTGGTGATCGCAGTACCACGCCGATCCCGCGTACCTCGCATTGGAGTGTCCCGGCCACCAGGCAATTTTGATTCCCCTCTTCAGCTTCCCCGCGAGAGGTGCAAATGCTCTCGCGACCTCCAGACACAGCGCATTGCCGACTGCGTTGTCTGTCGCCCCGAGATGCCAAGAATCGTAGTGACCGGACAGCAGCAAAAATTCCTCCGTCTGTCCGGGAATGACCGCAACAGGCAGACTCGCGGTTTTTACACTCGTTTGCAGCTCCGTTTTCACAGAGACGGTGAGCACGTCGACTTTTTCTGCCAGCGCAAGGAGCTTCCTGCCATCGCCGTTCGTCACACCCACTACCGGAATTTTCGGTAAGCTTGGCGCGTTCTCTGGTGTCGGTGTTCCCCAGATGGGCCCGACGGTTTCTTCATGAATGTACTCTTCGGCTGTAGGCCAGATGTGAATGAGCCCCTTTGCCCCCGCCTGCTCCAGCTTTTGCACATAATCCTCGTAGTAGTTCCAGGAGAGGACGATTTTGTCTTTGAAGGAGGAGATCCATACCTCTTCTTCCCGCGAGGATAGCAGTGCCCCCTGACTATGCCTGTCATAGATCACGTCTCCGCAGACACCCTCAGGGAAATGTCCGCAAAAGGATCGGGATTTGGCGCGTACCGTGAACGTCTCGGGAGCTGTGACCTGCACTTCTCCATAGATCGGATCGCTGCAAAACATGTCCAGCCGATGGCGTTCACCCGTAATGCCATAGGTCGACAGCTGGTCCATGATATAGTCGACAGCCATTTCTGCCCCCGGCTCACCCGTTAAGCGATCCCACTTGCTCAAGGCTCGCACATGCTCGTCCAGCCTGCCCGCATCGACGGACTGAATCAGCCGATCCCGCACCTTGCGAGAGGCCGCCTCTGCATTCCCCATGAGTCACCTCGCTCCTTTCTCTTGTCAGCTATAAGCAATCGCATGTCCGATGAGCACGAAGACCGCTCCCGTGATGACCCACATCAGCATGAGCGGCCACATGAATTTGACCCACTGCTGATACGTAATGCCGGATACGGCGAGACTGCCCATCAGTGCGGAAGAAGTCGGCAGGATCATGTTGGTGAAGCCGTCACCCATCTGAAACGCGAGAACGGACGTTTGTCGAGTCACACCCAAAAGGTCGGCAAGCGGAACCATGATCGGCATCGTCGTAGCGGCCAGACCTGTTCCGGAAGTAATGAATACGTTCATGACCGTCTGGAAGAAATACATCCCCAGCACTTGAATGGAGCCGTGCAAATGACCCACCGCATCGGAGAGTCCGAATACGATCGTATCAATGACATTGCCTTGATCCAGCACGATCAGGATAGAACGGGCGATCCCGATGATAAACGCCCCGAAGGTAATGGCGCTGGCGCCCTTTACAAATTCACTGGCGATGCGGCTCGGCCCAAACCTCGCACAAAAGCCCGAGACCACACCCATCGTGAGGAACAGCGCAGACAGCTCTTCCATCCACCAGTCTTTTTTCGATACCCCCCAAATGAGCAGCGCAAAGCTGGCAACGATGGTGAGGACGGTCAAAATATGTTTGAGCTCCAGGCTAGGAAGGCTATTTAAGTCGAGCTTTTTCTCCGTCGACGCATTCTCCAAATTGTGCACGATACTGGCCTGCGGATTCTTTTGCACCCTGCGCGCATAGCGAATGATGTACCAGCTGGTGATGACCAGCAGCGTAATCAGCAAAATGGCACGCAGCCACATGCCTGAAAACATCGGCACCTCTGCAATGACCTGCGCCAGGCCAACGTTGAAGGGATTCATCAGCCCCGCTGTAAAACCGATGGACGCTCCGAGCGAGACCATCGCCGTTCCCGTCAAGGCGTCATAGCCGAGCGAGCGGGCAATCGCAATGCCCAGTGGAACGAACACCATGACCTCGGAGGACATCCCCATCGTAAAGCCACCGACGGAGAACAGCCCCAAAAACACGGGAATGATCATGATCCCCCGCTTGGAGAACGTCTTGGCTACACGGCTCGTCACCGCTTCAATCGTTCCTGTCGCTGTGATGACCTGAAACGCGCCGCCGATAATAAAGATGAAGAAAACGATATCGCTGGAATCAATAAGTCCTTTTACAATGGCTTTTGGCACTTCTACCAGACTGACTGGGTCGCCTTCGACCGCGTGATAGGAATTCGGCACAACGAGCGTTTTTCCGGAGGTCGGATCCTTGGCCCGTTCAAATTCGCCGGACGGCACCAGATAAGTCAGTGCCGCGGCGAGCAGTGTCAGGATGACCAGGAGCACGAAGGTATGAGGCATTTTGAAATATTTTCGCCAAAAGGATGTCGGTTTGCTGCTATCCGTCATGACAGGATGTGCGCTCATGCTCATGCCTCCTCTGATTGCTGATTCTTTTTCCAGTTCTCAAACTCTTCACGCACTTTCTGGAAGGAAGACGGGTCTGCACAAAGATCGTACGCAGTCATGGCCAGCGCCTTGGCTGCGTGGTTCATGCCCCAAAGCCCGTCCTCGGATGCGGTAGCCACCGTAAATTCTGGCGTATGCGTCCCCGCTTCGGTGATTTTGATATACGGATGGATCGTTGCCGTAATCTGTCCGACGTTCCCGATATCGGAGGAGCCGATCCCGCCTTTTTGCGGCGGATCACTTACCTCAATCCCCATTGCCTCCAGATTGTTGGCGAATAAGCCTGCCAGCGCATGGTTGTTGTTGCGTTCAGCATAAACGAGGCCTTCTTTGATCTGAGCGCGAGCCCCTACCGCTTCGGCACTGTGATGGACGGTTTTGTAGACTTTTTCGGTCAGCTCGCGAAGCTCGCGAACATTCGCTGCCCGAAGGATAAACTTGGCTTCGCAGTAATCCGGCACGATGTTCGGCGCATCTCCGCCTTTTGTAATAATGCCATGAATTCGCACATCTTCCTTGCAAAACTGCCGCAGGGAATTGATGGCAACAAAGGTGTTGACCAACGCATCCAGGGCGCTTATTCCTTTTTCTGGTGCCGAAGACGCATGCGCCTGCTTGCCGTAAAAGCTGAAGGTAGCATCCACACAAGCCAATGCGCCGCGGAGAACCATCGTCTTTTTATGCGGATGGCACATCATGGCTGCATCCACTTCATCAAATACGCCGTGATCGCACATGATGATTTTCCCGCCGCCGTCCTCCTCTGCCGGAGTCCCCATCACCACGATGCGTGCCTGCAAATCAGGAATAGCTTGTTTCAGCGCCAGTGCCGCCCCGACGGCAGACGTCCCGATCAGATTGTGCCCGCAGGCATGGCCGATCTCGGGCAGTGCGTCATACTCCGCCAAGAGAGCAATCGTCGGCCCACCTGGTCTTCCTTCCCACGTCGCGCGGAAAGCGGTTTCAAGTCCAGCAATTCCACGTTCCACTTCAAAGCCTGCTGCAATGAGCGGTTCCGTCAGCCATCGCGATGCTTTTTCCTCGTAAAAGCTGAGCTCCGGGTTGGCATGGATGGCGAGGGCAATCTCACGCAGCTGGGCGTCCAACTCATCGACGGCTTGCATAATGCGTTGTTTGTTTTCGGAAGTCAGTCCCATTTTTCTGATTGTGCCTCCTCTTTATGTCTTATGGACATTTCGAAAAATTGAAACAGTTTCGATTGCCCTCATTGTACGACTGCTCTTTTTATAAGTAAAATTGAAAACACTTAACCCTTATCCATAATTTTTTTTATAGGTAGTCGGTGTCCAGCCAAAATAAAAGAGGCCATCATCACTTTGAAAGGATAACGACCTCTTGTGCTTTTGCTGATTTAGTTTTTCCAGTTTCGTCTTCGTTTGGCGTTGTCTCATATCCGCAAAGGCGAAGATGCTTCTGTTCCATTCCGGATTGCGCTTGCCTTCGCGCTCAAGCTTTTCCCGATGCTTGCGTGCATTGCTTTTTGCCATAAGACTCACTCCTTTGTGCTCTATCATAAGCCGAATGACGGCAGGTTGCAACGAAAATGGGGGATCGGCCAGGATATCGTCTTGCTCTCCGATGGCTCCCGCAAGCTCCTCATTTTTAACCAAGGCGGGCGTGTCCTGCTAGGCGGAGGCGGCACCAGCCACTATAGTAAACCTCACATCGCGAAAAATCTTTAGCTTTTCTCTGGCAACTGGAAAATGCCCTATTTCACCTATCGAAAAGGGCATTTTTTCATTCGTTCAACGCAGCTCGTACTGCCGCATGAATTCCACAAAGCGATCCACGACGGCAAATTGCAAGGTGGATTCGCGGTACAGCATCCACGTCCGCCTCTTGATCGGCTGACCATCCTTCAGCGTCAGGTCTACGGTATGCAAGCTTTCATTCGGGCGCACAAATACGCGCGGAATGATCGTATACCCCAATCCGAACTTCGCCATCTCCTTGCATGTCTCGTAGCTGTCCACCTGCATCGTGATCGTGGGAGGCTCCGTATAACGCTCATGCCACCACTGATCAATCGCGTGACCAAGCGAAAACGACATTTGGTCCCCCAGCTTCAAGGCCAGCTTGGGCGCCCGGTAATTAATCCGGGGCAGCGATGGCAATTCGTCCAGATTGAGCTCCTCTGTCGATACGAGGCAAATATTTTCCTCATGGATCAGATGCTTTTTGTCCAGCCACTGAAACTCTCCGCGTATGATTCCCACCTGGATCTCTTCCTGCAGCAGCATATCGAATATTTCCGAGCTAAAGCCTGTGTCGACGTGAACCTGCACCTTCGGATACTGCTCCAAAAACTTTTTGATGATCAAGGGAAGCTCGTACTGTCCAAAATAAATGGAAGCGCCGATGCGCAGCGTCCCCTGCACTTCCCGCTGCATGTTGATGATGTGATCACGCGTATCCCGCAATTCAGCGAGCATTTTTCCCGCATAGATCGCCAAGTACTCTCCCTCGGGCGTAAAGCGAATGCCCTTCCCATGCTTGACGACAAGCGGCACTCCAAATCGTTTTTCCAACTGCTGCAGACGATACGTCAGGGCCGGCTGAGTCATGTACATCCGCTCCGCTGCCCTCGTCAAGCTTTTCTCCTTGCAGAGGGATTGCAGCAGCAGCCAGTCTTTTTCGTCCATGCTACCCTCCCCGCCGCGCAAACGCCCTTACCCGCGCTTCATTTTGCCCAGCCGGATAAATTGTTCGTCGCGCTCTTTCCATTTTTCCTCTACGGAAGTATCTGCATACGAATAAATGCCTGAACCTGTTTTGGTGCCAAGCTCGCCTTTTGCCACCAGCTCTTCGATGAGGGCCGGTGCACTCTGCGAGGCATCCAGTACAGGCGCCAGATTTTCAATCACTCGCTTCCACGTATCCAGCCCGCCAAAGTCAGCCGTTTCGATCGGACCGACAAAAGCCCACCGGAATCCGATCCCATCCTTCATGACTGTATCGATTTCCCGTGCATCGGCCACGCCTTCCTTCAGCAAGTGAAAGGCTTCTCTCATCAGGGCAGCCTGCAGGCGGTTGGCGACAAAGCCGGGTACGTCCTTTTTCAAAAGAACGGGCGATTTGCCAATTTGGACCATGAGATCCATGACGGTAGATACAACCTCGTCCGACGTGCTTTCATGCCGGACGATTTCCACGAGTGGAACGAGCTGAGCCGGATTGAAAAAATGAGTAATGATGAATCGATGCGGTGTTTTTGCTCTTTCAATCAATCGGGCAACCGAAAAAGTAGAGGTATTGGAAGCAATAATAGCATCTTCCTTTGCCAAATGCTCCAATTTTTCAAACAGCTCCCATTTCATTTCGATTACTTCCGGGATCGCTTCCGTAATGACGTCTGCCTCTGCGACGGCTGCACGCAGATCGGTAGTCAAAACAATTCGCTCCAGAGCATCCTGCTTGGCTAGCTCGGTGATTACTTGTTCGCTCACGAGGAGGGACAAGCTGTTCTCGATACTATTTTTTGCTTTGCTCAAGAATTCTTCTTTTAAGTCGTAGAGAGAGACGGTGTATCCAGCCAGCGCATACTCCTGGGCAATCCCATGGCCCATAACGCCAGATCCAATGACTGCTGCATGTTTTGCCATATATGGTTCCTCCTGAGATGTGCGTGATCGATGTTTGCTCGAAAGCGTTTGCAAAAAGTCCAATCAGTTGGTCACGACTACTTCAACACTACCTCTTCACGGATACAAAAACGTTACAAATGCACGACTCTCCATGGACTTGCGCTCGAGCTATCCATTGTTTTCTACAGGAGCTGCTGCTGTTCGTAGTGCTCGCAAACAGAGCGGTGTGACAAGCGTGCCGATGGCGATAACCGTGAACGCTCCTCCCCAGTGCCCGTAATCGAGAGCCATGCCGAACACTGCCGGAGATATAATGGTAAAGCTGAATCCCAGAACGGATTGGACGCCCAGTGCGATGCCGAGAACCTCGGGGTCGGTCATATCGGCAATGGATTTGTTGTAGATGGGAGAATCGGCAATGATTGTGAAGCCATAGAGAAGAGCGACACTCCCCACGATCCATACGGGAAAGGAAATCATCCACCCAATGGAAAAGGAGCACGCAATGCTGAGCCAAATGAACAGGCGAATAGCTCGCACGTTCCCCCAACGATCGGACAGCTTTCCTCCGTAATAGGTGGCGATCCCGCCGACCATGACAATGATGGAAGCCGTCAGATTTCCCCAGGATAGCGCATCCGATATTCCTTTTTGCTGAAAATAATACACCATGAACGGTCCAATCCATGCCCACATCGCATACAGTTCCCAGCAATGTCCGGCATAGCTGAAATTGACCAACAAATTTCTTTTTGCGACGATTTTTTTAAGCAGCGCCTTTGTGACAGGTGTCGAAGAAAGCGTGACCTCGGGAATGCGCGACATCAGAATCAGACCACACGATAAAATGGCTGCGCACGAAGTGACCACGATGACCCCCTGCCACCCCCAGGCATTCAGCAGCATGCCTGACACAAACAAGGAAAACCCCGATCCAACCACAAGGGAACCGACGAATACGCCCATCGCTTTTCCCCTGGACGCAGGCGGAGATAATTGCGCCACGATCTTCATTCCCGGCACATACACACCTGCAATCCCAATCCCCGAAAGGAGACGCAGGACCAGGGCAGACCAGAATCCTTCCGCTACGCTAGCAAATAACAAGCCACTCATCCCTGCAACGAGCGACCCATAAGCAAACGAATACTTCGGATTGTACTTATCACTGGCAAAGCTGTAAAAAATGACAGCCAGCACGTAGCCAAGATGAAAGGTCGCAACGATGATCCCTGACTGGGTAGATGACAGCTCCCACTGTCGCTGGACTACAGGCATGATGGCAGAGAAGTTAAACCACACTTGCATCGATAGAAACTGTGCGATCGATAGGATCCATAGCACACGCTGGTTCACACGAGCCTCTCCCTCCCATAGAAGTATTGGTAAGAATAGAATGTACAAAATTTTTTCGCTGGCAGTGATAGTAATTCCTGTTCGTACAAAGATCGAACAAAAAAAAGCCGCAAACCCGGTTCCTGCACCGAGCTTGCGGCCTTTCTCTTCCCTACAAAAACCGACGATGCACTTTCTTCCCGTCGTATGTGAATAAGACCTGACGATCCTCAATGACCGTCTCCAGATGCACGTTTTTCCCCCACAGCGTATAGACGTAAGGCAACGTTTTTTCCACGTACTTCACATCGAGCTCCAGGCCCTCGAAGTGGTGCTTCAGGTACATCTCCCCGGATCGCAAATAATCTCCGTCGTGGACCATGACGTACGGGAAGCCGCCATTGACCCGCGTGCCGGCCAGCCCGTCTCGCACCTGCTCCCATTGTTTGTCCGTGACGATCCAGTCGTTGCCTTGCTTCCCGAACATATACAGATCCAGATCGCTCACCAAATCCTTGGTCAAGAAGTTGCTGAGAAAGCTGATGTCCGATTCCAGCTCGCGCACTTCAAAAATTTTCGCGCGCCCCTCTCCCGGCTTGCGCCCAAACCGCTCCTGCTCTTCCTTGGTCGGCTTATCCCAGCGGCGTTCGATATCTTCGAAAATTTTCAACCCCAAATGATACGGATTAATGCTCGTGGTCGATGGCTGGATGACAGAGGAGTGCAGCTTGGCAAATTCAATCGTCTCGGACTCGCTCAGCTCCATTTCCCGAAGGATGCGCATGTGCCAGTAGGTCGCCCAGCCTTCGTTCATGATCTTCGTCTCCATCTGAGGCCAGAAATAGAGCATCTCGTCGCGGATGATGGTCAGCACATCCCGTTGCCAGTCTTCCAGAATGGTGCTGTATTCCATGACGAACAGCAGCAGGTCTTTTTCAGGCGACGGCGGAAACTTGCGCACCTGCTTTACCTGATCGACTTCCTGCTTCTCCTTGCGATCCAGTCCCCACAGATCGTCGTATGGGGAGTGACGCTCTGCTTTTCCTTTTTTGACTGGCTCATCCGGTTCTCGCTTCCAGCGCAGCTTGGGCCGCAGCAAACTCGGATCGATATGCTCCTGAATGGCCAGGCTCGCATCGAGGAGATTCTCCACCGCTTCCTTGCCGTATTCGATCTCGTATTGACGGATGCGCTCCGAGCTCGCCGCCATGGACTCTACCATGTCTCGATTCGTATTGGAGAAACGCATGTTGTTCTTGAAAAAGTCGCAGTGCGCCAAGACGTGGGCGACGATCAGCTTGTTCTGAATCAATGAGTTGCCATCCAGCAAAAAGGCGTAGCAAGGATTCGAATTGATCACCAGCTCGTAAATTTTGCTCAGGTTGAGATCGTACGACAGTTTCATGCGATAAAACGATTTGCCAAAGCTCCAATGCGAAAAGCGCGTCGGCATTCCGTAAGCACCAAACGTATAGATGATATCCGCCGGGCAGATTTCGTAGCGCATCGGATAAAAATCAAGGTTGAACCCCTTGGCAATCTCGGTAATTTCATCAATCGACCGCTCCAGCTCTTTGCGTTCTTCGTTGGTCAATGCCCTTCCCCTCCCATTTGCCAAAGCCTATTTTATATATATGGAGAAAGACGACAAAAGAAGCCAGCATTCCAGAAAAGTGCAGCTGACTTTCCCAATTTTTCTCGGGTGCAAAAAGGCATCCCCTATCAAGGAGACGCCTCGTTGCTTGAATTGAGCCGAATTATTTTTGGAACCAGTCACGCACGCTAGTATAAATCAGTGCACCTGAGAAGACCAGCATCGCGATCAAGCCGATTCCATCCACGATCGGATTCAGTCCGTTCAGGAAAGTACCGTCGAGCGGAGCTTTCAGCAAAGCATAGCCACCAAGAAGACCGCCAGCAAGAGAGACCCATTTGTTCATGTACAATCACCTCCCGACGCAGCTCCAGTAAGGGTTGGCACTGCGTACTACAAATTATGTCGGGAGTTGACAAGCGGTCTGTACGCGTGTCCAGCAATCTGTCATCAAATTGCAATTGGGCAATGCACGTCCAATTGGAGTAAAATAGATTCGATCACGACGGATAGACGCAAGCTTTTGGCAAAGCTTACATAAAAGGAGAGAATGACTCATGAAACTGTTTCTGCTGCTCGGCAGCATCAGCGGCTTTTTGTCTGTCGCACTGGGAGCTTTTGGAGCCCATGCCCTGAAAGAAAAACTGGACGAGTACTCCCTCGGCATTTTCCACACGGGGGTGACCTACCAAACGACGCATGCACTGGCCATGATTCTGGTCGCCCTGCTGATCAAATGGTATCCGGATTCAGCTGGATTGACTTGGGCTGGGTGGTGCTTTGTGTTGGGTACCATCATCTTTTCTGGTAGCCTGTACGCGCTGGCGATGTCCGGTGTCAAAGTGCTGGGTGCCATTACCCCGATCGGCGGCCTGCTGTTCCTCGTAGGCTGGGCCTTGCTCGCCATTCATGCCTGGAAAGCTGTCTCGTAATTTCATTCCCATGACAAATGCCCGATCCCTGCGCATAGCAGCGATCGGGCATTTTTACTCGCCGCACCCCTCTTGGGCGATTGCCATATGCTGTAGAGTTACCACACCCAAAGGAGAGGAACCAATGGCAAAGTCCTCCTTTAATCAATCCCCTTATTATTACGGCATGCCAGATGTCTACATGCAGATGGGCTACTATCCGTTCCCGACCCCGCCCGCTACAGAGCAGCTGCCCCGGCATGCCTACATTCCCTATCCCATGTCAATGGCCTCCCAGTGCAAGTACTTTCTCGGTCAAACGGAAAAAGTAACGGTCGGCCCGGGCGGCCAAGGCTTTGGAGCTTTGTCAAACCCCGTTCGCTCCGGCGCCCTTTTATATGTACAGGACTGGCATGTGACCAACCTCTCGGAGCATCCGCTGGAGGTGCAATTCTGGTTCGGGAAAACAGAATCCATCGCGGGAGCCAGCTCCGCCGCCATTACCTCCGGCTTTGCACAGCTTTCCTCCTGTCCTCCTTCCCAAGGAAAGCTCCTTTTTTCTCAGAGTGAGTCCGATTTGCCTCGCGGAGGCACCATCGCCACCACCAGAATTGTTCCACCCCTGAGTACGGTAGGTGCGCAAATCGACGGACAATGGATTCTCGGGCCTGGCATGTCTCTGATGGCCCATGTACCAGCATCCGAGAAAAACGCAGTCTTCCTTTTTTCGATGGGCTGGTGGGAACAGCCTGTCTTCTGAACAGAGAATTAAAAAAGCGGAGTGCCTGCGCACCCCGCTCCATTTTTATAGAAATAACACTGCTATGCATGTTGAAACACCAAGTTCCCTATGATAGAATGGGAATTGGTCTTTCGATGCATCAGATATTCAAAATCATTTTTACCCAATATTATCTTATCACACATCAAGAGCGGTTGTCAAACCCTATCGACAAAAATGGGCCCAAAAAGGAGCGGTATCATGAGCGAAGCTGACCAAGACAGACTGAAGGAAGAGCAGCGGGTAGAGCAGGTTGTTGCCGAGATTAAGAGACAGATAGGTGGCCTGCAGGAGCATGTCACAGAAATCAGTGCTGACATCGTAGGCATCCGCAAGCATTTTTGGGACGATGTCACCGTCAACTTTGAGGATGCTACCGAAGCGGCCGAAACGTATGCCAGCATCAAACAGCAAGCCGAGGTATTATCGGAGCGCGAGCGCGTCCATCGCCACGCCCATAATCAGCTGCGGACGCTGAAGCGCTTGGTGCAATCCCCCTATTTCGGAAGGATTGACTTTCGCGAAGAGACAGAACCGAAAGCAGATCCCATTTATTTAGGAATCGCCTCTCTGCTTGATGAGCGTGAGGAGCAATTTTTGGTGTACGACTGGCGAGCGCCCATCTCCAGCCTGTACTACGATTACGCTCCTGGACCAGCCGTGTACGAGACCCCAAGCGGAACCGTCTCGGGTGAAATCACTTGCAAACGACAGTATGTCATTCGCGATGGAAAGCTGCTTCATTTGTTTGACACCGGCGTGACGATCGGCGATGAGCTTTTGCAGGAAGTGCTCGGCAAACATGCGGACTCGCAAATGAAGAGCATCGTCGCCACGATCCAACGAGATCAAAACCGCATCATTCGCAACGAACGCAGTCGCCTCGTCATCGTCTCCGGTGCCGCTGGCAGCGGAAAAACCTCCGCTGCCCTGCAGCGAATCGCCTACCTGCTGTACCGTTACCGCAAGACGCTGCGCGCCGAACAAATCGTGCTGTTTTCTCCCAACTCGCTTTTCAACAGCTACATTTCCACAGTGCTGCCAGAGCTGGGGGAAGAAAACATGCAGCAGACGACCTTCCAGGACTATGCGGAGCATCGGCTCGGCTCGACCTTTTCGCTGGAGCACCCGCTTGCCCAGATGGAATATGTGCTTACGGCCATGGAAGAGAACGGCTATGCAGGACGTCTGGAAGGCATCCGGATCAAAACCTCTCCGCGCTTCATGCGGGCGATCGATGACTACGCAGCTCTTCTCAAGGAAAAGGGAATTCAATTTCGCCCGATCACTTTTCGAGACAGGGTCATCATCCGTGCGGAGCGCATTCGCGAGCAATTTTACGCCATGGACCCCTCCATTTCCATCCCCAACCGGATGGCTCTGCTCGCAAGATGGCTGCTTGGCGAGCTGAAAAAACAGGAACGCCTGGAACGCAACAAACCATGGGTAGAAGATGAGCTGGAGCTTTTGGACAAAGATGCATTTGTCGCGGCCTATCAGGAGCTGCGCCGGCAAAATCAGTTCCGGGAAGATACCTTCAATGATTTTGATCGGGAGCAAGAGCTGCTCGCTGCTAAAATCGTGAAAAAGCAATTTCAGCCTCTGCGCCAGTTTGTTCGGGAGCTGGCATTCATTGATGCTGCAGCTACCTATCGTCAGCTTTTTTCGGATTCCGAGCTCGCTCACGCTGTTTTTTGCGCTGCTGAAAGGCCGCCGATGTGGGATGAGATCTGCAGGCAAACCTTGGAAAGACTGGATCATCACGAGCTGACATACGAGGACACGCCGCCGTTTCTGTACCTGCTGGAAAAACTGGAGGGCTTTCAGACGAACAACATCGTCCGGCATGTCTTCATCGATGAAGCCCAGGACTACTCTCCCTTCCAGTTTGCCCTTTTGCAAAGACTCTTCCCCCGCGCCAAAATGACCGTGCTGGGCGACTGGAATCAAGCGATTTACGCTCATGCCTACCAGAGCTCGAGCTTCGAGGCGGTCGCTTCGCTCTATGAGCCTGAGCAAACCGAAACATTCGTGCTGACCAAGAGCTATCGCTCCACGGAACCGATCGTCACCTTTACCCGCCAGCTGGTACCGGGCGGCGAGAGCATCGAGCCCTTCCATCGGGCCGGTCGCAAGCCAAGTGTGACGATCGTAGCCGATTCCGATCGGTTGACTGAAAAGATCGCAGCAAAAATCAAAGAATTGCAGGCCGACGGGCATCAAGCCATCGCTGTCATAACCAAGACGGCAGCAGAAGCACAGGAGGCGTATGAACGCTTGCGTGACAAGCTGGAGATACGCATGATCGGCACCAAAGCGATTTCCTATGAGACCGGGGCCTTGATCATCCCGTCTTACTTGGCCAAAGGGGTTGAGTTTGACGCGGTCCTTATCTACGATGCGTCATCGGAGCGTTATCAGCTGGAGAACGAACGAAAGCTGTTTTACACGGCCTGTACCCGCGCCATGCATGAATTGCATCTGTACAGCGTCGGTGCCATAAGTCCGTTCCTCTCCACCGTAACTGAGGATAGTTATGAGCTCATCCCCTAGTGGTGTCCTTTACGAAAAAGAGACCCGGCTGGCGCTCCAATAGCGTTCAGTCAGGTCTCTTTTCTCCTTTTTTCAGCCCCACGTACCCCGCGACAGCGAGCAAAATGAGATTGAACTCGTATCCGCTTTTTCCTCCCTGACTCATGAAGCCGTGCTCCCATTTCACCGTGATGATCGCACCTGCCATGATCACAGCCAGCGACCAAGCTGCCCAGCGAGACCAGATCCCCAGGATCAAGGCGAGCCCCCCCACGGTCTCTACGATCATCACCGGATAGGCTAGCCATGGGGGCAGTCCGAGATCGCCAAACATGGCAGCGACCACCGCCATGCCTTTTTGCAGCTTGGCTGCGCCATGCACGAGAAAGATGATGCCGGTCACGATCCGCAGAGCGACAAATGCCTTTTTTTCTGCCATCTTGTCTCCCTCCTCCCCACTACCATATGCCGGGAGAAGGACAAACAGATCAGGCAATAACCTTCTTACTCCTATACGCCGATGACAAAGTGGGAAGCCCGATCACGCAAAGTCTTCATGACGCTCATCGCAACGATATAGCCGGTCTTCGGATTGCGTGCAGACGGCGTGTTCTGGATTTGCAGCTTGATTTGGCCAAACTTTCCTCTGGCTTCAATCTCATGCGTATTGCTCGTAATATGCGGATCTACGAAGACTTTTACTTTTGTCCGATCAAATCCGATGCCCGCAAGGCTCAAGGCAGCCGACACGTTTACGCTCTCCGGGAAAAGTCTTGCCGAATCTCTGGCCACCCCATCGAAAGCGCAGTAGGGCTCTGTCAGCTCTGCTAATGAAACCTGCTGCTCGATGATCGTTCCATACCAGGCTTTGGGCGGCTTCCTCGTAATGAGCGTCACTTCCTCCATCGGCCCAAGGCTGCCTGCCGCGATCCGGTCCAAGCCCCCAATGGCTGCTGAGGGGATAATGATCTTGCGGCCGTGTTCTGCTGCCATTTTCATCAGTCGATCTTGCAGCGCTTCATCCGCGAAAGCACCTACACTGACGATGATCAAATCCGCGCCATTCGCCAGGACCCTTTCTCCATACCGCTTGACCGCTTCATGTCCCGCCGATTCCACTACGAGATCGAATGGATGGGCAAAAAAGTCATCCTCCTGCTCCGTCATGAGTGATTGAAGCGATGCGGGCACCTGGTATTTGGATCGATCCCGCACCAGGATGGACGCTACCTGTATTCCTCCCACCGGATCTTGTCCGATTGCTTGCACGACATCCTCGCCTATCGTTCCGTAGCCAATGACTCCAATTTTGAGCATATACCCTCCTGTGAGCATGAATGATTTTACGAGATGACTTCTTTTTTCTATCATAACAAAAATATTGTATTTGGTATACCATAAACCAAACCTCTATGATATACTTGTTCTATAACCATGAGGGAGGGAAGCTTGTGCCATCTATCACTTTTCATACGTCAGGTAAGACTATTCAGGTGGATAAAGACGCGAATCTTCTGCGAACTTCCATTCGGTACGAGGGAGCCGTTCCATTCAAATGCGGCGGCGGACTATGCGGAACCTGTCGCGTACAGATTGTGGATGGGCAGGAAAACCTCAGCAGGGTCATGAAAAAAGAGGTTGATCGTTTGGGAAATGACAAGATTGCGCAGGGGTACCGTTTGGCATGCCAAACCTTTGTCACCGGAGATGTCACCGTTTCTTGGGGCGAAGAAGACGTGGACCGCCTGAACAAAATTGCCCAGAGACGGATTAACGCTGCGCAGTAAGCTGCTTCTCTTTTTCCGAATAGTTTGTCAAACAGATGCATTCCCAGGAACCATGGAGCGACGGGCGCTCTTTCCATGACGGTGTCCGGGGATGCATTTTTTTGTTTTAGGCTCTGTTAAACCATATTTGTCTATGAATCAAAATCTCTGTTACAATTATTTCAATTAATCACAAGAGGTGATTTTATTGGAAAATGAATCCACAAACGATGTCCTGTTACGGGATGTCATAGAGGATGATCTCCCCGTATTTTTCGTTCAGCAACTCGACTCGGCAGCCAACTATATGGCAGCTTTTACCACCAAGGACCCAACCGATCGGGATGCGTTCACTGCCCACTGGATCAAGATTTTTGGCGACAAAACGATCAAAAAAAAGACCATACTCTTCAAAGATCAAGTAGTTGGCCACATCTCGAGCTTTGAACAGTTTGGTTTGCCTGCAGTAAGTTATTGGATCGGAAAGGAATACTGGGGGAACGGAATCGCAACCAAGGCGCTTTTCCAGTTTTTAAGCGATATAGATGAGCGCCCCCTTTATGCACGTGCGGCCAAAGATAATATCGCCTCAATCCGTGTTTTACAAAAATGTGGTTTTCAGATATCTGGTGAGGACAAGGGGTTTTCTGACTCACGCGGTGAAGAGGTTGAAGAATTTATTTTGATCCTAGACAAGAATGACCAGTAATAGACTTTT
This sequence comes from Brevibacillus choshinensis, assembly GCF_016811915.1. Lineage (NCBI taxonomy): Bacteria > Bacillati > Bacillota > Bacilli > Caryophanales > Paenibacillaceae > Brevibacillus > Brevibacillus choshinensis. The sequence goes on along the minus strand of NZ_CP069127.1, from coordinate 1,146,673 downwards.
TAGCCTGTGCCTAAGATCGTTGTGGAAACGAATGTTCACGGGATTTCCGTTTGGTTGTGCATTTTTTGAAAGAAGGTCGTAGAAATGCCCGATGAAACGAAACCGTTCGCAAGAGAAGCATGTTTATAGGCGGAGCGACTGTGAAGTCCCTCTCAGCGACACTCACCTCTCCCATGCATGACGTAGCCCGGAGCGGAGAATGGAAGCAGGCTTCTCTCACTGCAGCCACTTTCTCGACAGCAAAAGGCACAGACGTTTTAGCCTGTGCCCCTGCCCTTGTCGCTCCATCTATCAATGCACCTTTACGATCTTACTGTCCCCGTCCTGATCCAGCTCATAAATTTCTTTCTCGATCTCAGCTGTCGTCTCGAATTTTGGGAATACCTTGAGCGGGATGCTGTTGTCCGGGAATACTTCCGACACACCTTGAATCACGATTCTCGTAACAGGGTTCTTAATTTTGCAAATCGAGAAGGTGGTCTTTTTCTTGCCAAAGAAATAGTATTCGTATGCGGAGACTACTTCCAGATCCGGATTTTCCGTCACGGTTTTGTACCGCTCCGTTGTGGACACCATAATGTATTCGCTCATCTTCAAACCCTCCAGTATTAGAATGTCATGATACAAGCCGTACTCGCGATTATTCCTGGCAGATCTCGATGTCTTCCTGGATGTAGAGCTGGCACGCCAATCGATAGCCCTGGCTAATTTTTTCCCCGAGCATTTTCGTTTCCTTCCAGTTCGGCTCAGGAAGAGCTTCTCCGCCTGCCAGTACTTTTACCGTGCATTTGGTACACTTGCCCATGCCACATCCGTACTTCAGATGAGGGAACTTTTTAACTCCGGCCAAAACGACCAAGTTGCTGTTCGCATTGATTTCTTGCTGGTATACTTGGCCGTTCTGATGTAAGATCACGTTCGGCATAGAAACACCTCCATCTGCAGTAAGAATGTGGGACAGTTTCTCCTATTGCTTGTCGAGCGCTTCCAGATACGCTCGTTTGGAATTCTCCAAATGAATCTTCGTCAAGCTCTCCACCAATTCAGCTTGCCCATTGTATACAGCCATCGCGATTTCCCGATGCTCTTCCATTGCCTTGCGCTGCCTGCCCGGGAGCTCGTATCCCAGGTGGACAAAGGCACGGATGTAATCAGACAGACCGTCCAGCATCTGTGTCAGCCGAGGACTTTGCGCAGCCCGAAAAATGACTTCATTAATATCAAAGTGAAAGTTCTTATATTCCTGGTTTACTTCCGACTTGGCAAACTCAGCGTCGATCTCATCGATGATCCGCTTCAGTTCCTCCCGAGCTTCCGGAGTGGCTTTTTGTGCGGCCATTTTCATCGCCAGGCTTTCCAGAGAGCCCAGAATTGTGAAAATTTCCACGACTTCCTCCGGAGTGAGCTGGGAAACGACAACGCCTTTGCGCGGCAAGGTTTTGACAAAGCCCTGGGATTCCAATCGGAACAAGGCTTCACGGATCGGAGTGCGGCTTACGTTAAGCTGATCCGCCAGCTCCCGCTCGATGATCCGTTCCCCCGATTTGTAGATTCCTTGCACGATCGCTTGCTTGATGTATTGATAGACCTTGTCCCGAATCGGACTCAATTCCTCGTCTTTCCAAATAACTGGCGCATCTGGCATCTGGTATACCTCCGAGAGTCGTTTTCCTTAGTTTAATCGATATGATTATCGATATACAACAACGCTTTCGAAGATATGCCCCCCGGACTATTGCAAAAAGACTCCCCCATAAATCAACGCACTCGCCACCACAATACCCGGATGGACCTTCAGCTTTTCCAGCAGGATGAGGCTGATCGCCGTGAGCGCGGCCGTTTGCCAGATTCCCGTTGCCTGATAGGCGCTCGCGAAAAACTGGAAGGCCAGCGTCCCCAAAAGTACCGCTACGATCGGGCGGACGATCTGCGTCATGGCCGATACCTGCGGCGAGTTTTTGAAGAGGTGCAGAAATTTGTACAGAATCACCATCGCGATCGCTGTCGGGGCTATGGTGGCAATCAGGGCGACGATCGCACCCGGTATGCCAGCAACCTGATAGCCGATATATCCCGCCAGCTTGGTCGCAATCGGACTTGGCAGCGCATTGCCTAGCGCGAGCACATCTCCGAATTGCTCGAGCGTCATCCAGCCGTAATGATCGACTACTTCTGCTTGCAGGAGGGGAATGATCGGCGGACCGCCACCGTAGCCCAAAATATTGGGGATGAAAAAGGCCCAAAATACTTGCAGCAGGATCATGCTGATATTCCCCTATCTGGCGAATCAGCCTGTTTTTTCTTTTTCTTTCGGACCAGATAGGTCGATTCGGTGAAGGCATATGCGAGAGCGATACCGATGAGCAGTCCCGGATTCAGATCCAAAAGGGCAAGTGCAACCAGAGAAACTATAGTCCAAGCCATCGTCCTGCTCTTGATCCAGCTCTTCCACGATTTCAGGAAAAACTCATAGGCCATGACAGCCATCATGACGCCGATCACAGGCTGCACACCATGCGTCATTCCTCCGACGATACCTGAATCCTTCAGCTTGTAGATGAGACTGAGGAGCAGGATCATCGCAATCAGCACCGGTATGACCATGGCTGCAATCGCAACGGCAGCCCCTGCGGCTCCCTTTACTTTATAGCCGATATACCCTGCCATTTTCGTCGCGATCGGTCCCGGCAGAGCGTTTCCCATAGCCAGCACGTCCGTGAATTCTTCGTCTGTCATCCATCGGTATTTCTGCACGGCTTCTACGTGAACGAGGGGGATCATCGTCGGCCCTCCGCCGTATCCCAGGATGCCGATTCGAAAAAAACCGACGAACAGATTCCAGAGCACCATCGATCCTCTCCACCTGCCTTTTCAATGACGTGTCACAGTCGTGCTATCTCCCACTACTTTTTGATGTCCGCTTGCGTCATCACTTCATAGTCGGTACCCAAATATTCCTGAAGGGCCCGCAAAGCTGCCGTACCCACAGCCGTATCCTGCTCGCCATTGCCTCCGCTGATGCCGACTCCACCGATCACTTCTCCATTTACGACGATCGGGAAGCCTCCCACGAAAATCGCAAATTTCCCTGGCAGCATCACGTGGATGCCGAATGCTTCACCGGTAGTTGTTGCCGGCCCGCCCGGTTGGTTGAACAGATGCGTGGAGCGTTTGTGACCGCTCGCCGTAAAGGCTTTGGCGATGGCGATCTCCGGTCCGGTGATCCGGCCCCCGTTCATCCGTTCCAGGGCAATCACGTAGCCCCCATCGTCGACAATGCAGATCGACTCCAATGCATTGACCTCTTCCGCCGCCTTTTTGGCCGCCTCAATCATGACTCTTGCTTCTTCTAACTCCAGCTTCATTACCGATTTCATCGCAGCTCATATCCTCCTGTACCCGTCTTTTTTCAGATGCCGTGATAGACGCTTTTGATTTGCGTATAGAACTCCAATGCTCCTCTGCCGGATTCGCGGTACGTAGCCGTGCTGGACATTTTGACACCGCCGAATGGCACGTGAGGCGCATTGCCCGTAGTCGGACGATTCACCTTGACCACACCGGACTGAATGCTGTTCACAAAATGCTGAATCCGGACTGGGTCCTGCGTGCAGATGGCTGCGGATAAGCCGTACTCGACGTTATTGGCAACCAGCATCGCCTCTTCAAAGGAAGTGACGCGAATGACAGAAATGACCGGGCCGAATATTTCCTCTTGGGCGATTCTCATCGAAGCAGCCACGTTCGTGAATACAGCCGGCTCGACAAAATAACCGTGTGCATACTCACCATCCGTCAGCTGTCCTCCCCCGTAAGCAAGAGTCGCTCCCTCTTCTTTGCCGATTTGGATATAGCCGAGCACGTTTTTCAGCTGGCTGGCATTTGCCAAAGGTCCGATTTCCACGCCCTGGCGGCAGCCGTTGCCGATGCTGAGCTTCTTGGTTTTTTCGATTAATGCCTGGACAAAGCGATCATGCACTTCCTCCATGACAATGACTCGGCTGGTACCTGTGCAGGCCTGGCCGGTCAGTTCAAACCCGCCCTTGATCGCCAGCTCGGCAGCCTGCTCGACATCTGCATCCTCCATGACGAGGAGAGGATTTTTCCCACCCAGCTCGAGCTGCACGCGAGTGGACAGTCGTACGGATCGCTGAATCGATTCTCCGGCACGGGTAGAGCCTGTAAACGTCACCGCTTTGACTGCGGGATGGGTGACGAGCGCATGGCCCGTTTGGGATGCCGATCCGGTAACGAAGTTGATCACGCCAGCCGGCAGTCCCGCCTCATGCAGCGCCTGAACCAGCCGCAAAGCAATCAGAGGCGTATCCGACGCTGGCTTGAAAACGACCGTGTTGCCTGTCACCAGCGCTGGAGCTATTTTTCGAACCGGAATGGAGATAGGAAAATTCCATGGTGTGATCACGATGACTACACCGAGCGGCTCTTTTTTGGTGTAGATCGAGATCGACGGGTCTTCTGACGGGAGCGTTTCTCCGGAAATGTTCAGTCCCTCGAATGCGTAGTAGCGCAAAGTTTGGGCGGAGCGTTTGACTTCCATCCTGCTGCTGGCGAGCGTCTTCCCTTCTTCTCGGGTCAGCTCGAGCGCGTACTGCTCCAGTCCCGCTTCCAGCAAGTCAGCTGCTTTGTACAGGATTTCGGCGCGTTTGCTCGGCGAGACATTGCGCCAGGTCTGGAAAGCACGATCGGCAGACTCCATCGCTGCGATCACATCCGCTTCCACTGAAGCCTGAAAGCGCCCCACGATGTCCGCCGCATCTGCCGGATTCGTGCTTTCAAAGGTGACGTTGCTTATGGAATCCACCCATTCACCGTTGATCAGGTTTTTGAAGGTTTGTACGGACGTTTCAATTGCCATGGTGAGCCCCTTTCGTTCGCATAATGGGGGTGTATTTAAAGGAATACCCGAGAAGATAGTCATTCTCGGGTATGTTGAATGCTATGGAAGACAGACTATTCTAAACAGAATTCACGTGAGATGGCCGCGATGTACATTCTGCGCATTTTCGTCGCTTCTTTCACGATCTCGATGCAGCGCTGTTGATCTTCCGGCGTTCTGGCGTATTCCAGAACGATTTGATAGCCGCGCTCGCCGTGGATCTCATCGGAGACGATGTGCAGATCGAAGAATTCCACTTCTTCGTCGGTAAAGCCGTATTTCTCGCGGAGAACAGGAGTCTGTCTGCGGTAAATCGCAGGGACTTGAGATTCGAGACCGACAACCAGCGCTGCCGTTGCGAACAAGAAGTTTTCTTTGAATGCCATGCGATAGCACCAGGATTGCAGGCCGATTGTTTCTGGCAGCAGATGCTCCATCGATTCCACACGCTCGCGAGTCGTGCCGCAGGCTTCCCCGAAACGGATCAAAAGGTCCGTGTGGCGATCTCCTCCCAGCTCTTCCTCCCACATGTTTTGGAGCAGGAAGTCTCTTGCGTCCTCATGCGGGCAGTTTGCATAGATGTAAGCGAGATACTCTGCAAATGGACCCACATATGCGTAATGCTGTTCTACCCAAGCGGCAAAGTGCTCTTTCTTCAATTCTCCGTTTGCCCACATGGTCGTGAAAGGCGCCTTCGCAACCGCATTTCCTTCAATCGCTTGTTCCAAAGCATAGCGGAATTCTTCTTTGTTCATCAAAGCGGGTTTTGTCAATGTTTCTGCCATCTAAAAGCACTCCTCTCAAAATGTAAAAATGTAGGGTGAGTAGATTTGTTTGTATTTTGTATATTGTATACCAAAATTCTTATGAACCAATTATTGCGTACCTGGGCTCGTCTGTCAATAACCTTTTTTCAGAATAATTAGTAAGAACATCGACATAACCAGGTAAACAAGCGTAAACGGTGCATTCCAGTTGGATATTCGGATGGAGCTCTGCTTCGTCAGATTCGCCATCATCCCAGCCGTGGCATTGTACGGCCCCATCAAAAAGGCAGTGGCTGCTCCTGTCAGCATCGCGATTGCTGTCAGCTCAGGAGAGATGCCCAAAGCATGAGGATTGAGGGATTCGGCGGTCAGCGCCAAGCCCACAGCCGGATGCAGCCCGACAAAGGCTAAGGCGAGCGGGATCAGCGGGATCAGCAGCAGAAACAGATCGGCTCCCACCAGGCCCACTCCTGCCATAATCCAGCTATTGAGAACATGCCCTGCCCCCGAAGTCTGGATCGCGGATATCATAAAACCCGCGCTCAAAAATACGAGGAACTGCTCCTTCATTTTCAGCAGCTGCGCAGGCAGCATCGCTTTGCTTTTCTGTATAAATGGACGGCCATAACCGATCAGAACCGACCACAAAAGCGCAAATGGAATGACGGCTACCGATACCAGCAACAAAAAGCTGTACTGCGTATACTTCTCCAGCAATGCGATCAGACAGGTAAAAACGAGTATCGCCAGCGGGATATGAACAGGGTGGCATGGCTTGCGAAAGGGGGGCGTATGTTCATCCACCATTTGTCTGGCTGCGGCCATCTCACGGATGACCGCCGGGTCCAGCTGCTTCTGTCTGCGCTTGGCATTCCATTGTCCCATGAGCCCATCCAGGAACAGGCCGAATAGACTAAACGGAATCATGATGGGTACTATCGCGCTCCAGCGAACCCCCGTCATCTCTACAATGATGCCTACAATCGGAGCTACCGGCGTCCAGACGATCGGCATGCTGTACCCGTGCGTAATCGCTCGGCTGATAAAACGTTCTTTCTGCTCGATCGGAAACAATTCCAGGGAAGGCCGAATCGTCTGATACACCATCGGAAGCGTCGCGATATTCATAAACGAACTCAAAATATACGACAGACTGGCGGTCATCGAATAAAGCAGACCGGATCGCTTGATCGTCCGTTGAATCATGTGCTGGATCCTGCTGGCGTAGTTCCCGAGCTCAATCGGCAGCGCGATAAAGGGAATCAAGGCAAACAGACTTAAAATGTTGAGCATGTTGCCAAAGCCCGTGACAAACTGCGTCCATGCAGCATCGCTCGCCAGCAATAAGCTCGCTCCGATAAGCAGAAACAAGGTGCTAAGCCCCTGCACAAAACGCGACACAGAACGGAAAACCATCAGGATAATGAGGATGCACAGTACGGAAATGACCCAATGCAGCGGCTCGGACGGAAAGAAGGCGGACAGCAAATTAGCGGCAATGGCGGATAGAAAAATGCACGGCCTTCCTTTAGAGAAGCTCTTTGACAGCATGGGCCAGTCGCTCCAGAGCGGTCTCCACGATTTCCTGTCCGATCTCATAGCTTGCCTTTGTCGCATCGCCTATGCATCCGTTTCGCGTCATTTCTTCATAATAGTAGAAGCCTTGCAGCGGATTGCCCGGGCGAAGCTTCTTCCATCTGCCCTCCTGATAGTCTGCCGCCTCTAGCTGATTCTGCCGGACGATATGAGGGGCCAGATACAAGGCTTCGGATACCTCGCGATCACAGCTGTGGCCATACAGCTTGGATTCCAGGCGTCGATCCATGACATCTTTGGCAGATGCCGTCGTCTTTGCATAGTAGATGCGAACATCGAGCTCGCGAGTCAGCATCTCCGTTGCCACACCTAGTGTCGCCTGGTTCCCCCCATGGGCATTCAAGATCAAAAACTGTTCTATGCCGTGCTGCTTCAACGATTTGATCATATCGCGCAAAATTGCAATCACGGTAGTTGGCTCCAAAGAGATCGTCCCGGGAAAATGAAGATGATGGGGTGATACCCCCATGTTGATCGTAGGTGTCAGGATGGCTTCCGGATACAGCTTCTCCACCAGTCGTTTCCCCATCTCTTCAGCCAATACCGCATCGCAGCTTTCCGCCATATGTGGCCCGTGCTGCTCATGTGCGCCCAGAGGAATCACCGCTATTTTCACGGTGCGCAGCGCTTCTTTTACTTCTGGCCATGTCATTTGCGTTAACAGAAATGCCTTATTCATCCTCATTCACACTTCCTCTCCATAGTGGTATATTGTATACCGTATCTGTTTGGAAAAATGACATACACTTTTACTCTTTTCTGTATTTATTGATTCGACCGCCATGGTTTACAATCATGAGTAAGGAAGAAAGCAGGTGAATCGCATGCTGCATTACTGCCACTACTTAGACAAAAAATCAGTGGCTTATTTGTCTGACGCGTTAATCCGACATTACGTAAACAATCCCGGGTATACCGAGATTGTCGTTGTTTGCATGGGTACCAATCGTTACTCGGGTGATTCCTTGGGACCGATGGTTGGCAGCCAGCTCCTCCAACAGCTGAAAGGTCAACGTCACGTTCATATCTACGGAACACTGGATAATCCCGTGCACGCTTTAAATATGCAAAAGACGCTTTCCCACATCTCCCAGAAACACAGCCGTGCGTACGTGATCGCCGTCGACGCCTGCCTCGGGCAATTCTACAAAATCGGTACGCTCCAGGTCGTGGAAGAGCCCTTGCAGCCGGGAGTCAGTCTCGACAAGCAGCTGCCTCCCATCGGCCATGTTCATATCAAAGGAATCATTAACAATTACGGACCTCTAAACCACAAAGTGCTGGAGCACACGAGTCTCACCTTTGTGCAGGAAATGTCCGGCGTGGTCAGCCGGATCCTGGTGAGAGCCGTCCAAGAAATCCTTCCCAAGCTTGCAGATGAAGTGCCTCTGGACAACGGCTCTGCCGCTACCAGAGAAAGAGAGCCGCGATTGTGGCAATCGATAATCCCAAGACGACAGGGATAAAGTTTTTCCGTGCCAATTCAATGACGGATACTCCGGCAAAGCCGGCTACTGCAACCAGGGAAGACCATGCGATCAAGGTTCCGCCTCCGGACCATACCGAGCCCATTTGCCCGATAGCTGCCAGCGTCGAAGGATCGATGCCGACAGTCGGACCCAGTGCGCCAGAGAGCGAGCCCGTCAGTGGAAGTCCGGAGAATCCCGAACCTTCCAATCCCGCGATGATGCCGATGATCAGGATGCCGAACGAAGTCAGGAATCCATTCGCCGGAATCGCGTATTGGACGGACATGACCAAATCATACAAAATCGCGGGGGCAGGAACCGATTCACCCAGCGAGAGAATGCTCTTCGAAAAATCTGCATTTCCCAGGAAGAAAAACCCTGCGATTGGAATCACAGGCCCCATCGCTTTAAAGGCAAAGACAAAGCCTTCCGTCAGATGGTCACTGATCTTGTCCAACGCAGCCATTTTCGAGAACACCGTACAGGACAGAATCAACAGAATCACGGCTACCCCACCGATGAAAGCTGCCCCGTCTCCCCCTTCGAAGCCCCCCATGCTCGATCCGAATTTACTCGCCGCCATCACAATCATGACGCCAAGCATCGACAGAGGAACCAGAACCGAAAAAATCTTCGACCATTTCAGAATATTTGGCGGAAGGGTTTCTACAGCCGCCGCAGCCTGGGCGAACTCTGGCGTTTCCTCCGCTGATCGAAAATCCACGACTTGGTTTTGAACGAGGAGTGCGTCCGACTTGCGGATAGCCTTGCGGTGCATGAGGTAAGCGACAGAAATGGACACTCCGCCTGTAATGAGGGACAGTACCATCGCTTTGTCTGCGACCATCCCTGTTTCTACGCCTGCGCCTTTTGCACTCAGCATAGGCGCTACTTGCATGATGTAGTCGGAGGATAGCGCCATCCCTTGACCCGCGAGTGCCACGGCCATCGCAGCAGCCATCGGAGGGAGTCCGACCCGAATCGCTGCAGGGAACAGCAATGCGCCAATGAGCGGTACGGCAGGAGTGGGCCAAAAGAACAAGGAGATGACATACGTGACGATGGCAAGCACAAAAAATGCCACATGTCCGTTGATCATCAGCTTCTGGATCGGCCGAATCATTCTGCGATCTGCACCGATATCGCGCAGGGACGCGAGCAAAGCGACCATGAAGGTAATGATCAAAAAGATGGTAAACAGTTCTTTTGCCGCCGTGAGATTGGCATTGTAGACGGCTTGGAATCCACTGATCACATCTCCCTTGAAAATCCAGCCAACTAAAAAGGTACCAATTAAAGATGGAATGACTACACCGCGCCGAAACAGCATGACAATAATGACAGCGACTGTAACAATTGCGTAAACCACGTGAGACATAGTGATCATCTGCATCCCCCCTGCACCGTTAGATTGGGTCCGTCCCAAAAAAATTGTAGCACAATCTTTTCCCGAAAAATAGAGATTTGGCTTATTGTATACAATTATTTTCTGAATTTATGGTTTATTTAACAAAAAAAACGTCCCCCTTTTCTACTCCTGATGAAGTTCATTCGCTAGAGAGGACGCCTGTTTTATGCAGTTTTATGCCGAAACCGATCCGTCTTGCCACTATGCTAAACTTCTTTACTCAATCCTCTTTTGTATACCATATACAAATTCTTCCTCTCGTGGATGACTCTCCCCATCCAGTAAAACACCAAGCTCACGAGTGCGCACCCTGCCATGACCAAAAACATCGCCGGCCCACCGTAAGCGCCCAATATCAGGCCGCCAGCCCACGGCCCGAGGAAGCTCCCCAGCTCGCTGACGCTTTGAGCCCCATAATACGTCCCCCGCATATTGGCTGGACTGATCTGATCGATCTGCGCGTATTCGGCGGGGACGATCAAGATTTCGCCCAAAGTAAAGACGATCATGGCGGTCACCATCCAGAACCAGCCCTCCAAAAAGGCAAAACCGACCTCTCCCACTGCCATCAGCACCGCTCCCCCCGCGATTCGGGAAAACAGCGAGTACCGCTCTACCAACCGGGTCAAGGGAATTTGCAGGAGCAGGACCGTAAAGCCATTGGCGCTCATCATCACCCCAAAGAGAGCCACGCCGTCCGCCATATTCTCACGCAGGTACTGGGACAGCGTGACAGACATTTGACCGTGGACGGTGACCAATAAGATCCCGCCCACGACAAAGGCAAGAAGCGCCGAATCGCGACTGAGCACCTTCCACATTTGCCCAAGGCCCGGCTTCTCTTCCTCTGCTTCTCCATGACTGTCTCCCACTGCATAACGCCTGCAAGCTGCGGCCAAAAAGCCGGCAAAGACGACATAGGAGATAGCTGTGAGCAAGAAGGCCGTTCCGCTGCCGGCAATGCCGAGGAAGGCACCGAGCATCGGGCCGATGGCGACGCCGAGATTGTTTGCAAGGTAGCGATTGGAAAAGACTCGAAACCGTTTGTCCTCTGGGGTCAAATCCCCCATCATCGCCTTGGAGACAGTGCCGTAAAACGAACCAGCCAAGCCCTTTACGAGACTGATTACCAAGAGGGCGATGGGATGGCTGACAGTGATAAAAGCAGCGAAGGCAACCGCCATGACCAGCATCGACAGGATCATCAGCTTGCGCCTGCCAAACAGATCAGACAAAACTCCTCCCAGAAAGCCCCCCACGGTGCCCGCAAGCGGCCCAGCTCCGATAATGACACCAATGTATGCGGGTGAAAGCGTCGTCGTCTCACTCAAGTAGATGGCTAAAAACGGCATGCTCATCGCTTGCGTAAGCATGACAAACACCGTGCCCGCCATCAACAGGTGCACGACAGGATGATACGCCTGCCAATACTGCCTCAGCTGATTCATGCTTCTCGCTCCCCGCTTTCCAAAAAGTCCCGGAGCAGCTGCGGCATCCTCTCGATAAAGGAGTCCCGCAAGCTGTAGTAGGAAACCGTCGTCGTCCCCACGTAATGGGCCCGGATCAGCCCGGCTCTCCGCAGTGCCGTGACATGGTGGTGGACAGTGCTTTTCGCGAGTCCCACGTGCTGCTGCAGCTCAGTCAGGGTGCATGATCTTTGTGCCAGCAGCCGCAAGAGCAGAAGCCTCTTTTCATCCGCGAGACATTGCGCCTGGGGCAGCAGCTCCAGCAGCGGCTCTCTCTTCTCCCTGGCCGCGTCGCCCACGGGGTACAGACACGTAGCCATCCCCCGATAGAAATCGAGCACGACGGTCGGCGCACAATGGTATTGGGGAATGAGCACGACCTCCTGCAAATCTGCCATTGGCTCGATCCATATTCCATTTGTCGCTCGATCGACCAGCTCCATCGGTGTCGTATGTCCTATTTGTGCTGCCATCTGTCGGGCATTCTCCTCGAGGCGTTTCATCATGGAAGGTTCCAGCTTGGAAAAGTAATGCTCATTCCAGCGCGTGAGCAAAGATAGGCTGTGGTCGCGGATCTCTCCCAAATTCAGCGGAATGCTGTCGACCCACGGAGCCAAACGCTCATAGATCTCCCCCGCCGGAATCTCCTGCAGCCAGGAGAGAAATTCTTCGACCGTCTCCTTTTTCGGTGCATGCGCGACGAGCAGAACCAGGCGATGCAGGACCTCCCAGCGCTCATCCTCCAGCTCCTGGGCAAACGCTGCCGGCAGCATCCCCATGGCTTCTCTCTTCCACTCGCTTCCGAGCTGAAAGTGTTTTCGCTCCTTCTCATGAATGTACGCATACAGGCTCATGATGCATTCGTACGCGGAAGAGCATTCGATTTTTATTGAATAGTAGTTTTGCATTCGATCACCATCGAACATTTTTTGTTTTATCTTACCATATCCCTCCGTCCACGTATAGAGTCATCCCTATCGTTTTTGGATAAAAAATAAATGAAGCCAGTACCGACACGGAGAATGTCAGACTGGCTTTGTCCTGTATCAATGCAGCAGCTCGATAAAATCCTGGAGGGAATGCGACATCCACTTTTTCGGCCGCATGATCATTTGCAAATCCAACCGAATGTCCGGATGGCTAAAGGGAAGCGCCGTCAATTCCCCCCGCTGGATTTCTTCATCTGCAGCCATGCGCGGCAGCAAAGCGATTCCCGAGCCGGTCATCAAGCAGCGCTTGATCGCTTCTGGATTCCCCAGCTCCAGACCGACCCGGTACGGAATCCGGTGCTCCTGCAGAACCCGCTCCAGCATGATCCTGTAGTTGCAGCTGGCCTCCGTCATGATCCACTCCACGTCGCATAGCTGCTCGAGCGCGATGGAAGGCATCGCAGAAAGCGGATGATCGGGGCTCGCCAGCAGCTCCAGCGGCTCTTCTCTGATTTTCACCCACTCGAGGGAAGGATCCGATGGCTTGCTTTCCAAGAGCAGCCCGATATCGTAATCGCCTTCCTTTACTTTCTCGACAATGGCCGTCTCCCGATCGGGATGCAGCCGGATCGTCAGCGTGGGATATTTCTGGCGAAGATGCTGGATCAACGCCGGAAGATAGTAGGAAGCCAAGGAGTCAATGGTGCCGATCGTGAGCGTCCCCCCTCCCTGAAGGGTGAGCGTTTCCTTTGACTGCTGGTACAGACCCAGCATTTGCACCGCAATTTTCAAAAGCTCTTCCCCTGCGGAAGTCAGGCGCAGGCTTTTGCCGTACCGTTCAAACAGCTTGACCCCGTATGCTTGCTCCAGCTTTTGAATCTGCATCGTCACGCTGGATTGGGCATATCCCAGCTCTCCTGCGGCTTTCGTAAAACTCTGATGGAAGGCAACCTCGCGAAATGTCTGAAAATAGGTGAGATCCATATAGTCACCACTTCAAAATTATTGATATTACTTATCACTTATTATAGATAACACTGATATCGAATGCCATGGTAAAGTACGAACATCAAGAATATCGGGGAGGAATACCACCTTGTTACAAGAACGCGATTTGCACGGAATTTACGCTCCAGTCATTACGCCTTTCCTGCCAAATGAAGAGCTGGATCTGGATTCATACCGCAAGCATGTGCAGGAGCTGCTCCGCCATGACATCCAGGGCATCATCGTCAACGGGACGACAGGCGAATCTCCGACCGTATCCTGGGAAGAAGTAGCGCAGCTCGTCCAAGTCACCAAAGAAGTGCTCCGCGACAGCGGCAAGCAGCTTCCTCTCATCATCGGCACCGGTACCAACAGCACCGCCTCCACCGTAAAACGGACGGAGCTGGCAGGAGAACTGGATGCGGATGCGGTACTCGTCGTTACCCCTTACTACAACCGACCACCGCAAGCAGGCGTCATCGAACATTACCGCCGGGCTGCCCAAGTGGGCGTTCCCGTGATCGCTTACGAAATTCCCCACCGCACCGGTCTTCGCTTGGCTGCGGATACGATCAAAGCTGTTCTGGATCTGGATGGCGTGATCGGCATAAAAGACAGCACAGGCAGTCTCGATCTCCTGAACGAACTTACCAAAGGAGATACGAAACCCGTCCTGTGCGGAGATGACGCCCTATTTCTGTCCATGCTGCAGCACGGAGCTACAGGAGGCATTTTGGCCTCTTCCATGATTCAGACCGAGAGCTTTGTTCGCGTATATGAGCTTGCCAAACAAGGCGAATATGATCAGGCCCAGCAGCTCTTTGACTCTCTGGTTCCGATGATTCAAAAGCTCTTCCAGGAGTCGAACCCTGCACCGATCAAGTGGATTTTGACCCAGCAAGGCATCCTGGCTTCCGACACACTGCGTCTGCCAATGAGTCCGATCAGCCAAGGACTGCAGCAAGAGCTGAAAGAGCTGTTCCCAGCCTATTCCCGTTGATCGCTACATGTATGTCTCCAGCAGTGGGATCCCCTATACAAACGGGGGGTCCCACGCTTTTTTTCGCCAGCCCAAGCGATGATGAACGACCTTGAGATCCCTGTCGAGCCGTACGTCTACGCCAAAAGGCAGCTTGCAGTTGTACCAGAAGCGTACGTCGCTCCAAACGACTTCATAGCCGTCTTGGCACTCCTTCCAAGTGACGTGGATGCGCTGGGCAAAACCGAGAAACGCCCGAACGCCGTCCACGCCGACCGTCGCCTGGATGATGTCATCCCGCTGCTGCTTGGGGTACATCTCCTGCAAAATCACGTGGGTGTACTCAAGCTTGCCGGTGTAAAACCGCTCGTCTGTCTCCACGACAAACCGCCAGTGAAACGGATGAAAGCTCGGGATCACATGATATACGCCCCTCATCTTGAGCACCGCTGCGACTCGCTTGACCAAGCGAGCATGCTGCCACGCGCGCCCGCTGATGTACAGCAGGGTGATGCCATAAGCAGCTGGAAAGAGAAGCGCCGCCTCTCCCCCAAATCCCAGCCACCATACGGCCGCTGCTGCATGCAGCACAAACAGAAACGGTTCAAAGATCGCAAGTACATCCAGATGGATCCATCGTCGATTCAGCGGACGTAGGCATTGGACCCCGTACGCATTGAACATATCGAGAAAGACATGGAAGACAACCGCGATCCACGTCCAGAAATAAAGAAGCCCGAAGTGCCCCAAGACATCAAATCCCCAAGCCAGCGGGAGGCTGATGATTAGCGGCCAAAGGAATAAGGCGGGGATGGAATGAGTAATCCCCCGATGAAAGCGAATATAGGAGGTAATGCCGCGCAATCTCACTACCGTATCAAAATCGGGAGCATGCGATCCTGCGACCGTGGCCATCATGAGAGCTTGGCTCAATCCTGGATCATTCCCGACAAGTCCTGTTGCCTGTGCCAAACCAGCCAATGTAACGCCCAACAAGAGATGGCTGCCTGTGTCCATCATGATACCTCCTCCGAACTGTGCTCCTCAGTCGTCCATCTTTCGTCCACATTAAACCAATACAACCATTGTTCTGGTACTGCTCTCACGAAATCCTCCAAAAACGGATAGAGCTGCTCCATCGCTTCCGCCACCTGGTCGGTTCGAAACTGCTCATGCAGCAGGAGTGGCGGCTGGAACACACATAGATGAGTGAAGCCCTTCAGGCGCCGGCAGTAAAACGGGATGACGGTAGCCTTTCCATGCAAAGCCAGCGACGCTGCGCCGTGCGGAAGAGGCGTCTTCCTTCCAAACAGGCTGCCCGCCGGAAATCCCGGCCGCGAAAAGTCTCCGAGCAAAAAGACCACGCCGTTTTGTGACAGGTGCTTTCGCAGTTTCTTCAGCAAAAGCAAGGGCGGCGTCTCGTCATAGTCCAGTCCTGTACAGCCCAGCTCCTGCATCATGAGGTACAGCGGCCGCAGCTCTTCACTCCGTGCGGTTACGACTGCCAGGCAAGGATAGCGCTGGCTGAGCAGCCAATAGGCGAAAAAGAAGTTTCCCATATGAGGCGCATACAAGATCGCTCCCCTGCCCGCTCCGAGGGCTGACTGCAAGTGCTTCTCTCCTGTTAAGCAAAAGCGCTTTTCTCCCTGACTGGGCAAGCGCATGCTGACAAACAGCAGCTCGTAGAGAGTCAGGCACACCTGATAAAAATATTGTCTGCGCAAGTGTTCAACCGGCGCATTTTTCCCCAAGACAGCAGTCATATTGTCCTTGATACGCTGACTGACCTGGCCGCCAAATCGGGCCAATAAATGGGCAGCCAGCGAAAAGAGCGCCAGCAAAAAGGGCTTTGGGATTCCGGTGAGAATTCTCCCGAGCAAGCGAGCCCGCTTGGGAGATGTCACCCAGCCAATCCAGCGGTACATGCGCACCCACCCTCTCCCGGTTTCATTCAGCGCTCCATAAACCGACGGCGGTATTTTTCCGTTATTTGTTTTTGCTCCAAGACGACAAAGTAATCGATGCTCCTGAGGATGGGATCGTAGGCAGGCTCCTCTGCGAACTGGGCCCCTAGCCAGAGATAGCCTTTCATCAATGGGGGCAGGAGACGGTACAACTCCTTGAGGGACTCTTCGGTTTGGATGGGGCGCAGCCCGGCCAGACGAGAAACCGGATGAGGATAAACGAGGTAGCGATCCGTCAGAAAGGAAAAGCGTTGAAGCGGGGCATGAATTCGACTGAGACGCTCGATATTGGTCTCGCGCAAACTGGCGCAGCCGACGAGATAGTCATAGCCGTGCGCATTGACATAGTCCGCGATCCCTTCCCACAGCAGCTGAATGACCCTGCCATTGCGGTAATCGGGATCTACGCAGCTTCGCCCGAGCTCGAGCACCCGCGTGCGCGGCAGAAGGGAATGGCTGAGATCGAACATGGTTTCCGAGTAAAAGCCTCCGTTGGCCTCTGCTTTCTTTCCTGGCAAGAGGCGGTACGTGCCCACGACGCGTCCGGATTCTTCTTCTTTGACTATCAAATGATCGCACCAGTCATCAAATCGATCCTGATCCAGCATCTGCCTTTGGTCCATGGCTTCGTCGGCCAGACCGGCCTCTTCGATAAAGGCACCGTAACGAAGCTTCCATACTTGCTGGCGTTCCGCCTCGCAATCAGCCAGTTTCACTGCAAGAGATACTTGACGTTGCTCAACCTTCTTCGCTGCGTGCACCATTCGATCTCCCCCTTTGCTATCGTGGCAAAGCGATCCTTTCCCTTTCACTGTACTCACAGATGACTTTCATTCGATGAATCGCAGGTAAAGGTTTTCCGAAGATTGCGCGGGGGAACTTAACGATTTTTTTATGAATAGGGGCTATGCACAAAAAAAACCGTCTTCATTATGGAAGCGGCATAAGAATTACGCTTTAAATTCGTTTTTATCCTACTTGTTGTTCAATCTAATATTTTCTGTCCGAATCGTGGTGTCTCCAAGTATGATCCAGAAGATACTTTTTCTCAACCAATCTCCTCCTCTTATTATTGACGGTGTATTTAGAATACGTCAGTAATTTAATGGGCAGGATGCTCCAATTACCGAGATTGTTTGGCACCAGCATAAAGGATCATCTCCCCCACAATGAGGGCAGAGACCTCCCGTATATGTAATTCTCTCTTTATCTGAATGAAGTACATGATAGTCGGTAATCCCTTCGTTGAATGGGATGTCATACTCTTTTACTTCCATCTCCGACCACTTTCCGCTCCAGGAACAGATCCCGCACTTTAGACTCTCTTCCGAAAGATGCGGTGCATTCTGGATGACGATTATACATTCTTTACTGTAGGTATTACACGAAGGACAATTGTGTACTTTCATGACTCATCACCTCTCATCAGCTTTTTGGTGAATGCCAAAGAGTCCACCCCTCCATTTAGATTTTATCAATATACCATATTATTCCAACGATAATAAGCATCAAATCTGAGAGTTCAATAAGTTCGAAGGTATTGTACACATCACACGTTGTGTTAAATTGGAGCTTCTCCACTACAGCTATACAAATGACAAAAAAGCCTGCCACTACTGTGACAGGCTCTCAAAAATGTCTCTTACGCTTCCTCAGTCAATCGCAGGAATTCATCGATATCGGCAACAGCCAAATCTACAGCAGCTTGCCAGAATTCCACCTTGGTCATGTCCTCGCCGAGATGCGTTTTCGCCAGGTCTTCTACCATCAGGCGACCCGTGTCCTGCAGGAGTGCATCGTATTTTGCGGCGAAGCTCTCTCCTTCTGCGAGGGCGCGTGCATACACGCTCAGGCTGAACAAATAGCCAAAGGTGTACGGGAAGTTGTAGAACGGATAGCTCGTGATATAGAAATGCAGCTTGGAAGCCCAGAAATGCGGCTCGTATTCCTCCAACGCACCGTCATAGGCCTCTTGCTGCGCTTCGGTCATCAGCCGGTCGAGATCGGCAGCGCTCACCAGACCGTTTTTGCGCTGTTCATAGAAGTTTTTCTCGAACAGGAAGCGAGCCTGGATGTTCATGAAGAACGCGACGACCGATTGCAGCTTGTCTTCGAGCAGCACCAGTCGCTCTTCGTCATTCGCGGCGTTTTTCACGGCGGCGTCGGCCAAGATCATCTCCGCAAACGTCGAAGCCGTCTCCGCTACGTTCATCGCGTAGTTTTGGGCGAGCGGCGGGAGATCCCACATGACCTGCTGGTGATACGCATGGCCCAGCTCGTGCGCGAGGGTCGATACGTTGCTCGCATTACCCGCATAGGTCATGAACACGCGGGATTGCTTGCTCACCGGGAAGCTCGTGCAGAATCCGCCTGGGCGTTTTCCAGGGCGATCCTCTGCTTCGATCCACGCTTCATCGAATGCCTGCTGCGCGAATTCAGCCATCTTTGGATTGAAGCGATCGAAGTTGTGTACGATCAGCGCAGCCGCCTCATCATAGGAAACCTTTTTGTGAGAGCTTCCCACCGGCGCGGAAACATCGTACCAGCTCAGCTTTTCGATGCCGAGCAGCTTGGCTTTGCGCTCCAGGTAGGCAACCAGACGATCCTTGCGATTGTTGATCGCCTGCCACATGGCATCGAGCGTCTGCTCCTGCATGCGCCCGATATCGAGCGGCTCGCGCAGCACCGAGTCCCAGCCGCGGTGACGATACAGCGCCAGACGGAAACCGCCCAAATGGTTGAGGGCCTGCGCGCACAGCTCCGTCTCGTTCCCCCATGCTTCCAGCCATTTTTCAAACACTTGCTTGCGGACAGCCCGATCCGGGTGGCTCATCAGATTGGAAGCTTGACCGACAGACAGCTGCTTTCTCTCCCCTTCCAGCTCCACCTCAATGGTCATGCGTCCGACTACCGCATTGTACAGATCCTGCCACGCATGGTATCCGTCGACAGCCAAATCGTTCGCGAGCACTTCCTGTTCAGGCGACAGCTTTTCCTGTGCACGGCGACGGCGTTCGTTCAGGGGAAAGGCGATCGGAGCCAGCTCGTCGCTTGCAAGCAAGTCGTCCCACTTGTCCTTATCGATTTTGAGCAGCTGCTCTTCCCAGCGGGTCAATGCCGAACCAAATGAAGCGGAGATCGTTTTCACCCGTCCCCCCAGCATTTTGGCTGCTTCGTCCTTCATGTTTTGAGCGGTGAGGCAGGAAATAAAAGCCCCGGCTTGTCTCGTGCGCACGGAGATAGCCTGTACGCTGTCGACAACCTCCACGAATGTCTTTTTCTCCTGCAGTCCAAGGTCGGCTTGCCCTACTTTTGCCTGTAACGCAGCGATATCGCTCTCCAGTTCGCTGAGGAACGAACGAAATTGTTCGGATTCGCTACCGCCCGGAAACAGCACTTCCAGGTCCCAACTCTGCGGCAATGTTTTTTCCATACAGAATCCCTCCCAGTACTATGTACCTTATCGTGTATTCCTGCTTACTGTTTGCTAGTCTAACTCAATTAAAACTCTATCGATCAATTAAATTCTATAAGAATTCTGAGAAGTCCTCCTGCCGATAGAAAACCCCTGACTTCTATTGTTAGAAATCAGGGGCTGTTACCTACAGCGGCAAGCGATATGTCTCGCCTTGCTTTTCGATGACGATCCGATTCTTTTCGGCACCTGCAGCAGCCAGCAAGCGTTGCATCGGCTCCTCGACAGGCTCCTGGGACAGTACAAACGTATCCCAATGAATCGGCACAAGCCACTTGCCTCCGGTTTGCTTGAACATCTCCCACGCCTGCTCCGGTGTGCAGTGCGCTCTCTGGTACGAATCAGGCTTGTAAGCTCCGATCGGCATGAAGACCAGGTCGATCGGGCCAAACTCCTCCTTCAGATTCTCCATCGACATGTAGGCAGTGTCTCCCGGATAGAGGATCCGCACGCCGTTTTTCTCGATGACGTAGCCGTTGTAGCCGTAATCGCGATTCCACGGAAAGCGATTGCCCCAGTGCCGCACGGGAATCGCCGTAATTTTCACGCCGCTGACAGTCTCGATTCTCTGATGCAGCCGGATTTCCTCAAACGATCCGAACGGCAGGTTGCGTATCAGCCTGCTCGTGTTGAAAGCCGTAATCACATGGATCGAGCGTTTCGCAAGCTTGCGAAGAGTCGGCAAATCCACGTGATCCATATGGGCATGCGACAACAGAATCAGGTCTACCTCTCCGATCTCCTCGAAGGTCAGAGCCGGGGGTGTGAAGCGTGCGGGCCCAAAATGAACGCCCGCCACCCGAATTCCGAGCTTTTCGCCCAGCACAGGATCGGTGAGAATTCTGGTTCCAAAAACATTCAGAAGCAAAGTGGAGTGACCTACCCAGGTTATTGTCACCTCATCATCGGACCACTCTGCAGGGGTCGGCTTGTGCTCCAGCTGACGGTAAGGCGGCTTGGGCAGCTGGCCCATGTGCTGCCAGTACCGATAGGCGAAGTAACCAAAGAGGAGCAAAAACATGAGGACAATGAGGATACCTATCCAGGTGATGATTGTGATCAGCATCAAGAGCTCCTTTATCAAGTCCAGTTTGATGCCATCATTATAGCAAAGGGTACTCAGGGGAGTGCAAGCGACAAGCGTCCGCAAACTGTCGACCGGGGTGTGTCCTCTGCAGCTGGCTAGCCATTATCCGTGTCTGACACGTAGTTGAGCACTCCTACAGCTGGTCATTTTCTGTCCCCCTCGCAAAACGATCGATGACCTCAAGTGACAAATGATCCGTCATCAGACGCCCGTAGTGCGCGATCTGAATCGTACCGGACTCATCGATTAGAAATTCGGCCGGAACCCGGTGCATATTGGCTCCCTCTTGGTGCTGCAAGACAAAGCCTGCGGCAGCTGCCTCTGCTATGTAAGACGGCGTATCGGCATCCTCGATGGTTGCTTGGAATTTATCCTCGGACACTTCGACACCATACCGGTCGTAAATCTCTGCGTGTGGATCAGCGAATACCGGGAAGGGAGCTTCCTGTTTGCCTACATGCTGCGAGAGCGCCAAATCCGGTGACTCGAACACCGCAAGCACCTCGAGCCCTTGCTGCTGCCATCGATGATAGCGCAGGATGAATTGCCTCACGCGCAAATTGCACAGTGCGCAGGCGGCATTGCGGAAAAACGCGAGCAGCACCTTGCGACCGCGAAGATCGGACAAGCGCTGATCATTCCCGTCGCTGCCAACATACGTAAAATCCGGGGCTGCTGCCCCTGAAACTAACCGACTTTTCATTCTCTTATTCCTCCTGGTTCCCTATAGTTGTAAGCTCAATTCGGTCCAACTGAGGTTACTTTACCAGGAGGTTCAGGTCATTTTCTGTGACCTAGTCACCAACGAGTTCTGCCAGCGCTTTTCGCTGCAGAACGGTGATGATCCCCCGCTCTGTCGCGATCCAGCCCCTTTGTTTCATTCGCCCCAATATGCGGCTGACAACTTCTCTCGCGGAGCCAAGCTCGACGGCCAGCTGCTGATGCGTGGTGCGGACAGATGGCAGCTGCTCCGATGTCCGCTTCAAAAGGGCACCGGCAAGCCGACTATCCAATGGCTGCGACAGTTTATCGGAGAGCTGACTGCCCAGCTGAATCAACCCATCCAAGATATTGCCGAACACCACTTGCCGGATAGACGGATACTCATGGATCCAGCGCAAGAACGACCGTTTTTCAACGAACAGGGCCTCTCCTTCGGTCTCAGCGGTGATCGTTCCAGGATATTCACGTTCACTCAAGCCGCAGAGCACCATCATCGCGCAAACATCACCAGGGCGCAGCCGGTTCGACACCGCTTCTCGCCCACCTGCATCCAAACTCGAGATCAATACGGTTCCTGACAGGAGGAACATGCAGTAGGAAGCCGCATCATCCCGGCGAAACAACGTTGCCTTTGCCTGAAACTCTCGAATTTGCGGCTTGGCGGACTCCCACTCTTCATCCGAGATATCCCGGAAACTGGGGAAAATAGCAAACAAGCTTTTGGCCATAGGGGTTCTCCGATTCGATATAGAATGGTATTTTCATTGTATAGTCTTAAAAAAGCACAAGCCAGTCTATCCTATGTAACGAGGTGTGCCCCCATGATCTTGCATAAAGGAGAAGTGCTCTTTCGCCAAGGCGAATCTGGCCCTCTCTACCATATCAAAAGCGGAATGCTGAAAATCAATCGGCTGCACGCGGACGGAACCATCACCTTGGTCAACATCATCGTGCCAGACGAAATCATCCCTCACCACTCCCTGATCAGCCCGAACCAATATTACGGAACAGCCGTTGCTCTGGTCACCTGCGAGATCGAGGTTCTCGATCCTGCTGCCTGGTATCGGGATCTGGAGGACGATCACAAAAAGTGCCGCGAGATTGCCCTGCTGCTGCAATCCAAGCTGCGCATGATGCAGCAGCGAATCGACCAACTGTCTGAAGTCTCGCCAGCAGAGAGACTGCGCAAGCTCCAGCACTGGTTTCAGACATTCGTCTCCGTCTCTTCGCTGTCCGACGTGCTGACCCAGGACGAGATTGGCCAGTTGATCGGACTGCGCCGCGAAACAGTCAACCGGCTGCTGCGTGCACAAGCAAATCGAGCTCGCGAATAGGCGAGCTCGATCGATGATGACTCTATTGAATTACAGACTGCCTGCCGGTCCGAAGAACTCGAAGTGCTGATCTTCTTCCGGAATGCCCCACTCTGTGAGCGCTCGCTTGACGGCGCTCATGAATGGTACGGGGCCGCAGAAATAGTAGCTGGATCCTTTTACCGGCACGATGCTCGCAAGCCACTCACGGTCGATGAATCCTTCCTTGTGAAACGCTCCAGACTCCCGATCCTGCGCGGTCGGCTGCGAGTAGCACCAGTAAGCGGAAATGTTTGGATGCTCGTTTGCGATAGCTTCGACCTCTCCGCGCAAAGCATGCAAGCTTCCATTTTGTGCCGCATGGATAAATGTCACCTGACGAGCGGAGTTTTCCGCCATAGTTTTGAGCATGCTGACCATCGGTGTGAGGCCCACCCCGCCGCTGATAAGCACAACCGGACGCTCCCCTTGATCCAGCGTGAAATCTCCAGCTGGGGCCGACAGCTGCAGGACATCTCCTTCTTTTACCTGCTCGTGTAAATAGACCGATATTTTGCCCGCCGGCTTCTCTTGATTCGCGTCTTCCCGTTTTACGGAGATGCGGTAGTACGGTTTGCCTGGTGCATCTGACAGACTGTACTGGCGAATATGCGTAAATCGCTCTCCTGGGATATCCAGCTTCACACTCACGTATTGTCCCGGTTTAAAGGAAGCGAGCGCTTGACGATCCTGCGGAACCAGATAAAAGGACGTAATGACATCGCTCTCCCGTACCTTTTTCTCTACCACGAATCCACGAAAATCTGCCCAGCCCCCTGCCTGCTCACGGGATTGTTCATACATTTCGGCTTCTACCCCGATAAACGCGTCGGCAATCACGCCGTACGCCTCAGCCCACGCCCCGAGGATTTCCTCTGTCGCCGCATCTCCCAGCACTTCTTTGATCGCCGCCAGCAAGTTTTCCCCGACGATCGGATAATGCTCAGGCTTGATGCCGAGACTGCGGTGCTTATGGGCGATCTGCTGGACTGCCGGCAAGATCGCTGCCAAATTATCGATATACATGGCTGCAGCGTAAACCGCGTTTGCCAAGGCAGTCTGCTGTCTTCCCTGTTTTTGATTCGCGTGATTAAAAATATTCAACAGCTCAGGATGCTGCGCAAACAATCTTTCATAAAATCGTTTTGTTATGGCAACCCCGTGCACTTCAAGCACAGGGACCGTTGATTTGATGACTTGAATCGTCTTTTGGTTAAGCATCGAAATCCTTCCCTTCGAATCAGGTATACTTTGATTCTAAAGGGTGTACTCGCCCCTCTCAGTGATTTCAATCACAGGAAAACAAAACGATTTGTGAAAAAAGACAGAGCCCCGCGTCGCCATTTACGGCCAGGAGCTCTGCCTTTACGTGAATCTAGTCTTTCGTTTCAAGCTGGCTTTTCACAAACTCGAAAACAGCCTCATCATCGTGAATCGAAAGCTGGGGCCATAAATCCGTCGCGAGCCTCTCCCAGGTGACAATGCCTCGGATGTCCGTCACGGTCTTCAGCAGCTCCTGATCTTCAGCTTTGCGAATCAGGACGAGCTTGGGATAGCCTTCCCGCTTGAAGCCTTCGACCAAAACCAGCTCTGCCCCTGCTTGTGTCAGCCGCTCCACCAGCTCGGGGAGCGGTATCGGTCTTTGCTGGTGAATGACGGTCTTGGTCTGTGAGGAGATGGCCAACAGGGATGCTCCTGCCTCCCGATAGCGCCTCGTATCTTTCCCCGGCTGGTCCCATTCAAAATCGTGGCCGCCGTCGTGCTTGATCACCCCTACCCGAACACCTGACTGCTCAAAGCGGGCGATCAGCTTGGCGAGGAGCGTCGTCTTGCCGCTATCGGAATAGCCAACCACTTGCAGGACATACGGATTTTTCACGACAATCCCTCCCGCTTCCAGCTAGGCGTGGTATGTGTCAGCACTTCGACTAGCTCGCCTTCCCGCTTGCCGCTGCCTCCAGCAGGAATCACGATAAAGCACTCGCTGTTTTTCAAGGTCCCGAGATTTCCTGCCTTCTCATTGAAATCAGGCTGAGCGTACAGGAAGCCATCCTTCTCTGTGAGCCACCCGCGCAAATATCTCGGGTACGGACAAGGCTTGGCATACGTGACGGCAAGTCGGGCCTTGACCTTGCGCGACCAAACATCCTGTACACCTGACAGCTTTTGCACAGCCGGGCGTACAAACAATTCAAACCCCAGAAAGCACGCCCCCGGGTTCCCTGACAAGGCGATGATCGGTTTTCCATGGAGCACCAGAGCCGTGGTCGGACTGCCTGGGCGCATCGCGATGCGGTTGAACAACAGCTCGGCGTCCGGCTCATCCGTGAGTGCAGCCATCACATCGTAGTCTCCGACAGACACCCCCCCGCTTGTGACGAGCACATCCACCTTTTTCAAATGCTCGGCCAGCGCTCCCTTTGCCACTCCCAGATCATCCGGCATATTGGGAAACAAAAGAGGAATGCCGCCCGCTTCGGCAATCAAAGCGGACAGCATCAAGGTATTGCTGTTGCGGATTTTCCCCGGCTGCAGCGGTTGATCAATATCCAGCAGCTCGACGCCTGTCGAGAGCAGCCCGATCCGCGGCTTGCGGACGACCGGAACACGAGCGTAGCCATAGGTCGCCAGAATAGCGAGTGTACCCGCATTCACCTTTTCGCCGGCGCGCACGATGACCGCTCCCTGCGCGATTTCTCCCCCCCGACGGGATACGTTCTCCCCTTGCCGAAGCGCCCTCTTGATGCCGACTTCCGCTACAAGGGCAGCAGGCTGCTCGGTCTGCTCAAACATGATGACGGCGTCAGCGCCTGCTGGCAGCATCGCTCCCGTCATGATCCGGCTCGCACATCCCTCTGTCAGCGCGACGGCGGGGACATCTCCCGCTGCGATCGTCTCCACCACTTTCAAACGGACTGGCAACTCCGGTGTGGCCAGAGCGGTATCGATGGCTCTCACGGCATATCCGTCCAACGGCGAGCGGTCAAAGTGCGGCAAATCGTCAGTGGCATAAACATCCTCTGCCATCGTTCGGCCATATGCCTCTGTGATGTGCACCTCTTCCTTTTCCTGCACTCTCAGGCGTCCCATCAATCTGTGCAAGGCTTCTTCCACCGTTATCATCTGTCGTGAAAAGCGCATCGCCTTCTCCTCCTCCAGCCTCTGCTGCCATTCCTGCTGTCGCCCGTGGTTACCCGACGTTTACTTCCAGGTCTTCAATCGGCTTTTCTTTATATTTCAGGTCTTTGTTCGCGTTGAATGTATCTGCCTTTTCAATCTTGACCGCTGTATTGTACTCCGGAATCCCCGCGTAGGTTTCATATACCCCTTTAGGGATCAGGACGTTTCCTTCCGGCCAATGCACCTGAACGTTGCCTCGTTTCGTCGCTTCGAACTTGGCGCGTCCCTGGAAGGTGCCGTATTTATTATACAACACGATGCTCTCGCCTTCTGCAATTCTCAGCTCACGAGCATCTTCAGCATGGATCAGGACATCGTAGCGGTCCGCGTTGTTAAACGGATCCTTGTTGCTGTAAATCATGGAGTTGAACTGTTTGCCGCGGCGGGTCGTCACGTAGAAGTGGCCCTGCGGCTTATTCAGATTCGGAATTTCGATCGGAATCAGATTGGCACGCCCATCCGCGGTCGGGAATTGACCATCCTCGCAAAGCCATGCGCCTCCCCACTGGAAGACGTCGCCCCTCTTGCTCAAATGCTGGATGCCGTCGTAGTTCGGATTCGCCTTCGCGATCTCCGCCCGAATCTCTGCCGCGCTCCCGAAATGCATCAGATGCTTTTTCTCCGGATGGACGCGTGCAGCCAGATCTACGTAAATCTCCCACTCGGAGCGCGCTTCCGCAATCCGCGGCCCCTCGATTTCGGCACTGAAGTACACCATCCGCTCCGTGCTGGTGGATGTACCTCCGCCTGGCTGCTCGTAGCGGGTCATCGCCGGTAGAACAATGACTTCTTCCTTGGCATCCACGAGTGTCGACGTATTGAATATGATGTCCTGGTGCACGCGCAGCTCCACGCTCTCCAGACATTTGCGCATGAAGTCGGGATCAGGCATCGTCTCGAGGAAGTTTCCGCCGCTGGTGTAGAACAGGCGCGTTTTTCTCTCGTGTCCGTCAGGCAGCAGGGCATTCTCCAGCGACACGCCCACGATATCTCCCTGCCATTTCGGGATGGGGAAGCCCCACAGCTTTTCGATTCGCGTCCAGCTCTTTTCCTCAAAATCGCCGCCAGGCAAGCTGAACGGGTCTGCGCCCATCTCTCCGGAGCCTTGCACGCCGGAGTGGCCGCGAATCGGCATCACGCCGCAGTGCTTGCGTCCCATAAATCCGCGCAATACAGCCAGGTTGGCCACTTGTGAAATGTTGTCCGTCCCAAAGCGATGCTGGGTCAAGCCCATGCTCCAGACGAAGACGCCCGATTTGGAATTGGCCAAAAGCACCGCGAATTCCTTCAGCCGATCGCTGGTCAGACCGGACGATTTCTCGATCTCCTCCCACGACAGCTTATTCACGTGTTCTCTGAGCTGCTCGATGCCGTTGGCGTGTGCGCTTACAAATTCGTGATTGATGGCAGAGCCGGGCTTTTCCTTCTCCATCTCAAACCAGTGCTTCATCACACCGTTCATGAAGGCGATATCTCCGCCGATGTTCACCTGATAGAAATCGTCGACGATCTTGGTGCCAAACAGCGCGCTGTCGGGAACCGACGGGATCCAGTACTTTTCCATCGCAGGCTCTTTGTACGGATTGATCAATATGATTTTCGTGCCTGCCTTTTTCGCCGCATACATGTATTTCGTCGAGACCGGCTGGTTGTTGGCTGGGACAGAGCCCCAGAATACGAGGACGTCCGTGCCGATCCAGTCCTGATAGTTGCAGCTGGACGCACCGATTCCGATCGTACGCTTGAGAGCTGTCTTGCTCGGCGAGTGGCAGATACGCGACGCATTGTCGATATTGTTGGTCCCGAGGAAGCGCGCCATTTTCGCGGCGGTGTAGTACACCTCGTTCGTGATGCCGCGGGCTGTCAGGAAAAAGGCAAGCTGCTTGGGGCTGATTCCTTTGATCTTTTTCGCAATGCGGTTCAGAGCTTCGTTCCACGTAATGCGCGTAAATTTGTTCTCGCCCGGCTTGCGGGACAACGGGAACGGAATTCTCCCCAGCTTGCGCAGCTCCACGCTGGACAGCTTTTGCATGGCGCCCACGTCTTCCAGCCATTTTGTATCCATGGCAGGCATCGTATTGAGGCGCAGCACATTCAAGCGAGTCGTGCACAGGTGCGGACCGGTCAGCGTCTGGTCGTACAGACCCGATACCCCGAGCGCGCAGCCGTCGCATACCCCTTGCGTCAAGATCCGGTACGCATAGCCCAGATTATCGCGGTTGTCGTACATGACCTTCATGGTATCGCGGATGTGATGCGGTTTTATTTTTCCAAGCCCCATCGGCATCAGAGATGCCCACAGAGACGGCTCCCATGATGTATCCAGCTTGATGGGTCCAGTGTGTTTGGTCTTGCCCATTCCTTTCGCTCCTCTCTTTTCATCGCCTGTCTTTGAATGAAAAAACCACCATAAACCGTCCCTTGTCCTGAGGAAAAGAGCGTGTTCACGGTGGTTGTCTAAGGCAGGTTCGCTACCTAGTCTCAACTGCGTGTGTGATCGCGAAACCCGTTTCGTCTAAATCAGTGAACAGGGCCGCTGCTTCGTTTAGACTTACGGTTCGTTTTTCCATTTTTTCTCGATGTCTTGGTCAAAAACAAAGATGGACATCCCGAAATCACGTTCAATGTCGATATCGACAAATAAATCGATGAGCTTGGCTCCCAAGAAGGCTTCCATCTCAACCGGTGTGTTTTTGCGGTACATCTCCTTGACCATTTCGGTCCGTGCAGCTCGCAATGTCTGCTTTCCGTCTTCGGAAGTGGCGATGAACTTTTCCACCGGTGAAAGGTTTCCTTCCATCTCACAGATCGCCCAGTTCTTGCAAAACGTGGTGTTGATCTTGCTCGGTCCCTTACCCATGTGGCGTTTGCGGAAAGCTCTGACCAAATTGCTGAATTCTGCTTCGAACTTATTCATCTAGGAAACTCACCTTTATTTCATTCCATTCTCTACTATAGACTTTACCATTGATCAGCTAGCCAATTCAACAGAGTTTTCTCTCCGTTTTGCCTCTTCTTGCAATTTTTTGATATCGAGGCGGATAATGAGCGAAATTACCAGGGCAACCACGAACATTCCCGCGAAAATGCTCAGGGTGCCAGTGTAGCTCTGCGTGGTATTGCGCACCCAAGCCGCAAAGATCGGTCCTGCCAGGCCAGCCGCTGCCCACGCTGTCAGGATGTAGCCGTGAATCGCACCGAGCTGCTTGGTGCCGAACAGGTCGCCGATGTACGCCGGAATCGAAGCGAATCCTCCGCCGTAGCAAGTCATGATGACGAACATCGCGATCATGAACAGCACGGGATTGGTCAGATTCGGCAGCAGGAAGAACAAGACCATCTGGATGGCAAAAAACGCGGTGTACGTATTGGGACGTCCGATGTAATCCGAAAACGACGCCCACCCGATGCGACCCGCACCGTTAAACAGACCATTGAGCCCAACCATCAAGGCAGCTGTCCCGACAGACATGCCCACCATTTCCTGCGCCATCGGTGAAGCGACAGAAATAACAGCGATTCCACACGTCACATTGATGAACAGCATGAGCCACAGCCAGTAAAAACGGCGCGTCTTGATGGCCTCGTTTGCGGTCAGCTGGCACAAATCTTTCTTGATCTGCTTTTTGCCTTCCGCCGCATCAGCGGAGAAGCCTTGTGGCACCCAGCCTTGCGGAGGTGGAGAAAGGTATTGCGCAGAAGCAAACATGACGACAAAGTAGATGATTCCCAAAATATAGAACGTATTTGCAATCCCTACGCTTTCAATCAGGCTGTTCATGATCGGACTTGCGATCATGGAAGCGAAGCCAAAGCCCATGATGGCGAGACCCGTCGCGAGACCGCGGCGATCCGGAAACCATTTAACGAGCGTGGATACCGGTGTGATATACCCGACCCCCAGCCCGATCCCGCCAAGCACCCCGTAGCATATGTAAAGAAGCGGCAAGCTGCTTAGCTGAATCGCCAGACCGGAGCCGAGGATTCCCACTCCGAAAAAGATGGATGCCAGTGTCCCTGCCTTGCGCGGTCCATGCTTTTCCACGTAATGTCCGAGAAATGCAGCCGACAGTCCCAAAAACAGGATCGCGATACTGAAGGTGAACTGGACGTCTGTAAGTCCCCAGCCGAATTGCTTGGTGATCGGCTTCGTAAACACGCTCCATGCGTAGACGGAACCGATCGAGAGGTGAATTCCCACTGCAGCCAATGCAATCAGCCAGCGGTTTTTTACATGTTGCTCCATGTGACACATCTCCTTTACGATAATGGATAATGGCCCGGCTATCCTCGCCGGATCTAAAAAAGAAAAACTGCTGCGCTCACCAATTCTCGCTTTTCGCTGCACGCAAAAAAACGCAAGAATCGGGGAACACAGCAGTTAATCATCAGCAGGAACGCTACATCAGCATCAACAATCAAGTGTTCACTATTCAAAAATAAATGAGAATCAGAATGGACCGGTGACAGGAGCGCTATCCCGCGTCGATCATGATTCAGCGTATGGGCACTCATTGCAATCGTGAAAATTTTGTGACAACGCAAATCTCAAATAGTATACTACCATGTAAGCGCTCACTCTACAATATTTTCCTTCAAAATAAATGACTGACAGCATGCTTTCTGTCTGAAAAGGAGGCACTCATGACGAATCTCTCAAAAACGATCAGCAGGCCGGTATTGAAAATTGCAGCTGATCAGCAAGAATGGGAAGAGGACGAGATCGTGACGGAATACCCGTTGACGATTTTTTTAAACGACGAGGAATTTGCCACCATCGTCTGCACGCCGGCTGACCTGGAAGAGATGGTCATCGGTTTTCTGGCGGCCGAAGGGGCGATCAAGAGCTACGAGGAAGTCAAACAGCTCTCCATCGACGAGGCACAAGGATTTGCCTACGTGGATTTGCACAAGGAAACCATCCTCTCGCAGAGCTTTTACTCCAAGCGACGGATCACTTCCTGCTGCGGAAAGAGCAGGCAGTCCTTTTACTTTTTCAGTGACGCCCGCACGGCAAAGCCGGCAGAAGGCGAAATCACCATCTCGCCCGCACAATGCATGCATCTCATGCGCGAGCTGCAGGCTTCCTCTGATATTCACCGTCAGACGGGCGGCGTCCATAACGCTGCACTCTGCTCTGCCGATGAAGTGCTGCTCACATATTCGGACATCGGGAGGCACAACGCTCTCGATAAAATTTACGGAAAATGTCTGCAAGATCAGATCTCCACGCAGGATAAAGTGCTCGTCTTCAGCGGACGCATCTCATCGGAGGTCTTGCTCAAAGCTGCCAAAATCGGTGCAGCCGTCATCCTCTCGAAATCAGCTCCGACTGATCTCGCCCTGCAGCTGGCGGAAGAGCTGAACATCACGGCCGTCGGCTTTATCCGAAACGACAAGATGAACGTTTACACGCACGCACATCGCATTCTCGTTCCGTGATGGATACCTTTCTGGCTTCAGCGGGTAGAGGAAGTGGAGATTGTGTGCTGCCTATCGTGTTTCCAAGCCATTAGTGCGGGCGTTCATTTCTGTTACTCTCCCGGGTGAGCGCCGTCTGGTAGTCTTCCGGCGTATTGGCATTGAAGACTGCCCACTCATCCAGCAGACCTTCCGGCGTAACTCGGACATCCAACTGTGCCAATGTGTGCATGAGCCGGTATTGCCCATCGTGCAGTGCCCGCTCCCACACAGGCTGTGTCCGCCGATGGTACAAGGCACATAAAGGATGCAGTCTACCTTGTGCCCTGGCCGCGACGACATCCCAGTCAGTCCAGCCATTGGCATACTCACAGAGCTTCTGGATTTCCTTGTGATCCATAAACGGAAGATCACAGGATAAGACGAGCAGTACCTCTTCCTCAGTGGCACGAAACGCAGTAACCATGCCGCTCACCGGCCCCGCAGAGGGTACCAGATCGGCAGTCACTCGAACATTCGCCTCACCGATCAGCTCAGCGGCGAGCCGTTCAGGTCTATTGGAAACGACCAGGCATGACAGCTCAAGCTTCGTAACTTCACGGACCAGCTCACTCAAGAAGGTTCCTTTTCTCCATTTCAGCAATTCCTTTGGCGTGCCCATCCTGCTGCTGTTTCCCCCAGCCAGAATGACCGCCCTCATCGTCTGTTTGTTCATTGGCCCTCCTGTTTTCCGTGCTCCTGTCCATCTACCATCCACTTTTTCTAACTTTCGTTTCTTTGTCAAGCGCGATTCCTTACATAGACAAAAGCCTGGGAAAATTCCCAGACTTGAAAGTTAGTCTTCGTCTTCTTCGTCGTCTGCTTCGTCGTCGTCTTCGTCTTCTTCATCGTCTGCTTCGTCGTCGTCGCCGTCTTCGTCTGTAGCGTCTACCTCTTCGTCTTCTTCTTCATCTTCTTCGTCTTCTTCGTATTCTTCTTCGTCTTCTTCGTCTTCTTCGTCGCCGTCTTCGCCAGCAGCGTCTACCTCTTCGTCTTCTTCTTCATCTTCTTCGTCTTCTTCGTCGCCGTCTTCGTCTGCAGCGTCTACCTCTTCGTCTTCTTCTTCATCTTCTTCTTCATCTTCTTCTTCTTCTTCGTCGCCATCTTCGTCTGCAGCGTCTACCTCTTCGTCTTCTTCTTCATCCTCTTCGTCTTCTTCATCTTCTTCGTCTTCTTCTTCTTCTTCGTCTTCTTCGTCTTCTTCGTCGCCGTCTTCGACTGCAGCGTCTACCTCTTCTTCTTCTTCTTCTTCTTCATCGTCGCCGTCTTCTTCTTCAGCGCCTACCTCTTCTTCTTCATCATCTTCTTCGTCTTCTTCTTCGTATTCTTCTTCGTCGCCTTCTTCTTCAGCGCCTACCTCTTCTTCTTCTTCGCCTTCTTCGTACTCTTCTTCGTCGTTTTCGTCGTACTCTTCTTCGAGTTCATCGATATTTACCATACTCACAACTTCCTCCTCTACCCTGTAATCAATACTATTCATACGAAAAAACCGTTCCTTTGGTCTGTATGTTTGTCCGCTCTCAATCGCCTGATTTCTTCAAATAGGCCTTGGCCTAGCTTATTCCAGATGAGCGGTTGACAAATGCTCGTATTAGTTTATAATAAGTATTAATCAATAATAATTATAAAAAAGGAGAGATTCTAATATGAAAACCGCCGTTGAAATGAACGTCTCCACACTTTTGAATAAACAAGTAGCAAACTGGACTGTCCTGTACACAAAGCTGCATAACTTCCACTGGAATGTAAATGGCCCTCAATTCTTCACTCTTCATCAAAAATTTGAAGAATTGTACACCGAAGCGAGCGGACATATCGATTCGCTGGCAGAACGCGTCCTGAGCATTGGAGGCAAACCGATCGCTACGCTTGCTGCATCTTTGCAAGAAGCCAGCATCAAGGAAGCAACCGGAAATGAATCCGCCGAGCAAATGGTGAGCAGTGTGGTCGATGACTTTACTCTCCTGGTAGGCGAGCTGAAAGTTGCACGAAACGTTGCCGATCAAGCAGATGACGAAGCCACCGCGGACATGCTGCTCTCCATCCAAAGCGGTCTGGAAAAACACGTCTGGATGCTTAAAGCTTTCCTGCAGTAACGCTGATTCTCACACCCGCTGCTGCAGAAAGCCGAATGCCCCAGTGCATTCATCAATAGAAAAAGGGCGCGTGCCAATTGGCACGTCGCCCTTGTTTTTATGTTCTCTAAAGAGAGAAGATCAGCTTTCGACCATCCTTCTCAATCTTTACATGGGGTAAATACTTCAATGACTTTTGCACCCCGATATACGGGCTTGCAAATTCCACGTGATGTCGATTCCTCAACTCTTCGCAAAGCTCCACCAGCGACATCGGCGTCTGGTATTCCCGAAGCAAATTCTCGATATGCTTGGCTACTTCGACGTAGTCGTGGCGAATATGGGCCTTTCTGATTTTCATCCGCTTCATGAGCTCAATAGGGATATCTTCCGCTGCAGTGGCTGCCTCCTCGGCAAAATCGGTGTCTACTATTCCTTCCTGGCCGTCCATCTCTCGGATTCGTGTCAGAATCTGCTTGATGTCGGCTCCAAGCTGCTTATCTTGATCCACATACTGCCGGCGCAGAACCATACGTTGTTCCAGCAACGCCTGCAAAGTCATCTGCAACGCTTTCCGCTCATTAAACATCGCGTAATATTTTCCCCTTTGCGTGTAAGTGTAGAATTCGTGGAATTATACACAATGATAATATAATTGCGGCAACTTGAAAATGAGGAAATTCACACCTTTCCCAGCCTCTGACCGGGATTCCTTTCTTTCCTTTTTTCAAGGATATGAGTACAATATTCTTGTATCTCTACGGAAAGGACTGGCGCGACCCATGTTATCCCAGCGCTTACGCACAGCCCGTAAGGCAAACGGTCTCACCCAGGAAGAATTGGCAGAACACGTCTGCACCACCAAAGGCACCATCAGCAATTACGAGAATAATCACAGCACTCCTCCAAACGACATGCTGCGGCATCTGGCCGATATCTTGAATGTCACGACCGATTGGCTGCTGGGACGCACCGATGAAGCAGCCACGCCTCTGACGCGAAGAGACGACACCCGAGACAATCGTTCATTGGACGAGCTCCTGCAAGAAAAAATCGACGATCCGGACGACTATTACTTTCTGGATGGATATTTGGATGCTTCCGAAGAGGAAAAAAAGGAGATTCGGCGTTACTGGTACGATTTGAAAAAGCAATGGCGAGGGCGTCAGGTCAAAGAATCACGGCCCCCTTCGTTATTTGAAATCACGGAAAACCTGAAAAAAAACAACCCCTGACCAGGGGTTTTCTTTTCCGGCAAAAACCGAACGTGCGTTCCGGTAAATAAGGAGGTATCAGATGCTTTCTGCCATTCTCCAAGAAATAGCCGAACCGAAGACGTGGCTGGAGAGCCGGGTCTACCAATTGCTGCGCCATCTCGGAATGAATCAGCCGGAGCAGATCGACCTGCATCGCCTCTGTACACAATTTGATATCGATATCCTGGAGATTGCCGGCCGCAGCAGGACGCATGCCCATCCTAAGGCCCCCGAGCGCTACATCATAGCCGTAGATGAACGGCTCGAACCAGTGGAAAGACGCGTAAAAATCGCGCATGAGCTGGGGCATTTGCTGCTGCATGTAGGAATCCAACCCCACAGCAACGAATGGATGATCGATTGGCAGGAGTCCCAAGCCAATCATTTCGCCGAGCATTTACTGCTCCCTCTGTTTATGGTAAGTCCCCTGCTGGCGGAATGCGATCGGTACCATGCACCAGCCTATCTGGCTCAGCGTTTTCAGGTCCCTCTGTCTCTCGCCCGCATTCGCTTTGACCGCATTCTTGCCCGTTTGCATGCCAAAGGGTTTCCTGTTTATTAGTCTGTCCAAAAGAGGAGGTGACGCGCTTGAAACACGTTTTTATCGCCGGAGATGCTTACAGCACGCGCTTTTTTGATCTGCCTCTGGAGAGTGACGAAGAGCTGTCCCTATTGCCAACTCTCCCCATTGCCAGTTACCATGTGGCGCGTTTTACCCTCATTATGAGAGATCATGGATTAGAAGGCGTCGGGATCTTTCC
This sequence comes from Brevibacillus choshinensis, assembly GCF_016811915.1. Classification (NCBI taxonomy): domain Bacteria; kingdom Bacillati; phylum Bacillota; class Bacilli; order Caryophanales; family Paenibacillaceae; genus Brevibacillus; species Brevibacillus choshinensis. The sequence goes on along the minus strand of NZ_CP069127.1, from coordinate 1,110,842 downwards.
AGGCCATGTGCTCCTGGTCTCGGACTATTCGATGGAGCCGATAACCGGCAGACCCGTTCTCATCCGGCAGGAAGGACAGTTCCTCGTGCGAATCGCAGCGGACGTAAATCCCGTGGAGTGCTGCTTTACGACGACACGCGAAGAAGACCCGCCGCTCATCCTGCCATCTGAAAACATCCGGATCGTCGGCGTTATCTCTGGTATGATTCCCCAGAATCCGGATTGACTCGTGTCTGCAGCCACTGCTTGAGGGCCGCAACCGTCTGCTGCCATTGCTCCTGAGGGGTAATGGCTGCCGGCTGATCCTTTTCCTGGGGACCGTAGCTGCCAAATTGAGCGTGATTTCCCCCGGCGATGCTCATGTAAATGGTGTCGTCGGGCAAATACTTCTTACTCTCTACATACTTCTCCTGATTCACCACACCATCTCGCGAGCCCAACAACGAAAGAACGGGCAGGCCCGACTCCTTCAGATTGCCTTTTTTATCCGGATACGCTCCCAGAAAAAAGACGCCGGTGATTCGATCCAGATGATTCACTGCGTAGCGGGCAGCCATGGCACCGCCGAGGGAATGCCCGCCGATGACAAATTGCTGATGAGGGTATGCTTTTAATACCTGATTGGCCCGTTCCACATCACTTACCGCCAGGTTCAGCGGCATTCTTGCAATAAAAACGCGATAGCCCGCGCCAGCCAATTCCCGTGCAAGCGGCGCATAGCTTTCTGCCGTGATTAAAGCGCCCGGATACAAGATGACGCTTGGCTCCCGCGTCTCTCCGCCTTCGAAAGCGAGCCAATCTCCCGTGTCGATGACCGTGATCCCTTCACCGCCCTGCATTGCCGCCCTCGCTGCCTGATCAGGCGAATAGGGTCGCAGATACCAGATTGCCGCACAGGCAGTAATCAGCAATACCAATACCAGCCCCTGCAACCATCTCTTCCGATACCGCCCCACACTGTCACCTCTTTCTGTTCCCGTACCGTTTGCTTTTTATTATGTCTCAAAGTTCCTGATCATGTGCCCTTATTCCCGGATTCATGAAATGGCAGGCATTGACAGGACGCAAAAACATTAGTAGTATTTAAACATACTACTAAAAGGAGATCCCTCCATGATCGAACATTTACAGCAAATCGGCCTGTCTGATTTGGAAGCACGCTGCTATCTGGCCTTGCATGAAGAAGCGAACCTCTCCGGTTATGAGGTCGCCAAACGGGTTTCTGTCTCCCGGACCAATGTCTATGCGGCTTTGCGTTCCCTTCAGGACAAAGGCGTCATCCGCCAAAGAGAGGGGGACCCTGCCACCTACGATGCCGTACCAGTCAAGGAGCTTGTTCGCCATTTGCAAAGCCATTTTGAACGAACTGCCGAGACCCTAGTACGAGGTTTAAGCACGCCCCCCCGCATCACCCCTTCTTTTTACAGCTGGCGAGGGACCGATCAGTTGGACAATGCTCTGCACAGGGTCATCGCGAATGCCGACAGCATGATTGTTGTCGACATGTTTGCCGAAGATGTTCCCTTGATTGAAGACGCATTGCTTCACGCGGAGAAACAAGGCGTCACCGTCATCCTGATCTGCCTTGGCGAGTATTCGACAAAGCTTGGCCATGTATTTATCCATAAGCGTCCGAATGATCTGCCGTTTGCCGAGGCGAGAAAGTTTTCCATTCTTTGCGACTACCGCGATGCCGTCATGGGCAGTTTTGGCGGGGAAGTCAAACCGACAGCTCTCGAGACGGATCATCCCGCTGTCATTGAAACGCTGAAGAACGCGTTTTATCACGATTTGCTGATGCAGCATGTGGAGTCTGACTTTGGCCATCTGCTGGCCGAGAAATACGGAGAGCACTACGAGGTTCTTCGGGATCTTTATCAAAATGACAAGGGGTGGAGGTTATGGTAATGAATGCGGAGGATCTTCGCTTTTGCGAGGAGCTGGTGAGAAATGTGGGGCAGGACCTGCTGACGGAATTTGCAAAAAGCCAGCCAGCTTCCAGTCAAGAGGAAATGGTAAAGCGATTCCAGGCGGTGAACCCTGTAGCCGAGAACCGATTGAAAGAGGCATTGGCTGAACGCTTTCCAGCATACCGCTGGTCCGATGCCGAATTCGATATGGAGCTGCAAAGCCACCCAGAGTACGACACGCCATATTGGGTGTGCGATGCCATCGACGGCGCCGTGCACTTCCTGCAGCAAATGCCGATGTGGGCCATGTCCCTTTGCCTGGTTCATTCAGGCGCACCCGTCGTTGCCTTTGTCTACGATCCGTGCCGTGACGAGCTGTTTCATGCCGTAGCAGGACAGGGAGCGGCGTGCAATGGCGAGCCGATTCACGTATCGGGGAAAACAGCGTTATCCGAGTCCATTCTCGGAACCCTCTTTGCTTTTTCCTCTCCCATGGATCTTGCAGCAGGGAAGCATACGGCCGAGTCCCTCATGCGCGTCATGCCTGAAGCGTTTGCTATCCGGATGCAAGGCTCGGTAGCGCTCCATCTCGCTTATGTAGCGAGCGGGCGCCTGGATGGATATTGGGAATATGGATCCGGCATCTACGATTGGCTCGCTGGTGCGCTACTGGTGATGGAAGCGGGAGGATGTCTATCCGATGCCGACGGAGCAGCGTTTCGCTGGGATGGATACGGCATAGTTGCAGCTGGTCCTTCTGTTCACGCCAAATTGCTCCCCCTTACACCGGTTTCGGCCTAAATGGACGAAAAGGGCGAAACGCTTCGGCGCTTCACCCTTTTTCTTTTTGCCTCTCGCGAAAACGGCGCACCTTCATCAGGTTGCCGCACATCTTGTCGTCACACCAGCGGCGCACGCGGTTGCGGCTTTCATCAAAGAAGACCCACCTGCAATCGTGATTGTCACAGATTTTGATCCTTCTGGCTTCCTCGTGTGCCAGCAAATGGGCAAAGGAGCCTGCGATCTGGGCCATGACATTTTCCCAGCCTTGGACTGGGCTTACTTGCTCGATCTGAAACTGATTTCCTCCATCGCTCACGAGGCGAGGGTAAGCTGGAGCCAGTGCCAAAGCCTGATTCAGAGCTGCCAAATCCTCAGGCGCAGCTGTCTCTCCCCGGACAAACGATTCCGTCATCCTTCTCATGCATTCCCGCAGGTTCAGAAGCTCCTTCCCCATTTTCCCATCGATCGGTAACGGGGCTTGCAATCCCCAGTACTTCAGGAATTGCTCCAGCCACTCTTCCTTCTCCAGCCGATTCTCTCTGCGCCCTGAGCCTCGCCAGTCCCGCCAATCGCTATTTAAAAAATCAATGCACAGCCACTCCAACGTTGCTACCCCCATCTTTTTTCACTGCAATCCATTTTTTCCCTTGTTTCCAGTATCCGACTATGATATCTTCTTTTTGTAACCACCATATTATATAAAGATAGTTACAAACAAATGTTATTGGAATCATTATACCGTTTCGCCAACCTGTTTCCTAGACGAGGAGGATGGACATGAGCCGTAAAGAATTGCTTTTGAAGAATTGGGAGTTTACCTACGAACAGGAAGACTGGTATCCGCCCCTGCGTGACGCATTATCTGGTGTAACCGCTGCCCAGGCGAGCTGGCGTCCTGTCGGCGAGGCCGCGAATACCATCTGGGAGAATGTCAGCCATCTGCTGTACTACAAGGAACGGCTGCTCCATCGTCTGTTGGGTACCGAATTTCCTCTTTCCGCTGAATCCAACGACGACACGTTTGTCCCATCCGGCGGACCAGACGATGAGGACGCATGGAAGCAAGCACAGCAACGCATGGAAAGTGTCCATCGACAAATTCAGGAAAAGCTGGCGTCCCTAAGTGAGGAAGCATTCGACCAGGGCCTGCCTACCACGTCGATCGCTCAGAGTGTCATGAGCATCATGCTGCATGATGCCTGTCACACCGGGCAGATCGTTCAAATTCGCAAGCTGCAAGGGTCATGGCCCGCCAAGCGTCACTTTACTTAATCATGATTCAGCGTCCATTTCTTGCATTGCTTGCACAATCGTACAAACCTTATTCGAGCTAGTACCATATCCTTTATCATAAGCGTAAAGGAGTGGTTCACTTGAATAAGCGGGTTGAGTATGAACAGTGAATCAAGTAAAAGGACGCCATTTGATCATTGATGCCTTTGATTGTGATTCAGCTTTGCTCGACGATCTCTCCCATCTGGAGCAGATCCTTACCAATATCGTCACATCCCTCGGGATGGAAAAGCTCGCCTTCAACTTCCATCGATTTGAGCCACACGGCATAACGGGGCTTTTCCTCCTGTCGACCTCTCACCTTTCCATTCATACGTGGCCGGAGTATTCGTATGCTGCCTTGGATTTATTTACATGCGGAGACAGCGATCCCTCTACCCAAATCGATACTCTGTTACGTGGCCTTTCTGCAAAAAGTGCGCGTATTTATGGAATTGAACGCACCAATGGTTCCACAACAGCACCTGTGTTTTGGGAATACAGCACTGGGGAGGAACAATCCACAGCGCAATCTCCTGAATCATCCGCTAGCGAAACAAAAATGAAGCCAATCGACCTTACATCAGATCGCGGGGATCTGTACGATCAAATCGAACGTCGCCAAGTGCTCGCTGGGGATCATAACATGCTATTCCAGGGAACAAGCTCCTATCAGCATATTGAGCTTGTGGAAGCCAGCGAGATGCGCATGTACTTGGATGGGCAGCTGCAATTCAGCTCCCTGGATGAACGTATTTATCATGAAGCGCTCGTTCATCCGGCCTTTGCTCATGCAGCTTCGCATGAGCGTGTCCTGATTGTTGGCGGTGGGGATGGGCTTGCTCTCCGCGAAGTGCTGAAGTACAAAAACGTGAAGCATGTAGACCTCGTCGATCTGGATTCCATGGTCTTGGAAGTAGCCAAAACTGTCCCGAAAGTGGTATCGCTGAATGAATCTTCGATGCACGATCCCCGTGTAACGGTACACCCGGTGGACGCAAACATGTTTATCGACAACGTGACTACCCCCTATCACATCATCATCGTCGACTTCCCTGACCCAGCAGATGAAATCATCAGCACGATCTACACGAAAGAGTTCTTTCAGCAGCTGTCCAACTGCTTGGGGGATAACGGCGTCTTGGTCTGTCAATCTTTCTCGCCTGAGGATGCGCCACTGGTGTACTGGAGCATCGGTCTGACGATCGGGAGTGCTGGTTTGCACACGAAAGCTTATCACTGCTTGGTTCCATCCTTTGGAGATTGGGGGTTTCATCTCGCTGGGCGTGATCCGATCCCTGCAGCACCACAGCCAGTATCCGTCCCCACGCAGACGCTCCCGGAGAATCTCAGCACGCTGTTTGCGTTTCCTGACCAGATTCTCGAAAAACGCGACGCAGCAACGATCAATACCATGCAGGACCTGAAGCTGCACGAAATTTATCAGATGGAAGCTGGAAAAAAGAATTGAAATAGCAGTCACCCCCCTTCCCATTGCGAAGGGGTTTTTTTCTAATTGCGAAATCATCCACAATCATATATATTTGATAAATAAATTAACTTCATACAATTATCCTCATCTTTCACGGTGAGGATAGAGGTCGCGGCTTTTATAGTATTCTGTACGAGATTCAGACGAAATCTAAGACTACAGGAGAGGGAAAATCCGCCGAAGTCCATCGTGTATCGCTGTACGCATGGGTTGGGGCTGTTCTCGATAAGGGGCAGAACTGTCACGTTTGCTTGCCGAGCAAACGTGGTGTGCTATCTTCAGTGAAGGCTTGGTGGGGATTGGATGATACCGCCCTGTGCCATTCTTTGGCCCCGGGCGGTTTTTCGTTTCCGACCTTCCTTCCGAACAAAAAACATCTGAGAAAGGTCGTGCAATAAACGTATGTCAGAAAATCAATTGCAGCGAGGACTCAAAGCCCGCCACCTCACGATGATTGCCATCGGCGGCTCCATCGGTACGGGACTTTTTCTCGCAAGCGGCGGCTCCATTCATTCTGCCGGACCCGGCGGTGCTTTGGCGGCCTACATCGCTATCAGTATCATGGTTTACTTCCTCATGACAAGCCTGGGAGAAATGGCAGCCTTCATGCCCGTCTCCGGTTCTTTTAGTACGTATGCGACACGCTTCGTCGATCCATCCCTGGGCTTTGCGCTCGGCTGGAACTACTGGTACAACTGGGCGATCACCATTGCAGTCGAGCTAGCAGCAGCTGCCCTGATTATGAAATATTGGCTGCCGGATGTCCCTTCGATCGTCTGGAGCGCGCTGTTCCTCGTAATCATGTTTCTTTTGAATGCCTTGTCCGTGAAATCATTCGGTGAGTCTGAATATTGGTTTGCCCTCATTAAAGTTGTCACTGTTATCGTGTTTATCATCATTGGTGTGTTGATGATTTTCGGCATCATGGGTGGTGAGGCAGTCGGTTTCACGAACTTCACCAAAGGCGAGGCGCCATTCAACGGCGGCTTCATGGCGATTCTCGGAGTCTTCATGATCGCCGGATTCTCCTTCCAGGGAACAGAGTTGGTCGGGGTAGCGGCTGGAGAAAGTGAAAATCCTGCTCGCAACATCCCAAAAGCCATCCGCCAAATCTTTTGGCGCATCCTGCTGTTCTACATCCTGGCGATCCTGGTGATCGGTCTGTTGGTTCCGTACGACAACCCGAATCTAATCAGCGGGGATATCACGGATATTGCCATCAGTCCATTTACGATCGTATTTGAAAAGGCAGGCTTTGCATTCGCGGCTTCTGTCATGAATGCGGTGATTCTCACATCGGTCCTGTCTGCAGGTAACTCCGGCATGTACGCTTCGACCCGGATGCTCTGGGTGCTCGCAAAAGAAGGCAAAGCGCCAAAATGGTTTGCCAAAGTCACTCGCAATGGTGTTCCGATCAACTCCTTGATCGTGACAGCCCTCGTCGGTGCCCTCGCTTTCTTGTCCTCCCTGTTTGGGGATGGCACTGTATACGTTTGGCTGTTGAATGCCTCCGGTATGTCCGGGTTCATCGCATGGCTGGGAATTGCGGTCAGCCATTACCGCTTCCGCCGTGCCCTGCTTGCCCAAGGGCGCGAATTGTCGGAGCTGCCTTACCGAGCAAAATGGTTCCCGTTTGGTCCGATTCTGGCTTTCATCATCTGCTGCGTCGTGATCGTCGGTCAAAACTACACGGCTTTCACAGGTGATGCCATCGACTGGAACGGCGCAATGGTATCCTACATCGGTCTGCCACTGTTCATCGTGGTCTGGCTGGGCTATAAATTCTCCAAGAAAACCAAGCTGGTTCCCCTCGACAAGGTAGACTTCAGCATGGATGAAAATACGCATTAATTCTCAAGCTCCTGGCCAAACCAGGAGCTTTTTTGTACAGATAGCTTATCAACAGAACGGAGGTGGGGAGAAGCAGTTGTGGTTTCTAGTTACTTGGTATGCAGAGGTTCGGGTGAGCAATGTGCCTACTTCGTCTATCGCTTCAACTTCGAAGGACCTGGATGAATCAAGGGAAGAACTAGCATCAAGTATGTCTTTTCGACTTATCACGGGAGCTTTTCCCACGAAGGGTTTTCCCAAAGTAACTACGTAGAAGGCTTTCAAGAAAAGACACGTCGATGACCCAAAGCTGGCCGAGGAAAAAGGGGAAATAAGCGGAAGATCTTTGGAACACTAACCAAGGCGCAATGGAAAAAACGAAACACGGTTTTAAGCGTCCACCTCTGATAAGCTTCCCGAGACGGCTGCTTTGGACGCGGTTTCGTTTTTTACATGGAGTCGGACAGGGATGACCCCCAGCAGGTGTTCCTATGAAGCTGGAGCGTTTTCCCCTTTTTCCTCTCCTCCACTACAGCCTAACCTAGTGAAAAAAGGAAGCGGGTGTATTTCCCGCGTATTTTCTTATTTGGATGGATGGCGTGTGGGCAAGCACTCTTCGGAAAAGCGGACCCATTCCCGCATCGCGAACGACCGGTACGCATTTTTCCTCCAGATCATCCCCAGATGCCACTTGAGTGTCGGACTTACCAGCGGAACGATGCGAAAGCGCTCTGCGTCCAATTCCGCACAAATGGTTTCGGGCAGGAGCGTGATCCCTATATTCGCAGCGACCATCTCGCTGAGAAAATCCCATTGGGAGCTCTTGTACACGACATGAGGATGAAAGCCGGCGCGGACGCATTCGTCTACGATCCGGTTATGCAGCGCAAAGTCTTCATGGAAGAGCAGGAAACGCTCTCCTTCCAGTTCGCTGAAGGCCACTTCGGAGCGTTCCGCCAGCGGGTGGGATGGATGCACGACCAGCATGATGTTTTCATTGACGAACGAATAATGGTCGAAGATGTCTTCTTTTGCCGGCAGCAGAATGACACCGCAGTCCAGCACACCGGATCCTACATCCGCCTCCACTTTGTTGGAGCCCGCCTCGAACAGCTCCAGCCGGATCCCGGGATACTGCTCGCAAAATCGGCCGATGACACGCGGAAAGAAGCTGGCTCCTACCATCGGCGGCAGTCCGATGCGCAGCCTTCCTCTTTTCAGCTCCATCAATTCATTGATATGGACAGTCATGTTCTCGAACGATTTGACCATCACTTCCGCCTGCGAAAACAATACCCATCCGGCATCCGTGAGCGAGACGCGCTTGCCCACCCGTTCAAACAGCTCGACTCCGATCTCTTCCTCCAGGTTCCGCACCATTTTGCTGATGGTAGGCTGAGTGATATACAGCGACTGCGCTGCCTTGGTGAAGCTGTTGTGACGAGCCACTTCCAGAAAGTATTGCAAATGTCGGATATCCATCAAGCATCCCTCCGGTTAACGATAGATATCGTGAATGCGAATGATTCTATATATGCATTTTACCTATGGAAACAGACGATGTACACTTTTTCTAGAGGGAGAGGAACATCTTGAAAAAATGGATCAAAATCATCGCGCAAGCTGCTTTTTTCGTGATTGTTTCCATGCTGATGAATGCGCTCGTCGACTGGCTGGGGCTCACGATTCCCGGCAGCATCATCGGGATGTTTGTCGTATTTTTTTTGCTGCAGAAAAAATGGCTTCGGCTGGAATGGGTGGAAGCCGGTGCAAGCTTTCTTTTAGCGGAGCTGCTCTTGTTCTTCATTCCCCCATCCGTGGGAATAATCTCGTATCAAAATCTTATGCTGCATGAAGGCGTTCAAATCTTTTTCGTCATCGCGATTGGTACAGCCATCGTCATGGCCAGCAGCGGCTTGGTCGCCCAGCGCATCGCCAAACGAAAGGAGATGCGATCATGATCAGCGGCATCATGGGCTTCCTGTTCACCATCGTGGTTTACCTGGTGGCCAAAAGGCTTTATCGCTACAAACCGATTCTTCTGTTTTCACCGCTGTTGTTTACGCCTGTCGTGCTCGTCCTTCTCCTTATCCTGACACATACGGCTTACGAATCATACAATGCAGGCGGTAAATGGCTGGCCTACATGCTCCAGCCTGCAACGATCGCCTTTGCTGTCCCTCTGTACAAGAACTATCCTTTATTGAAGAAACACGCGGTCCAAATTTTGGTCAGCGTCATGTCGGGGTCGGCTGTAGCCGTCGTATCCTCCGCCTTGTTGGCGCTTCTCATGCATGTGGATAAGCAAGTCATGTACAGCCTGATCCCGCGGTCCGTCACAACGCCGATTGCGATGAATGTTTCGGAAATGATCGGCGGTGTCCCTTCGATTACCGCCGTGCTCGTGCTCATCACCGGGCTGCTCGGCTCTTTTATCGGTCCGTATGTGATCTCGTATCTCAAGATTCAGGATGACATCGCCCGCGGCGTCCTGCTTGGCACGAGCGCACATGGCGCAGGCACCTCCAAGGCTTTTGAGATCGGTTCCTTGGCAGGGACGGTCTCGAGTATCTCGATGATCCTCGCCGCATTGGTGACTCAGTTGGTCGCTTCTATCGTCATGCAATAGGAAAAGAATAGGGAAGAAGAAAAACCAGTCCACCACGACTATGAAAATGGCGCGGGAAACTGGTTTTTTTGCATTTTCCTTCTGTTCGATCCCGATGGAAAAAGCTGCTTAGCAAAAGAAAACCTTGTTGAGGGTTGTTACTTACTATCACATAGGTTACTATATCGGTAGTAACCTAAATGGCGCCACTTTATGAAAAGGAGGTATTCAGCCTACGTGAACATGAAAATTTACATCCTTGCCATCGCAGCTTTTGTCGTAGGAACGGTGGAGCTAATCATCGGAGGAATTTTAGACATCGTCGCAGAGGATTTGCACGTTTCGATCAGTACGGCCGGCTGGCTGATCACGCTGTTCTCGGTTGTTTTTGCCCTATCAGCACCGGTTCTTCAGGCAATGACAGCAAATGTGGAGCGAAAAGAGCTGTTGCTCTGGACACTGGCTGTTTTCTTCGTCGGCAACGCCATATCATCGCTCAGTCCGAGTTATTGGATCTTGATGCTGGGACGGATGTTATCTGCTTCAAGCGGTTCTTTGATCATCGTTCTTTCCATCACGATCGCTTCTTCCATCGCGCAGGAAGAGTTCCGTGCCAGAGCCATCGGCACGATTTTCATGGGAGTCAGCGGGTCTCTCGTCTTGGGTGTTCCCATTGGGCTTGTCATCGGCAACGCCTTCGGATGGCGAGCCCCCTTCATTTTCATCTCTGTCTTGACGCTCGCTTCCATGGTCGCCATTTACGCCTTTTTGCCTAAGATACCGCCAAGGCCAACGATTCCGCTAAGACAGCAGCTGGCCACCTTGAAAAAACCGAAAATCATCAGCGCTCAATTCACATCGGTTTTCATGCTGACAGGACATTTGACGCTGTACGCCTATTTCACTCCGTTTTTAAAAACAGCTCTGAACGTGTCATCTGTCTGGGTCAGCTTCATCTATTTCGTATTCGGCCTCTCTGCCGTATGCGGCGGAGGCATCGGTGGATGGGTTGCGGACAAATGGGGATCGACTCGAAGCATTTTGTCCATCATTGCTGCATTTGCCGCAGTCATGTTCCTCATCCCGGCTGTCACGTCCTCCCTCTATCTGTTTCTCATCGTGATGGTTCTATGGAGCATGTTGAGCTGGGCCATTACGCCTGCACAGCAAAATTACCTGATTGAGTCCGCTCCGGAATCCTATGAGATACAGCAAGGCCTGAATACGTCAGCTCTGCACCTTGGGATTGCCTTGGGTTCTGCAGTCGGCGGAATGGTCATTACCCATGCTTCTGTCCTGTCCACGCCTTGGGTGGGCGGAATTTTTGTCCTGATCTCATTTATGTGTGCTGTTTTTTCCATTTCCAGACCATCTGCGGTCCAACCCCAACCGACTATAACCGTATAAGGAGGTGTACGCCGTTACTTTTTTCCTTTTGTAACGGCGAAACCATGAGCACTCACATTCAAGCAAAAAAAGGCGAAATCGCTGAAAATATCCTGCTGCCTGGCGATCCGCTGCGCGCCAAATATATCGCGGAAACGTTTTTGGAGGACGTGACCTGCTATAACCAGGTCCGAGGGATGCTGGGCTTCACTGGGACGTATCGCGGAGAACGCGTATCCGTGCAAGGTACGGGCATGGGTGTGCCTTCCATTTCCATTTATGTGAACGAGCTGATCCGCGAGTATGGCGTTCAAAACCTGATACGCGTCGGGACATGCGGTGGAATCCAGAAGGACGTAAATGTGCGAGATGTGATTATCGCGATGACGGCATGCACAGACTCCAACATGAACCGCCTTGCCTTTCCCGGATTTGATTTTGCTCCTTGCGCCAGCTTTGATTTGCTGAAAAAAGCGCATGACAGCGGTATGGCGAAAGGCCTGCCTGTGCGGGTCGGGAACGTGCTGACTGCGGATATCTTCTATCGCGAAAGCATGGACCCGGTGAAAAAATTGGGGGAATACGGGGTGCTGGCGGTTGAGATGGAAACCACTGCGCTCTACACGCTAGCCGCCAAATTCGGCGTGCATGCGTTGTCCATCCTGACCGTGAGCGATCATATTTTCACTGGGGAGGAAACGACCGCAGAAGAGCGGCAAACCACGTTTAACGACATGATTCTCATGGCGTTGGAGGCGATTGTCGTAAAATGAGAAAAACGCAGGAATATCTCCTGCGTTTTTTTTCATGGGGTCAGGCGGCTGGACTAATAGCGCAGCTGCATCAGGATACTTCGGATTTCTTCATCATTCATCATCAAATCGTAATGCTTCCTGCTGATTTTCGCTAACGCGAGATCGTGGTAAAAGAATTCGGTAAAGACTTTTACGAACGGCTTGGACATCGTTTTGATGGCTTGCCAGGAACGATTTTCCTCACAAGCAAAAATAACTTCCCGCTCATCGATGATCAGCAAACGGAATCGTTCCAAAGTGTGATGCTCCTGTGCCGGGATCAGGGAGTGCACTTTTGCAATATTGGGCTTCAGTGCCCCGACCACGAGCACCTCCACGTCCACACCGTCATCCTCTTTCTGTTCCAGCAAAGGCAAATATTCAATCAGGTCATCTTTCCACGCCGAGATCCGAATCGAGCTTTTCGCCTCTTGAATCAGCTGTTTGCTCTGTGCCCGAATCGATGTATCCGCCTTCAGACTCCATACCAAATCCTCGGAATGTGATTTTTTGCTCGCCTGTATTTTCAATTGCTTCACGTTGTCCTGAAATTCTGCCGTGAGTTTTTCAATGGCAAGCGGCAGGGGCAGCGCGTTGTACAGCTTTTTCTTTTCCGATACCGAGTCCATAACCATGCCTTTATCGATCAAACGCGCGATCACTTCATAGATTTTGGCTTTGGGGACGCCGGAGTATTTGACTATTTTCGTAGCGTCCAACGGTTCCTCGCTAGACACCAGAGCTTCATACACTTTGCTTTCATACTGCGAAAAACCGAATTTTTGTAACATGTATCCTCCTAATCGGCATCACTGGTGTTCTTTTACTCATCATAAGGGATAATACGAAACAAATCCAACCATCCTAACTGAAATTGACAATCCACAGCGAGCCATGTAACCTATATAAGGTTACTCTTACGGTAGTAACTTACTATTCGAAATTGTCTTGAATCGGCCCTAGAGCTTTTTTCGGTAATGACACGTACCCGAACGGTCAAAATACTTGTAAGGGATACCAGCCAGCTCGACATGCATGCATCAAGTCAGCGCACCAGGAGGCAGAGTGAAGAAATGAATATCGTTTTTTTTGTAACAGGATTGCTGTTCGTATCCGGCGTAGGCTACGCGGCCAGCAACAATCGCAAAGACATCAGGCTTACCCCCATCCTTAAAATGATTGCGGCCCAGCTTGTATTGGCGTTCCTCCTATTGAACACGAGCATCGGCATTGATCTGATCCGATTTATCTCAAAAGGTTTTGACGTTTTGATGAAGCTGGGGATTAGCGGGGTCGATTTCGTATTCGGGGGACTCGAAAACAACGGGGTTTCCAATTTTTTTCTCGACGTGCTGCTTCCTATCATCTTTATCTCTGTTTTAATCGGGATTCTCAATCATTTCCGCATTCTTCCCCTCATCATCCGATATGCAGGTCTTATCCTAAGCAAGTTGAACGGAATGGGGAAGCTGGAGAACTACATAGCGGTTTCTTCTGCCTTTCTCGGGCAATCGGAAGTGTTCCTGACTACCAAAAAGCAATTGGGGCAAATCTCCAGGAAGCGCCTCTACACGTTGTGCACCTCGGCGATGAGCGCCGTAAGCATTGCGATTGTCGGTGCCTACATGACCATGCTGGAGCCGAGATACGTCGTGGTTGCCATCGTCGTTAACATCCTGTCTGCCTTGATTGTTGCCAACATCATGAATCCGTACGACCTGGATGATGAAGAGGATCTGCCCCTCGTCGAAGAAGAAGCAGGCAAACCCTCCTTCTTCCAGATGATCAGCGAAAGCATTCTCGATGGGTTAAAAGTTGCCATCATTGTCGCTGCGATGCTGATCGGTTTCATTGCGTTGATGAATCTGGTGAACGAGCTTTTTTTATGGGCCACTCACCTTTCCTTCCAATCCATACTCGGCTATATCTTTGCTCCCGTGGCCTTTTTGATGGGCGTTCCGCAATCGGATATTGTCCAGGCTGGCAGCATCATGGCCACGAAAATCGTCACCAACGAATTCGTTGCCATGCTCAACTTCAAAGAGATCGCAGGGGGCTTATCCCCGAAAACGATCGGGATTGTATCCGTATTTCTCGTCAGCTTCGCCAATTTCGGCTCTATCGGCATCATTACCGGTTCCGTCAAGGCGCTTCATGAGAGACAGGGAGATGTGGTAGCCAAATTCGGCTTGAAATTGCTGCTGGGCTCCACCCTCGCATCCGTCTTGTCCGCCACTATCATTGGCGTCTTTTTATAAGACTTCTTCACTGAGAATCGACCGCCATAAGCAAGAAAACAGGCATCCAGCGATGCCTGTTTTTCGTTTCCATCTATTTTTTTAGGCGGTACGGCACGGTTGCGATTTTGACATCCTGCCTTGCAAAGAGGTACGCCCGCAGAAACAGGCTCGTTTGGTTATGCAGCAGATTGTGCCACCAGCGCTTCGTGATGAACTGCGGGATCATGACCGTCACATGGTCTGTGTCAGCCTTTTTCCATTCCACCGTATCGATAAATTTAAACAGGGGCTTGATTATGCTGCGGTAATGCGAGCGGAGGATGATCAAGCGAACGCCAGGGTTCCACTGATCCCATTTTTCCTCCATCTTTTTCATATCCTCATCATTGAATCCCACATAGACCGCCACGATGTCATCTGACAGCGATTGTGCATAGCTGATGGTGTTTTTCACGACCTGCGAAATGCCTGCCACCGGAATGACAATGACACTGCCCTTTGGCTGCGGTTTCTCTACGGCAATATCCAGGCGCAGCTCATCTGCCAAGTCTTTATAATGTCCGTTGATCTTGCGGAAGATAAAGATGACGATTGGCAGGAACACAAATATCGTCCACACCTGTGAAAACTTGGTGATCAGGAAAATCAGGCAAATGGTCAGGGTGGTGAGCATCCCCACCGTATTGATGAGAAAAGGCGTTACCCATCCGGACGGCTTTTTTGTCATCCAACGCTTCATCATCCCAGCCTGCGACAAAGTAAACGGGATAAAGACGCCAAGGGCATACAGCGGAATCAAGTTTTCCGTTTCCCCGCCAAAGGAAATGACAAGGATCGCAGAAAGAATGCCGAGAAAGATGATTCCGTTGGAGAAGCCCAGGCGATCTCCACGCACCATGAACATGTTGGGCATGAAGCGATCCTTCGCCAGCATAAAAGCCAGCAACGGAAAAGCAGCAAACGCCGTATTGGCAGCCAGGAAAAGGATTAACGCTGTAACCGCTTGGATAAAGTAGTAAAGGATCCCCCTTCCAAACACCGCTGAAGCAATTTGGGAAACGACTGTTTCTTTGGGAGTTGGGCCAATGCCGTAAACATAGGCCAACAAGCTGATCCCCATAAACATCGCACCTAGGATGAGCCCCATCATGATCAAAGTGACGGCGGCATTTTTCGGGGCAGGATTCTTGAAGTTGGGGATGGCATTCGAGACGGCCTCTACTCCTGTCAACGCCGAACAGCCCGAACTGAATGCGCGTAAAAGCAAAAATAACGTGATTCCCGGCACCGCTGCTCCATAGACTGGCGCTTGCCCATGCACGTTACCGACCAGCCATTGATATCCCCCGCCAATGATCAAAAGAAAAATAGCAATGACAAACAGGTATACGGGATACATTAAAATGGTTGCCGACTCCGTGATCCCCCTCAGATTCAGGATGGTCACCGTCACGATCATGACCAGCGCTATCAGCACCCGATGCTCGTGGAGGACCGGAAAGGCTGACGTAATGGCATCGGTGGAAGCCGAAGTACTCACCGCTACTGTCAAGATGTAATCAACCAGCAGCGATCCCCCTGCGACCAAACCGGTTGAGGTTCCGAAATTGTCCTTGGCTACAATGTACGCCCCGCCGCCCGTCGTGTAGGCAAAGATCGTCTGACGGTAAGACAAGATGAGAATGGTCAAAAGACCGATAACCGCAATGGAAATGGGAATCGAGTACCAGAGTGCTACTGCACCCAGCGTTACTAAAACGAGAAGAATTTGCTCCGTTCCATAAGCTACGGAAGATAAAGCATCTGATGACAACACTGCTAGCGCTTTTACCTTCGATAATTTTTCTTCCCCTAGCTCTTTTGACTTCATCGGTCTGCCGATTAAAAATCGTTTTAATCCCGATATCATGTTGATTCTCCTCGCATACATTTTCCGTTAGTTTCCCCTCTCAAAACTGACAACCCTCATGCAGATTTTTCTTGCCATCACTCCCTTCCCCGGAAAATGGAATCAAAAAAGAAGCCGAACGAGAAGAAACTCACTTGGCTTCTGGGCATAGCGAAATAAACTATGTCGATCATACGCAAGGTAATTGCTGTCTCTCTTATGACACTTACGGAGTTAGCTGACGGATTCGGATGAAAGAGTCACCCTACTCGAACGATTCGAGATTCACCCCATGTGGCGTTTGCGCAAAGCAGCCACGGTTGGTTTCCCCGCTCCCAGATGATGGATTCAGCGATTTTTGTTTAGCAGTTAGGATCACATTCGTTAATTACGAAACAAATATTACTCCCGAAGGAACCCGCTTGTAAAGATCTGATCCACTTATTTTTTCCGAATGAAAAAGATGCCCTCCTGAGCAGTTGGATCTACTCGGAGGACATCCGCTCCAGTCTTCATTTCCGCTTAATGGGCGAGCACACGCAGGGATGTTCGTACGTGCTCCGCATAACGCTTTGCTTCGAGCGCGAGTACTTCATTTGATGCCCGATCGGCATTGTACACGACGAATGCAGGCAGGAATGTTCCGTTGCATTTCGTCAGGGTTCGTTCAATGGGTCGGAGCAGCTCGCTTATTGTGTACAAGTCGTCTCCGCCTGAGCGATACGCTCTTTCCGTGCCCCCTGCTGTCGTGGCGATCATGAACTCTTTGCCCAGCAAATGATCTCCCCCTGGCCCAAAAGCCCAGCCGTGGGTCAGCACATCATCAAACCACTTTTTCAAGAGAGGGGGGCAGCTGTACCAATAAAACGGGAACTGAAAGACCACCCTGTCGTATTCCAGAAGCAGCTCTTGCTCCCTTTGGACATCGATGTCGTAGCCGGGATACTCCTGGTACAGATCGCGGATGACAACCTCGTCATGCTTTTTCAATTCGTCCAGCAGCGCCCGATTGGCACGGGATTCAGTCAACTTGGGATGCGCAGCAATCACCATGATTTTCAAGAGGAACACCCTTTCTTCATTTCATCACTTCAGCCCCATTATTCGGAAAGGAGGGACTCTTGAAAAGTACGCTCTTTTTTCAGACTACGTCATGAAAAACGTACCATGGATGGCATCAATTGCCGCGGAGGGCAGTATGAAAAAACGTACTAGGTACGAAAAATCAGCGTACTGTCGAAAATCGGGATACTCTGCTAAAGTAACAATGAAAGCAGGTACTACTCATTCACAGGAGGGGAGCACATGCAAGAAGATCTTCGCGATCCCAAACGGACACAGGGAATTCTCGCCACGCTTCAGGCGATCGGTGGTAAGTGGAAGCCCCTCATTTTGTTCATCCTCCTCCACGATGGCACCAAGCGCTTTGGAGAGCTCCGCCGCATGCTTCCGAACATCACACAGGGCATGCTGACGAATCAGCTCCGCGAGCTCGAGCAGGACGGTCTCATCGTGCGTCGCGCCTATCAAGAGATCCCTCCCAAGGTGGAGTATTTTCTGTCCGAGCATGGAAAGACGCTGAGCTCAGTTTTGGGAGATATGTGCGGGTGGGGGTTTCGGCATTTGGAATATATGGAGCAAATAAAGCGGGAGTCAGAGGACGATCAGTATTTGGGATGAGGCTTTATGGGACGACTGCTAGATGACACTAACCTTTTTGTTAGTACCTGAAGGAAAAGTGCGTACTTACTTCCTCATGGAGCGGCCCCTATACTCAAGAAGTAAATAAAATCTTGGGAGGCTGCGTCCGTGAAGACTCTAGTCGTCGTTACACATCCAAGCATAGAGACATCTGTCATCAATAAGCGCTGGGTGGAAGAACTCAGCAAATATCCGGAAAAATATACAGTACACGAGCTGCATGAGGTATACCCTGACGGAAACATCGATGTGGAAAAAGAACAGAAGCTGATTGAAGCGCATCATCATCTTGTTTTACAATTCCCTATCTATTGGTTCAATTGTCCACCCCTTCTCAAGAAATGGCTGGACGATGTTTTTGCCTACGGTTGGGCCTATGGCTCAAATGGCGGCGATAAATTAAAGGATCGGAAAGCGGCTTTAGCCGTAACTGCCGGAATAAAAAAGGAAGATTATTCGGCGGGGGGAAAATATCGCTATACGCTGGAGCACCTATTATCCCCTTTTGAAATCACCTTCCTGTACTGCCGGGCAGATTATCGCTCGTTCTTTGCGTTTCATGGCACCGAAAATGAGCCAGGAACCGATTACGTCACGTCTGCAAACGAATTGGAGAAAAGCGCGAAAGATTATCTGGATTTTATCGATCATATGTGATGAGGTGCCTATTGATCTGGCAAACTGTTCTTCTCTCCCCACTCGCACATCATATGTAACAGCGGAATGAGAGACAGACCGCGCTCCGTCAAGGAATATTCCACTTTTGGAGGCACTTGAGGATATTCCTTGCGCATGACAAGTCCATCAGCCTCCATCTCCTTTAGCATGGTGCTCAAGGTCTTAAAGGAAATGGTGCCGATACTTCGCTTCAGCTCATTATGGCGCATCACCTTTTTTTCAGCGAGCCAGTACAAAATGATCATTTTAAATTTGCCGCCGATTAAGGACAAGGTATATCCAAATCCTGTATCTTTCAGCTCCACACCAGTCGGGACACAGGTTTCGCGCATCCGTTACACTCTCCTTTAGGAAGTACATGTTAGAATAGCACCTACTCTACAAATGATTATGAATGTTCATGGAAGGGAAGTAAACAAAAAGAGTCCTCAAAAGAAAGCCACCTTTCTTTCGAGAACTCTTCTTCTATATATAGGAGACAACCTACGACAATTTCCCCATCAGGCTCTCCATCCGATCGAGCGCCTTTTTCAGCTGTTCCATGGAGGTTGCGTAGGAGCAGCGGATATGGCCGTTTCCGCTCTCACCGAACACATCGCCGGGGACGACCGCGACTTTCTCCTCCATCAACAGCTTTTCTGCGAATTCAGAAGAGCTGAGTCCTGTCGATGCGATGGAAGGGAAAGCGTAGAATGCGCCATCCGGTTCATGGCAGGAAAGGCCGATTTGACGGAAGCCATCTACCACAAAGTTGCGGCGCTGACGGTAGCTCTCGATCATTCGCTCCATGTCCGAGCGCCCGTGACGCAGCGCTTCCAGAGCGGCCATCTGTGCCATCGTCGGTGCGCACAGCATCGTGTACTGATGGATTTTCAGCATCCCTGCCAACAGGTCGGGAGTCGCACAGACGTAGCCGAGGCGCCAGCCGGTCATGGCAAATGCTTTGGAAAATCCGGAGATGAGAATCGTCCGGTCTTTCATGCCTGGCAGCGCAGCGATGCTGTCATGCATGCGTCCGTAGGTGAGCTCCGCGTAAATCTCGTCGGAGATGACCAAGAGATCGTGCTTTTCAATGATCGGCAAGAGCGTCTTCCACTCATCGGCTGTCATCGTGCCGCCGGTCGGATTGTTCGGGTAACAGAAGATGATCGCTTTGGTACGCGGCGTGATGTGCGTCTCCAGCTCTTCAGGCGTCAGTTTGAATTGGTTTTCCATCGTGGTCTTCAGGAACACAGGCACACCGCCAGCCAATCGAATGACCGGCTCGTAGGAAACGTAGCATGGTTCGACGACCAGCACTTCATCCCCCGGATCCAAAATCGCCCGCAGCGCAATATCGATCGCTTCGCTGGCGCCTACCGTCACCAGGATCTCGTTTTCCGGATGATAGCTGACGGAGAAACGCTCCTCCAGATACTTCTGGATCTCTACCCGCAGCTGTGGCATGCCTGCGTTGGACGTATACGCAGTGTGGCCGCGCTCCAGGGACGAAATGGACGCTTCCCGCATACGCCATGGTGTGACAAAGTCAGGCTCACCGACCCCGAGAGAAATGACCCCCTCCATCGAAGCCGCCAAATCGAAAAAGCGGCGAATTCCCGATGGCTTCAGGGAAGCGACTGTAGAGGACAAACGGCTTTTCACGGACAATTGCATACTCATGGAGTTACCACCATTCTGCGATCTTCATCGCGATCTTCCAATTCAATTCCATCGTGCTTGTAGCGCTTTAAAATAAAGTGGGTGGCCGTCGAGACGACGGAATCGAGCGTGGCCAACTTTTGCGATACGAATGTCGCGACCTCGCGCATCGTCTTTCCTTCCAGCACGACAGACAAATCGTAGCTGGCACCAGACATCAGATATACCGCTTTTACTTCCGGAAAACGACAGATGCGCTCTGCTACCTCGTCGAACCCGACGTCACGCTTCGGGGTCACTTTCACATCGATCATCGCGTTCACATACGGATGATCCTCCACACGTTCCCAGTTGATCAGCGCAGGATATTTCACAATGACTTTTTCGGCTTCCAAAGTGGCGATGGCTCGCTCGATCACCTCTGTCGGCTCCGCCAGCATTTTTCCGATCTGCTCGGCTGACATCCGGCTATCCTCTTCTAGCAAGTGCAACAGTTCCCGCTGCTTTTTCGAATCCATGACCCACCACTCCATTTCTCTCTCGAATGTATGTTGAAAAGCAAAAAGCCCCAGCAATCTCATCCATGTTTCCATGAACTAGATTGCTGAGGCGAAGGCATCGCGGTACCACTCAGCTTCTTTTCCTTTTTCACAAAAGGAAAACTTGTGCCGTCAGACAAAGCTGACATGCGCCTGGTAACGTAGGCTACTCGCTGCTTTCTACTCGTGTTCAAAAGCAGAGCTCCAAGGTGGCTTTCAAAAAGAGTTCGCGGCCGCCCTCCCAGCAATCAGGCGACTCTCTGGACGTCAAATCCCTTTTTTACTTTCCTTTTCACGGCCAATCATCCGTATGGGTAATGCTCTTTGCAAGACTCGTTTTCTTGAATGTCTCAGATTATAGAAAGGTTTTTGGCCGTTGTCAACCGAGAAGTTTATGGAACGGCGAGCGAATACAGCAGCGGTGCGAGAAAAAAGACAGGAGGAGTATATCGCAGAAAATTAATTGATCAACAAACAAAATTCGGATACGACTGTTCTGACAAGCTTATCCGTGGTAGCCGGGCAATAAGACATCTCTTTCCTACCTGTGGCATAATGGGAGGTAACCGAACAGTTGAACGTAAAGTGGGGAATCGCATGAATCGAAAATTCGGTGTCATTGATCTCGGCTCCAATACGGCCCGATTGGTCGTATACGAGGTGGACGCACAAGGTCTGGTGACGGAAGTAGACAACGTCAAGCGCGGGCTGCGCCTCAGCAACCATTTGCGGGATGGCCGGATGGATGACGAAGGGGTTCGCAAAACCCTCCATGCCATGCGTCAGTATAAAGAGCTGCTGGATGCGAGGAGCATCAGCGACGTCATCGCTGTCGCCACTGCGGCGGTCCGGCAGGCGGAGAACGGAGATGAGCTGATCCGGCGCATCCAGCAAGAGACTGGCATCACGGTCCGCATCCTGAGTGGTGATGACGAAGCGCGCTACGGCAATCTGGCCGTCCTCAGCAGCATGAATGTCGGGGACGGCATCACGATCGACATTGGCGGCGGCAGCACAGAGATCACTTATTTTCAAAATCGACAGCTGCAAAAGAGCGTCAGCTTCCCCTTTGGCATCGTGACGCTGACCCGGATGTTTTTTCACAGCGAGATACCGGATGAGACGGGGCAATCCGCGCTTCGCCATTTCTTGAGCCGTTCTTTTTCCAGTTGTCCATGGTTGATAAATAAACAATGTCCCGTGATTGCAATCGGCGGCACGGCACGCAATCTGGCCAAAATTCACCAGCGTTCCGTGCAATACAGCATGGACAGCTTTCACCATTATCCGATGAGTGCAGGGCAAGTAGCGTCTATCCTGGATCACGTAAGCCAGCTCCCTCTTGAGGAGCGGCGTCAGGTTCCGGGTATCTCCAAGGACCGGGCCGATGTAATCGTCGCAGGAATTGCCGTGTTTGACAGCCTGCTGAAGCATGCAGGCAGTGAAGAGCTGTTTATCAGCAGCAAAGGCCTGCGTGACGGGATTCTCTATGAGCATGTCTGGGGAGCCGATGCCCCTGCTGACATCCGAGAGGTCCGCGAGCGAAGCATCCAGCAATTCATGAATCGCTATCAGGTCGACAAGCCTCATTCTTATCAGGTAAAAAATCACGCCCTGTCGCTCTTTGATCAGCTGCTGGCCCATGGGCTCCACAAATACGGCCCCCCTGAACGCGGGATTTTGGAAGCGGCGTCACTCTTGCACGATGTCGGACGCATGATTAACGTTCACGAATCTGCCGAGCATACGTTTTATTTGCTATCCCACGTGCTGCTGGCTGGCTATACCCACCGGGAGCGGCTCCTGATCGCGATGATTGCGTCGTTCAAGAGCAACAAGCTCCTGCAATGCCAGCTGACACAGCACGCTGACATCGTACCGAAGGCGGGCAAGAATGTGGTGGAAAAGCTTGGCCACCTGCTGATTGTGGCGCGAATGCTCGATCGCTCGCTGTCACAGGCCATTCACACTACCCGGCTGGTTGAGGAAGCCGGGCAATGGGTAATCGAGTGTCAGGGGGTACTCGACGGACTTTTGGAGTATTCTATGCTGGACGAACCTCTCGCGAAGCTGTCCAAAGCGTGGAAGCTGCCGATAACATTTCGCCCCGTCACTGACACTGACAAAACTTAACAATCCCTTAATACAAGACTGGTATACTTGTCCTTGCCAGTGGTCATGCTATCCATTTTTTTAAAAAAGGTTGGGCCAGGATGAAGGACTTTAGCATTCCAGACTATTACATCAATCGTGAATTAAGCTGGATCGCTTTTAATGAACGCGTGCTTGCAGAGGCAGCCAATGAAAGCAATCCCCTCTTTGAACGCCTGAAGTTCATTGCGATCGCCAGCAGCAATTTCGATGAATTTTTCATGGTGCGGGTAGCCGGCCTCAAGGATCAGGTAAAGGCAGGGCTCACCAAGCCGGATAACAAATCAGGGATGACGCCCCTCGAACAGCTGCGAGCTGTATGGGAGCGCACCCATGAAGCCATGCAAGCCATGTTTGCCATCCTGCGGGAGCAAATTACGCCCGAGCTCCGAAAAGCAGGCATTCGCTTTCTCAAGGCAAACGAGCTTAGCCGGGAGCAGGATGAGTTCGTCCATTCGTTTTTTCATCACCATCTGTACCCGGTGCTGACTCCCATGGCAGTCGATGCCAGCCATCCATTTCCCATGCTGCTCAACAAAAGTCTGAATCTCGCCGTGCTGCTGGAGGATGATGACGCGGACAGCGAAGGTCCTCTGTTTGCAGTGGTGCAGGTTCCTTCGGTCGTTCCCCGATTTCTGGAGCTGCCGTCACCGGGCGGCGAAGCCCATTTCATCCTGCTCGAAGACGTCATCGCCGAGCATATGGACAGCCTGTTTCAGGGCTACAACATTTTGGAGACTTGTCCCTTCCGCATCACACGCAATGCTGACCTGACCATTGATGAGGACGAGACAGAAGACCTGCTGGAAGCCATCGAGCAGGAGCTGAAAAAGCGAAGGATGGGGGAGCCCTCCCGCCTGGCCGTTGACGCGTCCATGAGCGACTTTTTGCAAGCGACGCTGCTCGACTGGCTGGAGCTTGCGGAAGCGGAGATCTACCGGTTTGACGGCCCGCTCGATCCTACCTTCTTATTTCGCTTCCACGCACTCGAGGGCTATGATCATTTGCGCTTTGAGCCTCTGTATCCCCAGCAGCCCCTGGACTGGTTTGGCGACGGGGACATGTTTTCCGCGATCGATAAAAAGGATCTGCTGCTGCACCATCCATACGAGTCGTTCGAACCCGTCATCCGCTTCGTACAGGAGGCTGCAGAGGATCCCAAGGTGCTGGCCGTCAAGCAGACGCTTTATCGCGTAAGCGGAGATTCCCCTATCGTCAACGCCCTGCTCAAGGCAGCCGATAACGGCAAGCAAGTGACCGTCCTCTTGGAGCTCAAGGCGCGGTTCGATGAAGAAAACAACATCGTCTGGGCGAAAAAGCTGGAGAATGCAGGCTGCCATGTCATTTACGGGCTGGCCGGTCTGAAGACTCACAGCAAGATTACGCTCGTCGTCCGTGCCGAGGGGGATCGTCTGCGCAGATACGTGCATCTGAGTACAGGCAATTACAACGACAAGACAGCCGCCACCTACACGGACATCGGCATGTTCACGGCGCGGGAGGACTTTGGGGATGACGCGACGCACTTTTTCAATCACCTTTCAGGCTACTCCCATCCTCCTGCTTGGAAGGTCATCTCTACCGCGCCTACCGGTCTGCGGGAGAGGTTTTTGTCGCTGATCCAGCGAGAGAGGGAAAACAGTCTGGCAGGCAAGCCTGCTTTTATCGTCGCCAAGATGAATTCGTTGACGGATAAAGAAATCATCGAGGCACTCTATCAAGCTTCCTGCGCAGGAGTCAGGATCGATCTGATCGTCCGCGGAATCTGCTGCCTGCGTCCTGGGATTCCAGAGGTCAGCGAAAATATCCGCGTCATCAGCATCGTCGGGCGGAATCTGGAGCACAGCCGCATTTTCCATTTCTGCAATGGCGGCGACTCGGAAATCTATCTCTCCAGCGCAGACTGGATGACGCGCAACATGATGGCGCGCGTCGAGATTTTGTTCCCTGTCGTCCAGATGGATTTGCGCAGACGCATCACGCAGCTGCTTGCGACCATGCTGCAGGATGACGCCAAGGCTCATCAGCTCATGCCGGATGGGTCATACGAACGCGTATTACCCAGGTGCGAGCTTCCGCTGAACAGCCAGCTCTTCTTTTGGGAAGAGGCCTTTTCGCAAAATCAAAAAAGAGAGCTCGAGCTGGCTGTGCCCCGGATGAAGCCGATCACCTCCTTGCTCCAGTAAACCTCAGAGACCCTTCGCATTCCAAGCTGACGCCGCTCACCATCGCGCGTCAGCTTTTTGACTTTTTCCTTCGCCAACAGGTTGTGCGATTTGCATTTTTTGGCTTTAATGGAGGAAACGAAAGCTTTCGGGAAAGGGGAACTCCGCGATGAAAACGCCGTTTCACGATATTTTTGACGAGCACCGTATCGGTCTGCCGTCTGTCATCGGCATGAACGAGCTGAGTGCCAAAGCTGCTCAGGAAGGGCTTCCTTTCGCATCTGACGATTCCGAGAAAATTCTCTTCCTCGCCATCGATATGCAAAATGACTTCATGGAAAAAGGGGAGCTCGCCGTGCCCGGCTCGCATCAAGACGCACGGAATGCCGCTCACTTTTTGTACAACCATCTGGACAAGATCACCGGGATCGCCGTCTCGCTCGACACCCATCAGCCCCAGCAAATCTTTCATCCGATCTGGTGGGTCGATCAGGAAGGGAATCATCCTGCTCCCTTTACCGTCATCACCGTCGAGGATGTTCAGAGCGGGAAGTGGCGTGCCGTCTATCATCCAGAGGAGAGCCTCGCATACGTGACAAAGCTGGGCGAGCAGAGCAAAAAAGAGCTGTGCATCTGGCCGTACCATTGCCTCGAAGGGACGTACGGCGCAGCCTTGGAAAGCCAATTTGGCAATATGGTCTTCTTCCACTCGATGGCCCGAAAATCGACTCCCTTGCGTATTGTCAAAGGCAAAGAGCCGCTTAGCGAAATGTACGGCATCATCAAGCCAGAGGTTTCCCGCGATGGCGATGCAGGCAATCTGGCGCTATTGCGAGAGCTGAAAAACTACGACCGTGTACTCGTCGTCGGCGAAGCGAAATCTCACTGTGTGCTGGAGTCACTGCGGCAGATCCTGGATTTTTACGAGTCCGATGCCGACATGACCTCTCGCATCACGGTGCTCTCGGATTGCATGAGTCCCATCCCAGGCTTTGAACAGAGCACCGAGGATGCCTTCGCTCAGCTGCAGGAGAAATACGGGATCACCGTCACGACATCCAGAGCACTGACGTTCAAGTAGGCCAGCCAGCCTCGATCACGATCAACAAGGAGCCCCCCGCCCACAAGCGGCCAGTCTCCATGATAAGGAGCGATCCGGATGCGCATCGGAATTTACGGCAGCAGCTTTGACCCCATCACATACAGCCACCTGTTTACTGCCGCGACAGTCGCACGCCGCAAACGGCTGGACAAGGTCATTTTTGTCCCCTGTTCTTCCCTGCGGCACGACAAAAAGATGCAGACAGATGACAAGCACCGCTTGCGAATGCTGCAGATGGCACTCGAGACGAGCAAGCACAAAAAAAATCAATTCGGCGAGCCGCTGTTTGAAATCTCTACGGTCGAAATGGACGCCTTGCCAGGAGAGACCTATACGTACGACACCATGACTCATTTACGAAAAAAGTATCCAAGCGATGAGCTGTTTTTTATTATGGGCTCGGATCTCCTGATGGGCATGTCCAACTGGGGCAATGCAGAAAAGCTCGTGACGGAGTTTCAGTTCATCGTCATGTCCAGGGAAGGGTACCCATCCGCTGACTTGATCGCGGAGGACCCCTTGCTGCGCAACAACGACGAGAACTTTTTGATCATGAGCAAAGGTATCAACATGGGCATCAGCTCGACGTATATTCGGGATGAAATTCGCAAAGGGGGCGATCCCAGCTTTCTGTTGCCGGATGCCTGCTTGCAATACATCTATGAGCATGGGATCTATGTGGACGCGGTCGTGTAGCGAATTTGGCGATAGCCTGACGGGAACAGTAAACGGGGAAAAACCGGAGCACTCAATCGCTCCGGTTTTTTGCATTCTGGTGCCCTGTTCCCTTTACCTCGATTCGAATCTACGTTGGTCCGTTTATTCGATCTCGTTGCGTTGGACGGAAGCGACCGGCTCCACGTTTTCCGTGTACATTTCCTTCACCAGCTCGCTTTCAGCCTCCACTCGATCCCCCTGCTTTGCCAAAAAGTCCTGCGATTCCCGTTGCTGATCATTCGGCTTTCTGTTGTTCGGTCTGGACATGCATGTGCCCCTCCTGTTCTGCGGTAAACACCCTTCTTACTATGACTGTTGCGGAGGGAATTTATTACAGGAGGTTACTCTGCCACTCTTTTCGCCCAGCGCAGGTCCGGTGTCCCGGTTACACTGAAGCGGATGCCTTCAATTTTTTTGCTGTTGAGGTAGTTTTCGTTGTTGAAATAGACCGGGATGACCGGCATGTCCTTCATCAAAACGGTTTCGGCGTCGTGCAGAAGCTTCATTCGCGCTTCCTCATTTTGTTCGACCTTCGCTTTTTCAATCAGCTCGTCAAACTTCGGATTGGCCCAGTTGGTGAAGTTGCGGGAGCTTTTCCCCGTGTACAGCTCCAGCATCGCGAGAGGATCCAGGTAATCGCCTCCCCAACCCATGCGGGCGATCTGGAAGTTTTTCTGCTTGAACGTATCGATGTAGGTTTTCCACTCCTGATTTTCCAGCTTCACCTGCACGCCCAGGTTTTGCTTGAACATTTCCTGCAGCGCTTCGGCGATCTTTTTGTGGTTTTCCGCCGTGCTGTATTTCAGCGTGATCGGTGGAAGCTCTGTCCAGCCTTCTTCTTTCAAGCCTTCCGCCAGGAGCTGCTTCGCCTTGGCTGGATCAAACTGATAGTACGGCGCCACTTCTTCCCGGAAGTCCTTGCCCGCAGGAGTTTTCACCCCGAATGGCGTATAGCCGTACGCCGGGAGCTGGCCTCCCTTGGTCACGTTTTTCGTCAGGATGTCCCGGTCGATCGCATAGGAGAACGCCTGACGGATTTTCGCGTTGGTGAATGGTTTTTGCTCTACGTTGAACGTGTACGTATATATGCTGTAGTCCGGGAACGATTTGTACTCTTCTTTTCCTCTTTCCTGCTCAATCACGTCGATCGGCAGGGAGTCAATCAGGTCAAGCTCCCCCGTTTTGAACATCTGGTAGTAGGTGGTCGCTTCGTTCACCATCTTGAAGTGGACCGTGTCCATCGTCACTTTGTCTTTTTCCCAGTAGCTCTGGCTTTTGGCGATTGTCAGCTGACTGTTGTGCTCCCAGCTCTCCACCGTATACGGTCCGTTCGTCACGATGCCTTTCGCTTCCGCCGCCCAGTTTTTGTCGGCTTCCACGACTTTCTTGTTCACCGGCAGATAAGCCCTACTCATCATGATTTTCGGGAAATAGGTGATGGGGTCTTTCAGTCCGACGACGAGCGTGCGGTCATCCTTTGCCTTGATCTGAACGTCATCCAGGCTGCCTTTGCCCGTGTTGTACGCCTCCGCGCCTTGTATGTAATAGAGAGCGGATGGTTCATAGGCGGCAGTCTTCGGATTCAGCACGCGCTTCCAGGAGTATTCGTAGTCATGCGCCGTCACCGGATCGCCGTTCGACCATTTCATCTCAGGGCGCAGGGTAAACGTGTAGGTTTTGCCGTCCGTAGAGACTTCCACCTTTTCGGCTGAGCCTTCGCTGATGTCCCCGTTTTGGCCGTATCGGTACAATCCTTCGTACAGATGGTCGATCACCCAGTACGAGGTGGTGTCAGAAGCGAAAGCCGGGTCCAATGTGTATGGTTCGCCCCGCAGATTGGCGGTAATGACTTGTTTGACGGCTGTTCCCGCTTGTTGATCGGAAGACGCAGCCGGTTTATCGCTGCCGCACGCGGAAAGTGCGGGCACGGCGAGCGCCAGCAGTGCGGCAAAAGCGAGCAATCCTTTTTTCATCGATGATTTCCTCCTTGTTCTCCTCTATCTACTGTGCAAGATGGCAAGCGATCCAGTGTCCGTGCCTCACCTCCTTCCAGTCCGGCGCAGTTTTGGCGCAGACGCCTTGGGCCACCGGACATCTGGTGTGAAACGGGCACCCGCTTGGCGGATGAATCGGGCTGGGCGGTTCTCCGGTCAGTACAATCTGCTCACGCTCGCTCCGCTTTGCAGGATGGGAAACCGGAATGGCGGAAATCCAGGCCTGCGTGTAAGGATGCAGCGGCCTCGCAAACAACTCCTCGCTCGGTGCCAACTCCATCATCTGCCCCAGGTACATCACGCCGATCCTATCGCTGATGTGCTTCACCATCGCCAGATCATGGGCGATAAACAGAAAGGTGATGTGCCGCTCGGCCTGCAGATCGGCCAGCAGATTGACGATTTGCGCCTGGATGGATACATCCAGTGCGGAGATAGACTCGTCAGCCACGATAAAGCTGGGCTCCACCGCAAGCGCGCGGGCGATCCCGATGCGCTGCCGCTGTCCGCCGCTGAACTCATGCGGAAAGCGCTTTGCGTGGCTTGGGTGCAGTCCCACCAGCTCCAGCAGCCGATAGATGCGTTCTTCCCGCTCTTTTCCTTTTGCCAATCCATAGGCGTCGATTCCTTCGGCGATGATGTCGCCCACTCGGAGCCGCGGATTGAGCGAGGCTTGCGGATCCTGGAAGATCAGCTGCATGTGGCGGTTTGCTTCCCGCCGCTCGCGTCTATCCATCCTGGCGATGTCTTTGCCTTGAAACCGGATGCGCCCCTCAGTCGCCGGGTACAGGCCCACGATCGTCCTGCCCAGCGTCGATTTGCCGCAGCCGCTTTCTCCTACGATTCCGAGCGTCTCCCCTCGCCTGATTTCAAAAGAAACGCGTTCAACAGCCCTGACCCGTTGGCCGCCGCCAATCTCAAACGATTTGGCGAGCTTCTCCACCTCCACGATATTGTCAAACATGTGTCTCCCTCCCTGCTGCAATCCACGCTCCCGCCCTCTGGGCACGCGGATCGTTCAGCCAGCAGCTCGCCTCATGCCGCTCGGAAAACGATTCGGCTAGGGGCATATGCTCCAGGCAAATTTCCATGGCAAACTGGCAGCGAGCAGCGAACGGGCAACCGGCAGGCGGACGAAACAGATCCGGCGGAGTCCCTTCGATGGGGATCAACCGCTCTTGTTTGCCTGCAAGAAGTCGCGGCACAGACTGCAGCAGCCCTTGTGTGTATGGATGTCGCGGGTTGTCAAAGATCTCTTCCACACGGCCGCTCTCCACCACTACGCCTGCGTACATCACCGCCACATGGTCGGCCAACTCTGCGACCACGCCCAGATCGTGGGTGATGAGTATGATCGAGGTGTTCAACTGCTCCTGCAACTCCTTCATCAGCCGAAGAATCTGCGCCTGAATGGTCACGTCGAGCGCCGTCGTCGGTTCGTCAGCAATAATCAGCTGCGGATGGCAGGCAAGTGCCATCGCGATTCCGACACGCTGCCTCATGCCTCCGCTCAGCTCGTGCGGATACTGTTCATACCGTCTCGCCGCCTCTGAAATTCCCACCTTCTCCAGCAGCTTTTGCGCTTCTTCCCTTGCTTGCGCCTTCGCCTGCTTTCGATGCTTGATCAGACCTTCGGCAATCTGCTGACCGATTTTCATCGTCGGGTTCAGCGAGGTCATCGGGTCCTGAAAGATCATGCCGATCTGCGAGCCGCGAACCTGCCGCCATTCCTGTTTCGTCAGTCTGGTCAGCTCATTCCCGCGATACCGGATGCTGCCGCTTTTCACCTGACCGGATCGGGGTATCATCCCCATCAAAGCCCGGGCGGTCACACTTTTTCCACAGCCGCTTTCCCCTACTATTGCCAGCGTCTCTCCCTCCCTGACGGAAAAGGAAACCCCTCTTACTGCCTGCACCTCTCCGCCGTAAGTGCGAAAGGAGACGCGCAGCTGGTCTACCTCCAACAATGGCTTCACGATGTACTCCCCCTCATTTCCTGATCCGCGGGTCCAGTGCATCCTGCAGACCGTCCCCGAGTGCGTTGCACGCGAACATGGTAAGCGAGATCATGAATCCCGGAAAAAACAGCCGCCACCACTGCCCGCTCAGCACAACCGCCAGCGCGTCGTTGGCCATCGTTCCCCAACTGGCCGTCGGCGCTTGCACGCCCAGCCCGAGGAAGCTGAGAAACGACTCGGCGAAGATCGCATGCGGAATCGTAAAGGTCAGGTTGACGATGATGACGCCGATTGTATTGGGCAGCAGATGCTGGAGGATGATCTTGGCATGCGAGGTTCCCAGCTTTTCAGAGGCCAGCACAAACTCCTGCCGTTTGATCTGCATGATTTGCCCTCTGACCAAGCGGGCCATGCCCACCCAGCCGGTCAGCGAAAGGGCAATAATGATCGTTGCGAGTCCGGGCTCCAGAATCACCATCAGCAGGATCACCACCAGCAGATACGGGATGCTGTAGAGAACTTCAGCCATCCGCATCAGGATATTGTCCACACGGTCGCCCAGCTTGCTCCTTCCTGCCATGTATCCGGAAATGCCGCCGATGCATACTCCGATCACCAGGTCGATGGCAGCAGCAGCCACACCGATAAACAAAGAGATCCGACCGCCCATCCAGGTACGCGCCCACATGTCACGGCCCAGGTCATCCGTTCCAAACCAGTGCTCGCCCGACACCTGCAGATTCCCCTGCGTCAACGACTGGTCATGCGGGCTGTAGGGAACGAGCATCGGTCCGATGATCGAGAGGGCCACCACTGCCGCGAGCAGGATAAACCCGAGCATCGCCAGCTTGTTGCGGCATACCCGCTGCAAAACCTCCTGCCAATACCCAAGACTGGGACGTTCCGAATGTTCTTCGGTTATCCGGCTCCGGTCGAGTGGTCGAAACAGGGAATCCAGTTGTGTTGCCTGATTGGCCATAAAGCTACTTCCCTCCGCTCGTCAATCTGATGCGCGGGTCAATCACCCGATACAGCAGGTCGATGATGTACAAGGTAAAAATGAGCACAAAGCTGTAAAACACCGTCATTCCCAAAATCACAGGATAATCGCGGTTAAAAATGCTTTCCACGAAGTATTTGCCGAGCCCGGGAATGGCGAAAATCTTTTCCACCACGAAGGTACCGGTCAGCAGATTGGCAAAAAGCGGACCGATAAAGGTAAGCACAGGCAGCATGGCGTTGCGCATCCCGTGTCTGACGACGATGGAAAAGGTGCCGAGCCCTTTCGCCTCTGCGGTGCTTATGTAATCCTGCTGCCAAACCTCAAGCATGCTGGCTCGTACGAAGCGGGCGATAATGGCAAGTGGTCCGATGGCGAGCGCAAGCGTGGGAAGGATCGAGTGCTCCCAGCTCCCCCATGCGGCGACGGGCAAAAGCTCCCATTTGACCGCCATGTACTTGATCAATAGCGGCGCCAAAATAAAACTTGGGACGGAGATCCCGATGATCGCTGCGAACATGGACAGGAAATCCAAGCTCCGATTGTGATAGAGTGCCGCGATGATTCCGAGTGTGATTCCACCAGCCAGCGCGACAACAAACGACT
This sequence comes from Brevibacillus choshinensis, assembly GCF_016811915.1. Lineage (NCBI taxonomy): Bacteria > Bacillati > Bacillota > Bacilli > Caryophanales > Paenibacillaceae > Brevibacillus > Brevibacillus choshinensis. The sequence continues at coordinate 1,078,387 of NZ_CP069127.1, read as the reverse complement.
GGATTCCCAGAACAGCCGAAGCGGGAAAGCCCTCTGCAATCAGCGTGTTCACGTCCCTCGTCTTGGACTGGATGGATGGTCCCAGGTCAAATTGCAGCAATCCTTTCAGATAAAGCAGGTACTGTACCGTGATCGGCTGATCCAGGTTGTACTCCGCCCGCATGTTTTTCACCACTTCTTCCGGAAGCATTTTGGCGTCAGACGCGAACGGGTCTCCCGGAATCAGGTGCATGATCGCAAACGTCACCGTGACAATGATCCACAGCGTAACCAGCATGAGAAAGCCACGCTTGACCGCATAATGAAACACGTTGTTTCCTCCTTTGCACAATACAAATTAAAACGATGCGAATACTATGAATTAGGTATATAGAAAGCCCCTCTCCGAAAAGAAGAGGGGCGATTTCACGATTCCCACCTTCTCATCTCTCAGAATAACTCCGCAGGATTTGGCACCGTATGGTTAATCAGACCAAGGTTGCCGGGTTTCATCGGGCCAGTCCCTCCACCGCTCTCGATAAGAATGTTCTATAAAATTAAATTTCATCCACAAAATTCATTTTTATCTTATCATTTTACTCGGATATGTCAATGCAGTTCAGTTACAATTGATTTTTCTTTATTTATGAAATTGCAGTCCGATCCTAGCCTCCCAAAGCATAAAAAAGAAACCCCGAAAACCCGGGGTTTCTCTCGCTCCCTGCCGATTGTTCAATCGGCTTTTTTCTTTGTCTCACATTCTTAATACGCTTTCTCCGCCTTTTTCTGTCCGATGGGCAGCAGTTTATCGACTGACAGAAGCGGACTGCCTGCCAGAACCAGATAAACGGACATCGCGAGCAGAGAGAGGTGCAATTCGTTGCCTGTGAAGAAGCCTCTTTCCGACGGCATGACGAACATGACGACGATCATGATCCATGCGAACAGCAGAGGAACGATTCGTGTTCCGAGGCCGATGAGGACGAGAATGCCTCCGAACAGCTCAATGGAAGCCACGACATTGGCCATCCAGCCTGGAATGCCGAGTGACGAGAAAAACCCAGCCGTGCCTTCGAGCGCCTGAAACTTGTCCAAACCGTGATTGATAAAGACAATTCCCAGGATGACCCGAACCAGCAAAGCTCCTACTTCCTGCATCGTTTTCGTATTCATATTACCTTCCTCCTCAAAAGGGGCTTGTCTATTCGTTTTAAACTACACAATGTAGTGTAAACCCGTAAAAAAATCAGGCCATAGAGACCCAGAATAGCTGACTTAACAAGATGATGACACTAACGGAAATAAAAACTGAGATTGTCGGCAGCTGAAAAGGTACCTCTTTCTTCGGGTCAAGCAGCCGCTGGATTCGGTAATTGATCGCAGTATCGGCAAAGGAAACATGAGCAGCTTGCATGACAGGCATCGTTTGTCTTTGCTTGACCAGCTTCAGCAAGGCACGTCCCAGATCTGCCATCCCTCCCGTTTGTTCCATCGCGTGACGGTCAGCCAAAACCTCTCTGACCACTTTATAATTCGTGTGTATATGCTTCAATACGGGGAGATACCAAAAAACGGTCGACAGCAAGGAAAGCAGGAACACCTTCAGCGGATCCGCATGCTCCTCATGGTAGGCCTCATGATGAATCACTGCAGCCAGCTCTTTTTCATCCAGCAAAGAGAGCAGCCCCGTAGACAACACGATTCGGCGGCGCAGCAGGCCGACAGTAAAGGCAAGCGGCTCGCGGCTGCTGACCACAATCACATCGTCCTTGCCGATTCGATACCTTTGGTTTACACGTGCAGTCTCACGTTCATCCAGACACTGCATGAGGGTTGTCTCAAAACGACGGCAGAGCCGAATTTGTCTGATCGTCATCCATACGGCCCAGGTAAACGTGTACAGGACCAGTGCGTCAAGCAAATAACCAGCAGAGGAAAAGCCAAGCGAGTGGATCGTCGTTTTGCACAGCTGCAGGAAGTTAAATTGCAGATCCCACCCCATCATGGTGTAAAACAGGTACATGCCCATTTGAATATAGACGAGTGCGGCCAACGTAAGCCCCGACAAAAAGAGGATTCGCGATCGATTTTCCCACATGGATCATTTTCCTTTTTTCAACAGATTGATTTTCTCTTCCAGCTTTTCCAAAAGAGCCGAATCCACATCTTCCAACTCATCGAGCATATGGCTGACAGCGAGCGGTCCAAACTCCTCCATGAGCTCGTGGGTCAATTCTTTGGATTGATTGTTTAGAAAATCGTGCTTGGACTGCACAGGCTGAAACAAGGATGTCCGTCCTGCCGCTCTTTTTTCCAGGAAGCCTTTTTCCACAAGCCGGTTCATGACAGTCATCACCGTGTTGAAATTGACCTGCTTGTCCGCTTCGAGCTTCTGCTGCACATCTTTGATGCTGAGCTCAGCCTCGTGTTCTTTTCCATCCCACAAAATGTCCATGATCTTCGCTTCAAGAGGGCCGAAGAAACGGTTCAAGCCACTCTCCTTCATCTTAAAGTGTTGCAGTTTCATTGCAGTCACCTCACACTACCCATTGTAGTGTTGACTTCCCGGGAAGTCAACAGGGCCCGGAGCATTTGCCGCTCCGAGCCCTTGTCTTCTCCGTATTCTGTCAAGCATCATAGGTCGCTGGAACGGTCCGCTTCTTGCCGCGGTAGTTTACGAGACAAATACTGAGGACAATTAACCCCAAGCCTGCCACCAGCGTGTACGTAAACGGCTCATGCAAGAACAGCGTACCTGTCGCCACGGCGATCAGGGGAACCAGGAAAGTAAAGGAAGCAATCTTGCTGGCATCTCCGCCATTCATCAGGTGGAAGTAGATGACAAAGGCAATCGGAACCCCGAAGGTCGCTCCAAATCCCAAGCCAAACATATAGCCGCCATTCCAGACGATGTCTGACCAGCTCTCAAACACCGTACCCGCTCCTGTCAGCAGCGCCCCCCCAATGATGAACTGGAGAGCCACCATCCACAAGGAATCGACCTTGCCGCTCTCTCTTTTGACGAAAATGACGCCCAGCGCCCAGCTGATTGCCGTGCAAATCGCGAGCACGACGCCCACGATGGAGACCTGTCCCGTGAAACCGTCTGCACTGACGGCCAGGATGCCGCAAAAGCCGATCAGCAAGCCGACGATTTTTTGCAGCGACATATTCTCACCGAGCCACAGCCATGCGAACAGGCCGACCAGAACGGGCTGGAAATACACCAGGACAGAGAACAGCCCTCCCGGCAAATACATCAGTCCCACGGTCTGCAAGCCATAAAAAAGGGCGGCATTGAGCAGAGCCGACACACAGTAACGCGGCCAATTTTGGCGCCAATTCACTTTTTTCCAAGCAGGCAGCAAAAAGGCTGCCAAAAGCAATCCGCCAAACAGCGAGCGCATCCCTGCGAACAACAGAGGCGGGGTGTAATGCAGTGCGACCTTGTAAATGGACCATGAGACACCCCAGATCAGAACCAAGCTAATGATGGCGAGTATGGTTTTTCTCTCTTTTCCCATAAGGGGACTCCCTCCCATTTTCTCTCTCATGCGATTCGCTTTTGGTAGGACTACGAATCAAGTCAGGCCTCACCAGGTGCTGGTGAAGCCTACGCCTCGTCTAGTCTAAACCCAAGCTTCATGAAAAGACAAGATGGAAGATCCGCCAAAGTGTCCCTGTCCAGATTGCTTTTACTCCCGATCTTCCTTCAGCTTGTTCATTTCTTCGAGCGTCATGTCATTGCACTCTCTGAGGAAATTCAGGATGACGCCTGTCTCCCGCTCATCGTATTGGGACATGATCTGCAGCGTTCTTCGCATCAGCGAATCAAACAGCGGATTCATCGAGTTGACTTGGGAGACGACCGGCTTGACGACGACCTTCCTGCGATCGCTCGGATCCTTCTCACGCACGATGTAACCCGCATTCTCCAGCCGATCAATCACATTTGTGACCGCTCCTGTAGTCAGTCCAGTCAATTCCGCCAATCGCCCTGCTGTTACCGGCCCGCTGTTCATAAGGAAGTCGAGGCACTTATGATCCGTCGCATTCAGAGCCAGCTTTTCAGATATGGTTTGGTGCAGCATCACGGCTCGAGCACTGTTTTTGCGCAGCTCCAGCAATAGCTCTTGCTGCAGCGGCGTCAAATCACCATCAAGATGCTGGCGATTATCGCTTGACATAAGGAACCCTCCCGAGTAAGATGAATATATCTTAATCGATTAAGATATATATTTCACTAAGAATTACATTCAATCAAGTTTTCACTCTTGAGTATAGCACAGTCAAGAAATCATCACCACGGAAAGGCCATCCCCACTATGGAAAGGATTGGGTTATGTATGAAAAACCGTAAAAGCGATATCGAAGCTATCCGCAGGCTATTTGCAGACATGTGTGAGGCATGGAACAACGGGGACGGTCCCGCATTCGGCCAGTGCTTCACCGAGGATGCCGACTATGTGACCTTCATGGGACACCATCTGCGGGGGCGATCTCAAATCGCCGGAGTGCATCAGCAATTATTCAACGGCCCACTGAAAGGCTCTCGCTTGGAATCCAGTGCGACAGAACAGCCGCATCCCCGCTTCCTCTCTCCCGATATCGCGATCATTCTTGCCACCGGGGAAGCCGCATTGGCCAATGGTGCTGCTGATCCAAACGACAGAGGCTCCATCAATACGAATGTTGTCATGAAAGTCGACGGTCAATGGAAGATTACCGCCTTTCATAATTGCCGCGTCCAGAGCATGCCCGGTGGCCAATTTCAAAAGTAGCCTTAACAAAAGCGGCAGCCAGAACATCCTGACCTGTTCTGGCTGCCGCGATTCCCGCTATTGCCTGCGTAAAAAGCTATCGAACTCATGTGTCGCGAGCGGTTTGCTGAACAGGTAGCCTTGACCGTGCACACAGCCGTTTTGCTGCAGCGCCTCTACCTGGTCATCCAGCTCAATCCCTTCTGCGATCACATTCATTTGCAGGCTGTCCGCGATGGTGACGATCGCTTTGACAATGGCCTGACTCTCCTGATTGTGGTGAATATCCCGAATAAACGAGGCATCGATTTTGATCGTATCCACTGGCAGGCTCTTGATGTAGCTGAAGGAGCTGTAGCCCGTCCCAAAATCGTCAATGGAAATGTGAATGCCCGCTGCACGAAGCTGCTGCAAAACGACGGTCGCTTCTTCCATTTTGACAAAAATGCTCTCCGTGATTTCCAGCTCCAGCCACTCAGCCGACAGCTCCAGCTCTTTCAATGTGGTCGTGATCATCTCCACGAGGTCCTTCTGGAAAATCTGCCGAGCAGACAAATTCACGGACACCTTTAGCTCATGCCCTTCCTCGTGCCATTTTTTGTTTTGCTTGCACGCCTCTTTCAGAATCCATTCTCCCAATTCGACGATAAGCCCGGATTCCTCCGCGATCGGGATGAACTTTCCGGGAGAAATGAGGCCCAGCTCCGGGTGTACCCATCGCACGAGCGCTTCCATCCCTGTCAGGGTCTGGGAGCCAATATCCATTTTGGGCTGGTAGTAGACATGGAATTGCTCCTGATCGATTGCTTTGCGCAGCTCGTTTTCCATCAAGATCCGCTCCAGCGACTTGGCCTCCATCGTCGGATCGAACAAGGAATAGCCGTTGCGCCCCTGTGATTTCACCGCATACAAAGCAGTATCTGCCCGCTTCAACAGGTCCTCCGCAGTCTCTCCATCCTGCGGAAAGAGAGCGATCCCGATACTGCAGGAGACCGTCACCAGGTGGCCGTTCAGCTCGAAAGGCTTTTGCAGCTGGCTCAGGATCTGCTCGGCGACAGCCTCCGCTTGCTTGGTATCTGTCAGCTGGCTGAGCAGGATGGTGAATTCGTCACCGCCCAGACGTGCGACGATATCCCCGGGCTGGACGCACGCCTGCAAGCGGCTCGCAGCTTCTATGAGCAGCATGTCCCCTACGTCATGACCGAACGAGTCGTTGATATCCTTGAACTTGTCCATATCGAGAAACAGGACGGCCATATTCGACTGGAATCGTTTGCCCAGCATGATTTCCTTGGTCAGCTGCTGGACGTACATGCGTCGGTTGGGCAAATCCGTCAGCGAATCGTGGTACGCCAAATGATGGATTGTTTCCTCCGACTGCTTGCGGTCTGTAATATCGCGCGTGACGAGAATCAGGCTGCTCACATTTCCATCCTCATCGAAGATCGGATTGATTTTAGTCTCCGTCCAGATCGGAGTCTCCCGCTTGGTATTGATTCGGCACTCCGTCATGTAGCCTTTTCCCGTAGAAAACGTGTAGCCGATCGCATAGCCCATGATTTCTCTGTCCTCTTCCGCGATCCACTCCAGCAGGTTTTGAATGTGCTCGTCCGGAATATCGTGCTCCCACAACGTTTTATGGGAAGGAGACAGGTAGAGAAAATCGCCGTCCGCATTGATCATGGAAATGATGTCCGATGTGTTTTCCGCAATGATTCTGTATTTCGCTTCACTTTTCAGCATGTCTTCTTCCATCTGTTTGCGTGCCGTGATGTCGCTGCGAATAGACACGTACTGATAGATCTTCCCCGCCTGATTGACGAAAGGGACGATGGTCGTGTCGACCCAATACAAAGAGCCGTCCTTCGCTTTGTTGCGAATCTCTCCTCGCCAGATTTGACCCGATCCGATCGTCGCCCACATTTTTTTGAAGAAATCCTTGGAATGATAACCGGAATTGAGCAGTCGATGATCTTGCCCGATCAACTCACTGCGCGTGTATTTGGATATCCGGCAAAACTGATCGTTCGCGCTCAGGATCACCCCCCGATGATCCGTAATTGCTACAATCGAGGATTTGTCCAATGCTTTTCTGACATCAGCCAATTCTAGCAGGGCCAGCTTCAATTTCTCGTCTTTTTCCTGCAGCAAGTCTTCCCATTCTTGCGGTGATAGTTCTACTACGGCTTCGTTTCTCATCTCTCTATCCCCTGATCCCCCATATTTTTATCTTTATAAGAAATACTCTGAATCAGGCAGATTGGCCCAGATGTTTTTGCATTCTGATTCAGTAAAAAAAGACCCTTTCCCAGTTGGGTTGGATCCATTTTACATTCAGGCAAGATTTTCTTTCCTAAATTGGCTCCATTGTACCACGAAATGGTAAAATTCAATGGCTCCAGATGAGCGCTTTTGCAACATTTTTGCAAACGTTTGGCCCGCCCGATCCCACCTTACTTAGCAGGGCAGGGTGTTCCACTCTCGTGGGGGTACCTAGAAATTTTGGTTGATCCTTCAAATCCGTTATGGTATTCTGAACACACTTTACATCGAACGGAGGGTTACGTGTGGCAAATTAATTTCCGATGATTTTTTGCGTAGGATCGATATGCGCAATACAACTATGCCTTGTGCCTAGTAATCGGAAATTGGTCTGCCTATACGGCAACCCGTATTTGTTTTTTCAGCGAGGAGATGACGACACCTCTTATTTGGGTGTACTCTCGTTCTTCTCCCCTTTCCGATTACGGTCCGCACAGGCAATGTCGCCTGTGTTTTTTATTTTTTTCTGGAGGGGAAACCATTTATGAGCGAACAATTACGATCCATCGATGGAATTGAACTATGTGTAGAGGGCTTTGGCCGCCAAGACGATCCGGCCATCCTGCTAGTGATGGGGGCGACCGCCTCGATGATTTGGTGGGAAACGGAGTTTTGCCAGCGTCTGGCTGACAAAGGATACTTCGTCATTCGCTACGACAATCGGGACGTTGGCCGATCAACCACTTACGAGGTGGGCTCTCCCGGCTACACGTTTGAAGATATGGCGGATGACGCTGTACGCGTACTCGACTCCTTTGGAATCAAGCAAGCCCATATCGTCGGGATGTCGATGGGCGGACTGCTCACCCAAATCGTTGCGCTTCGCCACACGGACCGCGTCCTGTCGATTTCGCTTGTGATGACATCCAATTTTGCGCCGCATCTGCCCCCCATGGAGGAAAAGGTGGCCGCATTCTTTTCAAATGCCGGAAGCATCGATTGGACGGATGAGCAAGCAGTCGTCGCCTCGTCAGTCGAAAAATGGAAGGTTCTGAGAGGAAGCAAGCATTCATGGGACCGTGAAAAGATCGAAAAGCTGACGAGAGAAGAATTCAAGCGCGCCCGCAATATTGCCAGCATGAACAACCACGCCTTTGTCACCGGCGCCGAGACTTACGTGGTGCGAACACACGAGATTCCGCAGCCGACATTGGTGATTCATGGCACAGAAGATCCGATCATCCCCTATGTGCATGGTGTCCATCTCGCAAACACCGTACCGGGGGCTGCACTCCTGACACTGACAGGCACGGGACACGAGCTTCATGAGCAGGACTGGGATGCCATGATCGAGGCGATTTGCGCGCATACGGCTGCTGCAAAATAATGAGGAAGACCGGCCCCTTGTCTCGGGTGGCCGGTCTCTTTTTCATCCAGCGTGCTTGCGGTTACAAGCGTACGAGAATGCTCCTATTTAAATCGGATACCCGATTGCTTCCCGATAGCGCTACAGAAACGTCAAGCTCATGAATCAACGTTTCGAGGACATTGGCAACTCCCCGTTCCCCCGCGACTGCCAATCCAAACATGAAGGGTCGGCCGATTAATACGGCGTTTGCTCCCAATGCCAGCGCCTTTACCACGTCCGAACCGGTTCTCACGCCACTGTCGAGCAAAACCGGGATGCGTCCGTCTACTGCTTCCACAATAGCCGGCAGCGCATCAAGTGTTGAGATAGCCCCATCCAACTGACGTCCACCGTGATTGGAGACGATGATGCCGTCGACGCCGCGCTCGAGAGCAATCCTGGCGTCGTCCGGATGCAGAATTCCCTTTACGAGAATAGGCAAGCTCGTATGCTGGCGCAAATAGTCAATATCCGCCCAGCTGAGTGTCGGATGGTAGATGTTGCGCAGAACTTCCTCCACAGCGTTCTCCACAGAAACTTCAGGCAGTCTGGAGCAGAAAACCGGATCGGAAATGTAGTTGGCAAGCCCCCTCCCTTCGCGCAGTGGAGAATAGCCGTTTCGGAAATCGCGACGTTTCCATCCGAGCATGACTGTGTCTACTGTGAGGACGATCGCGGAATAGCCTGCAGCCTCCGCTCTCTTTACCATGCTAGCACACACTTCCCGATCGTTTGACCAGTAGAGCTGGAACCACCTGTGCGCGTCTCCCATCGTTTCCGCAATCTGCTCGAGCGTATGAGCGGAAACCGTGCTGACCACCATGGGCACACCCGCTGCCGCTGCCGCTTTTGCTGTCGCCAATTCTCCTTCCGGATGGGCGATGGCCTGCATACCTACCGGTGCCAGCATCACGGGCGTTTTCAACTGCTGACCAAAAAGCTCAATTCCCAAGCTGCGCTGGGAAACATCCCGGAGCATCCGTGGGACAATCGCCCATTTTGCAAATGCCGAGCGGTTGGTTGCCAGCGTTTCTTCCGCTCCTGAACCTCCGGCAATATAGTCAAAAGGGCCCCCGGGCAGCAGCTCCCGTGCCTTTTCTTCCCAATCCTCGAACGAGATTGGCATCGCTTGCGTTTCTTTGTTCACCCGCGTAAACTGCAAGCTCTCCTTTGTTTTTTCCGCTTCTGTCATCGCGCATCTTCCCTTCTCTTGTTACGAGTAAAGTGGCTTCTCACTCTCCAACACGTCCTCATGCCTTTGCAAGACTAGTTTGTCAATTTCACGCATCATTCGACGTGTACGAGATCAATTATAGACCATTCCCGCCCAGGGTGGAGGCTCAATCCTAGCAAATGCCGTCTGCTGTTTTCTCGCAAACAAAAACAGCAGGCGAATAGGCACCTGCTGTTCGTTGATTCATCAAGAGGTAGTCTCTACCGCATGGCTCCTGAGCCTTGAGCGGAAAATGGCTTTGATGAGCGATGGTACGACCAGAAAAATAAACAACGTCCGAAACAGCTGATAGCAGATCACGACAGACAAGTCCGCGTTGACCTCCTTGGCGATGATCCCCATCTGATCCATGCCTCCCGGGGAGAGCCCCAAAAAGGCGGTAACAAATGACATCGGATGAAGCTCGGTGAGCAGATAGCTCAGGCCCAGAGAACAGGCTATCAAAACAGCCCCGCTCGATATCGCCAGCACCGCCATGCCCAGCTTGTTCTTCAGCTGTTCGGGCTTTAGCAGCAATCCGATGTACCCGCCGATCATCAGCTGGCATGCATTCAAAAGAGTGGAAGGAAGGGCCGGCCCTTCATATCCGTTCAAATTGATGAGAATCGTCACGATCATCGGTCCAAGGAAGATGGCCGATGGGAGATGGATCTTCTTTCCCAAAAAGGCGCCCAGCGTACAAGCTGCCGCAAATAGAAAAATGTGCGGATACAGACCTGCCCAGCTCGCCGATGCTTTCATGGCCACCATTTGCTGCCCAAGTCCTTCCAAGCCGAAAAACGGGCTGAATACGAGCATGGGCACGAAGAAAATGATCATCAGCAAGCGCGATACCTGAAGGAATGTGACGACCGTCAGATCCACACCCTTGATCTCCTCCGCGAGAGGAATCATCTGGGTCAGCCCGCCGGGTATGCTCCCCATCAGTGCGGTAGCGTAAGAGATACCGGACAATTTGGATATCAAAAAGGCGATCCCAGTAGAACAGAGCAAGAGCATCGCTGTCAACAATATCATCATGGGAAGCTGCTGTCCGATTTGCTTCATCGCCCCCAAGGTAAAAGACAGGCCGATCGTATAGCCGATCATGATCATGCCTGAATTGCGAACCACTCCTGGCCAGTAGGGCGTGAATGATTTCCAAAGCTTCGTGCCGATCAGGACGAATATCATCGGACCGAGCAGCCACGGAATCGGCACATGCAGCATTTGAAAAGCGAAGCCGCCCGCCAAAGCCATCAAGAGCGTAATCAGAAACGATACCAAGCGATTTTCCCTCATGCTACTTCACCGACGCCGAAATTTCCTCGAGCGCTACTCCATCGATACTTTCAGCAATTTTCATTCGTCTTACCCTCCTGTTCACCGTCCCAAAACTTACGAGTTCATTATATGACTCGCGAGTTTTCACTGTCAATTCCGTATATTGACCTTGCATTTGTCCCATGGCAGAATACGGAGGGGTGAGTGCAATGGATGACGGAAAAAAACAGCAGATTCTCCAGACAGCGATGGAGGTCTTTCAGGAAAAAGGCTATACCGCTGCTTCCATGCAAGAAATCGCGGAGGCCTGCGGAATGGCCAAAGGCAGCATCTACAAATACTTTCCTTCCAAAGAGGATTTATTCACCGCCGTTTTCGTAGCGTGCCATCAAACGATGTTCGATCAAGCCCGTGAGATGGACTTGGCTGCTCGTACAGAAGCGTTGCTGCCCAAGGAACGACTGCGCAGGAAAATAGAGTTTCAGCTCCAGTACATGCTGGAAAATTACTTTTTCATGTTTGAATTCAAAGAGCTTCCCATCAAAGAGAACGAAAAATTCATCCTGGCCTGGAAGAAAAAACGGGCCACACTCTTGACCTGGCACAAGGACTGCATGGTGGAGGCCTATGGTGAACGCGTCGAGGGGCATGTGTGGGACGTCGTTGCCATTTATAGAGGCATTTTGCGTGAGTATTTGACCTATGCCGTCCAAAAGGTGATCGTTCTTCCGATGTCGGAGCTCGCACAGTTCATCGTCGAGCGAATCGATGCCATCGTAGGCGATATGCTCGCCTCCTCTGTGAAGCCGATCTTGCGGGAAACCAATGTTTACTTTAACGATCTCAACCCGATCGACCCGCTTAGCCAGCAGCAAAATGTCCGCGACTTTCTGCAATCCTTCGCTGCCAAGATCCAGGAGCTAACTGCGCCCGAGCCTGTTCGCCGCGAGCTCTTGGAAGTCGTCTCGCTATTGCAGAAAGAGCTCGAGCAAAAGGCCCCCAATCCCACGCTCGTCCAAGTGTTTATCACGTATTTGGAGACGATCCCTCAGCTCCGCCCGCTCATACGTCAGCTTTCTTTGCTGATCTAATCCAAAAACCAAAAACCACCCATTCGCCGTCGGGTGGTTTTTGGTTTTTCTATCGTGACGCCTAGTTTTGCACCAGCTCGCCTTTGAGTCGATCCAACTGGCGAAAATGATGACGATAGTGCATTTCGATCAACTGGAACCATTCCTGCGCATTGCACAGCCCAAAGGCAGGATGCGCGATTTTATGCTCAGGAGAGATCGCTTGCAGCTGCGGCTCCACCTCTTGCACACGAGCCACTACGGCATTCAAGCCTTCCAGAATCTGCTCCTTGCTCTCTGGTTGAGCCGGCGTGTACTCAGGTGAAGGCGGCACCTGCACGCGGATGGGAGGCAGCTCCCCTTTGGCAAAAACATCGCGGCCGATCTCCGACTTTTCGCCAGTCGTCACGTCTGATCCGCTCTGACACTTCGCGATATTGGCCAGCTGCATGTACAGGGCTGATTGATACAAATGAACGTACATTTGACCGATCGACCACTCGCTTGGGCTCGGCTGCCGGCGAAGCTCCTCCATGGTAAAACGGCTCAGCTCTTCTATGTAGCGAGCCGTGCTTTCCTCAAAACGTTGCAGCAATTCCTTCGTATTCATCCATCTCCACTCCTTTTCCTTGATAGTCTGATCATACAAAAACGCTACTGACAGCATCATGTCAGTAGCGTTTGCGCATCTTTTCAATTTCCTCACGAATTTCGTTGCGAAACGATTCCGGTTCCAGCACTTCGATATGGGCTCCCCAGCCTAACACCCAATGCATGACCTCCTCGGTTTGACGAACGCGCAGCGTAACGAGCAACCCATCCGGCCGATCCTCGCACGCTTCGAGATAAAAATAGCGGGATTCTTTTATCTGCTCGGCAATTTCGCTTCGGGCAAGCAGGCGCACATGCATGTTACGGTCATCCACCGGTTTGTACGCATGCAGATGAAAATCGGGTGGACGCTGGTAGCCTTCCTCCGTTATCGCGAGCTTGCTCATCCGCGACAGCCGGAAATGTCGGAGGTCGCCGCGCAGATCGCAATGGCCGATCATCATCCACGATCCGCCTACGAGAGTCAGTCCGTAAGGTGCGACGACGCGGACACTATCCCTGGTTCCATCCTCGTCCGCCATGCTTTTGCGATAGTGAAACGAAAGCTTTTTGGCATCGAGCAATGCCTGCCGCACCGTGTCCACCCGTTCCTTCTCCTTTTTTGTGCCAGGGGAATTACTGTCGAAAGAGAGAAGCCGCATAGTCGACAAGATGTTGGCGGCTTCCCTGCGGACCTGTTCAGGGAGAACCGCCTCAATTTTGCCCCTGGAGCTTCTCGCCCTTTCCTGATAGCGAGGATCAAACTTCTGCTCCACAAAATGCGCACCCATCAGCAAGGAAACGGCTTCCTCCACCGTAAAGCTCACGGGAGGCAAAAAATATCCTTCCATCAAGGAATAGCCAATTCCCGGTTCGCCTACAATCGGAACACTCGCTTCACTGAGCGCCTGCATATCCCTGTAAATGGTTCGGACGCTTGTTTCAAAGCGGGCGGCCAGATCCTCTGCTCGTACGACACCCTTGCGCTGCAGCTCCAGCACGATGGCAAGAAGGCGATCTGTTTTGTTCATGGACGTGCAATCAAGCGCAGCAGCATGTCGACGTCAGGCAAACGATACCCCTCGATGCCCTGGGCATTCAGCACCATGAGGCCGGAGAGGACGGACAGGTAGGAGGAAATCAGTTCCTCCGGGCTTCCTTCCACGATCTCTCCCGCTTGCTGCGCCTCTCGGAATAAAGGCAGCAGGCGCTCGATAAACGCATTCATATCATGGCGGTCAATCAGCTCCTTCACCTTGTCTGGCACACCGTCGGATGTCCGGGCATGATGGATCAGCATGAAATAGGGGGTGCCGCTTTCGTCGAGCATTTCCATGGACAGCGCCCGTATTTTTTCGATCGGCGTTCCCGGCAGCTCATACACTCCGCGCGTGGCTGCTTCTGCTCCCTCCATGGCATCCTCGATGAGCGTGGTAAACAGCTCTTCCTTGGATGAGAAGTAATGGTACAAGAGGCCATGGCTGATGCCCGCTTCTGCCGCAATCATGCTCATTTTGGTCCCGATGATCCCGCGGCGGGCAAACACCTTGATAGCCGCCCCCAGGATCTGTTCTCTTCTTTCATCGCGGATTTGATGCAATTGTTCTTCGTTTAATGGCGCCAAAGATTATTTCACTCCTTAAACGGGATGATTTCGTCCAAGATTTCCTCCAATGTCTTTCCCTCGTGTGTGCTCATTATTTCAGTCAGCAGTGGTTTTCCCTCTTCACTTGCGCCCAGAATCTCTGCCACGGTGTGCGCGTTGAAGATGGCACGCGGAGGCTGCGACAGCGTATTGACTCCCCAATACAAACCGTACCAAGGGAAGTTTTGTTTCGTCGTTGCCTCTTTGAGCAGAAGATTCATGACATTGCTTACAAACGTAATTCCCTCCAAGGGATCACGGCCTGCGTACTCGACGCCTTTCCATTGTATATCTGCTGCGCAGTTCAGCCACCATGCCGGTTCGATGGCAGCCTGGATGTGGCCCAGAACATGCTTTTCAAAGTCGGGAATGGGGTTTTCCCGATGCTGGCGCAAGCATGCGTCCAGCCTTTCTGCCTCGATGGCAGCTACCGTCATTCCTTGACCGAAGATCGGATCAAAGATGCAAAAGGCATCGCCGAGCACCAGCAATCCGGAAGGCCAGTCCTTCATTTGCTCATAGCGGTGCCGGTACAGCTCAGGCACACGGTATCCACGCACGACCGTGATCGGTTCGAGCCCTTCCATCGTCTCTTTGATCAGGGAGCTGGGCAGCTCGGCGATCGCCTGTCTGTAGGCTTTCTCATCTGTCGGTGGGAAATGTCCGCCCGGTCGGTAGAGCACCACCTCTGCCACCTGATTTTCGATAAAGGAAAACACGCCGGTGAAAGTCCCTGTCGCAGGCTGCCCTGCGATGTTGATGACATCCCACTTTTCAATCAGATCGGTCATATGGGGCGGAACCTGATAGCGCTGCGTACTGTATCCGATGTTCACTTTCAACACATCCGGCCTAGGCACTTCATAGCCCAGCTCCTCCAGCCACACCGGCAGCTTGGAAAATCTGCCGCTCGCATCTACAACCAGATCGGCCTTGACTTCTGTCACAGTCCCCGCTGCACTGCGATCCCGTACGAGAACACCCGTAACGGCCGTGTGATCAGGAGAAGCGAGCAGGCGAATCACATCGTGCTTGGCGAGTACATGGACATGAGGAATGCTCAGCACGCGCTGACGGATGACCGACTCCAGATTTGCCCGGCTGAACTTGATATCGTTTCGCTGGTATTGACCCGTGATACTTCCATATTGATTGCTGTTAAAAACCGTTTTGTTCCAGGAAGATGGGGCACCGTTTGCCACCAGTTCATCCTCAAAACCCGGAAAGAAGCCTTCTGTTATCATCTTACCACGTGTGGTAAAGCGATGGGGGTGAAAAGCCTGCGGGGTACCTGAGCGGTCCTGCAGCACTGTCGGGAGCTCGTCTTTATCCATGATCAGCACTTCTGCATAGTAATCGGACAGCACTCTCGCCGACAGCAAGCCGGCGATGCTCCCCCCTATAATAATCGCTTTGCCCGCTTTTTTCGTTCTGGTCATTGTTATCGCTCCTTTATTTGTGTTCTTTGTTTAGATTGACTTAATCAATCAACAATAGACATAAAAAGACGTGATCCAAAAGCGGCAAAGGTGGTTGCAGGTTTTTGATTGACTAAATCAGTCAATTGTAAAATACTTCTTTTTTTCCAGTCTGTCAACGAAAAAAAAAGCCCTTTTGCCATTTGGGCTTGCCTCCTCCTACTTCCAACACTTGCTCGTCAGAAAAAGAAAAAGCCGGGCAATCCGTCTGCCCGGCTTTGTATGTGATTCGCGATTATTGAGCGGTATAGCCGCCATCTACCAAGAGGCTCGTTCCGGTAATGAAGGAGGCATCGTCGCTTGCGAGGAAAAGCACTGCTTTGGCGACTTCCTCCGGTTTGCCCAGCCGTCCCATTGGATGCAGGCTGATGAGATGCTCATTCATGGCTTCATTGCGTCCGGCAATCAGCGGAGTATCGATGTAGCCAGGACACACCGCATTGACGCGGATGCCTTCTTTTGCATAGGTGATGCCCAAGGTTTGACTCAAGAGCTTCACACCGCCTTTTGCAGAGGAATAGGCGGTCACGCCCGCTTTCCCCGCATGGCTGTGGATGGAGCCGCAGTTCACGATCGCCCCGCCGCCTCCTTGCGCAAGCATTTGGTCGATGACGTATTTGTCGCAGAGGAATACCCCTGTCAAATTGATGTCGATCGTGCGGCGCCAGTCATCCATGCTCAGCTGATGGGCAGGAGCGTCCTTGGCGATTCCCGCATTGGCAAAAAGAATGTCGATGCGGCCGTACTTGTCTACCGTAGCTCTGACCATATGCTGGACTTCTTCCTCGCTGGTCACGTCCGTTTTCACGAAAAAGGCATCAAATCCTTCCTCATTCAGCTTGTCCGCAAGCTCCTGACCGCGTGGGGAAAAGTCGGCAATAACGACTTTCGCTCCTTCTTTTGCAAACAGGCGGACTGTGGTTTCTCCGATTCCGCTCGCTCCCCCTGTCACGATCGCTACTTTATTGGTGAATCTCATCGCGATTCCCTCCTTGAGTTTGGTGTCCCTCACTTGTGATCGCTTAACGAGCCGTACCGCCGCCGTCAATCACGAATTCTGCGCCCGTCACATGCGCAGCCTCGTCCGAAGCGAGGAACAGAACCATGTTGGTCACGTCCTCTACGGTACCGAGACGTCCGGTAGGTACGCCCTGCGCCAGCTCTTCCTTGGAATGCTTGGTCGCTTCGGAAGCGTAGGTAACCATCCCTGTGTCGATGTATCCCGGGTGAATCGAGTTCACACGCACGCCGGTTGCGGCATATTCGATGGCCGCATCCTTCGTCATGATGCGAACGGCCCCTTTGCTCGCTCCGTACAAGACGTGTCCGGGAGCCCCGATCAGACCTGCGATGGAAGACGCATTGATGACCGAGCCCGCTTGTTGTTTGGCCATGACTGGCATGACGTGCTTCATTCCCAGAAATACGCCGGTCACATTGATCGACATCAGGCGATTCCAGTCGGAGAGCGCGATCTCTGCCAGAGGTTTGATGATATAAATACCTGCGTTGTTAAACAGGATGTCCACTTTCTCGTAGTGTTCTACCGTTTGCGCTACCACTCGCTGCCACTCTTCCTCTTTGCTCACATCGTGTGCGATAGCGAGAGCAGATCCCCCTGCATCCTTGATTTCGGCTGCTGTCTCATTAGCACTGTCCAGATTAATATCGGTTACCACGACTTTTGCGCCTTCCTTTGCAAATCGAAGGGCGGTGTTCTTGCCGATTCCCGTGCCTCCACCCGTGATAATCGCTACTTTCCCTTCCAATCTAGCCATGAAAACGCCTCCATTCAAATTGGGTTCGCTGCAGCTTTTGGGTTCCACACCCTCATTATAAACTTCCTTTTTGTTAAATAATATGTAAAGATATTTACCGATAGTTAAGCAAAACTTAAGGATGTGACCGCGAGACCATGAACCTCGAGCAGCTCGAATCGATCATCGAAATCGCCAAAACCGGGTCCCTGACCAAAGCCTCTCAAAACAGGCACGTCACGCTCTCCGCCATCAGCCAGTCCCTCTCTGCGCTGGAGGCTGAGCTCGGCATTACCCTGTTTACCCGTTCACGAATGGGAGCCGTTCCTACCGCAGAAGGACTCGGCATCATTCAGAAGGCATTTGAAATTCAGCGAAAGCTGCAGGAAATCCAGGAGGAGGCACAGGGCTATACCAATACGATGACCGGCGAACTGCGGCTTGCGACCATTCCCGGTCCGATGAATTTGCTGGTGAACGCAGTCGCTCGTTTCAAAAAGGATTATCCCCAGGTTCGGCCGGAAATCGCCGAGAAGGGTTCTCAGGAAATTCTGGAGGATATTCGGAATGATAAAATCGATATCGGATTGATCATCGTTTACGAGAGTCTCGTGAAAAAGAACCCGGGGCTCATATTCGAGAAGCTGATCGAAGGGAAAATGGTGGTGGGAGTCAGCAGGAACTCCCCGCTCGCCCTGCTAAAGACGGTAACCCCTGAAGTCCTTCGACAGCAGTCGTTTGTCCTGTACAACGACGAATACGTAAAATGGTTCGTGGGCGATTTTGCAGCTACCTACGGCCCGGTTGATGTCCTGTTCACGACGAACAACACGGACGCGATCCGCAGTGCGGTCAGAGAAGAATTGGCCGTCACAATCGGCTTGGACTATTCCTTCATCCACGAGCCGAACATGCTGGACAAGGACATAGTCACTCTGGAGATTGATATCCCCAAGCAACAGCCCGTCTACCTAGGGTGGGTGCAGCCTGAGGAGCGCCATTTCTCCCGGGTCTCCAAAGGGTTTACCCAACGTCTGAAATTCGACCTGCGAAACAATCACGAGCAGCTTCCGAAGTAGAAATGAAAACGCCCATTGCAGGCCATCCTTTCTTGCTACTCAGGCTGGATCATCCTACTCCTTATTTTCTGACGCTCCCCACGTTCGCAGGACTTCCGCAAAGTTGGATACGGCACTGCCCACATGACGGTAAAACGTGGCTCGACTCATATTGACGGACTTTGCTGCGGCAATGGCATTTTGCGGATGGTGGAGGTATGCGGCATGCAGGAGACTGCGGTCTGCGTGAGACAAAGGTGTCGTCTCATCGAATAAAAGCGATACGATGTGCTGATGCAGCTGTGCTCCGTTCTCGATTTCCGGAAAGCAGGGAACATAGGCTTGGAGCTCAGCCGGCGCCTGCAAGGAGGCGAGCAGCTTCCGAACCGCCTTTTTCGTGAGGTCTTTGGGCGTGGGAAGCGTCATGGACGAGCGAGGCATCTCCGGGAAAAAGGACATGATCCAATCCCCTGCTTGCCCGTTTCGCAAATCCAGCTCGAGGACATCTGCCTTTGCGTAGGAGGTGTCGCAATCTCTGGATCGGGTCGGTCGAAGCAAGAATCCGAGCTGCTGCAAAAACACTTTCAAATCCGCGTTGGTCGCCACCAGCACCGCGCGCATTCCTTCCCCCAAAAGCGACAAGCGGTCCAGCATGAGCAGCCCCACCAATTCTTCTCGAGTGAAGCCCGGGAGCTGGGTGGTGGCCGCGACAAGGACGGGATAATACGTATCCGCCTGATCGTATTCGCACATCAGCTCCTCAGGTTCGCAGCATTCGGCCAGTTCTGCTGGAAAGAAGCGCTTCAGGAAGAGACTCGTCTCCCTGTGCAGGAGCACGAGCAGAAACATCCCCACGGGCAGCCCATCAGCTCCGCGCAGCACACTGATGCTTTCCGGAAATCGGATGGCGAGCTCACTCAGGAATTCCTGGTAGATGGGAATCTGCCGCGGGTCGACGCTGTATTCGCACCACTGCTCGAGCAAGTCACTCAGCACAGGCATGTCGCTCGGTTGGATAGGCTCGAGCGGAGAAATATGCGAATCAACGGACAGATCGGCATAGAGCCGATGCAGGGGAAGGGAGTCTTTGCCGAGCTGCAGCATCTGCGACGTAATCATTCGTTTCTTCTCCGGCTTGGCCACTTTCAGTTGATGGTGCAGAATCGCCCCCGCCTTGGCTCGCAGGGCTTGCAGCCGCTGCGGCTCCCGCTGCCGGAAGTCGCGAAGCAGATGCATTCGGGCCAGATCGTGCAAGGAGAGGCCATCTGGAGTAGAGCGGATGAAAGACAGGCCTTTCAGCAGCTGATATTGGTGCAGCGTGATCGTCTGATTGAGAACGAGAGACAGCATCTCCTGATTGGCAAACTGGAGGATGACCAGGACGTCTACCATCGGCTGCAGCTCCGCTAGCGTGAGCTCTCTCAAGATATGGGCGCTGATCGTCTGGGAAACAATCTGCTTGTCCTCTGCAGAAAGGCGATTTTGCCGGAGCGCTGCTTCTACCATCAAGGCCAATGCGAGTGGATGCCCATCCGTAGACATCGCCATCTCCTTTGCCATTTCTTTTGGGAACGGACCAGCCGACCGGATGTACGCCATTGCTTCTTCATGTGAAAAATGAACGAGCGGGAGCTGCTTCAGATGCCTGCCCCATACCGGATGTGTCTTCCAAGCTGGAGATAAAGCGGAGCGTGAAGCCAGAATCACGAGGACACCCGAATCGGACAGCTTGGGCAGAAATGCCTCCAGGAGCCAGCCTTCCAGCAAGGACAAGCTCTCAACATTATCGATGCAAAGAACTGCCCGTCGTTCAGGGCCCGCATTAGCGAGCGGTTCTAGCGGATTCGTCAGCCCCCTGCCCACCCCTTCCAAAGAGACTGCCGCTTGGATGTATTCCAAAAATCCGACTGGTGTCTGGACGCAGGAGCGCCCGTCCAGCCAAAGACCGAGCACCTTTTTTTCTCTTGCCTGGTGCAGCATTTCGGCGATCAGGCTGCTTTTTCCGATCCCGCCCATTCCAGTGACAGAAAAAATGCGCAGAGGGGCTTCTGGATCATCCAGCCATTCCTCAAGCAGATCCCTTTCTTTTTTTCTGCCGATAAACAGCTTCCCGCGCTCCTCTGATCGTACCGTCTGTGTCGGATTCATAGCACTCCACCAATTTTCTGTAAATAATGGTTATTTAGAATGATTATAGCAAATTGCCGCCAAACTTGGCAGCACATACCATACATCGTCGTACAAGGGACTCTAGTCTAAAGGAATGATTTCCCTTTTTTTATTGCCATTTATCTAATAATTCCGTATTCTTAAAGAGCCAAGTAAATACACCCGACAATGAGGTCTTTGCCTGCGGATTCTTCCAGCCCGCGGGTAGGGGCCTTATTTTTTTTGCCGGGGGGTGACTGGCATTACAAGCTGGAAGCGGATTCAAAAAGAGAGAGAAGAGAGGATGATTTACATGTCGCAGGTTCTGACAAAACGAAGCCAATGGTGGGTGACCCTTATCATCATGGCAGCCCTGCTCGCGGTGCAACTGCCAGCTATGGCCAAGGACGCATCCCCCGCGGTTCAGGTGCTGGACAAGGGGAAATGGGCACCGGCCACCTATCAGGCCATAAACGAGCTGATAGAAAAGCAGGGAGTAAAAAGCTCTTCTTACAATCCGAATAAAAAGCCGTACGTCGTTTTTGACTGGGATAATACCAGCATTATGAACGACACCGAAGAAGCACTCTTCGCCTACCAGATTAACCACCTTGCCTACAAGCTCACGCCTGAAGAATTCGGCAAGGTCATTCGCACCAATGTTCCGGAGGGTCCCTTTGCTGATGGTTACCAAAACGCAGACGGCGGGCAAGTGACATTGGACGCCATCGCTTCTGACCTGGTCGCTGACTACCAATACCTGTATGACAGCTACCAGGGACTTTCGGGAAGCAAATCACTGGAAGAAGTGACGGCGACTGAGCAGTTTGAGGATTTCCGCACCAAGCTGTTTTTCCTGTACGAAGCGATCAACGAGACACACAGCACCAGCATCGGCTATCCATGGGTGCTCTATCTCTTTACCAACATGACTGTCGATGAGATCCACAAGCTGGCTGAAGCCTCCAACGACGCCGCCCTCGGCATGGCGATCCAAAAAGAGACATGGACAAGTCCGAAAGTTCTGGCCGGAAAAGCAGGGGTCGTAACCGTCTCCCATACAACCGGACTGCGGCTCACCTCTGAAGTGGCAAACCTGATGAATACCTTCCGTTCCAATGGGTTTGACGTCTATGTCGTGAGCGCTTCTCTGGAGGATGTCGTGCGGGTGTTTGCGACTCTGCCGAAATACGGCTACAACCTGCCTTCGGAAAATGTGATCGGGATGCGTCTGGCCACCCTAAACGGCGTGATCACAAACAAATACCAAGCCAATTACCCGATCACCGTAGGGCACGGAAAAACAGAAGTGATCCAGTCCGTGCTGGAGAAAAAATACGGTCATGGCCCCATCTTCATAGCGGGCGACAGCAACGGCGACTTTGAAATGATGACAGAACTGGCAAGCGTCAAGCTCGCTCTGGTGGTCAATCGCGTCAAAGGCGGCAAAATCGGGCAGCAGGCGGCCAAAGCAGCCGAACAGCTGGGCAAAACCAACCCGTCTGTCGTCCTCCAAGGACGCGACGAAAATACAGGCATGTGGATTCCGACCGAGCAAACCATCCGTCTCGGACAGACCGAGCCGCAGCTCATCACCAAGTAATTGCGACGAACCGAACGTCCTACAGTTCCAATACCTGCGAAGTCAAATAAACCGCCCGTCAATCAGGGCGGTTTTTTGCTCTGGGGAACCTCGATTTATCAGGCTTTCAGCGACGACAGCAAGCCCTTTTCTTCGGTCAATGGCAGGCGGTAGCTTTTAACGGTCGTCTCTCCGTTAAAAAAGTCCTTCTCGACTGCCCGCTCAAAACCGAGCCGTTCGTATAGCTTTACTGCCGCTTCCATCATATCCGTGGTATGCAGATGCAAGGTCGAAGCGCCGATCGCCAGGGAACGCCGGATGCTCTCCCGAATCAGCTGGACAGCAATCCCCTTCCCTCTCGCGTTTGGAGATACGGCCAGAAAACGGATGATCGGGGAGTGGATTGCCAGCTCCGGCTTGCCATATGCCGCCTCTGATGAAGCAAATAGCTGCACGCTGCCGACGATCTCATCCCCTAGTCCCGCCACGAGAAAGGCAAAGGTGCGCTCACCCGCCACAGACCTTTTCATCTCTTCTTTGTACAGCTCCCAGCGCTTGGCGGACAGCTTCTGCTCATACTGCCGATACGCTTCGATCAGATGCTTTTCCAGACGTTCGCGATCACCTGCCACCGCGTCGCGAATCGTAATCGGATCGCTTTCCCTCATCATGATGACCCTCCCTGCTGGGCTCGTTTAAAAGGCGGGCACCACAGCTACACCGTATTTGTCCTCAATGAATTTCTTCACTTCCGGTGTGGTCAGGGCAGCGTCCAGCTTTTTGATTTCGTCACGATTCTCGTCGCCTTTTCGAACCGTGATCACGTTGGCGTACGGAGAATTCCCTCCTTCGCGGAACAAGGCGCTATTCGGGTCGATTTTGGCTTCCAGCACGACATTCGTGTTGATGATCGCTCCATCCAGATCGGGCAAAGCTCTCGGCAGGGTCGCTGCCTCAGCTTCGACAAACTCCAGCTTCTTGGGATTTTCCACGATGTCCTTTGGCGTCGCCTCATACGTGGTCAGCCCGTCCCTCAGCTTGATCAAGCCTTGCTCCTGCAAAAGGGTCAGCGCACGGAATTCATTGGATGGATTGTTGGGAATGCCGATTTTTGCACCTTCCTTGAGTTCATCTTTTGACTTCCATTTGTCCGAGTAAAAACCGATTGGCTCTACGTGAACCTTGGCAGCGACAGCAAAATCGAAGCCTTTTTCAGTTTTGACGGAATCGAGGTAAGGGACGTGCTGGAAGAAGTTCGCGTCGATCTGATTATCCTTCAGCGCCGGATTGAGCTGCCCCTCGTCGTCGAGGATGACGACCTCCAGATTGATTCCCTGTTCCTTGAGCTTCGGTTTGATAAACTCCAGGATTTCCGCATGCGGCACGGGAGCCGCTCCGATTTTCAATGTGACCTCTTTTTTGGGTTCTGCTGCTGACGCTTGATTGGTCTGCGCAGCTTGATTGGTCTGCGCAGCTTGATTGGTCTGCGCAGCCTGATTACCAGAGCCGCACCCAGCCACCAGCACACTTACCCCCACGAGTACGGAGAATAAAACACCCAAGCCTTTCTTGCTCATGCACGCCACTCCCTCAATTGGTTTCTCTTCTTTTTCTATCTTTGTTCTCTCTTTTCACTCAAACTTGTACCGTTTTTTGTTGATTGATTTGGCGATGGAATCCCCCGTCCATTGAATGACCTGAACGAGCAGGATGATCAAAATGACGGTCGCGATCAGGACATCCTCCCGGAAGCGCTGGTAGCCGAAGCGGATCGCCAGGCTGCCGAGACCTCCCGCACCGATCGCACCTGCTACTGCCGTGAATTCCGTGATGCCGATGATCCCGATCGTGATCCCGCGGACGAGCGCTGGCAACGCTTCGGGAATCAGCACGCGAAAAATGATGGTAGCCGGAGTCGCTCCTACTGCTTTTGCCGCTTCGATTTTCCCCGCGCTCACTTCCTTGAGCGAGTTTTCGATGATGCGCCCGAGAAAGGGGGCTGCGCCAATCGAAAGGGACACAATGGCCGCAGTCGGTCCCAATGAAGTCCCTACGATCAGCCGTGACAGCGGCAGCAGCAGGACGATCAAAATAATTAACGGTAGAGATCGGACGCCATTGATGACTGTTCCGATCGCCTTGTTCAGCCTGGGAGCCTCCAGGATGCCGCCCTTTTCCGTGACCACGAGCGTGACCCCGAGAATGATTCCGATCGCCAGGGCAAACAGCGACGACCAGAACACCATGTAGAGCGTCTCCAGCAGTCCCTCCCAGAGCAGCTCGAGCAGATCGTCTCTCATATGCCCGCCCCCACTCCTTCCATCACATTCCGCCTATCCCGGTAATGATCGATAATGCTGACAAAGCGTCTCGCCGTATCGCTCTCCGGCCGCAGGAAAAACTTTTCCACGGCACCGGTCTCGACGATTCTCCCTTTTTCCAGAACGGCCATGTTGTTGCAAATGTGCTGCAGCACGTCCAGCTCATGGGTGATCAGCACGATCGTCAGGTTCAGCTGGCGGTTGATATCCTTGAGAAGCTCCAGGATGGAGTACGTCGTCTGCGGATCAAGCGCGGAGGTCGCCTCATCGCTGAGCAAAAGTTCCGGCTCGTTCACCAATGCCCGGGCGATGCCCACCCGCTGTTTTTGTCCGCCGCTCAGCTGAAACGGATAGACATTTGCCTTGTCGCCCAGCTGGACGAGATCGAGTATCTCTCGTACCCGCTGCTGAATGTAGCGTTTGGGAAGCCCCGCCACCTCCAAGGGAAAGGCCACGTTTTGAAAAACCGTCTTGGCGTCGAGCAGGTTGAACTGCTGAAAAATCATCCCGATCTTTTGGCGGGCCTGCCGCAGCTCCTTCTCGCTCAGATTCGTCACCACTTTTCCCCCGATCTCGATTCTGCCCGAGTCCGGCTCCTCCAGTCTGTTGAGGCAGCGGATCAGTGTGGATTTCCCAGCCCCGCTAAAGCCGATAATGCCGAAAATGTCTCCCTTTTCGATGTGCAGATCGATGTCCTGCAAAACAGTGATGACGCCCTTTGCCGACTTGTACGTTTTGTTCAGCTTGTGAATGCCAACCATCCGCTCACCCCTTCTCCGATGCAGCGATCGCCGCTTCCGCCAAATACAACGCGCTCTGCCGCAACGCGGAATCGTCCAAGGTAAAGCCGGGATGATGCCATTCCCTGATGCCGGAAGTGCCGATAAAGACAAATGATCCGGGAATGCTCTTTTGGTAGTAGGCGAAATCTTCTCCGGCAGGGGATGGCATCGGTGTGACGACCTGCAGGCCTGCCTTGCCTGCAGCGGCAATCGAGAGCTGCGTCAACGCTTCGTCATTGTTCACAGGTGGCGGACCCTCGAACCACCGCAGGCTGATTTTGGCGCCATACGCTGCGGTGACGCCTTCGATAATTCGCCGAAAGTGTCCCGGTATGCTGGCTCGCACCTCTTCCTGGAAGGTGCGCACCGTGCCGCCCAGTACGACTTTGTCCGGAAGCACGTTCCAGGCCGTTCCCCCGTGAATGCTGGTCACGCTTACGACGGCATTGTGCAGCGGGCTGATGTTGCGGCTGACGATTGTCTGCAGGGAGGTGACAATCTGAGCCGCTGCCACGATCGGATCGATCCCAGCTTCCGGTATGGCCGCATGTGTGCCCACTCCTTCGACCTCGATATCAAAGCCATCTACCGCAGCCATGAGCGCCCCAGCTCGGATGCCAACCGTTCCTACCGGAAGATCGGGCTTATTGTGCAGCCCGAAAATGGCCTGCACGTCTCGCAGCGCACCGCTCTCCACGATCTGCCTCGCACCCGTTCCCTTTTCCTCTGCTGGCTGGAAAATAAATCGCACCGTGCCTTTTAGCCGCTCCTCCTGGGACTTCAGCAGGTAAGCAGCACCAAGAACTGCCGCTGTATGAAAGTCATGGCCGCAGGCATGCATCTTTCCGGCAATTCGGGACGCGTACGGCAGGCCCGTCTCTTCCTGAATCGGCAGCGCGTCAATATCCGCTCGCAAGGCGATGGTGGGGCCATCTTCCCTGCCGCTCACCTCGGCCACTACCCCTGTTTGCAGTGGAACGCCGAGGATGCGAATCCCCGCTTCTTCCAGCCACCCCCGAATGGCACGAGTGGTCTGAACCTCTTCGTAGGCGATCTCCGGGTACTGATGCAGATGCCGGCGAATGTGGATCAGTTGCGGGGTAAGTTGCGCCGCGAGTCCTTCTAATGCCGGGTTGCCCATTCGTCGCTCTCTCCTTCCTTCGCCCTCGTATTCATGCTTCTACATTGGTCAATACCTGGCTGTTTGCAGCAAAGCGATTGACCGGCTTGCGCAGTCCCAGATGATCGCGCAGCGTGTCGCCTTCATAATCGAGGCGATACAGGCCCCGCTCCTGCAAAATGGGAACCACCTTATCTACAAAATCCTCCAGCCCTTGCGGAAGAATCGGTGCGACAAACATAAATCCGTCAGCAGCTCCTTCGGTAAACCATTTCTCCAGGACATCCGCTATCTGCTCTGGCGTACCCACGAGCTCCCGGTTCACGCCCCCCTCGAGCAGGGCGTACAGCTCGCGCAAGGTCGGGTTTTCTTTTTGAATCAGCTCCGTCATCCGTTCAAAGTGGCTCTGGATGCCGTTGTCGGGAGGAAATTCCACCTCCGCGGCAGGAGTGTCCAGCGTATATTTGCTGAAATCGACTTTGCCCAGATAGCCGGACAGGAACCGCAAGCCTTGCTCCGGCAGCAGCAGGTCATGCAGCTGGCGATTGATCGCTTCCGCTTCTTCCTTTGAATCCGCCACGATCGGGGAAATGCCTTGCAAAATATGCAGCTGGTCTGGCGTGCGCCCAAAGTCTGCCAGCTTTCCTTTCAAGCTTTTGTAGAACGCCTTTGCTTTCTCGAAATCCTTGACGTGCGAGAAGACGACTTCTGCCGTTCTCGCCGCCAGCCGCTGCCCCGGCTCGGATGCTCCCGCCTGGACGATGACGGGCTGACCCTGTCTCGACCGGCCGATATTGAGAGGGCCTTGCACCGAGTAGTACTGGCCTTTGTAATGCAGCCGATGCAGTTTTTGCGGATCGAAATACACGCCGGATTCCTTATCCTGGACGAAAGCATCATCCTCCCAGGAGTCCCACAAGCCCTGCACGACATCGATGAACTCTTCGGCCTGCTTGTAGCGTTCGTCGTGCTCCACGTGGGACTGACGGCTGAAGTTGCGACCCGTCTCGCCCGTAGCGTCGCCAGTCGTGACCATATTCCAGCCGGCGCGGCCATTGCTGATGTGGTCGACGGAAGCAAAGAGCCTTGCCAAATTGTAAGGCTCATGATAGGTCGTGGAAGCTGTCGCCACGAGCCCGATCTTGGAGGTCGCACCTGCCAGTGCAGCCAGCAAGGTCGTCGGCTCAAAGCGATTCAAAATATTCGGGTGGGAGTCTTCATTGACGGCCAGACTGTCAGCGATGAAGGCAATGTCAAACTTTCCCCGTTCGGCCGTCTGCGCCATCTTTTTGTAAAACTCCAGGTCGATGCTGGCATTTCGCTGCGCGCTGGGCAGACGCCAGGATGCGACGTGGATTCCCGTGCCCACCAGATAGGCGGAAAAATGGATTTGTCTCTTTTGCGCCATCAAATTTCCTCCTTGGGTTTGCCCCCCATCGTTACTTGCTCGCATACGCGCTCTTGAAGTTCTTTAGCTCCTCTACCGTCACTTGCGTTGGAATGTAATTGCCTTGATAGGTCTTGGTGATAAAGTCTGAGACTTCCTTCGATTGATAGACTTGGACCAGCTTCTTCAGGTCTTCCTTGTTCTCGTTTTGCTTGGTGGTCGCGATGACGTTGATATACGGCTTCGCTGTCTGGCTTTCATGGAAAATGGAGTCCTTCAAAAAGAATCCGGCTTCGACTGCAACTCCGTTATTGATGATGGAAGCAGCCACGTCCTTCATCACACGCGGTGTGGTCGCGCCATCCACGGGAACGATTTCGAGATTTTTCGGGTTCTCCTTGATTTTATCCGCCCCGCCAAAGCCGTCGAAATTGTCGACGACCTTGATCAGACCCGCTTCCTGCAGGAGCACCAGGGAGCGTCCCCAGTTGGAATCGTCATTGGGAACCGCGATTTTGGCGTGATCCGGTATTTCTTCGATTTTCTTGAACTTATCCGAGTAAATCCCCAGCGGTGCGATGATCGTCGAGCCCACCGGCACGATGTCCGAGTTGTTCTTCTGATTGAATTGATCGAGGAAAGCGACGTGCTGGAACGCATTGGCATCAATGTCGCCTTCGAGCAGCACCGTATTTGGATTCACATTGGCATTAAACTGAACCAGCTCGATATTCAGCCCCTGCTTTTGCGCCTGTTCCTTTACGAATTCCCACGTCCTGCTTTCAGAGCCGCGGATGCCGACTTTCAGCGCTTTGGAATCCTCTGTTTTCGCGCAGCCAGCAGCCAGGCTCGCGAAGAGGAACAGTGATAGAAAAATGGCAAATTTCTTCATGGATGTCTCTCCTGTCTATTATCCTTGGGGATTTCAGCGTTATTTTCTGCGGATTTTTCGCGCCAGCCTGTTGCCCAGCGACTGGATGCCCTGCACGAACACGATCAGTACGATGACCGTCGCGACGATGGTAATCGTACTGAAGCGTTGATAGCCGTACGTGATCGCCAGGTCCCCGATTCCGCCACCGCCGACTGCCCCAGCCATCGCAGTCGCGCCGATCAGACCGATCGTGGCGGTCGTGATCGAGAGCACGAGGGAGCCGAGCGTTTCCGGAATCAAAAAGCGGAAGATGATCTGCACGGGCGTCGCCCCCATCGACTCTGCGGCCTCGATGATGCCAGCATTCACTTCCAGCAGCGAGTTCTCTACCAGACGGGCGATGTATGGACCCGTGTAGATGACGAGCGGCACGATCGCAGCGGTGGTGCCGATGGATGTCCCCACGATCAGACGCGTTAACGGTATGATCGCCACCAGTAAAATGATGAATGGGACGGAACGAAAAACATTGATGATGGGATTCAATACGGAAAAGATGGCCTGGTTCTCCAAGATATGGCCTTTGCGCGTGACGACCAGCAAGATCCCCAGCGGCAAACCAATGATCGTGGCGAAGATCAGGGAGACTCCCACCATGTACAAAGTCTGGTAAACAGCTTGCAGCATTTGATCAGAGCTGACTTCCATCTACAAAATCTCCTTCACTGACACATTTTGCTGCCGAAGGTACTGGTACGCCCGGACCACATCGCCTTCATTGCCCCCCAGCTCCACGATGTAGTTCCCAAAGGGCACGCCCTGCAGCTCCGTGATGTTTCCAAACAGAATGCGGACCTCCGCCTGGAACCGTTTGGCCAGCTGAGAGATGATCTGCTGCCCGGTGTTTTCGCCCACGAAATGGATCTGGAAGAGGCGCGATTTCCCTCTCACGGCATCCAAAGCCTGATACACACTGGGTGGAATGTCGTCCCGGATGACGGATTTGACAAAATTGCGTGCCACCTCCGTCTGGGGATGGGCGAACAGCTCAAGTACATTGCCTTGCTCCACCACTGTCCCCTGCTCCATGACAGCGACCCGATTGCAGATCTCCTTGATCACATTCATTTCATGCGTGATCATGAGAATCGTGATGTTGTATTCCTTGTTCACTCTTCTCAGCAGCTGCAGGATCGAATCCGTCGTCTGCGGGTCGAGCGCCGAAGTGGCCTCATCGCAGAGCAGAATGGAGGGATTGGTCGCCAGAGCGCGGGCGATACCGACCCGTTGCTTTTGCCCCCCCGATAATTCATCGGGAAAGCTCTTTGCCTTATCAGAGAGACCTACGAATGACAGCAGCTCGGCTACACGCTCCTGTACGACCTTTTTCGGGGTCTGGCTCAGCACGAGCGGCATGGCGACATTCTCAAAAACGGTCTTTGACTCGAGCAGGTTGAACTGCTGAAAGATCATCCCGATGCTTTTCTTGACGCTTCGCAGCTCGCGGACAGACAAGGCAGCGAGGTCCCTGCCGTCTACGATGACTTTCCCCGCGGTTGGCCGCTCTAGGAGATTCACTGTGCGCAGAAGTGTGCTCTTTCCCGCTCCGGAGAAGCCGATGACCCCAAAGATGTCTCCTTTTTCTACGGTCAATGTCACGCCTTTGAGCGCATGGATCGTCTTTCCGCCACTCTCAAATGTCTTTTCCACGTGCAAAAGCTCGATCATTCTCTCTTTTGGCACACGCTCCATGTCCTCTTGCCGAAGGGAATTCTCTGTCTGTGCAAGCACGCTCGATTGGGTTCCCACTGCGTATCCTCCTCGGCTCTCATTTATTGGTTAGAAAGGATGCCAGACGATCCAGCTCTGTGTGGAGCAGCGCTTCGTACTTGCCTTCTCTACCGATCTCCACGACCGGGATCAGGCGCGTTCCATACTTGACCTCGAGCACATCGCGCAGAACGTCTCTGCCCTCCACATCGATCCACTCATACGGGTGGTTGTGCGCCTCCAGGACGGCTTTTGCCTTCTCACAAAACGAGCACCCATTTCTTCCCCACAACACGACTTTTTGCTGCACAGCCATATGCTTCTCCTCCATCTCCCTACCGTACGCCCGCCTTCAAAAAACAAAGAGACCCCCACTTCCCCATTCCGAAAAGAATGAAGGCAAGCAGAAGTCTCCAGTGGTCTGGTCGACGATATATTTAAATTCTGATCTGATTACTCGGTATTTTATCTCTTGATTTTGTATCCGTCAACCTTCTTTTTCTTGGACTTGATCGGATAAATGTCGTTGACAATCGTCTGTGCGACCGATAAAATCCTAGTAAACAACTAAGAAATAAAGAATTTAATATCGCCCAATTTGCTGACTGGACATACCAGAAGCCTCTTAGAAGCTGCTAAGGGGCTTTTTGCGTACATTTTTACGATTAGGGGGAAATATACGGTGGCGCTAACACTTAGTATCTTGGACCAGACTCCCATACAAAACGGGGAGTCGGCCGCACGAGCCTTTTCGCATACGATTGAGCTGGTCAAAATCGCGGAGAGACTCGGGTACCATCGCTTCTGGGTATCCGAGCACCACGACCTGGATCATGTGGTCGGTTCCTCTCCGGAAGTGCTCATCTCACATCTGCTGGCAAAAACCGAGCGCATCCGGATCGGCTCAGGAGGAGTCATGCTCCAGCATTACAGTCCTTATAAAGTAGCGGAAAACTTCCACGTTCTCGCCTCGCTCGCCCCGGGTAGGGTCGATCTGGGCATCGGCAGGGCTCCAGGGGGGCTTCCCCTCTCTACACGGGCCTTGCAGCAGGGGGACGCAACATCGGCTCCTTCCCTCGAAGAAAAGCTCGTGGAGCTGGAGAAATTCCTGCACAACAACCTGGAGCCCGAGCATGCGCTTCATGGATTAAAGGCGATTCCGATTCCTCCGCAGCCTGCCGACCTCTACCTGCTGGGCACGAGTGTATCGAGTGCGGAGCTGGCCGCTGCACGGGGCGTTCCTTACGTCTTTGCCCAGTTTATCAACAGCGATGAAGCAGTCAGCTTGGAGGCAATCAGCACGTACCGCCAGAAATTCGCCCCCGGCTCGCTGCAGAAGCCCCAGGCGATTCTCGCCCTTTCCGTGATCGTGTCCGACACCGACGAGGATGCCAGAGGGCTGGCGTCAGAAAACGAACTGGTCAAGATTCACTTGGCGAGCGGAAAGACGATCACGGTGAACAGTCTGAAAAAGGCAGAAGAATACGGGAAGCACTCGGCCGAAGCCTTTACCATCGAAGTGAAGGAAGCCAACATCATCTTTGGCTCCAAAGAAACCGTGCGCGCGAAGCTGCTCGATATCCAACGCACGTATCAGGTGGATGAAGTCATCATCACGACGCCCGTCAAAGACTTTCAGAAACGAGTCCATTCGTATGAGCTGCTCGTCGAGGCGTTCTCGGAATCGCCCGTCCTGTAAAAAGCCCCCCATAAAAAGAAGCTGTCCCTCGTGCTCCGTGCCGGGACAGCTTTTTCTATATGCCAGGCGGCACATCCTATACGAGTGCCTGATTCGTCTTCGCCGCATACCGATTAGCCGGGATGGAGAGGCCCAGATTGCCGCGCAGCGTATCCGCCTCATACTCGGTCCGGAAAACACCTCGCTCCTGCAAAATCGGAACGACCAGATCAATAAAGTCATTCAAGGCATAGGGAATGCTTGAGCTGACAATGAAGCCGTCGGCACCACGCTCTACGAACCATTCCTGTACGAGATTCGCTACCGTCTCTGGCGTTCCCATGAACAAGGGTCGAGGCGTCGTCTCCTGGAGCGCTACCTGACGAAGGGTCAGATTGTCCTTTTGGGCATCACGCTTGATACGATCTGTGGTGCTTTGAAAGCTGTTCCTGCCCACATCCCCCAGATCGGGAAAAGGCGCGTCGAGTTCGTACACGGAAAAATCGTGGTGATCGTAATACCTGCCCAGGTAAGCCAAGGCTTGGTCGATGGATACCAGATTCGCGAGCTCCTGATACTTTTGCTCGGCCTCCTCCTCCGTCCGTCCGATTATCGGTGCGATGCCCGGCATGATGATGACCTCATCCGGATTGCGTCCCGCAGCAGCCGCCCTGTTTTTTACGTCCTCATAAAACTGCTTGGCGTCAGACAAGGTCAGATGTCCGGTGAAAATCGCGTCCGCCCACGTAGCGGCAAAGCTCTTGCCAGCTTCCGAAGCCCCCGCCTGAAAGATCACTGGCTGTCCTTGCCTGGAGCGTCCGATGTTGAGGGGACCTTGCACTGAGAAAAACTCGCCTTTGTGATTCAGCGTGTGCATTTTATTGGGATCAAAGAACACCCCCGTTTCTTTATCCCGCACAAAGGCATCATCTTCCCACGAGTCCCACAGCCCTTTTGCAACCTCCAGATACTCGGTGGCAATGCGGTAGCGCTTGGCATGATCCGGATGCTCCTCGATCGACTTGCTATAATTCAGCGCGGAGCCCTCCAATGGTGATGTCACGACGTTCCATCCTGCTCGGCCGCCACTGATGTGATCGAGAGAAGAGAGCTGACGCGAGACGGTGAACGGCTCGCTGTACGAGGTGGACACCGTCCCTACGAGGCCGACACGCGAGGTCACCGCAGCGAGCGCCGACAGGATGGTCAGAGGCTCAAACCGGTTCAGGAAATGGGGAATGGATTTCTCATTGATGAACAACCCGTCAGCGATAAATACGAAATCAAACTTGCCTCCTTCTGCCTTCTGCGCCTGTGATGTGTAAAAGCCAAAGTCAATACTGGCATCCGTCTGAGCCAGCGGATGTCTCCAGCCCGCGATGTGACCGCCGACTCCATGGATAAAGGCACCGAGCTTTACTTGTCTGGTAGTAGCCATTGCATGATTCCTCCTGTTATTGGACATCCAGGCATCCTTACCTGTACAAAAAAGGCTCCCTCACGTTTGCGTCTGCAAGTAAGGGAGCCTTCAGCTGTCTGATCGGCTTGTTATGCAATCAGTTTAATAACGAAATTCCTATAGGTCAAGTGAGAATTACAAAGTTGAGGTGTTTAAAAAGGAGCGAATTCAATTCGGAATATTACCACTATCGGTTTATTGACAAAATCATAATAGGTAATATAGACTTATTTCGACAAAATCACCCATTAGTCGTCAAGCACTACGAACCATTTCGTGCTCGCTTCCACCACGAAACCAGGACCTAAGAACTAAAGCGACAGCGAATCTAAGAAACACGTCCTAGATGTCTTTTTTTACAGGAGGCTCTGCATGTTCTCTACTATTCCGAATGTCGCACTCAACGCAGTTCTTTTCGCTCATCTTTCTGTCGGTGTGTTCTTTTTGTATTCTGAATACAAATTTTTGAGTAAAATAAAGAACTCAAAGAAATAATTCTGCTTCCAAGAATACGCAAAAGGAGTCCGCATGAAGTGAGATCTTTCATTCGCCAGCTAGTTTCACGGCCTGCTCCTGACGAGCAGGAGCCCTCTTACAAAAAACTCGATTCTCGTCTGATCCGTTCCACTCGATACGATCTGAGATCCCAGCGCTTGTACATACGATTTTTGGACGGACGTGAAACGGTTTATTGCCGTGTCTCCCCCTATGCCTACAATGCCTTTTTAAACGCTGATTCGTTCAGTGACCACTTCTATTCTTTCATCCATATGAGATACCTCAACTATCCCGTCATGTAGGGCTAGTCGCGGCTCCTCCCCTGCTCCCCCGAGGAGTCGCCTCCTAGAAAAAAAACTCCGGCTACACACATAGCCGAAGTCTATTTCAACGCTTTCTGCAAAAATGCTTTCGTCCGCTCAAACCGCGGATTGGTGAACATCAGATCCGGCGTCCCCGCCTCGATGAACTCTCCGTTATCCATGAACATGACCTTGTTCGCTACTTCCCGCGCAAATCCCATTTCATGCGTCACGACCATCATCGTCATCCGTTCTTGTGCGAGCTGCTTGATGACCTGCAAGACTTCCCCTGTGAGCTCTGGATCGAGCGCCGATGTCGGTTCATCAAACAACAAAATATCAGGGTCCATCATCAAAGCCCTGGCGATGGCCACGCGCTGTTTTTGCCCTCCAGAAAGCCTCGCAGGATAGTGATCCGCTTTATCGGACAAGCCTACTTTCGCAAGCAGCTCCGCACTTTTGCGCTGAACTTCCTCTGCAGACTCACCTTTTACGACGCGAGGAGCCAGCTCCAAATTTTCTTTTACGGTCAAATGAGGAAACAGGTTGAAATGCTGAAACACCATGCCCATCTTGGAGGTGATCTCCTTGATCTTCTGTGGGCTCGCGTACACGCCGTCGCGCACGAGATCTTGATCCTGCACGCGGATGCTGCCTCCGTTTACTTGCTCCAAATAGACAAGGCTTCTGAGCATCGTGCTCTTTCCCGAGCCTGAGGGGCCGATGACAGCTACCACATCGTTCTTGTTTACTTCAAAGCTGACATTTTTCAATACTTCCAACGTGCCAAATGATTTTTTCATCTGGTTTACTTGAATGATTGCCATAGCGCGCCAATCCTTTTATTCATATTTAAATCGTTTTTCCAACCACTTAAAGAACAACGTCAACAAAAGAGTCATGACCAGATAGATGACGCCTGCGATGAAAAACGGAACGATCGTAAAGTCGCGGTTCACCGCTGTCTGTGCGTAGTGGAGCAGCTCTGGAACCGCTACCGCATACAGCAATGCCGTATCCTTTACCAGCGTAATGGACTCGTTGGAGACCGCTGGCAATGCTACGCGAAACATTTGCGGCAAGATAATCTTGGTCGTGGTCTGCCACTTGCCAAAGCCCAAAACTTGGGCAGCTTCGTACTGACCTTTGTCGATCGCCAGCAAGCCGCCCCGAAAAATCTCGGCAAAATACGCGGCATAATTGAGGACAAATCCGATGCACGCCGCCACAAAACGATCAAACACCAGATATTCACCCACAACAGGCAGCAGCGGAAGCCCGAAGCAAATAAACAGCAATTGCAAAAGCAGCGGTGTTCCGCGCATGACATAAACGTACGTGTGCGCGATCCATGCCACCGCTTTGATGCTGCTTTTCGCCATGAGTGTGATGAGAAAGCCCAGCGGAATGGACAGCACGATGGCCACGAGAAACAGCAATACTGTCATCTGTGCGCCTTCCAGCATCGGCTTGGTAATAGTGAGGATATAATCTGCGCTCATACTCGTATGCTCCTAGTCCAAAGTCTAACCGAAAATAAAAATGCGGCTCCGCCGGATGTGCGGCGAAGCCTCGATAAACGATTGCTTACCCGTTTACTTCAATACCCGATTCTCGCCAAACCATTTTTCCGAGATCTTAGCAGCTGTTCCATCCTGGTTCATGGTGTCCAGTGCTTTTTGCAGGTCATTTCGCAGCGCTTCGTTGCCTTTTTTCACGCCAATCCCGTATTCTTCTGGCGCGAGAGACTCGTCCAGCTGCTTGAACGTACCTTTGTCCTTCGCCATGTAATAATCGGCTACGATCTTGTCGATGACCACTGCGTCCACGCGTCCGATTTTCAAGTCGCTCAATGCGAGTACATTGTCAGGGAACTCTGTGATGGTTTTGATATTGTTTTTGATAGGACTCGCGTCCAAAGCGTCTGCAGCAGAGGAAAGCTTTTGCAGACCCACATTTTTACCGGACAGATCATCCAGCTTCGTAATAGGCGAATTCGCTGCAGTCACGATCACTTGTGCATTCTTCAAATAAGGCTTGGTGAACAAAACCTTTTGCTTGCGCTCATCCGTAATTGTATATCCATTCCAGATCAAATCGATCCGGCCACTGTTCAATTCAGATTCCTTGGAGCTCCAGTCGATGGTTTGGAAAACGACTTCTTTCCCCATCTTTTCCCCAGCCGCTCGCGCATAGTCAATATCGAAGCCGACGATTTCATTTTTTTCATCGCGGAAGCCCATTGGTGCAAATTTGTCATCAATTCCGATGATCAACTGGTTGCTGCTGGCGCCGGTATGGGTATTGGAGCATCCGACTACGAGTGACAGCATGGCGGTAAGTAAGATAGAAATAGCTGCAAATCTTTTCATGATGATCCCCCTAAGACCTATTGTTTACTATGGTAAAGTGGTAATACGTTAACAAGGTCTCATGATAGCACATCCTCTGAAAAGAGTCGAGGAAGTTTAGCAAATTTAAACATTACAATCAATTCCAAGGGGATGACCCTAGCAAATACAGGTCTTTCTCTTTTGACCGACCTTGCCTCGTTCTTCTACTTTCTTGATATATTCCGTAGCCGATGGGACCTTGCAAGCTGTCTCCCCCATGTCCACACGTACCGTCCCTATGTTCGCTGCCACATCCTGAGCCTCCTGATGAAGGGCAAGCACGTAAGTCCCCACCGAAATCACAAATTGATTCATCGTGTACCGTACCCGATTTCTTTCCTCGTGGATCGTACCCTTGATCAGCGTGAGCAGCTCTTTGATTTCTTGCAGATCCAAGCGCTCATCGGGAGTAATAGACAGGTAGTTGGAGTATGTGTTCCAGCCGCATGTAGCTACCGTGTCTTCTTTAGACTGTATCCATTCTCGCGCGAGCTCCAGGGCATGATCACTTTCAGCAGCGACGCTGGCCACCGTGTATTCCGCCAGCATGTACCAGTACGCTTTTTTCACCCAGGCCTGCAGATCCTCTTTTGTCATGCTCTTTGAATCCACAGTCAGCCCCGCTAAGTACATCGCATCGTGATTGCCTGTCTCATATAACGCGCGTGCCAGCTGCTGGTCCCGTTTCACTTCTTTCACTAGCTTTTTCATGTCCCCAATTCGAACGCCATAAATGGGTTCCTTGGCTCCATGCCGCATAAAGGTCTTCTTCGTCTGCTCCGTTCCCATCTCCGCGAGCTTCTTCAGCACTTCTTCAACCGTCATTTCCCGATGCCCTCCATTTTTCGCATTACTGTGAGAATAAACCATGGATGCCTAGGCTGCCACTGGACGAACGACTCCTGATAATCGTGGAAGATTTAGAAAAAGGGTACAAGTTTAGGTCAATTCGATGAAGGATTACGTATTGATACAGTAGGATTCGTCAGGGACAAGTGAAAGGACTGTAAATTAGCGATGTTTACTATACGAAAACAAAGGAGTGACGCCAAAGATGTCTGAGCTCATGGTCCCTCTGACCATTATGTCATTCCTGTGCACCATCCTCTTCATCTTTTGGCGGCCTCACGTAAACGAAGCGATACCTGCCTCAGTGGGAGCCTTTTTTGTCTTTATCAGTGGCAGCGTGTCTTTTGGCGATCTGTTAACCATCACCGAGACCATCGGTGGAGCAGCTATCACCATCATCGCCACCATTGTCATGGCGATTGTATTGGAGAGCTTTGGATTCTTTCACTGGACTGCTGAAAACTTGGCAGCGAAATCAAAAGGATCCGGGATTCGCCTCTTCTGGTACACCAACCTGCTTTGCTTTTTGATGACCCTGTTCGTGAATAACGATGGCAGCATCCTCATTACCACACCGATCCTGCTGCTCCTGCTCCAAAAATTAGGGTTGAAAAATCACGAGAAGATCCCTTATTTGCTCAGCGGAGCCTTGATCGCCACCGCATCCAGCGCACCGATCGGGGTAAGCAATATCGTGAATCTGATCGCGTTGAAAATTGTAAACATGGACCTCTACATGCACACGGCCATGATGTTTGTTCCAGCTACACTTGGACTGGTTCTGCTTGCCCTGCTGCTGTACGCCTACTTTTACCGCGTACTG
The DNA here is from genome assembly GCF_016811915.1 of Brevibacillus choshinensis. Taxonomy (NCBI): domain Bacteria; kingdom Bacillati; phylum Bacillota; class Bacilli; order Caryophanales; family Paenibacillaceae; genus Brevibacillus; species Brevibacillus choshinensis. The sequence continues at coordinate 1,039,896 of NZ_CP069127.1, read as the reverse complement.
CCTCGTCAACTCCCTACCAATCGACTCACCCTCTCTTCGAAGTACAGCCATCCTCTGAAAGGTGACTCTTCTCCCATCCCGAGAGAGAAGCGAACAAAGTTCATGGGCTACCTGTTATTTTTCGTGTTAGCTGTTCGTGCGAGCCTTTTCATCGCCTCCTACATTCATTTTCCCGTTCCAGCCATGGCAGTGATCGGTTCCTTCTTTCTCCTCGGCTGGCGCTGGGTCTATCTGAAAATATCACCGGCTGATATGCTAAAGAAAACTCCTTGGCATATTCTCATTTTCGCCTTCAGCATGTACGTGATCATTTACGGCTTGCACAATATCGGATTGACGCAGTGGCTGATTCAATTTTTCCAACCCATCGTTTCCGGAAGTTTGACACAAGCCAGTGTCATGATGGGACTCCTCGTTTCCATCCTGTCCAATCTCTTCAACAACCATCCCGCCCTGATGGTGGGAACGCTTACTCTGACGAACATGGGACTCGATCCACTCACGCTCAAAATCGCTTATCTGGCGAGTGTCATCGGCAGCGACATCGGCTCCCTCCTTCTGCCGATGGGAACACTGGCAACCCTTCTTTGGATGCACATCTTAAAAAAGGGGAAAGTGAAGATTACGTGGGGAGAATACCTGAGAGTCACGACGATCGTCATCCCCATTACCGTTCTGTTTACGCTGGTTATCCTGGCTTACTGGGTTTCCTGGCTCTTTTAACCAAGCACTCGTATAAGGCCATGTTCTTTGGGACATCAAAAAATCCCCTAGGACATGGCCTAAGGGATTTTCGGGCGGCTACCGGTCAGCACATTAACACGCACGGTCGACTTCGCGTTTCTTTTCCATATTCCATACAGCTGCAAGCAATGCCACGATCGTCAGCATGATAACCAGCAGGGCGGGAGTGTAGCTGCTGCTGTCAAACACATCTGTCGTGAGACCGACGAGCAGAGGTCCAGTGGCCCCTATGATAAAACCGCCGAATTGCATTTGTGCCGACCACGAAGTCGCCTCCTCTGCGCTGCGTGCCTCTCCCAACGGAATCAATAGAGCGAGTGGAAACAGACCTCCTGCGCCGATCCCTAGAAAAATCGTCGCGATCCAAGGAGAAGCATGCCCCAATAGCAAAGTCACTCCTACGAGCTCCGATACCCCACAGAGCAGCAACCACTTCTTTCGTTTTCCGGTTTTTCCGACGAGAATGGGCAAGAGAAAGCTGACGGGAATCTGAATCACGGTAAATAAGGTGAGAATCATGCCAGATTGTGAATCGCTCATCCCCATGGATTTGGCGATAGGCGCCAGCCAGGCCGTTACCGAGTAAAAAATAGCGGCCATGCATCCAAAGAACATCATAAATCCGTAGACACGCGGATTGGTGATCCGCATCATAGGCGCAGTCATCGCAACCGGCTCCCTCTTGCCTGTTACGAGAAGAGGCAGCACCAGCAAGGCTGCGATACCGGCCAATACACTCCAAAAGCTCAGGGCCTGCTGCCAGGAATCGTTCATCCAGGTGTACAACGGGATGGAAAAGCTCGTGGCGACTGCAGCACCGATGACCATGGAGACGGAGTACACACTCGTGACACTCAGCTTGTCTGGAAAATACTTTTTGATGAATCCAGAGAGGAGCGGCCCCGCAACCCCGATGCCTATTCCCGAAAAGAGAGAAGTAGCCAGCAAGAGCAGGCTGCTGGAGAGGAAGCCTCGAAGGAATGTGGCTGCGAAGATCAAAAGCATGGCGATGAATAAGGACTTTTCGATGCCCAGGCGATTGCTCCATTGGATCGAGAGAAGAGAAAAAATCCCCATGCAAAAAACGGGGAGAGTCGTAAGCAAACTGGCTGTAACCCCGCTCATTCCCAAATCTGTCTGGATCACATCCAATAATGGTCCTACAGATGTAATAGACGGTCGCAGGTTAAGGGACATAAAGAAAATAATGGCTACGAGATATAAAAAACGCACTTGTACAACCTCCTTTCATTTGCGCTTTTTTTAGTTTAGGATGGTTGTAAATATAGCTCAATACTATTTTTTCTATATAAATGATAGTTTGCAGCTATCATTAAAGGGGATGATACCATGGAGCTTCGACAATTGCAGTATTTCATCACGCTCTGTAACGAGCTTCATTTTTCCGAAGCGGCTTATAAGCTGGGCATCTCCCAGCCCACATTGAGTCAACAAATCCGTGTCTTGGAAGACGCGGTAGGCGTGCCCTTGTTTGATCGGATCGGAAAAAAGACAGTCAAGACCGAGGCGGGAGTGATTCTCGAACGCTACGCACTGGAGATTTTCCAAAAGCTCGAAAATGCCAAGAGCGCCATCAGCGATCTAACCGAACTTCATGCTGGTCACCTGCGGGTAGCCGTATTAGGATCCGATCTGGATTATCGGCTAACCCCGCTGCTCGTCGATTTTCATAAAGAATTTCCCCATACGAGAGTCCAGGTGATCTCCTCCATCGAAATTGCGGAAATGGTCCTCGACAATGAAGTCGACCTTGGAGTAGGCTTGTCCTTAAAACCAGACAGCCGTCTGCAGCGAATCCCATTTTATACGGAATCCTACAGCCTGTATGTGGATGATGGACATGCACTAGCCGATCGGGAATATGTGGAAGCGCAGGATTTGGTCGGCATTCCATTCGTCATGTACCCGAAAGGCTTTTATGGACGTCAGTTACTCGATTCCTGGTGCACGGAGCAAGAAATATCCATCCAAACGATCATGGAGACAGGGTCCGCCACTTCTTTGCTGCAGCTCGTAAAAGAAGGAGTCGGTGCCACCATTCAACCCAGCCGCTTGATCGACAGCTTCCAATCCCTGCGAATTCGAGCCATCCCGATCACGAACTCACCGATTCGCGAGCTTGCGATCATCCATCGAAACGATAAATATATGGGCAGGGCCGCACAGGCTTTCATGAAGAGACTCGAGCAATCGTTTCATCCTTCCGTCTAATCTAATCTCCTATTCTGCTATCAAAAAAGCACCCCGCTCTGTCATTGGATTTTCCAAAATGACGGATGGAGTGCTTCTATGAAAATATCATGGGGCAAAAAAAAACCTCGACATCGCGAGGGCTGAAAAAGGTTGTTAACAGTGTAGTAATCAGTATGGCCCATTTTCAGCCGTTTTATGCAGGCGATTACGCCCAAGACGCAAACGCCGCTCGTATCACGTCCTGCTATTTTCCCTCTAACAGATATTGATCCTTCTGTTTTTCGACGGTTTCTTCGGTCAATGCAACCGTCTGCAATACCTGACTCATGAGCTCTTCTTTTTCACTTTCTTCACTTTTCAATGGGGCTGGCTGTTGCTTGGGGGTAAGCAGGGAATCGGCTATTTTTTTCTTCATGACTGCCTCCGATGGTCACTTTTTCGTTAGTCTGCACCATGGAGGGAACAGGCATGCATGGAAGGTGCCTTTCAATGTTCACGGTAATTGGCCTCCATCCGAAATAGCACCTCTGGAGCAATGATCAAAAGCGCGATCGAGCTGTAAAGTCCCAGCGTGTAGCTGGTCACGTAATCGAGGCCGATCATCTGGTGAAACACCAAGGTGAGGAGATGAATCAGCATATTCGTAAAACAAAAGGCATAGCTCCGAATCATCCACCGACGATGCAAAGGAATCCGTTTCTTCAGGATGTGGACTAGCGCTGTGGCTGTCATGACTAGCCATAGGATATTGAGCAGGTTAAAGCCTATGCTGCTCATTTTTCCTCCCGTTGCGTAGGGTGCCATGTAACCAGAAGTCAGCACCGCAAACAACACGGACGTTACATAAACGTAGCCATTCACACGATGAAAACTGCGGCGCTTCTCATAGCTGCGAGTTGAAAAATTGATCAGCCCCGATGCCATCGCGATGCAGGCGAACCCGACGTGTATGTACATGACCGTTAACCAGATTCGAGGCTTCAGTTCACGACCTGGGCTCGTCTTATGACTGAGAAACATCTCTGCGCCAGGATCAATGACGACATTGTTGATCAAGACATAGAGCACGTAAATCAAGCTGACACACACGAGCAGCTTGTAGATGAATGGACGTCGATCCATGCTTCCCTCTCCCATTTCTATGCGTTTATTCGCTTCACTAAAAGGAAGGATAGCAAGGAAATCTCTCAAACGAATCACCAAAATGGTTACAAAACGATAAACAAACCATCACAGAATGCGTGAAATACGCAAGGTTCGCAGAGGAGATGGTAAGATGTAGTCGGTAAGGGTAAATCCTCTGAATGAAGGCGGGATCTACGTGAATGAAAGACCTACGATCTTGGTCGTGGACGATGACCAGAGCATCGTTGAACTATTGAGAGACTTCTTGGAAAATGATCATTTTCAGGTCGTAACGGCGAATGACGCGACGCAAGCATGGTCGGCATTCAAACAGAACACGGTTCACTGCATCATCCTCGACATCATGATGCCGGGACAAAACGGGTTTGATTTCTGCAGGCGTGTTCGGACGGAGTGCAGCGTTCCCATCCTGTTTTTGAGTGCCCGCAGCGATGATGTGGACAAGATTCGCGGGCTGACGCTCGGCGGCGATGATTATATCGTCAAAACCGCTTCGGCAGGCGAGATCGTTGCCCGCGTAAAGGCTGTTTTACGACGTACCGGACGGCAGCAAAAGAATCCGGGCAGAGTGTTGGACTATGGCCGCATCAAGCTCGACTTGTCCACGAGAGAAGTATTCGTCGAAGGAACGAGTGTCTCGCTCACGCCGAAAGAATACGAATTGCTGCGATTGTTTGCGGAGCATCCGAGACAGGTGTTTACCTACGCTCAATTGCTCGCCAGGTTCTGGGACGGCGTCGGGGACAAGCATACGATTCGCGTCCATCTGAGCCGCCTCCGCGACAAGATCGAGAGCAATCCGGAGCAGCCCCAATATTTGACGAACGTATGGGGCGTCGGTTACCGCTTCGAGGGGGTAACATGAAGAAGCTCCGTATTCGTACTTATGGCTTGCTCAGCTTGGTGCTCCTTTTGCAGCTGCCATGGATATTCTTTGTGGCGGCCCTTTTCATCACGACCCAATCGCTCGAGATCGGAGCGGACCGGCACAATTCCTACTTGGTTCCCATGGCAGCGGCATTCGTCGGACTGCTGCTCGCTTTCTTTATCGTAGGCGTTCAAATGCGAAGGCTCCTGCTCACGCCGCTTGAGACGATGAGCCAGTCAGCGCGGCAAATTGCTGCAGGTGATTTGGACGTGCAGCTCCCCCAGTCGACCATCAAGGAGATCGCCGAGGTTCGAGATGGGTTTGAAGTCATGGTGAATGGACTTCAAAGCTCCCACCGAAAGCAAGCGGAGCTGGAGGAGCAACGACGATTCGTCATCGCTGCCGTAGCCCATGACTTACGGACACCGTTATTTGCCTTACGCGGTTATTTGGACGGACTCGAGCAGGGAATTGCAAGAACGCCGGATCAGGTCGCAAAGTATGTTGCCGTTTGCAAGGAAAAATCGGCGCAATTGGACCGATTGGTCGAGGATCTCTTCACCTATACGAAGATGGAATACCTGGCGGCGGAGCGAGTCGAGAATCGGGTAGACCTGAAAAGAATGATCCAAACATCGATCGACAGCCTGGAGCCGCAAGCGCAGCAGAAGCACATCTCGATGGTCGTCCTTTTCGAGCCCGATGACTGTGTGACTCGAGGTGATGCCCACTTATTGGAGCGCGCGATGAGCAATTTGCTGGATAATGCCGTGCGGTACACACCGATGCATGGCAACATTCTCATTCAATGTCGACGGGAAGAAGCCCGAGTGACGTTCACTGTCCACGATTCGGGGCCGGGCTTTACGCCAGAAGAGCTGAAGCATATCTTTGAACCTCTCTACAGGGGGGAGCAATCGAGAAATCGTGATACGGGAGGTGCCGGATTGGGACTGACCATATCACAGAGAATCATCCGGCAGCATGGAGGCGAGCTTACGGCAAGCAACCACCCGGACGGAGGCGCATTCCTGTCAGGCTGGCTTCCTGCTGATACCCAATAATGAGTCCAGACAAGATAAAACGAGGGATACCCCAACGGGTCTCCCTCGTATGTTTTCCTCTCCACCGTTATGATTTCGGTCATCGTTTTGCCCGCGGCCCTGATCAGAAAAGCCCAAGATCTGGATGCCAGGTGTGGAGCTTCATCGTGCAGCACGTTTCTTATGTAGCATCCGCCATTTGAACGTCTATTTATTTATCGTTTCCTTTTCCGCTTTGGACACCTTCATATTAAATTCGCGTTCCTGCTCTTCTATAATCGCCTTGTCCTCATCATTGTCCCTCACCACTTTTTGTGTCAAAATCGCCCCGACCGCCACAAGCAGCATGCATGCGATATAATACCCCTTTTCATTCAGCTCCATGTTCGATGCATTGTAAAGACCGATGGAAAATAACAGGATCCCTGCACCCAAGGTGAAATAGGCGAGGAAAGTAAAGGCCGGTGTATTTCGCCTGCGATGTTTTTGCGGATACATCGTAAGCCTCCTTCAGATCGTTTTCCTATATTTTATGATTTTACCAATTTTTATACAACATCCCTTTTTCGACCAATAAAAATAAACAACCGGACGATTGCTCGCCCGGTTGTTCCAATCTACGTCAGTGCTTCCTTCTTCCCAAAAAACGCCCGGAGTGCCTTGTAGACTTCGCCCTTTTCCCGAATGACGCAGTGCATGAATTTCGGCTCCTTGATGTGCCGATAGGCAGACATCAGGGTGCTGTGGCGGTTGTACTGATTGACCTCTTTAGGATATATACAAATTATTCATTATTCCCTGTTTCCACTTTAAATATACGCATTTACTCATCTTCCCATAAGTCAGACATTTTGACTTGCGGGATTTTCTTTTTTATCGCTTCAAGAATCAACTTCCGTGTCGACCGAGTGGGATTTTGCGTTTTCTTTCCAATGGTAAATATCCTTGTCAATGTATCCATACTCAGTTCTGTTTCTTCTGCGATGTAGGAGTGACTAATTCCATGCTCATCAAGGAATTTCCCTGCGGGAGTACGTGGTTTGTTTAAACCTGACATTTAATCACCTCATCAGCAGTCTGGACAAGGTATCGAAAAATTATTCGGAGAAAGCCGAATATTGGACAATCCGTTGTGCATCACTTATTAACACAACAGCACGCTGCTCTTCACAACACAGGGTTACACCACTCAATTCAGGAGGTGTTGACGGTGGCAACGGAACGAAAGCCGGTCTGCTTCAATGTAAATGACCCGTTGGAGAGGGAAATGTGGGAGATATCCAAAACACTCAATTTCAGTGCCTGGGCAAAGGGGCACCTAAAGCCTATGGCTATGGCCAGGATCGCTGAGCGCCAGGCAAGGCCTGATCAGAAACGAACCGGGGTTCCAGTACCCGTAAGAAGGGCGGCGGCTATGGATGTCCCGGAAGCGTAGGTACTATCGGGAAGATCGGAGGCGCCCTCGTTATGTAGATGAAGATGGTTGGGAAGATGATGATGAAGAAACTGAGGACTTGGAAAAAACGGTCTCTAAAGTGTCATGGGGTCTGCTGGCTGTGTTAAGCTTTGGTGTCTTGCTTTCTATTGCACATTCTCTATACACTCCATCAACTACGGTATCATCGAACGAAGCATATAGAGTTGATTCGGTGAGCCATGGGCGTCTGCATGCTGAGCAAGTGGGAACAGGGAAGCGAGTGAGCTTTGATGACCAGAAGCTAGTCAAAGCTGCACTGGACGGATCGATCAAACGCGGGGATGTTATCTATCGCTAAGCATGGTGTTATGCTACGCAGCACCTCCCCCACCTCTCTGGACAGGGCCTCTTAGTGTGCAGTGTGCTGAATGATGTTTTGAACCGAGGGCGTTTTCTGACGATTAGAAATTGAATGGGAAGGGAGTAGAAGATATGGATCTCGGAGAGACCTTTGAAGAGCTACCGCGAGTGACATCTACACATTCGAGGGTTATGTATGGAAACTTGATTCAGGTGGCCGACAATCTGGACTTTCGGAACCAACTTTTTTACGGTAAAGCAAAACGAAACAGGTCACTCGGAAGCGCACAAGCTTTCATAGTGGAGCTAGCTTTGGCAGACAGATTCTTTCGTGAAAAAATGAAGCGGTACATGGTAGCATACGGCCAGAACTTTATTTACACCTCTGATTATATGGACAAATACATGTAGAGAAGCCCTTTTTCTAAGGAAGGGCTTTTCAATTATGACCTATTCAGAAAGTAGCTCTTCATCATTTAGCATTTGAAAAACTGCGGACCAGAACTCCATCTATCCAAAAGTTTTTCCATTGGTAAAAATCAAGTTTCATTGCAGTGCTGTCAAATACTATGACAAATTTAGACTTAAAAACCTCTCCGAATATATTCCAATCATTAATCATTCGACAATACTGGTTTTTATAAAAACCAACGTCTCTGCTGTGAATTAAAAAACCATACACGATATTATCTTTATTCGTGTATCCATCCTGTTTCAAGTTACGTCCTTTTAGTATTTCGCCAAAAATCTTATGTACGGTATTAAATTTTTCCTTGTACTCACCCCCATCCGTTTGTGAGGCTACTTTTGCTTCACAACGGAGTATAATCCATTCGTTCTCTGACCATTTTATTTCAGCTTCAAAGTCCATAAATTTTTTTGAATTACAGTTGCAGTTTAATATCTTTATATGATCTTCAAATTGCTGACAAAAAGATCTAATAGCGTTCATTAAATCTGTTTCTGGAGCCATATTCGACAATCCACTCATCCTTTTCGAAAGCCATCGCATTTTCGGAATAGCACCAAATACTGTACCGCAGCCATAATTATAGAATTAGCCTAATGTGTGCTGCGCAATGGCAGCTAACACCCTGGGATTCCACACAAGAATACACAGAACAATTTCCCCTGTAAAAAAAATTAGAATATGATAATAACCCGTCTCGTTTAAAGCTGAGGCGGGTTATTAGTGTTGTCCAGCTTTTTACTAATTTCATCTAATTTTCTAATGATGATCCAATTCTGATCAACTAATGCACTCAGGTACGCAACTTTCGCTTGTTCTTCAGCCTTTGCGAAGGACAGGGCCAAACCAGCCTTTAACAAATTAAGCCCAGCTAAATCTGACGATATTCGCCGTAGGATTTGCAAATCATTTTCTGAAACTTCATCAAGCGAATTTTCTTTAAGGAACTTTTGAACTTCTTTTTCTCGTTTATCTTCTGGTGTTTCCTTTTTGCCGAAAAACACAATCATTCCTCCTAAGTTATAGTTCCTTCCCTCCCATATAGTTTTCGGCAATATGCAGTTATTCCCTGCACAAGTTTTTTTCGAAACTACAACTAACCCGCCTCTGCTTAATGCGGAGACGGGGTACTATTTCTAAACGGGTTTTGTTTTCTTACAACTTGGATATTTGCTACATCCCCAAAACCCTTCACCTGTTTTATTGTTTTTTCTTTTAATCATTGGAGCACCACAAACGCAATGCACAGATCCGGTAGCAGCTACTTCTAATCGAGATAGCTGAATTTCACTAACCGCAGGCTTCGATTTAGCATTTCGTTTCTTTATTGGGTTCCATTTTCCCCATGTTTTTAGTTTTTGCTCCACAATTGCCCCATGCCAGTAATCAACTTTGAACTGCTCCGCTTCTTTCTTTGCCTGCTGTGTAAGATCGGACGTCGTCACTAATAGAGAGAGAATACAGTCGTGATTTCTCTTCGCACCAACTAATTCTCGAACTACCTGCACCCCAACATTATTCCCGTCGGCGTAACATTTGGCCTGTACGGCTGTTTTCTCCCCTCTTTTATCAATGATGACAAGATCTACACCGCCATCATTCCCACCTACGCCTACTTCTTTGACCGTGTACCCTTGATCACGGAAATACAATGCAAGTAGTCGTTCGAATTCTGCCCCTGATAGGTCATCTAGATTACATGTGAGGATAATTTCATCGGAACGACACTTTAATGATGTTCGATGGGTCATATTTTTTGGGTATTTTTTTCCTTTTTGCTTTGAAGTTTTGCGGTATTGCTTCTTTCCACAAAATATTGATGCAAAAAAACCTAGTGCAACTATTAATACTAATATCCATTCATTTGTTCCCATGATGAACTCCTATACTATTCATATTCATCATTCACTTTACAACATTAGGTAATTTCCTAATACCCTTTGAAGACAAGATCCAAACCAAAACAAGCTATGAAATTCAAATCTCTAGTCAGGCGAAATTTTATTTAAATCGTCGTACTTATTTCCGATATAGTAAATACGTTCGTTTATTATTCACCTGGTCCAGGCTACCAGGTTTTTTTTATAAAAAAGTCCCTCGCAAAAGCGAGGGAGGGGGAGAAGTTTTGTCTCATCGTCTCTATCATTCTTCACAATCAACTACAAATATACTCATCTAGTTCAACGACTTTATCGATTCTCAGTTAGATATGTATCTTTCTGCTGCTGTACAGTTTTCTCTTTAACTGCTTCAGTTATTAACTCTTCTTCCAAGGCTTTCTCTCTTTCAATTTCTTCTTTTGACTTTACGATGTATTTCGATAGAAATGAACTCCCAAACCCATCAATTTGTTGCATCACATTACCTCCAAGAATATTTACGCCTTATGGTTTCACTTGGAGTACAATTACATACTCTAATCTTTACATAGCTGACTTCATGAGCTGCGTGAAATGTACGTCCCTATTGAATTAGCCTATTCCATGTCATATAAAAGATATTTAATCCTGGATCAAGCGAACTCTCCTTCACGTTGAGCGAGTGCGGTTCACCGAATCGATTCGTTAGAATATCCAAGGCACTAGCGTTTAGTTCAGGTCGATAATCACTTACCGAAACGCAGAAACCCTCATCACTTCCTGAGGCACAGTAAACCACATCGTTTTCTTCATCGTAATATCTAAAAAGATTCTCCGGTTCAATAGATGAACATGCTTCTTCGGCTATTCGAATTATGTTTTCCTGTACCTCGTCCGAAAGAAATTCGACTCTCACAACCAACGTTGTTCCTTCCACAATTCATCATACTCACACCACAAGATTCATATCTTTCTAAGCATAACTAACCCTCATAATGTCCAAGAAAGGGATTTTCCTTATAGAACAATTATCTTCAACATGGACTAATCTTGTCCTTGAATCAAGTACTGTGATCCGCCCACGTACCTTCTCAGCTTCTCCCCAAACTGTTAGAACTCGAACGTCCTTATCTTCTTTTGCTTCCACCAGTTGATTGCCAAGTTCCTCTAGTTCAAACTCATCCCGAGTTGGCCGTTTAGGTATATTTGACTTTGCCAATGCCGCCCCTCCTTATTGAATTGAGTATCAGTCTTACACCGATATAAAAATCCATGAAAACATTTTACTTACAAATAGATTAAGGAAAATTTTTCTAATATAAATGTTTGAAATAATTTACCTAATTTAGTATAATTTGCTTTGTTGCAAAAATATACCAAAATGAGAGGAGCTTTAATAATGTCAATTTCGGTAAGATTCAAGAGTTTAATTGCTTTACTTATGACTGTAGTATTTTTACTAGTACCAAGTTCCGCATTCGCAAGTTACGGATCAGATCCGGAATACCCAACACCACAGATAAAAATTAACTGGGTATATCAAGGTAAGTCCCTCTGGTGCTGGAATGCAGTTTCCGTCATGCTATTGGATTATTATGGAATCAAAATGACTAAAGATGAGTATGCTATGTTTGTAAATGGCCATACAGATAACGTAACCATTCCTGCATTCAAATTCAAAAGTAAACTTAATGAAAAGGGCATATATGGAGATAATCTAAACTCTGCCGCTTCATGGAATCAAATAAAAGCATCAATCGATAAAGGATATCCTATTGTTGCCTTTAAAGAAAAAAAGAAAGATGGTTTTGGGCACACTTATATCATCAATGGTTATTACACAAAAAAAATTGGTGGCGTGGATGTACAGTATGTAATATATAACAACCCAGCCGAAGGTGAAGATGCTCTTCCATACAATGAATTTAATCAAGATAACCCAACCTGGAATTGGACAGGAAGCTGGCTGAATGTCAATAAAATTAAAAGATAAATAACATATAGATAAAGAGATGGTTAAGCCATCTCTTTATCTATTTCGACACACTCATGATATCCTTGACGTTAATCCATTGCGAATCCCAATCGCTCACGAGTTTGAACCGTTTGCGCGCCGCATCTATTTCCCGAACGACTCCCCACGCCTCCTCGATTATTCCCAGGCTTCACTTGCTCGGTACTAACCACTTGACTGTCACTGCGTAGTCATACTGTGTACTTTCGTAAATACGGAAACACATTTCGCTGAACTCATCTTCGTCGATCGACGGCCGCTCCACATACTTTTCATCTTCTTTTATCTGCAGGTACAGCTCGCGTTGCTCAGGCAGTACGAAACGACTTGCTGCAAAGACGTTTTCTACCTTGCTGGCCATCCGTTGTTCCCCTTTCGTTCCCAGGCTTCTAACACTGTGATCTGATCCGTATTGGATCTTTGCCACTCGATATACTCCTCTTTCGCAAGAACCTCAAGCACAGTCATGATACCGCCCTTGTTGCGTCCAGTCTTGATGCACAATTCGTCAACCGTTGGGGTCCTACGTCGCCCAGCTGAGTAGTTGGCGATAACCCGAAGGTCTTTTCTTTCAATATCTGATAACAATTGAACCACCGCCAAAAACAGGAACACACGTTTGTAGTATATGCGAACAGAAAGAGAACATGCAATAAAAAACACCCCACGTTTAGTTGAGTATTGGTTTGTTTCCTTCTCTGGGACCTATATGGTACCCATCGCTCTGGTAGGCCGTAGAGCTTTTGGACGCGATCGCCGTCGTCAAAGCTCAGAACTTCTTCTGCATGATAAAGCAGTGATCATCCAGTTCCACCTTGATTAATTTTTGATTTCACGCCGTATCGTTCTATTCAAGAATCCGTGATTTTTGCGGTTTTTAAAATGGTCCATTTTATTTCCCTTCACTGATTATCAATTTGATGGGGGCAAATGGGGGGCAACAGGAGCACTTTCCAAGATTCGGAGGTGTCTCTTTCCTAATTCAGATCACATTGGACAAAGTCTTCCTGCTTCAAGTTCTATCTTTCTTCCAGAGCGCCTGGAGAATTCTTTGCATCGTAGTTCCGGATGGTAGGGGCTTGTCTTTTGAAGCAAGCTGACTGATTGAGTGGCTCCCGCTTAATACGGCATAGAGTGAGCTGGAAATATGTGTGCGCGATTCTGGACAACAAACAAAAAAAACGAGCTCCTGTAAAAGAGGGGGCTCGTTTTATTCATGGTACGCCTTGCCTATTCGTGAAGATCGGCAAACTCGATTCGCCCATCTTGGTAAAGACGAAGGTCACGAGAGGCCGATTCAATATCGCCTGCTGCCCAATGAGATTGTGCTACATCCGACCAGTGGGTCCCCTGCATGATGGAGAGTGCCGGACGGGCAAACAGACGATTCAAAATCGTGATGGCCTCGGCTCGTGTCAAACGCTGGTTCGGCCGGAATGTTCCATCCTCATAGCCGCGCATTAGACCAGCCTTTTGTACAGCCTCGATAATATTCGACGCCCAATGCCCCTGCGTATCAGAGAATGTGTTTTCAAGCTTCGCAGGCTCTAGTCCTTTTACCTTATAAGCAACAGATGCCATCTCCGCTCGGGTTACTCCTTGTTCGGGACGGAAATAGCCTGTTAGATCACCAGAGAGAATACCTGCTGCTGACAATTGCAGTACGGAATTGGCGGCCCAGTGGGTTGCATGCAAGTCTGGATAAGGATTTGCTCCCTTATCTTGGACAAGCCCCATGTGACGGGCAATGAGCGATGCCAATTCTGCACGGGTGATGTTGTCGGATGGGTGGAAAGCACCGTCAGGAAAGCCAGAGATGTATCGTTTGTACGACTTGAAGTCAGATTCGGTTGAGATGATCGTGAATGTACTAAACATCTGTACCTCAATTTCGATGCCAATGGGATGGCCACTTTCATCGTATTCTATTTTTCCCGTTTTGACTTCTTTATCTCTATCACTGTGTTCTATGAACACGGCTAATCCATCGAGAAACGATTGTCGCTGCTGTGGATCATCTGAGATGTCAATCCCTTCAAGAGGGAACGATACCTTCGTTTTGTGATGCGTGTAGTTGGTTTCAATCGTCATGGGCTGACCAACAGCACGAACGTTCCTGCCATTTGCAAATGCTTGGACTTCTTGGGCCCCGTTCACCTTTTCTTTCACTTGCAGTGATTCGTCATTCTTGTGAATCGGGACAACCCGGAAGTAAAGATTTTGATTATCGTTAAATTGGTTCAAGGTGTCTTGGGACAGTGTAATTTTTGCACCGCTAACCTCGATGATCAGGTCAAGCCTAGCTTCGTTCAGCTTGTGCAGGGCCGACCCCGATACGTTGATGAGCACTTCTTCAGCAGGCTGATCCTTGATCTCATCGACCTCGATTCGTGCAAATTTCATAGAATTAGCTTTATTTCCGGATAACAATTCCTCGACTTTTGCTCCGCTCAACGAGACAGAGTCGATAATCTTGCCATTTCTCTCGATGCTCCGTTCAATGTCCACTTTGACAGCAGCTTTGTCACGTTGATCGTCCGAGATGACTCTGGCTTGTCGGGTTTCTTTTTTCGTATCTTGATTATTCCCGCTCTTAGAATCTCTGTTGCGATCCCGATCAGGTCGAGGCGTCGGTGTAGGCTTCGGATCAGGATTCGGCTGCGGGTCTGGCTCTGGCCCTGGATCAGGATTCGGCTGCGGGTCGGGCTCTGGCCCTGGATCAGGATTTGGCTGCGGATCTGGCTCTGGTCCTGGATCAGGATTCGGCTGCGGGTCTGGCTCTGGTCCTGGATCAGGATTCGGCTGCGGGTCTGGCTCTGGCCCTGGATCAGGATTTGGCTGCGGATCTGGCTCTGGCCCTGGATCAGGATTCGGCTGCGGGTCTGGCTCTGGCCCTGGATCAGGATTCGGCTGCGGGTCGGGCTCTGGCCCTGGATCAGGATTTGGCTGCGGATCTGGCTCTGGCCCTGGATCAGGAGTCACAGGGGGGAGGAAGGTGATTTCCAACTCATAGGGTTGAGTTGCCCCACCCTTTGCAGTGACGACAATCGTGATCTCATTTTTTCCGTTTTCCAAATTGACCGCTTGTTGTCCGCCATTTCCCTTCACAAAGCCATTAATCGTGAGTGTTGCCGTCGTATCAAGAGTCGTCGCTTCAATCGTTACAGTTTTATCATTGCTTTCAAGCGAGTAAGAATTCTGGTCAGGATCAAACGAGGGTGTCAATTGGTATGAGGAAACAGACAAATCCCCCAGCTTGTTGGAAACAACGTGAACGGTTCGCGTTACTTCCGCTGCATCGTTGCCACTTCCGTCTTTCACGTTATACCGGATGGTATAGATACCAAGCACATGAGTATCTACCTCTCCTTCTGCTACCACCTCATCCGTCAAATCCCCATCGATTTCATCGTTGGCGGAATATCCCGGCTCTGCATATGACTCATTTTGTAATACATACAACGTCTGGTCGCCATTCAGGGTAATGATCGGCGGAGTCGAATCTGTCAAATGAAAAATTGCTTTAGCAGTAACAGTTTTTGGATCGGAAATATTATTCGTGATCCCGTCATCGATAACCGTGTAAGAGAATGTCACTGTTTCAGAATGGCTCGGGTTTAGGCGATAAGTGATATGGTCCTGATCAAGTGTTGCAGTGTCTCCGACCATAGGGGTGACATCTATAACGTTTAGGGTCTGCCAATGTTCATCAGGCGGTCCGGGAATGTCGTTTTCTATCAATTTGGATAACGGAATGCTTATTAAAGTCGATCCCTTTTCAAAATTACCTAATTCATCATCGAGCCCAACCGGTGTGTCATTGACTTCGGTAACCCTTATCGTAGCTGTTACCGCATCACTTAATAGCGAACCGTTGGCATCAGCAGCAGCTTGTACAACAAAACCAAACCCGCTATCTCCATGCTGATCGTCGGCAGGTTTGAATCTCAATCCTGCACCACCTTCGGAAACCGTGATAAACTCTCCGTCTTCAATCTTGGTGCTGCCGTTAGAGTGGTAGAGCTTACCGCCAGTAATACCGCTAATTTTAAAATGCGTGGTGGTTGACCCGCCGACATCCGTTTTCGTGATGACAAGTCCGTCCCCGGTCATTGTATCCTCCGGGGTCTCTGCAGGTGACACGTTCGGAGGATCGGTACGAGCCATGATCTGGAAGGTGACGATTGCGCTGCTGGTCAATCCAAAGTCATCTTGCACCGTATAACGGAAGCTGGCTTCACCTCGAAAATTCAATGATGGGGTAAAAATCACCTGTTGGGTATCGACATCCAATCGTACTGCTCCGCCCGTGATCTCTTCTACAGCGATAACGGTCGGTATCTGATCGGATTCGTTGCTTGGACCTGTTTTGTCGTTTTCGGTCAACTTGGAAATGGGGATCATCCGCTCACCGGAATTTTCAGCAATAGGTTCAAGCGTATCGGGTTCGGCTACGGGCCGGTCATTTACTTCGTTTACGGTTATCGTCGCCGTGGCTGAATCGCTTAGCCCAGTACCGCCTAGGTCGAGTGCTGCTTGGACCTGAAACGAAAAGATGTCTCCAGCCTGTGTATTGGAATCCGGGCCTGGTGTAAACTTGAGTCCTTTTGCTCCTTCGCTTGCGGGAGTGAATTCACCGTCGAGGATGGGGGTAACGCCGTCATTTTTGAAGAGCGTGCCGCCCCGAATGTTACTAACTTTGTAGTAGGTCACTTCTGGTCCATCCACTTCGTTTTTGGAAATCTGAAGTCCATCTGAGGTCTGGGTGTCTTCTGCTGTCGTTGCATCCGTGACGTTCGGGATGTCAGCCACCGGCTGGATATAAAAAGCGACGGTTCCTTCAGCGGTCTCAGGGGAAGGGAGGCCATTGGTCGTTCCGTTATCTGTTATTGTATAGGTAAAGCCAGCATTTCCCCAGTAGTTCGGCTTAGGGGTAAAGACCAGATTAGCTCCGTCGATTGAAAGTTCTCCGCCTGTCACCGAGTTGTTCGGTTCCATTGTCAGTTTCAGTGCTTGTCCGGCTTCGTTGGCTGGTCCCGGCGAATCGTTTGCAAGCAGATCAGCAATCGGAATGATAAGGGGCGATGCATCCTCCTTGATATCGCCTAACGCATCGTCGCCAGCAACGGGAGGATCGTTTACTTCTGTGACCATGATAAGGGGCTCTGCAACTGTGCTTAATCCATTCCCTGATCCACTTTGAGCAGCTTGCGCCTGGAATGAAAACGTATCTCCAGCAGGAAAATTGGCATTTGCCGATGGAACGAAATTAAGACCGTTGCTCCCTTCATTGGTAGAGATAAATGTACCGTTTGTGATTTCGGTCATGCCATCTTGCTGATAGAGCCTCCCCCCTGTAATGTTGGAAATTTTGAAATGAGTCACGGCAGTCTCATCTTGCGGGTCCTTATTGATCACCAAACCTGATACAGGAGTGTCTTCCGAAGTGGTTGCGTTTGCCACTACCGGTGGTTTGGATGCGAGAGTTGGTGTTCCGGTTTCCAGGATTAGTTGTGGATGGTACGCGGAATATAGAGAATCATCAGCGTAATAGATTATATCCAGTTCATCTCCTGCTCCTCCAAACTGCTCATTTGCACGTAAGGCGAAAGATGCAATCCCATCCGTCTGCTTGACTACAAAATCAGTGACATCAAACTCGAGCCAATTTCCTGCGTCGGTACCTGCCACCTCTATGGTTTTGATTTCCTCATCAGTAACCGCCAACGGAAAATCAACGCCCCATGTGTCGACAGAGGAACCATATACAGTTAGAAAAGGTGTCAGGCTTGGATAGGAACTCTGAATGTTAGCAATTTTTATTCGCAACGTTGCTTTTGTGACGGTTTTCCCTTGCAAGTCAGGCAGCTCGAATTGGATCGCAGAACGATAGTAGTCCATGGGGGCAGGAGCTTTACCCACGTAATTCTCTGGTTCATCCATCCAAATACCATCATTAGTCCAGGTACCGTCTTTTTTGAGGGTTGCAGTGGTACCGGCTGCATCTGCCCGATTTTCCATAATTAATTGTGGGGCAAAAAATAGAAAGGAAGTCAAAGCTAAAATGGTCGCGGTCTGTTTCACTTCTTCATCTCCAGGTAGAATTAGGAATGATTTCCCATATCACAATACATTGAAAAGTAGTCCCCCCTTATATTAACAGGTCCATTTTCCTCTTTACAGGAAAATATTCAACTTCTATAGGCACAAAAAATCGGAATCAAGTCATTTTTTTCTGGCTTCGGATCTGATCAAACCATGTCCAATTATTAGAGTTACCCGAAAGCAACCACGTTGAAAGAAGGCAACTGGAAGGGCTACTATCCTTTATGCTCGATGTTCAATACATCCAAGCTGAGCAATAAAGGTAAGCCCCCCTCTAAAGGGAAGGCAGTATCCACACTTTTTAATTCCGCCTTAGATAGGAGTACCCAGCCTTCACCAGCCAGGCCCATGCCTGCTTTCCACCGATCAATGCAAAACCCGCCCGTATCCGAAGTGGTAACCGTTCATAGCAGTCAATGACGTACTGTTGTCTGGAGAACAGTACGTCAACAGCGTTTGGGTATCGCTGCTTTACTTCTCGCATGAACTGCCCTAATTTAGGAAAGAGGTCGGCTGCCATTACCAGCAGAACAGCAATAATTAGAGCCATCAAAGGCCACCATTCCTGGAAGAACAGAACCAACTGATCCAACATCATTCGCATGCACATCCTTTCGAGAATCTGACTGTTTTACACGCTCCATCCCACTCCACTTGCATGTCCAATGCTGCAGCCAATTCACGTGCTGGGGCATATGAAATACCCGACTCGATTGTCTCCGTCAGGTCGTGGCCGTTCACTCTCACTTGTTTGGTATCAGCGCACCACTCTACCTTGCCGCCTACAGCCTCTGCAACAGCACGAATAGGGAGATGGGAAACTCCGTCCTTTAAGTATCCTTGAGATGGCAAGTGCACACCGTTGATCTCAATCGATACCTTATCCACATTAGTTTGAATTTTCTGTGGATTTCCTGTGAGTATCTTTTGCACATCGTCCATGAATTTCGTCCAGGCTTGCTCAGCTGACAATCCCGTAAAACGCTTGGCGAAGCTGTCTGTGACGAAATACGCTGGGCAGCTCTTCCCTGTGATGTCGTAATGCCTCCAGAGGTGGTCGATGCCCCATCCATAACGTTTCAGGATGTCTGCAGCCAGCTCCAGAGTGTTCTTGTACATATTCTGAAAGTCTCCGTCCTTGTTCACGCACATTTCAATCCCGATCGTACAGTTATTCGGGTAAGTGCTCAGGCGCTTGAGCGCGTCCGGCTTGTACGACTTCGCCCCGACGTGGTACCCCATTTCATTCTCTGGCAAGCAGCGCACGGTTTGCTTATCGTCTACGCAGTAGTGAGCACTGGCTTCAGTAGTATGTTTGTTAAAGTAGTTTCGATTTGCTACAGCATTTGCTCCCTTTCCTTCGTTAGCCGTCCAATGAATAACAAGGCCCCGGGGAGTGATCCGTGTCCCGGGGCGTGCAGTTTTATTGGTGATCAACATGTCGATGATTTTCATGTTTACTTCGTCTCCTTACGTGCAGCTCGCTCTGCTTTAGCCTTGATCTCGGAGCCAACGAGCGTAACGATAGATTTGGGGATAGGCCAGCCTGCTCGATGAGCATTTGCGGTCAGGCTTGTCCACGTGTGATAGATCAGGCCAAACGTTACACCAAAGAAAAGAAAACCAGGGGTTCCCATTACCCGATCCAATAAATTAGCTATTGCGGGTAGCGCCACTAAAAAAAGCGTTCGCGGAATACGACTTAACCCATATTCAGACGAGTAGGTATTATCCTTCTTGGAAGCATACACACCCGTCACCCAATCCAAGCTGATCATGGAGAGTAACACGACAAGGATGTCGAGTCTGTCACTTCCGTAAAAATATTGAAATATCGGAGTAAGTAATGCCCCTGTAGTCGCTGCCCATCCATTTGCCGGGGTCGCTACGTTCTCTAAACTCTGTAGAAACTTCATGTGCTCATCTTCCTTCCACCCTAAAGGCAATAAAATAGCCCCGCTAGAAACGAGGCGGCTCATGGTCTGGATGAAAACAGGGAGCCACTTCAGTAGCTCCCCATGAAAAAACGCCCTCTCCCATATGGAAAGAGCGTTATGCTGCTAGATGTTTTCCATCTGTGCCCAAGCCTAGAGCCTCCAGATCTGCTTTTACTGCTGGCTGCAGGTTAGCCGGTACACTTTCATATGTACGGCGGCCTGCGACGATCAAAGCTACGTAAATCGCTACCATGGTATCACCTCCTTTCAAGGAGATCAGCCAGGTGCCAAGTCTAAGCAGAAGTGCTGTCAGCATCGAGCATCGCCTGCACTTCCTCGCGTAGATTGGTTGGTACAGAGTCAATCGTCCTTCGTCCAGCCTTGATCAAGTTGTAGTAAATCGCGGCCATTAGACAGTACCTCCGTTTGGATTCTGCAAAGCAAGGAGTTGTTCGTAAACATCGGCAAGAGCTTCCATCGTGTTCAGGTTATTCTCCTGCTCTAGCGCCAGCCTGTCCTCCAATTCTTTGATTTTGTCCGCAGGCTTGACAGCAAACTGGGAAAAGATGATCTGGTCGACCAGGTCATCCTTGTGACGCTGGATAAGTGCTGCCGCGTTTGTGTCCGTGATCGGTGCGAATCCAGGTTCAAACGGGTCATGGTTTTGCAGGAACGCTGCCCCTCCTACTCGTAGGACATAATACTTCGCGTTTTCGACGCCCGTCGGGTTCTCGATCTGGACGCCATTGTACTTCTCCGTAAAGTCCCGTACCTCGATGGATACGGGGAGGTTCGCTAGGAAGTCGTCCAGCGTTTCCTGGGTGCATGAAACTTCTACGCCTTTATATTGCATGTCGTTTTCCTCCTTTAGTTTGCGGCCAGCCAGCCCAACAAGGCGTCCAGTCCGTCTATTTTTCGTGGCGTGTATTCGTAACATAAAGATTGCACTGTTGAACTGCTGTAACCCGAACCCCCGAATGTATAAATCTTGTCTCCAATCAGCGCGGGCATCATACCCATGGCCTGATCCGAAATTGTAGTCGTTCCGAATGTCCACTTGTTTTCCACTACATTGTAAATATGCACATTCAAAATATCGTTTGTGTTGAAAAAATCGTCGTATCCCCCGAATAGGTAAGCATTGTCACCAATACCCATAGACGTGTGCCATCTACGATTTCGGGGCATGTTTGCCGCTGGCGACCAACTGTTGGTGATTGGGTTATACAATTCGGCGGTATAGTCGTTATCACCGATACCGCCAGTAGCAAGTAACTTGCCGCCTACAGCAGCTAGACCATTACCGCTCCTTGCCTTAGCCATTTGCGCTTTCGTAGCCCATACGTTTTTGGATGGGTCGTATTGATACATAGGTAGTTTACTGTCACCCGCTACATATATCATCCTGTCGGCAGGATTATAGGCCACCCCCGGCCCCCTCATAGCGATGGGCATGAGCGCTTTCGATGTCCAGATGTTTGTTGTTGGGTCGTATTCGTAAATCAGATTACGTTCGTCCCCACTCATACTGCCGATTGCGCCGCCGATGGAATAGACTTTTGTCAGGGAAGCACAAGACCCTCGACTCTTGAGGCCACCCGGCGAGCCGTCTTTTACTGCGTAGGTATCGGTCGCGGGGTCGTACTCGTAATGATTGGCTACGATTGCGCTGGCTGTTTCCCCGGCGAATACATAAGCCTTTCCATTTACGCCACCTGCGCCGCCATTCTTGAAAGCCAACGGCATGTTTGATTTCTTAATTAGGACATCGTCACTTACTTTAATGGACTTCGCCAAGGCAAACGCTACCGCGTCCATTAGACCACCGCCTTCGTTACGCCCGACAGTTTACCGCTGGTGTACGTCAGGGTCTTTGTGACAGTCGTCCCTCCTGCGATTTCCTGCGTCGTCGCCAGAGTCCCGTCCCCGTTGTAGGTTAGGTTCGTGGTTTTTATAGCTGTCGCACCGTCCATTTCCTCGACCTTCGTCAGTTGGTTCCCTGTGTAGGTAAGGACCAGGGAACGGGTATCCGTTTGCAGTTGTACCGCCTTCGTTTTGTTTACGTCGGCGTTCGCTGTCCCTTTCAGCTGGTATTGCGAATGAGGGTCGGGAGCGCTCAAGTGCGTGTTGAGATTTGCTTGCACTGCGTCGGCTTTTGCTTGCGCCCCTGCGGGTGTTTCTTTAGCATTCCATGATGATCGTTCCGCCGCTGTGATGTGCTTAACATTGTCCGCTGCGTGCGTATCGACTTTCGATTGAGCTCCAGAAGGAGTTTCCTTGGCATTCCACGCATCGCGTTCTGCCTGAGTAATGTGTTTCGCGTTGTCTCCGGTATGAGTGGTCAACTTGCTATCTACGGCATCCACAACTTTCTTGTTGGCGATGTCATCTACCGCTGCTGGATCGGATACTTTTGCACGACCCGACGCATCCCGTTGAACGATTCGATTCGCTGTTGCTGATGGCGTAGCACCGTGCACATTCGTTTCGTTAGCGTGCAAATTCACCTTCGCTTGTGCTCCGTCTGGCGTTTCTTTGGCATTCCATGCAGTACGCTCGGCAGCCGTGATGTGAGAAACCATATCGGCAATGTGGTTCGATAGGTCGGTCCACAGCTGTTTGATCGTTTTTACAGGGGCGGTCTTCCAATCCGCTTCACCCGTTACACCCTTAAACAAGTAGGCGAAGAAGGAAAAAAACTTCGGCCACTTCGCGGTATTGCTGGACGGCACCTGTGTCTGATCCACGGTGATAGAATCGCTAAGCAGGTTGCGACGATCGGTGTAAGAAAGAACTGTCGTCACATTCGTAGAGAAGTACCACAAAGGGCATACGCCGTCAGCAACAGCCTGGGACGTGCTTTTCTTGATCACACCGTCTGTATCCAGATAGATGTACTGCCCCTGGTTCGCATTCAGCGGGATCGAACCTGCAGATACAGAGAAGCGCTGACCCTTTACGTATGCCGTACCAGCTGCGTAGTTGGCCGTGAGCCCTGTATACGTAAATGTCAGTCCCGAAAAAACAAAGCTGCCGCCTAACTCATTAGCTAGGTCCTTCACCAGCTGGTGAGCATCAGCAATCCCCTGCTCGATTCGAATATAGTCCGTCTCCATCACAGGATCGTCCGGTTTCCAGTTGGTTTTTGCTTGGTAGGTCATGCTGTTCCTCCTTTCACTTCAATGGTAAAGGTAAAGTCCTGCTGCTGTGCGGCCGGCATCGTCAGGTTTACAGCCTTATCGATGATGACTTTGCCGTCCGTAGTCTTCAGCTTTAGGTTCGTAATAGCCGTCACGTTCTGTACCGTTTCGGTTCGAACCGTCACGACCTTGCCTGCCACGGTTACAGAAAGAACAGGAACTGATGTCGTGTTATTAATCAGAACGGTGGATGCCCTGGCTTGAATGTCCTGAGCAACCAGCTTGAGATAATCATCTGCGATCATAGCGCGATTTCACTTCCCCTCATCATCGGCGGAAGTCCGACTCGCATTTCTCGGACCTTCCTGTACCGTTTCGTAGCCATGGTTACGGTGTCAACCAGCTGTATCGTCTCCGATCCCGTAAACGAGAGGTCGATTCCTACTGCGTGTACTGGCCGAATCTTCTCGAATGACTTCACCAGCTTTGTTACATCGACTGTGTCCTCTTGCTTGAAGGTGTACCGGATACGCTTTGTGGCGAATACCTCTTCCATCGTGACGACCTTTAGCGTGGAAGCGTCCAGCCCAAGCGTACGTAGTACAGGAGGCGTAAAAGAAACACTGGCCCAGTATTTCTCCATGATTGCTTGCCGCCGCTGCTCGTCGGGCGTGAACTGTTTGGTCCCGAAATAGATCCAGTCCCAGACATCCAGTGAGTACGTCGCCGTCATGGGAAAGAATTGATTTCGCAGCTGCTCGATCTTGGCGATTTGCTCGACCATTTCACTTTCCGCAGCTTCGAAATGGTAATCGGCAACCTGGTTCTCGTACCAGTAGGGCGGGAGCATGCGACGGTATTTCTCTAATATCATGTCGTCACCACCAGATTAAGAGAGACCACCTGGCTACCTGGCACCGTGAGGTTCGCCGTGCCTCCATTCAGGGTGTAATTCGTGAAGTCCACAACGCCATCCACGAAAAAGAGCGCCGCAATCTGCTGATAAACCAGCTGCGAGCGCCCTTTCAGGTATTCTTTTATCCTTGTAGTCAACAGCGTAGTGATATCTGCCAGGACTGCCCCTTCCTGCAGCGTCAGTTTTACTGATACGCTCAAAGCGAACACAGTTGCAGGAAGCACCTTCAGATCATGCAGGCCGATCCGTTTTTTCTCCAGCGCTGTCCTCACTTGTTCCGCAAAGGCCTGTGTAGCAGGTTGCCCGTTAATATCCGTGATGTAGACATCGATCGATAGATCGTTTCTCGCTTTCTCGACAGCTGTCGCACCGCCAACGCCGTTTACGGCCCTCGCCCAAATCGCGTAGTCATTCGCCCGTCCATTCCCTTCCTCTGTCTGAGCGCGTTCGATTAAGCGATCACGGTAAGGATCATCCAGTTCTCCATCTTTACGGGTCAATCCAAGAAACGCACCATGAGCATCCAAAAATACACCATCCGCCCAGGGAAGGAACGCCTGTAGAAAAGCGTACTCGAGCAGTTGCTGCTGCTCGCTGATCTCTTCCGCGATTGGGTAAAGCAAATCATAAAAGATTTCGCCCTCCTCGGTTGCAGGTGGCGCTTCTCCCCGAGCCTCTGCGATCGCAATCAACTTATTCGCAAGCCGTTGGTAGATTGCGTCCGGTGACTCCCTCAAGATCGGCATTTCAGGTTTTACGATCGTTGCCATGCGTCCACCTCCATCTCTACCGTTCCCCGTATTCCTTCCATTTGCAAAAAGAATCTGATCCGATTGTCTACAATCCGGATGTCCAGCACTTCTGCACGGTTGACTTCGCTGTGAGCTTCCAAGGCTTCCTCAGCCAGTGTTTTAATCACCGGGAGAGAGACGAGGGATCTCATCTTTCCTATGTCTGATTGAAAATCGACCCCGTAGTTTTCGGAGTAGATCGCGTACCGGAACCGCTTGGTATTTAAAATCTTGCGTGCCGTTTCTTCCAGGTACTCTTTGTATGTCTGGGTCCGCACGTACCTGCCGTCTGGTCCTTGTATGAATTGCTTGCTTGACCAGTCCAGTCTATACGTCCATGGGATCGGTGCGTCTGCCGACTGTACCAGCCGCGTTTCATCACCGCTCAGTTCTGGGAACATCTACCCCACCACCCCAAGCAAAAGGTACTGACCGTTTGAGCAGCTCAACAATGCTACTTTTTTTCCGACGTCCTCTGGTCGCCAGCTCGTCGGGTTTAATTTTACGAGTTCCTCGGGTTCCAGTGGGGTTGGGTCCTCGTCGAGCTTAACGGATAGGGGCGACAAGGAAAGCAGCGTCCCAAACTCGCCCTGCGTGTCTGTCACACCAGCCTGCGCATTTTTAAATATTTTACTGAGTGCTGTCTGCATGGTTATGGCCTCCCTTCCAGCTGTAAATCCATCGTGTACTGACCGCCCTTCCAGCGTGCATTGCAGCTCGTGACGATCCAATCGGTAACCGTCACGTTGTCTTTCTCTAAAATCTTGAGCAGCCAGCCCGCACGCAGCCGTGCAGCGTTGCCATCCTCATGCTTGACGGTAATTGAGCGCGTTTTCGGGATCTTTGACAGATTCGTCAGCTGCTTGGTTGCCAAAAAATCAAGGCTTTTCTCTTCTCCAGCATCGATAATAGTTTCCATGCGCCCGATCTGCTTGATCAGATTTGCGTTCTCTTTTGTCACGCTGCTGGCGATCTTGTCGTCTTTGTATTTCTCAACGGTTACGACCGTGTAAACCTCTTCGATGCTCTCACCCGTAGAGCTGCTTTCCAGCATGTTTGCCCTGAACATAGGGACTACACTGTTTGCCCCTTCAGGTAATACCGACAACTTGTCTCGCTGGTGTTGCACATAGTACCGGAAGCCCGTTTTCTCGTAAGCCTGCTCCGTGAATGATGTGAACAGGGATGTAAAGGGCTGGGGCGAAATCCGCTCTTTGACAGTGAACCCGAACGCCGGACACGAAAAATTGATTCCAGTTGCTTTGATCAGGCGCTGCAGCTCTGTCCCTGCGTCCCCGTTCACTTTTATTCGTGGCGCCGAGTTCTTTTGGAGGTACCAGCTCAGCTCGTAGGCTGTTGCATTCAGATCGCCCGTTTTATTGTCTCGATCAAAGCGCACAATCGGGCCGTGAAAAAACTGCTGCGATTCTTTCAGCTCGAAGCCAGAAAAGAGCATCAAAAAACCCGCCGACTGTAGGGGCGGGGCATCCTTGATCCAGATATCTAAGTTTTGCGCAATCTGGCCACGTGAGGATGACCAAGACAGTTCCATGGACGGGGAAGTCAGATCATAGCGTGTTGACTCTTTGCCGTAAATTACTTTCATTTCATCACGTCCCGATCGCTCGGTTAACACTCGCTAGTTTCCGATCAATCCGTTCCCGCTGCTGTTGGATGGTTTGGAACGCAGGACTTACCAGAGAGTTCGAGCTACTTTTTTTGGCCTTCTTTCCGCTCGTATTGGGCCTAGCCGCCTTCGGCTTGGCAATCACACTGGCAGGACTCAGTACCTGAGTTTGATTGCTCCAAGACACGTATTCCTCTTTGACAAACAAAGGGAGTTCGATACTCCCATGCCAGTCCACGTTCGTCCCCCTGAAACGACCATCACAAGATCCGATAATCACATTCCAAGCGAGGTCCAATTCATCAATTGTAAGCAGTGCCTCCGATCCTGTCAGTCGATCCAGCCCGGCCAGCCACGGACGTGGACCTTGATATCCTTGTACCTCAATAAGTGGAGAATCCAAATCTCCCGGCAGGAAAAATTCGAAGGAAATAGACTTGGGACGCCGTCCGGAAATCCGGTTTCCCGTGATCAGTGTAATGGACGTCGTGCTTTCAATGTCATTCCCATACCCTTTGATTTCAATTTCACCGGGCGTTACTGGAAAGGTAAGGCGGTATTGTCCTTGCAATCGAATCATGTTGCGACACCCCCGCGTGTCTCCATAGCGTCAATTAGTGCCTTTTCGATGATGTCCTTTACCTTTTGGCTCACAGAGGGATTATCGAGCAGACGTAACATCGTCGGGACATCTTGCAGCACACCGTCTGCGTATAATGGGATCGATAATTGTGGGATTGTGAGAGATACTGACCTCGGTTTCTCCTCTTGTGCTTTGACAGGTGGCACCACAGGAATGGGTGGACCAAGCACGGGAGCCGTCGGTCTTATTTGATCCCTTATCTCTGGAGGAATGGGTCTATGAATGTCCGGCGGCGTGGCGGGCGCATCGTTCCACCAAGACTTCACCTTATCAAACATCGCTCCACCACCGAATGCTCCGGCAATTCCACCAACAATGCCGCCAATAGCAGTGCCAACACCTGGAACTATTGATCCAATAGCAGCACCCGCCGCCGCGCCTCCCCATCCCCCAAGGGCTTCAGATCCTACTCTTCCAGCCATGTCGAGCTTGTCATCAGCTGTTAGGATTTGTCCTGCTCCAATTGCTGCACCTATGATAGGGAGTTTACGGAAAAGACTACCCCCTAACGACTTTGCTCCTTCCCATGCGCTTTTCACTCCAGGGAAAATAGCGTCACCTTTTGGCAATACTCCACCGAGGCTCTTAAGCTTGTCCAGCCATCCGGCTTTAGCAGGCACATCCACTGCTGAGTTCTTCCCAAAAGCCATATCAGCAGCTTCTTTAGATGTTAACCAGTTCTTTTTTGGTGGCGCCTCTTTGTCGCCGCCCCAACTCAACGGGTTCCACCACTTGCGCTTTCCACCCTTGCCTCCTTTACGCTTCTTGTCTGGCCCGTCTGGGAGGTCGATATCAGAGACGTCACCGCCAAGTTTTCTTCTTACCGCTGCAGCTTCAGCGGCTGCTAATGCAACCTTGAACTTCCACAGTCCAATCGTTGCTAGACCGATTGATGTAACTAACGCAGGAACTGCGAGCCATGCAGGTAATACATCAAATGCTTCTTTCGTTACCTTGACTGCATTACCCAGCCCTCTAATCCCGGGTCCTAATTCTTGAGCTATGACAGTACCCAACCCTATTAACTCATTCGAAAGCATTGTTTTTGCTTCAAAGAATCCTCGTAATGGATCGTTATCATTATATGTCTTATATGATTGATCCAATTTACCTTGGTAGTTGAATTCACTGCTGTCCGTCATTCCTATACGTCCTGCCGCTTTAATCATTTTTTCATACATATCTCTTCCTAAGTCTTCTCCTGGACCACCACCTAGCTCATTAAGTAAATTTTGAAGAACTTTATCATCTTTTACGTTCCCCAACTGTTGCATTAGTGCCCCTACTGCAAACTGCTTTTCACCTGTTGTTCCAGTGTTGATGAGATTAGTGATTTTCATGGCTTCTTCAGTAGCTTGTTTTTGTGCATCTTCAGAATTTAACCCTTGCGTCTCATAGGCAGTCTTGAGTACATTTGTCAAATCTCCTTGATTATAAAGCTTTAGAGTTGATTCCTTTAAAGCATCAAAACCTTTATCTATCGACCATAATCCGTTCATTTCCTTTACGAGAGCGCCTAGTTTTTCAGGAGTATCTAAAAACTTTGTCATTTGGCTTGAATATTCCACGATTGAGTCTAGGGCCTCACCTCGTATATCTGTAGTGGTACTTGTAATTTCGGCTAGAGTATCGCCAAAGCGCCCGACATCAGTAACTTCCTTCCAAGCCTGGCGCATCGCAAACATTGTTTTCTGGTATTCTTCAACGCCGCCAAGATCTGGTCTAATGGCATTGAGTTGAAGTGATTGTTTAGTGAATTCAACACCATTTTGCTCATCGAATCGAATTGCTTGCGTCATTAAATCCTTAATGTGAGTGCGATCGACATTCGGATTCATTAAGGAAAGATTCTGGGATTCCTTCTGGAATTGGAGCATTTCTTCAGGAGTATTACCCAGAAGAGACCTCCTTGCATTTGCTTGTGTCTCATTTGATAACTGATCTATATAACCTGCCCCACCATAAGCTACAATTCCACCAACTACTCCACCTGTCATGAAAGAGCCACCGCCAGCTTCAGCAGCCTCAATCTGAACTTTTGCTTTCGTACCATCCAGTGCTTTTACTTCTTGTCTGATAGCTTCGATTTCACGACGGGCCCGTTCATCAATATCCACCTTTGGTTTGGCTCTTGTCGAACCTAGAACACCTAACTGACGCTTTAACTCTTTAACTTCTCGTTGCATTTGATCCATCTCACGTTTGAATCCTTGTTCAGCCTGCTCAGCAGTTTGTTTAATCTTGCGCATTTCCTTGATCATTTCTTGTGTCGCATCATCAAGTTGGAGCATCTCTTTTCTTGCTTTTTTAGAGAAATTGACGACCTTTTGAATCTCGGGCGTTAATTGATTCTTTGCCTGTAAATAAGCAGTGATACCAACAACTGCACCCATAATTTCCCCCCTTAAAAAATAAATGGCACCCATAAAGGGCGCCGAGATTCATTGAACTTTTATAAACTTGCTAGCAAACTTTTGACGTTCTTCCTTCGTATATACAAACGGATCAACAAACTTTTTGCTCCAAAGTTCAAAGCTTCTATCAGCATTCAACTCGTTCAGATCGATTCCAAAATAGTCTGTTACTGTTTTGCGAGTCATTTCCACCGAGTACGTTTTTCCTTGAAGGGCTAATCCCATACTTACTTTTGACAAATCCGGGAATTCCCTCAAAAGCCTTACTGGTTCACTCATTAGATTTTTATTTATGGCATCTCCTGATGTCCAATACCCAAGCATTTCTTCTTTCGTTACAACACTCTTGGGGTTGGCATTCTTGTAATCTTCAAATTCTGTATCAGAAAAGTATATAACTTTGGCTTCATTTCCGATTATCTCGGCGCTCTTTACGAATGGCCCTCCTTTTATATCATGGGCATATTCGTTAAATCTCGCTTTTTCAGCCTCCGAAATAACAGGTGCTGGTACTGTATTTACAGACTCCTCTCTACCTGAATATGCTCCAGATAGCCCGGTGTAAATGGCGATTAAAACAATTGTGCTTATGATCATTGATGTTCGAGACTTGGGTTTTTGTCCTGGCCTATTCATCAAACTTGGTTTAAAAACCCCTATAATCGCTGTAATTATTAACAATATTAGTCCTACATTTAACGTCCAATATAAAAATTTCGGCATTGTTTCCCCTCCCGCCTACATTCTACCTCACCTCACTTTTTGAGTCAGTGCAAACAAATCGGGAACAAACGACAAGATTCGACTCTTCCCCAACCTTCACTCGCTCGGGAAAAGGGAGAAGGCATCCTTCTCCGATAGGATTCTCCTTCCTCTGTGTTGAATGGTAACAATTGGAAGTAGGTGAGCCAAATGGACCATACACTTCATATCAGAAAATTAAGTGATGAGCAAAAAGCCCAACTTCAATCAGAATTACTCAATGCTGGTTGGAAAATAGCCGGAACTTCTTCAGGTATCCAAGACCCAAACAACCGCACAGATACGATTGCTTCTCTAGTTCTTTCATGCCCTGAGGCAGCATCAGTCGGTTTCCCAGGTGGGTTTCATCAAATAAATACCGAAGCGTGCAGCAAATGCGGTCTACCAAAATCAGTATTTTATGATGATTTCTGAGCTTTTTGTAGGTACTCAGCATGAATTTTGCCGCAAGCTTCGGCCATTTTTTCTCCCATTTCATCCTTGAAGGGAAGTAGCCAGTCTGGAAACTCGATAAGGCTGTAGTTAAAGACGAACTTCGGTTCCACAGTATTAATCCTCCTTATAAAGTTAGGAGAAGGCTACCCTTTTGCCTTCTCCATCTCCTCTGCTTCCACAGCTTGGCACGCCATGATAAACAACTTCTGCATATATAAGTCCACCTCGTACTCTACGAGGTCTGCTGGGCGTCCTCGTCCGTTGAGGAATGCCCGACAGAGGTGACTGGATTCTCCGTCGGTTCGGATGAGTTTTTTAGGTCCTCTACGACCTCCTGCTCTGTTTTCACCTTGGCATTCACTTCATTCACCTTGTCCAGCAGTGCCTGGTAGCCTGCTTGGTTATGCTCAAATAACTTCACAGGCAAATCGTACTTGTCTTTCGCCTTGTACGCCTTCAGCAGCTCAATGTTATTCCAAGGAAAGTCGTGTTCCGTCGACTTCACAATCCGGATGTCGTTGTAGCGGAATGTGTCAAATCTCCCATTCCCATCCTCAGCCAGCTTGAATGCCTGACGACTTTCGGAGAAAGTCAATTCTCGTACTTTCCACGCGTCCCCATCGATGGTTACAGAGCCAGTCTGACGTTGCACCGGCTCCTGTGCTTTCGTAAGGTATTTCTCCAGTTTACTCATGTTCGTTCCCCCTATTCGTCGTATTCAGGCAGTTTTTCCAAGAAGTCTGGTTCCAAATTACTGCGGCCGGTAATGACATACGTTGCCCGGTCGTTCCCTTCCGCTTTGGCTTCCCACAGGGTCAGCTCTTCCGGATCCAAGGAAATTTCCGAGATACGCAGCCGCTCTACATTCCCCGTTTCTTTATCAACGGCCTCGCAAATGATGAAGGGGATGATCGGAGTCTTTCCTCTTACCAGTTGCTCGAGCGCAAAGTATTTCAGATCCGCATCAATAGATGACATGGTCAGGGTGACTTCGATGTACGTCTCATCGATCACCTTTCGTGTCCCCTTTTGCAGCCGGGGAACCTCGAGGTACGTAAATTTTTGTACGGCCTTGCCTTCCATCAACCCTTGAAACGGGTCCCCGTCTTCGTTATAGGCTTGGGCATTCTTTAGGAGTAAGTCACGTTGCGCCATGGTCTATAGCACCTCCCAATCCACATCAAAGTTCTCAATGGCATCCAATGGCTTGGCCGAAAGAAGGAAGCCCCGGCGGTCGCCTACCCCGTTTTTCTTGTCGGTAAAGGTCCATCCGGTATCAATGGCTCCTTGTTGCTCCCGGACAATCAGGTATGCTTTTACCGCACCGACAAAGACAGCTCCCCCAAGATCGTTGTTGTCTAGCTTGCCTTTGTATTTCTTCCCTGCTGCCATCAAGTCGTTCATGATTTGGTCAATGGTCATGCTGACGCGGATTTTTCCGTAGTCCTCCCGCTCATTCGGCCCGATCGTAGACAGGGTGTTGACGGCACTCTCGATGATGTACACATCACCGTCGCGAGTAGCAATCAGCGTACCGGTACTGAGCGCGTTCAGGATCTCGGTATGCCCCCAGTCCTTTGCTGCCCTTTTTAGTGGGACCACGATCGCCGTCAGGGATTGATCAGCTGGCGTTGCTGCAATCATGCCCGCCACCCAAGCGGCCCACTGCACACTGTTGTAGGTCTTGCCGTTGTTGTGTTCGCCTGCGATCGCGCTATTCACGACATAGCGTGCGTTCATGGAGACAGAACGCTCCGTATGCTTCGTCATATCCAGGTCGTCGGCTTCTTTCCCGCCAATGACCAGCGTGCTCAATTTCTTCGACAGCGTGCGGCGATCCGCGATGAATTGCTTCGCGGCTGCTTGGACTGCTGCGTCATCAGAAGGCAGGTACAGCGTGTCAAAGTCCGATCCCGAAACAGCATTGAAGATTTTCGTAAAATCGGCTGACGTCAGGGGCGCAGTTCCGGTCATGCCGCCAGTAAACTGAGCATCAGTAGCGTCGGTCACTGCATCAGTTCCCAACTTCTTGGCACGCACATAGTTGGACAGCACCGTCTTCTTCACCAGCTCGTCAGCATCTGCAAACGAGAACTTTTCAAGGACTCCCGTTTCGTCTTTAACCTGCAGCTCCTTTTTACCGGGCTCTGCCGAGGATGCTGCGATCGTCACACGGAGATTATTCCCGTATGTACCCGGATAAAGGGCTGCAATCTCGATCGCATTTGCCTGCACATACTTGGCGCTAACCTCGTTCCCATTGGTGACACGGTAGCCGAGGACAGTAGCTCCGCCTGCAGCAGCCAGCTCGACGGTGTCAACGAGTGCGAGCGTCTCTTTATAACGCTCTTCGTATCCAGCCATTTTTATAGCTGTGTTCGGACTTCCCCATTCAGACTGATACGGGACGAGTACCACACCGCTCTTTGGTTCAACACGTTCCTGCGCTTTCGCGATCAGCTCAACGGTCACGCCAGGACGTTCGCGATTAATGGACATACGTTATACACCGCCTTTATAGTTGGCCAGCCGCTTTTTAACCTCGCTCTCGGCTACCAATTCGTTTTCTTTGCAATCAAAAAGAGCGCCTGCCACTTCAAACCTCTCGGCTTTCAAGTAAGCTGCGCTCTCGATCCAATCCCTTCTGGTCCGTTTCAGATCAGCGGGATCTACTTGTGGGTCTTTGCGTGCCACTAGGACCACTCCTCTTCAAACTCAAATGTGTTGATCTTCTCTACCGGAGCCTTTGGTATGGCAACCAGATATTCAAACCGGAAGGTGATTTCCGTACGATCTTTCTTATCCGACCGGACCCGCAGCGTCGTGTTGTCGATGTTGATAAACAGCCCATCTGTTTTTCCGCGGAAGCTGTACTTTTCTCTCCGGAGTAGCTGCCGCAATGGCTCAGTGGTTATCGGCTCATATACTTCTTGGCCGCCGATCTTCTTTTTGCAATGATGCAACACGATTCCAGCGTCGGAGATGATTTTGTACGACGACAGAGTGTTGCCTCTTTCGGTTACATCTTGGGTTTGGATGAAAGCAAGAGGCGGCTTAAAATTCCCGGATAACCATACGTCCAAGCTGTCCAGGATGGCGAGATCCGGGTACGCCTCGTTTATCAGATCAATCAAGCAGGATAATTCCCGATTCATTTACCTCACCATCCTTTCAAGCTCAGCCTGCAGCAATTTCTCCAGCAGGGCCTGCATGCCGCCTTGGAAATCTTTCAAGGCGATATCGAAATACTTGCGGCCAATGAAGCTACGCGGGCGAACCATGAAGCCGCCTTTTGCCTCTCGGTCGTATATGAACTTCCCTACTCCGTTCCAATAGCCGGGAACAAAATAGGGCTTGTCGATCGTGTATCCCTCATTCAGATACTCGGCATAGGTCAGATTAGAACCGACCTCAAGCGTAAGGGAATTGCGGTCGGCATCGAACTCCCAGACGTTGTTGGGATCTCCTTGAGAGAACGAGTTCCAGAGCGTACCGGTATCAATCAGGTCTTGGCTGCCGAGTTCCTCGATGACATGATTCATCAACTCTTCCCCAAGCAGATACAAGATGCGCTCGAGTGCCTGGGGCATGTTCCGGTTGAGTTTTTCCATCCGCTTTTGGAATTCACGGAAGTCCACTACTCGGCACCTCGTTTCTCCTGAAGGGCGATCACGGATAAGAGGCGGCGGCCAGGCGTAACGTTAACGACCACAAACTCACCATGCCCCGGCATTTCCAAAACGTCATCCTTTCGGACATCCTCCCTTAGTAGAAAACCGAGTGTGGCTTTGTACTCCCACGTCACCGGGTCAGCATTCGCCGGGCGTTGCCACGCCGATTCCACGCCGCGTATACAGCCCCTTACGGTTCGGGGGGGTAATTCCACAGGGTTGATTCTATTTCGCCCATCTTGCCCCGTTTCCGTCCGTTTCAGAACGATCAGATCATTCATGCGGTGGTTCATAGGAGTATCGCCTTGACGTTACCGCCGTCACTCGCCTCTGCTGTGAAAGCCATCCACTGCCGCAGCAGGGAATCCACCAGTGCACTGCCTGTGGTGACGCTCGCCCTTTCAACGGACCATGAGTATCCCTGATCGGATTCGGTAGTTATGCCGCGCGCCTCCGCTCCGAGCGTCTCGTCATTGTCTGTCAAAGCCATTGCCTCAACCAGACGGAAGTGTGCCACTTCAAGACGACTATCGTCCTCCACAAACTGGCGAGAAGTGAATAGTTCAATCCGAATCTTGGCCTCGCTTATGAGATAGGAAAGCCGCTCAGGAGTCATATCCTGAACGGCCCGCGTACTACTCTGCTGCTTTACTTTCTCCGGCGTCAGCATCGGTTGCACCCTCTTCTGGTTTAGTGGTGATCGTGCCCTCGCCTTTTTTACGGGAGGCGGCTTTCTCCTCGACTACCTCGAAGTCGCCGCGCTCTTTCAGCTTCTTCAGCACTTTGTCGTCTTTCACTTCAACAGGTTTCTCCTTCTCAAAACGATACCCAAAGGCTTGCAGAGAAGCATTTTCCCCCGTGAATCTAACGATCATTAAAACTCAACCCCTTCAACGTAGGCTACCGCTGCCGGTTCCTCGAAGATCGGGTCAAAGTCGGAGTGGATTGCGTAGAAGCGTTTGTCAGCGTAAATCGCTTCTTTACCTTCCGTAGTCTTCCGGATCTGCATGGCATAAGTGTGTACCATGACAAAGTTCGGCTGGTACGTGAACAAGATTGCTCCTTCAGGCATGTGTGCGACCTCTTCCACATCATAGGAGTTAATCTTCTTCACTCCGCCAGTAATCTGCAGCTGTACAGAAGCCGAGTTATCCATTTCGGCCAGCTTCTGGAGTCGTTTGGAATACGTGTTCGGATGCATGAAGTATTTGAACGTTCCACCTGTGCGTTGACGAGTCGGGATAGCACGTTCCAGCTCAAAAAGGATACCTGTTTTCTCAGCAGCAGTAATGGTTGCC
Source organism: Brevibacillus choshinensis (assembly GCF_016811915.1). Taxonomy (NCBI): domain Bacteria; kingdom Bacillati; phylum Bacillota; class Bacilli; order Caryophanales; family Paenibacillaceae; genus Brevibacillus; species Brevibacillus choshinensis. Next base: position 1,004,023 of record NZ_CP069127.1, on the reverse strand, counting down.
CAATCGATGTAGTTGCCTGTTGTCTGAGCCAGCTTCAACCATCCGTCATTGATCTTCAAGAAGTCATAATCCGGATCAGTATTCAACGTAGCAATGTCACCGTTAAAGCCCAGATCCTGCATGTTATCGCCATAGTTCAATGTCATATGGCGAAGGATAACCTCCTCAGCATTTTGCCCGCGAACACGCTGGGTTTGGCGAATGAATTCCTCTGTAATTTCAAATGGCAGCACAACAGGAGTAACCGAGTAAGGAACTTGTGGAAATGTTGGTTTCTTTGTGTTGGTTGCTTCTGTATCCTCCATTTTCGAACGCAAGTTTCGTCCCGTTACACCTATCTTATCGATTGTGCCTTGCGCGGACGTACGGGTTTCGTGACGGATTCCTTTAAGGAAACCTGTAGAATCATACGCCATGTCCATGAACTTTTCGACTTGTTTGAAGTTAAGAGCCGAAGAGTCGCTCGCAGTTGTCGTCGCTGCTTTGCTAATGATTTGTCCGTTTGTTCTCATGTCCTTATTCCTCCTTACAACAGTCCATCAAAAGAACTGTCGTCCTCATTTTTTTGAATCGGGTCACCAGCTGGCGGCTGCTGGCTAGAGCCACGCGCATTTTTGATCAGCTGCACTTCTTGTCCCAGCGTCTCCATCTGCTTGGTAATGGGTTCTAGTGCTTTTGCAAGAGCGTCTGTCAACGTGGCGCTTGCTGGATCCGTTTGTTGGTCATCGTGAGCCTCTCCTCCGTCTGCCTTTTTCAGGTCTGCTACTTCAGATTGAAGGGTGGTCAATTGTTTAGTAATAGGCGACATGGCCGCTTCTACTGCTTTTTGGATGTCCTCTGCTTTCACGTCATCTTCCTCCTTGTCTTCCACCTCAGCCAGAAGGTCTGCAATGGTGGTATGGGCTTGTTTCAATTTGTCGAGGCGAGCAGCTGAAATCTTTTTGCCTGCCTTGGCTATCTGCTCAGGGGGTTTTCCGAGCGCCTTAGCGATGTCCTTGGCACCAAGAACGTCCTGCAAGATGTCTGCAAACTCCTGAATAGCTTCTTTCGCTTTTTCGGGATCGCTTTCGAATTCGTAACGATCCGTTTGCCAGTTATATCGTTTGATCGTGGATTCAAAGGCACTCCAAGCGTTCCAGAAGTCGCTGTTCTTCTTGTTGCGCTCGTACTTGTCTTTTACGTCACCTTTGACGATACGAGTCAGTGCCTTGGCGATCGTATGCAAAAGCCCCTTCTCCACCGTTTCATCGTCGGCTTCTGAAGAGGCTTCCTCAATCTTCTCGCGTTTCCCCACTCCCCACATGGAGAAGCCGGTAATCTCGCCTTTTTCTATTTGTTCCCAAGTATCGTCATCGGTGACCTTAACGCCAGCTACCCAGGAGCCCTTTTTAATCTCCTGATCGCCCAGATCCATGTCGACTGGAGCGATGTACGATTCCACCACATACCCCTTGTCGGCATCCAGATCATGCTGCTTATCGATGTTGTATGTGTTTTGGCGCTCCATGAAACCGTGGGCAGCCTTCTCGATTTCGTCTGCAGTCATGGTATCGCCGTGGGCGTCCGTTTCATCTGGCTCGTACACAAGGCCGTAAACGATTTGCTTGGCTTTGTCTGCTTTAGCAATTCGGATATCCTTTTGCAGTGCCTCCTTGCCTTCTTCTTTGATGATGGCAAATGGTTTTCCGTTGGCGCCCTTATCGACGAGGGAAATATGTGTGATCCTTGCGTCTTTCAGTGCGTACTTCTTACCCAATTTCTTCACCTCCTTTCGCTTTAGAAAACAGCCTGCATAGAACAACGACATTGCACGATTTGTTTTGCGCTTCCTGCGGGATCGCCTGGATGCATCAACTTTTCACCTCCTACCTTAAACGGCTTATCAATGTCAACTTCTTGGCCGTTTGCATCTTTGTGGTCCTTCCTCGTGCGCTTGTTGTTGGCTGCTCGCCAGCGTTTCTTCTTCACGAGGCCAGACTGCTTCCAACCCTCCAGCTTCCCGCCATTGGCAGCCGCCGTGGATAAGGTCCGGGAGATGGTAACGGCTCTGGTCATAGTGAATGGCCCCTCTTCCCCAGACGCTGCCTGCTTGCTTACTTCTTTCACAAGTGTTGCTCGTTCGGCAGGTGTCTTCCCTACTTCAATGGCACGGTGGAAAGATCGAAGCATGTGGTCAGCAGACGTTTCATTCATAGCAGGCACCAGCTGCTTTAGCCTCTTAGCAAAATCGGCCGCTGCTTTGTTTTCCTGCTCCCACGTTACGTCTGCATTAATTCCGATGGCTTCGGACTCTCCTGCGACATGGAACAAGGGCATGAACGCGTCGTAGACAGCCTGCTCGAACTTCTCTTGAAAATAATCGCCACCTTGAATCTGGACGATGACTTTCCAGAGCTCATCAGGATCAGCGGCCAACTCATCGCTCATTTCCTGAATGGCTTCATCAAGCGCCTTGCCCTGTAGTTCCAGAAGGTCTGCAATCGACTCCTCGCCTTCCTTATACAGCTTCTCTAGCAGCTGACGCTCCGCATGCGTCAAATCCAAGCTATCGAGAAAGTCATCGTCGTCCGCTTTGGCAATCAGATGCAGGCATCGATCACACATGCTGGCGTTCCCTCGTTTCACGAAGTAGCCGCTTGGCGATGGCTGCGAGTTTCTCTTCCGGCTCCGTATCCGTCGACTGACCGAGTGAAGCCTGGGATGGCATCAGCTGTATAATTGGTGTATCCAGATAGCCATCAGGATAACGGCTCTCGTCAATGACTGTCCCAAGCACTTCCTCGGCAATCGGAATCAAGTCGCGGACAATTAGAATGCCTCGGTCAGCCAGATAATCAAGCATGGCCTTCCGCTCGTCTGGGTCACTGATTTTGGGACTACGGAGGATTGCCTTTACTCGGTACACAGAGATAGCAGGCAGCAGTCGTTTGTTGAAGATCTCATCCATGATCCACTTTCGATACGGCTGGAATACCTGTTCCTCTACAATCCTGCGGGCATTATCACTGGTAGCTCGATTGTAGTCGTCTGACTCGCCAGTGAGGATTGGCGGGACCCGGAATGCTGAACGGGTTTCTTTTCGTTTTTCCCGGTTGTACTCAATAAAAAGAGCATCCTGCTGGAGCAAGTCATTCAGCTTGTCCAACTTGATGCTCGTCTTTTCCTTTTCATCACCAAGCATCCCTTTGTCGTATCCCTGCACTTCGAGATAGAGGATGCCTCCCTGTGACTTCTTTCCCTTCGCTCCCTTTAGAGCTTCGATCGACTGTGGCGCTAATTCACCATTCATCACTGTCAAAATCATTGCCAGCATTCGACCGTTGTCAAAGTAATCGAAGTTGAGCTCCTCGGCCTTCCTTGATCCCACAATCCCAGGCGAGTTACCGGACCATCGAGGCTCTCCGTATGTCCCATTTCCAAGCTGTAGGTGTATGACTTCATTCCCTTCGCCAGGCGCCCCGAATTCACGGAACCACGTAATATTCGTTCCTCGCTTTTGGGCGTACCTTCTGACCCACTTGCTCTGTGTAAACTCTTCTATCCTGCCCTGTACCAGTCTCTTATACTTCATATCGACTAGTTCGAGTGGCGCTGTACAACGCATGTATTCAGGGGGAATTCGATAAACAGCTGGCAGACCACCGCCCCAAGCCACTTCAACATAGGCGTTTCCGCAGTGTTCAAGGTCTTCAATCAGTTGCCCCAGCAATTGCTCGATAGACTCCTCCAGATTGGCCGTCTGCATAAAACGATCCGCAATGTCCCACTCTACCTTTGCAGTTTTATCGCTCTCGCCCGGCATGTATTCCAACGTATAACCAAAGCCAGTTACGTTTGTTTTATATGCCTCCACACACTGAGGGATAATATTGCTTTGTTTAACCACCTGAACACAAGCCAAAGGGTCTAACGTTGGTCGTATCAGCTTGTGTTCGTCATAGTCTTGCTCGAATTGATCAGTAACTAGCTGTTTGCTCCCACCTGTCCCTTGTGACTTTCCAATGGGATACCAACCTGTTGCGTTCGACATCAGATCCATCCGCCTCTCCCATCACGTCGTCTTTCTTCGCGTGCAGCTGCTTTGCGTATCAGGTGCCAGATTGTAAACAAGGCATATCGCAGTGCATCCAGTGCGTGGTCGTTTTCTTTGATCACGTCATCCTCTCCCCTTGCCTGTGCTTTTGGATCCCAGAGATAGGAGAAGAACTCACGAATCAGATTGACACAGGACCGATGCACAAAAAGACGGCCTTCATGCCCGCCAAGTAGTTGCTGGACTAATTGAATGCCGTCAATCCGGTCGTTGCTTGCCCCTTTGATATTCGTGAGCCCACGTTTTTTCAATTCAATGATAAGCGCAGCTGCAGATGGATCAAGAAATATGTACTGCGGCTTATCGCTTCCAAGGAACCGAATAAATTCATCCACGTACTGGGCCACTGTCTTTTGTCTTGCCTGGACCTCTTCTTCACTCTGACCCTTCTTCTGACCAGCTCCATAGTAATACTCCCGGATGACGTAAAAGTCATTCCCTTTTTGCCCGATCAGCAGGAATGCTGTCGGATTATTCATACCGTAGTCGCCGCCGACAATCAGACGGTCGAACGATTCCGGTAGCTCATCAATGACATGGACCTCTTCGTCAAACATGTCATATACGATGCCAGCGGCCATTACCCAAAGGCCGAGAATGAAGCGTTTATAGAAAACGCCACTAAACATGCGCTTGAAGCGCTCTTTGATTTTTTGCGACAGCGTCAAGTTGTCGTCCATCGTAAAGTGAAGGCGCAGAATCTTCTTCTCCTCCGCCTTGTCGATGTACTCCAACTTGAACCAGTGGTAGGGACCAGCCGGGTTACAGTTCATGAAGATTTTTGACCCATCTACGGAGCAGCGACCAACCATTTGGTCAACAAAAGACTGCGGGAACAGCGCGACCTCGTCCGCATATGCTCCGGCTGCCGTCAAACCCTGCAAGACGTCCTGACTCACTTCGTTACTGGCCCCGAAACAGTAATACACGTTGGAGCCGATGGAAATGTAATGCTCCGACCTGTGATAGAAATACGGAATGCCCTTTGCATTCAGGATCTGGAACATCGGTTGAAGAACGTTCCGCTTAAGCGCCCCCATTGATTTCCCAGCGATGATGAAGGTTTGGTTCTGGAACGCCGAAAGGGACCACATGAGGAAGCTATCGATCATAGAGATGGTCTTTCCAGACCGGATAGAACCATCCGCAATCACCATATCGTAATCCTGAAAAGGACTCTTATTCGTCCACCAGGTCAACAGCTTCTTTTGCTTGAGGGAAAAAGGCTTGAACTGAAATTTTGCTCCGCCCTTTTTCATTCTTCATCGCCCCAAGCTTCCTCAGCAACTGTGCCCAACGCCTCCAGGTAATGCTGAATGTTGACCGTCTCAGGGTTGATACCACTCATCAGCTTATGCTTCATCTCGACTGCCCGGAGTTTCTTGTCTGTCACTCGTGTGAGGGCATCCTGCAGGTGAAGAATGTCATCAATTGCCCTGTACTCTGTTTCCTCCAGCTCTGCAATGACCAGCTCCTCGCGGGAAACAGAGATCGTCTTTGTCTGGCCGGTCTTGTCGTCGTGAACAGGTACCGCTTCCTTAATGGCCTGTCTCTTTTGCAGCACCCGTCGTTGCTTCTCGGTCAATCCGCTTTCGAGCGCGGCAATTTTAAGCATGATCTCCCTTTCACGCCAAGCGTAGAGCGTGATCGACTGATTCACTTGCTCCAAAGGCTCAAGATTGACCCGCGCAACCACGTCCTGCTGCTCAGGAGACAGCGCGTCCATCCAGATGGTTTGATACTCTCCTGTCCTGACAGCGTTGGTATTCCGTCTGGGTGCCCCGCCACCAGCATTCCCCACAGCGTTCTTGTTCCCCTTCGGAGCACCGTGCCCAGCAGCGTTTTTGTTGCCTTTTGGTGCTCCTGTCTTTTTGGTAACGTTACTTTTGCCATTGGTAACGTTACTATTGAGCTTGGTATCCCATTTGTCCTGGTTTTTCCACTTTCGGACTTGTGAATCACTAACCCCGAGCTGCTCGGCAATCTGCTTGAGCAGAATGGTCCCGCCGGTCTCCAGGTACATCTTTTCAGCAAGTTCGCGATTTGGACTTCTTGCTCGTGCCATTACATATCACCCACCCCCGGTTATTTGTGTTCGTTTCCCAAAGACTCGGTTTATGAATCAGACGGAAACACTATTACCTGGATGTATTAAGGAACAGTGAGTCAAAACTAAAATGTGTAAGAAAAATGCCCCGAAAGTTCTCTTTTCGGGGCATTACTTTATAATAGGTGTTAAATTATGGATTACGGAGGGACATATGAGCTCAGATCCATCTGTCAGCATCTCATTTCTCGCAGGGTTACTTTCGTTTTTTTCCCCATGTTCACTCCCTTTATATCCATCGTTTTTGTCTTACATAACAGGAATAACTGTAGACGAGGTTAAGAAGGGAAAAGTTATATTTCAAAGCAAGCCCCTCCTACATACTCTTTTTTTTATGCTTGGTTTCTCCTCTATTTTTGTAGCATTAGGTTTATCAACGTCTTTTATAGGTGAGCTCTTTTCTAGCAACAAAGAGTTAATTCGTCAGCTAGGCGGAATACTTCTGTTCGTCATCGGTCTTACTATGTTAAATTTCTTCAAATTTGACTGGTTACAGAAAACATGGAGTGTAAACTTGAAAAATCGGCCAATCGGCTATCTTGGATCCATGGTGGTTGGAGTTACTTATGCTGCTGCTTGGACTCCTTGTGTAGGTCCACTGTTATCAAGCATCATCGTATTAGGAATATCCAATCCATCCGACGCTTTTCTTTATACCGTTACTTACACCTTTGGTTTTTCCATACCGTTTTTTATCATGACATTTTTTGTAGGCAAAATAAGCTGGATCACTAAATACGCCAGCACTTTCATGAAAATTGGCGGAATCATTATTTGTCTGTTTGCCATTTTGCTTTACTTCGATAAATTAACCTTACTGCTCCAATTTCTTCCTCAAACTAGCTGGCTGTAGGCATTTTTGAAGTAGCGCCTATTTAAGACGCTCTAAATTCCTCCTGCTTATTTAATAGGCTGGTCCCCATACCACCCCAAATCGGCAAGGAATTAAAGGATTGTTTTCGTACCACGCATTAGGGGTGTTTTGTAAATTCAATGGAGAGAATGACCAAATGGAGGGTGATTCTTGTGAAATGGATTATCTTGTGCATATGCCTGTTAGGTGGCGTTCTTGCCATCCCCGTGGAGATCGACGCAACCTCACCTCAGCTCGTACACCAACACATGCTGCTCGAAGACGCTTTAATTGCATCTCTTTCCCCACAAATTCAAGAAGCGATTACAAAACATTTTGGTACCCTCAAGCAATACTGGTGCGTCAAAATTCTGCAGATAGAAAAACAACAGCCAGGAAGTTATCTATTCGAAGTGTCGTTACAGTTTGAAACCTTTGAAGGACCACACAATCCGCCTAAACACCTATTTACGGTAAAGATAAAAAACGATGCTGGAGGATGGTATTTGAAAGATGTAACGGTAAGAGAGTTGTCTCCTGATGATCATGTGAATTGTAGGCACCCTGTATAGGTACTATCAAATTTCGTCCTTCTGCAGCTCTATGTCCAGCTCGATCAGCTTCTTCAGGTCATCAACCGTTTTGATTTCAATGTGGCCAGACTGGAAGTCCTTCACCCATTTACCTATGGCTGCTTTTACGACTTTACGGTACTGCTCCTTGGACTCAAGGATGCCCTCCATGATACCAACTTCGTGCTGAAGGAGCAGATCATCTGTACCGGATAGGGAACAACCGTTTGTGTTTTTCATTGTGACACCCTCGGCTTTCCTGTAAAATGGAAAACGAGATAGCGAGTGATGATGACAACTGCGGCCGCAGGTTTCGCTATCTCAGCCGGGGTGACCCGGATGCTTGGGGGGACGTTAGCGCGTCCTCCTATATCTTATAAGGAGAGGAAAGATATCCATGGGCATATTAATCGGAATAGGTATTTATGCTTTTGCTGCGTTTATTGCATATTTAGTCATTAAAACTGCTGTAAAACACGGTATTGATGAATCAAATAGAGCCTACGAAATTCAAAAACTCCAAAAAGAAATTCTTGAAGAGTTGAAAAAGCAAAATACATAGAATTAAATGTATTAGACTGCTTCTGGTTGAGTGTTGACCAGAAGCGGCTCGATGCCTGTCATGTGTTTAAAGCGCCTTTTGATCACATCACAGAATTTTGGATCCAGCTCCATGGTTCTGCAACTGCGTCTCATCTGCTCGCAGGTCATGAGTGTGGAGCCACTGCCGCCGAAAAGATCCACAACGATATCGTCCTTTTGGCTACTGTTACCGATCGGGATCGCCAGTAGCTCAAGAGGTTTCTGGGTTGGGTGAACATACTTGCTGACGTCACCACGCGAGACCTCCCAGACTGTTTCGGGTACTTGCTCCTCGTCAGGAAGCCCTGATCGCCAGACAGTCGTTTGTTTGCGATCGCCATACCATGCAGGGGCTTGTCCTTTCAAATGCGCATAAAAGACAGGCTCGTGCTTGTATTTGTACTGAGCAAACCCGAAAGTGGCTGCATTCTTTACCCAGACACATTGGGTACGGACCACAATGCCTGCTTCGTTCATTTTGGTTTCAAACTCACGTTGATAGCTGGATGGATGGAAAACATAAATAGCTGCTTTATTATCCATGTGGGTCGAATAGTTCCGGAATACATGCCCAAGAAACTCCTCGAATTGCTCCATGGGCATGTCATCATTCATGATGCTCTCCCTGCCGTCAGCAGCCAGTTCCGCAGATTCGCTTTTGAATGCCACGTTATACGGAGGGTCAGTGACAACCAGTGAAGCCTTATCCCCGTCCATGAGCAATTTCACGTCCTGCTGACTGGTTGAATCACCACACATCAGCAGATGCTTCCCAAGACGCCAGATATCTCCCTGTTTGGTCTCAGGCTCGCGGATCTCATCCAACGCCCGCTGCACGTCGAAATCATCATCAACGACTGGATCCTCCACTTGAATGTCCATGTATTCACTGAGCAGTTCCGTGACTTCCTCATCGTCAAAACCAGAAAGTGAGATGTCCAGGTCACTTTCCTGCAGATCAGCCAGTACCTGGGCCAGCTTCTCTTCATCCCAAGCCCCACTGATTTTGTTCAGCGCCAGATTGAGCGCTTTTTCTCGGGTGTCATCCAGATTAACGACTGAGACCTCAACCTCTGCAGCATGCTGTTCGTAGGTGAGGATTTTGAACCGCTGATGTCCACCAACGAGGTTTCCGGTACGCTCATTCCAAACAAGAGGCTCAACGTAACCAAACTCTTCCAGGGACCTTTTCAGCTTTTCGTATTCGGGATCACCAGGTTGCAAATCAATCCGTGGATTATACTCAGCAGCCTTGATCATTGAGACGGGTATTTTCCGTATATCCATGCTGTTCAGCTCCTTCGTGGCAATAAAGTAAGAATAAAGAATATTGCCATCCCCAAAATCGGTGTAGTGCTTGCTACTGTGGGGCTGTCGGCACTTTTTTTAGTGTTACAAAACGACTACTATTTAGGTGGAAAAGTATACGTTTTGTATCACTACCAATAATGGCTATAACGCTTAGAGGCTCAAGGTTTTGGAGGTTGTTACCTTCTGGCGACCCCCTAATCCGAATTCGGATCCTCCCCTGCCTCCGATATCTCCCTCCTGAAAAGCTGCAGGAGGGCTGCTTCTGCTGACTTGCCGTTGAGCGAGTACAGGGGATTGATCGCCAATGCTGACCGCCCTTCCATATCGGTACGGCGTAAGACATGCAGCTCAATGAATGTATTCACGATCTTGCGTGCTGTTAGATAGGAGCAATTTGCGATCCGGGCAAGTTCTTTAACCGTAAGCGGTATGCCCTTCTGTCCTCGTTCGTTATCACCTTCCAGTAGGTTTGTTCCCTCACTGGCATACGGCGCTATTTTCAACAAAAAACCAGCCTCAGCGAGTGACAGCTTCCTGAGCCGTCGCTTTGCCTTTTGGCTGGCTTTGATTTTCACGAATTTGACGCTGCGGCCTGCTGGCCGAAATACCTTCACGATTTCATCGGGGCGTCGGAGAATTTGTTCCTCGTAGAACACCTCACCCGTCCCGGTGTCAACGAACTGCCGCACTACATATCACCCACCTCCATGAAAAAAAGCACCGCTTGGGTGCTTATCTATGGTTAATCATTCCATGTCTTATTCGTTCTTCTTCTAGAATTTTGGAGATATTCTTTTGCTCTAGAAAGAAAGCACGAATATCCTTTTCACTTACTTTTTTCTTATCCACTAATTTGATGAACAGCTTATAGAATAACAAATAGTCCATGTACGGATACTCTGTTATTGTTCCGCCGCCTTTTTGTTTTGCAGTTTCAATCATCCGATTATTTTGGTATTCCCATTCCTTATACGCACATTCAAATACGATACTATAGAGTGCTTTTTTGCGTTCGTTGGTTTTCGTGATGATTGCAACTACAATTTGTCCAATCAGAGCGATAATTGCAGCAGTGATGACACCTAATAACGTAATCGTTTCTTTATCGAATTGCAAAAATATCCCCCCTATTGCTTTATTTTGTATCACTTAGAGGGAGATTGTCTATCCCCACTTCCTTCGGCAGGGGCCTCCGCCGCGAGCCAATCCTTATACCTACTGCGGTCACAGGTTATAGGAGGTAGCGCAGCCGGTCAATTCTGCACTCATTTGTCAGGATCGGCGTATTCAATCATGAGAGGTACTGGACAAGGGACAAGGGGCGAGGGGTCGGAGCCGTAGGTCTCGCATTTAATCCCCTGTCCGGTATATCTCAACAGAGAAATTCGCGATTTTCTTAAACTCCGAGAGGGGTTCCCAAGCTTGAAAACCGCATGCAGTACATAGCAATGAAAAGAAATTTGCTTTGTTCCCTGCTACGATCGTCGCAAGACTAGCGCGTTCAGACTCAGAATGCCCCCCTCTCGTAAGGCAACATTCGTCATCATCCATAGAGTCGCTCAGGTACGCCATTGATAAGGGATAGACGGTATCTCCCAAGAGCTTGTGTGGCTTGCTCTTGACTCAAGATTACCGATTCGCGTTGGTAAAAACGTCCAGCAAAATATCCTTGATTTTGTCCGGGTTTTATCCCGTATTTTGTCGGGATTTTGTCGACGGTTTTTTGCATAAAAAAGGCACTCAGATCATACCGAGTGCCCTGGCGATTTGTGCGATCGCGTCTTTTTTTCTCTCGTAATACTGGTCTTTCGTAAGATTGAGCTCTATATACACTGTGATGTCTTTTACCCTGGATGTGCTTAAATATTTCTCTTCGATGATCCGACGCTCTATCTCATCCAAAGAGTATTGTAATGCCCGTTCAATCTGTTTAGCCTTCAGCTCGTTTATCGTCTCTGTTTGCTGGAGCCGTGGAAACAGTTGACCAATGCCCTTCTCTTTTAGTTCCTGTTTGTTTTGTACAGCAACACGGAGGGCTTTGTATTCTTTCAGTTCCTTCACAACTGCCTTTCTGACTTCTGTCTCATTAACTGGTTGCAGAAATGACATTTGCTCTTGTACCTGTGCGCTCATCTTTCATTCCCCCTCGCGGAAAGCCCGTGGTATAATTTTCTTGGCGAAGAAAACGTTTGGGCTCCCGGCTGGGGGCTTTCTTTTTTGAGAAAGGTGGAAAAATTATGTGGATCTTGTTGGTTCCGATTTTCCTTCTCATAACTGTAATCATTATCGGGTTTATCGCCCTCCTGAGGTGGGCTGTAACAAAATCAAGGATTGCTTTTTACACTTGGGTTGTTTGTGCAATTTTGTCAGCGGTTATGCTAATCATTGGCTACACGAATTAATAAGTTTAGAAAAGCTAGTGATTGGGTACCAATATTATTTGGTACTCTGATGTTTTTTCATCCTGTGTTCTAATGTAAGCTAGTATTGATACCTGCTGCGAAAATGGTGATTACCATGGAAAAGATAATCGTTTACATATTGTTATTTCTTGTAGTTTTGTTTTTGCTTGGCTTCTTTGTTCTATATCTTGCCTTTAAGCAGTTCCCTTTTAGTGGTTGAACAACTGAACCAAATGACCTTTGTGTTTAGAATAGTTGATACATAACTTTCCTCAATCAATCCCAGTAATTTTGTGGTACCCTTACTACCGATGACTGTCACATAAACAGATATAAAAATGTCAAGGGTAGTACGTGAATATACAATTGGCAGTCTTCCTGACCATAGATGTTGATCATCTGTGGTCTTTTCTGATTTGGAAATACTTACGATTTAAAATTAATGAGCTTTTGGAATTCAAATTAACGTATCACCCCCTAACGACCTATGCCAAATTACCTATAAATGTTATAATTTGGGTTAATTTGGAGTAGATGAGGTCAAGTGATGAATACCGAAAAAGAACTATTAATCGAACAAATTGAGATCATACGAGCTGAACTTAACACTATGGCAAAAGATTATAATTTGACGGATTCTATTGTGATCTCATTAAGCCAACAGCTAGATACCTTGCTTAATCGTTACTATAGATTGACTTAGATCCTCAATTACCGTTTTCTTAAGCAACCCAATGATAGACAAGAACTCCTAGCCCCACTGTAGCTGCAACCCCAATTATGACAATGGCCCAAATAAGAATGACTGCTCCGTTCACACCTGCAGAGTACATAATTCATCGTCATCCTAGTCTTTTTTTGTCCCAACTCCTCGTGGCATAATGACCACAAAGGAGTTGGGTACATTGGATAAATCGTTCTACTACTCTGTCGCTTGGTCAGAGATTAGCTACCTGAAGGAAGCTCTTACTGCGATGGAGATTCCGTATGCAATCGAACAGCCAACCGAACGACTGCAGCTGGCTGAAGGTGAAGTTGCCTTGGTCTTCCCTGATCTACCTGTCAGGGTCTACAACCATGTACGCGAGCTACTAGGCGACCACGGTCAACGTTATCCCGATTAAGCTTCCTACCTCGCATTCCACGGCGGCACTGCACCGCCAACCTTCCAATTGTTTACTTTCGGATTAATGATCGACTGTTTGATGTGTTCATTGACCTTTCTGGTGATAAATCCACGTTTCCAGGGATGGCCTGGTTTCGGTTTTACGGCAGTCATATGATCCACCTCTCTTGGGGAGAGGAACAGCATTACGCTGCCCCCGGCTCCTCCCCGTTTTGCTTCGCCATATGTTCCGCTACGAGCTTCTTGTATTTCGACCACGCTGCTTGCAGCTTGGTGGAAGAGATATTGATGGATGCAGCAATTTTGATCCAAGTCTCTCCGCTACGACGGCGGGAGAGCAATGCGGGGAAGTCATATGTGATATCCTCGAACACTGGAGCTAGTCCGCTCAGAATGAAGTTTTCTACTGCATCCTTATCGATGGTGCCTTCTGCCTCTGGGGTCACCAACCCGTTCTCACCACTGTCCATATCTCCAGATTCATCCGACGTTTCTCCAAATACAGGCAGGGAATCGTCTTCCTCCTCGCTCGCGTCATCAAAGATGGCAAATTCGTCGCTATCAGACTCACCCTTTTCAGCAGATGCTGCCGGTTCCTGATCATTGTCCGTAGCTGGTACGTCTTCTTGTGCGACCGGTTTCTCTTCGTTGTCCTTGGCTGCCTTTGGCTTATCCTTGCCCTTTCTCCACTCGTCCCATTTCAGAGCCATCGGAGCGACGCGGCTCCGGTACTGGTCAACAAGATCCACGATCTTACCGCTCGACATTTCAAGTTCAGAAGCAATTTTCATGTAGGTCTCACCCGCCAGCTTCCGAGAAATGATGCTTTGGAAGTCATAGGGCAAATCATCGAATCGCGGAGCCAATCCCTCGCGGATGAAATCATCGATGACGGTACGTTCTGCCTCTTCTTGTTCCTCTTTTGTCGGGATCTTCTCTTTCGGCAGACCCAATTCCGCTTCAAGCTGTTCACCCTCTGGTTTCACTTCATGAACAATTCCAGTGTCATCCACCTTGTATCCAATCACTGGCTTATTGGTTTGGGTGTTAATCGCAACGTTATAGTTAACAACCAGCGAATCCAGGGTCGCTTCCGCTCTGCGATCGATCATGCTGCTCAGCGGATCAATCTTGCCCTGCAGGTCGCTAATACTCGTTTCCAAAACAATCTCCACGATACCCTTTGGTTTCAGGTTTACTTTCTTCACCAGCGGTTTAAATTCCATGTAGCTCATCTTCCACACTCTCCCTTAGTTTTAAATGTCGAGTACCATCTGATTTTTAGATGGTTTGTTTGTTCGTGTTGGCTTGTCCTTCTTAATCAGACCGCCAACAATCGGCTCTATTTCGATTCGCGGGTTTACCCGGTCAATCTGAAAATCCTGATATTGAATCAATGCCTGGCTATCGTTTTCATAGAGAATGCCTTCCAGTGCATCCGCCCAGGCTTTGTCGGTGTTATGGCAATCCTTGTCTTTACCGTCATTCCAAAATATCCAGGTACGCAGAATGACTTTCCTATCGTCAATCAGCATCCAATCGTTATCCATTGCCCAATCAACAGCAACTTCTGCAACCCTATCTTTGTACTGTTGTCCCCATTTCCCGAGAGTTGGGCGATTCTGAACGATCGTGTAGAGGTGATTCCAAGTAGGGACGACCCAGATATTCTCCATCTGCTTTGTCGTTTTGTTTCGGCGTCTCTTTTCCATCAGCAGAGGGATGACCATTCGAGGCTTAACCATGCTGCTCACTTCCTATGCTGATCGCCCTGACCGCTGTTCCATCTCAAGTCGACCTAACAGGTCGTGCATTTCGGTGGTGGAGACGTCATTCAAGGGCTTCCCGCCGACCTGCTGGACTCCAAATTGTTTCTGCAGCTTGTCCATTACTGCTTGTCTGAGTAATTTCATTTCTTCTCTCCCTCTCGTTTCACCATGTATACAAACTGGCTATCTTTACGGTCTGCCTTGTAATCCGGGTATCTGGCTGCGTAGGCGGCCCACCACGCTTTCATAGCAGCTGCTCGTTCGGCTTGATCAGCTATCTCTAACAATCGCGCCGGGATTGGTACTTTAACGGGTATTTCACCTGTCACTTGGGTCCACCCCTTATGAGCTCCAAGGCAATTCATCATCGTCCTCTTGCGGCGGCACAGCTTGGTTCGTTTCAAATCTCATTTCAGGCTGCATTGCAAGGTTCACGAACTTGTTGTACTCCTTCAAAAAAGCCAGCTCGACTGTACCGGTGGGGCCGTTCCGTTGCTTCGCAATATTGACTTCCACGATGTTTTTCTGTTCGGATTCCTTGTTGTAGTAATCATCGCGATACAAGAAAGCAACAATGTCCGCGTCCTGCTCGATGGAACCCGACTCGCGAATGTCCGATAACATCGGACGTTTATCCTGGCGCTGCTCTACACCACGGCTCAGCTGTGACAGTGCGATCACGGGAACCTGAAGTTCTCGAGCCAAATTCTTTAACGCTTTGGATATCTCAGACACCTGTTCCTGACGATTGGCTTTGGACTTGGATTGGATCAGCTGCAGGTAGTCAATCAAGATCAGGCCAAGACCCTTCTGCTTTTTCAATTTCCTGCATTTTGCTCGAATTTCATGAATCGTGATGCCGGGAGTATCGTCGATGTAAATCGGTGCATTCCCCAATAGCCCAATCGCTTTCGTGAGCTTCTCCCAATCCTCTTCCTCCAAACCTCCAACTCGCAGCTTTTGTGCATCGATCATCCCTTCCGCACATAGCATCCGTTGGACCAATTGGCTTGCAGCCATCTCAAGTGAGAAAACAGCCACTGTCTCCCCAGCATGTGCAACGTTCTGTGCCACATTCAGTGAGAATGCTGTCTTCCCTACGGAGGGACGAGCAGCCAGAATGATAAGGTCGGATTTTTGGAAGCCCCCTGTTAATCGGTCCAGATCCCGGTATCCGGATGGAACGCCTGTGATGTCAGTCTGTTGGGTACTAAGCTGATAAATCTTGTCGTAGGTTTCGACCAGGACATCTCTAATCGGGGTAAAGTCATTGCCGCCATTCCCACGCTCGTTTAGTTCTGAAAAGCGCTGTTCGGCTGTTGCAATGAGCTCCTGTGATGACTCCGCATCATACCCGTCCGTTGCTATCTTTGTAGCTGCCTGAATGATTCTTCGCAGCCCACTTTTCTCCAGGACAATCTTTGAGTAGTATTCGATGTTTGCAGCTGTTGGCACGGCACTTGATAGCTCTGTCAGGTATGTAACGCCGCCCACTTCGTCCAATAGCTTTCTGTCCTGTAACTCTGCCGTCACGGTTACGAGGTCGACTGGCTCTCCTTTGTCGTAGAGATCAACCATGGCAGCAAAGATACGTTGGTGCGCGGTCTTATAAAAATCATCTGGTTGCAATATCTCGCTTGCCGTTTCAAGTGCATCCTTGGCGAGAAAGATGGCACCGAGCACAGACTGCTCAGCATCTATGTTTTGTGGTGGTAGTCTCTCCTCGAACAAAGTCTCACCCTCGATCTCATACGTCCTTCTGAATGGCCCGTATAGCGTTTTATTACTTCGACCCTATTCCTTATCCCCCCAACCCCTAAAGGCTTCTCAAATGGCCCGTTCTGTCGGTCTGAGGCGGTCCGATTTACGCCGGGGATGTTCGTGTATGTCACAGCCCACGCAAACGGTAGTTCAGCTTCCCGATCTCCCCTGCGGTCATTTCTTCGGGGGTATATAGGGCTTTTCCGAGATTCCCCTTACTCATTTCAAAAAGTCGACTTGCCGTGGCTTCCCCCAGCGCGGGGATCAGCTCGTAATAGTATTCCGAAGTCCAGATGGTCGGTTTGTGGTTGAAATGCCGGTACTCTATGAGACCATACATCTCGTCGTAGACCGCCTTCGAAATTTCGGGATACCCTTTCTTCTCGTCAGGCTTCCCCTTCAAGATGTCATCGATCAGCAAAACCTCTACCGACTGAAGCCCCTCCCGAATGCGTTGGACGTCGGCTGAACCGGCATCGTATCGACTGAACATTTCCTTGAAGCCGTTGACGAAATTGAAGTACAAGACCCGTATGCCCTTCTTCACCATGAGGTTATTGGCGACCGCAAAGGCTACATGCGATTTACCAGAACCCGACGCCCCGACTAATCCAAGTGAGTGTCCTTCCTCCCTGTGCCGGATCTCTTCAAAATCTTTTGCGTATGTGTACGCCTTCTGATGCAGCTCCTGGTGGCGCTGATCTCCGGACCAATCCAGGAAGTTCCCGAAGGTCTTTCGTTGGAAATCTGCAGTTATGTTGGACGACTGGAGAATCTTTTGGATCCTTTTCTTATCCCGACACTCGCACTGCTCGTACATGGGTTGGCCTTCGATCGTTACCAGGTATCCCTCTTGATCCTTGCACTTAGCGCACTCATACGTTTGCTTTGGCTTGGTCACGCTTGCGGAGGAAGTCTGCTGCACTTGGTGGTGCTTGAACTTGTCGAGTACCTGCTGCCATTCTTGAAGGGCGCTGTTGATTGCCTCCACTCATCACACCTCCGTTCTCTACTCCGTGAAGGGGAATGACCTTCTTCTGTGTCCGCTCTCTCTCATGGACGATCAAATCTCGAACCGTTTTGATATTCGCATCAGCCCAACTATTCAAGGTCTTCCAGAGATAGTTTTTGGGGCTGTCCGTCGCATCTTGTTTTGCATGCTCCACGGCAGCGAGAATAACTTCTGGAGCCATACCGTCATCGTCTTGATAGCTAGAGAGGCGTTCACGATCCATCGCCGACATCACTCGGAACATGGATTGCCATAAATCACAAATTTGATTCCAAGTATCAGGCGCGTCATTTTCTATCTGTCTATCTATCTGTCTATCTATCTTTCTTTCCGTCATAGAAGAAACTCGGTTGTCGGCTAACCTGTCGGTGAACTTGTCGGGAAACCTGTCGGGAAACCTGTCGGTTAACTCGTCGGTTTCGTATGCGTTCTTTTCCGAGTTGTCGGCTAACTTGTCGGTTTCGTATGCGTGGTCTTCCGACAACTTTGGAAAGTAAAACTCGTTTAGGCAGTAGATTCCTCCGGCTTTTCCTTTCTGAGTTTTATAGCTTTTTAGTATCCCGAATTGAACTAATCTATTACGAGTTTCGTTCAACGTATCTCTGTGCTTGATCCCGGTCAGAAACATCAACTCGTCATTGGTCATATCGAAAGTCCACTGCTGATTCATTTCGAGAAAGCGCAATTCCAGCACTTGCATCATAATGAATCCAAGCTGCCCGACTTTTGGGATTCCACCAATGGGTCGTATCCGTTCCAATACTTCTGGTCTTCTCATGCCGTATTTCCCCCTTTCTTTATGAAATTTTGCGATTCTGAACCATTTCCAAAAAACTCAATGGAACCTCCCAGGGCGGTTGCTTTCGCTTGCTCACACACTTAAGCAGTGCCCAATACTGGCCGTCGCGCAAGAAGGTTTTAGAGACCTTCCAGCGCATGAAACGCAGCTCGTATATTTCATCTTTCATATGGGCCACCACCTATCCCGACCGGAGAGGCACGACCTTTTTCGTTCCAGTGACTTTATGTTCGAGATGCCATTCTGTAGGCAGCTTCTTTCGGATCAACCAATTGTCGGGCTGGATCTTGGGCAGTAGCTTCTTCAGGAAGAGCTTTTCTTTCAGCTGCAATCCCCTTGTCTTCATCCGCTTTCACTCTCCCTACGGCTGGTCGAACAAATCGAATTCACCTACTGATACTTGTCCCACAATTGGCTCTTGTCGATCTTGAGACTCTAGCTCCATGACTTTGCGAAGGCCAATGACCTCGGGAAGCTTCAACTGACGAGCTGTTTTCCCGGTCTTTTCTTTGATGTAGGCTTTCAGGTCATCTTCGGAGAAACCATTTGCTTCACTCAATCGTCGAACTTCTTCCCACGCGTTTTTCATCTCAACCTCTGGGTCGATATGTTTGCCTTCATCAACCTCGATAGTTCTCGGTGTTGCCATCTCGACATCAATCACTGGCTTGGATTGATCGGGCTTATAGGTAGGGATGCTTGTAGTAGGCTCGCTTGGTTGTTCGTCCTCACCGATCTCTATGCCAAACTGAAGTTTTAGCGCCCGTTTAATCGCGTGCTTGCGGATCATGTCATCGTAGTAGTTGGCCCACATGTGCTTGTTGTTACCGGTCTCCATCGCCTTCGTTTCTTCTTTGCCTACCAGAACTAGCACAGAAGGGAAATTTTTGCGGTGGGCAATGCAGTATGCACCAACTGTCTTCCCGCGGGTAAATCCATTGACCTTATGTTCAACCTCGGCCTTAATCACATCAGCTTGGAAATGGTCATTCTCTTTCACGACCTCGGCTGTGAAGCCAGCAAAATCCTCACGGCGCCTTGCGATCGCTTGGATGCCCTCCACACTGATCTGGATGTTTGCCTTGTCTCCATACTTGATGAAGTAAATCTGATTCAAAAACGGATTCAGCTGCGCCGACTGGCACATGTTGATGAATAGGGACAACTCGTGCGGTGTCGCACCACGCGCAATGGTATTGACTAGTGTATCGCGCTCTTCTTTGGTGAAGGCAGGGACCACATTATTTGTGGCCACCTGCGCGATTGCGTTTTGGGTCATGAAGCCTTCGCCTCCTGTTTACCATCAGATTCAATTTTTAAAGGACCAGGGACAACGCGAGAAATGAATACCTGTGACGGAACCTGCGGGAGCTCTACGATGCTCTCTGCGTTATCGATGAACACCGGATAGTGGCTGCCAGACAACTTCATAAGTGCTGTTGCAACCTCCAGACCGGCTTTCATCTTTTCAGAAAGAGAAAGCAGTCTGAATGGGACACCGTTTCGCTCAATTTCAAAAGCAGGGTTGTAATTATCCTTTGAGGCCACATAATCAAACAGGCGTACAGTTACGGTTGTGAACAAGGCGCTGATTTTCTCCACCATGAGCTCCGCACGCTTCGCACGGAAGTTCTTTACGCAGCTGATCATGTAATTAGCTCGTCCAAATGCTTTTGTTTGCTGTGTAAGGTCAGCCTCTGCTGCACTCACCTTCTCATTCATTTCAGCAATCCTAGAGGCAGCAGCCTTTACTCTCTCGAGCATCGCCATTTCATCCAGTAGTGGCTTGGGATCAAAAACTGCTTCGCCTTCGAGTAACAAATCCAGCTCGGCATTCAACTTTTGAATTTCCATTTTCAAGTTCTGCATCGCAGATTTCTTCTCATTAATCTTTATCTGTTGAGCTGTCATCACGTTCTCAATATGAGAGTGTGGGAGACCTTGTTTGCAGGTTGGGCATGTATCGGGAGCAGGCTGCACAGCCAAATGGTCAGCCTCGCTTTTGAGGCGGCGACCGTCGTTCATCCTTCTTTCAATCTCCCGTTTAAGGGCTGCCCTCCGCTCTTTGATGCCCGATGATGTCATCTGGGTGAGTTCCTCCCGGATCTCAGCTATCCGATCGTCGATCTGATTGAAAGCGATGGGGCAGGATTCAATCGTCGCCTTATCGGCTTCCCCTTGCTCCTGCAGGGTACGGATGCGTGAGCGTAAGGCCGTACCTTCTGCCTCGGATTTCTTAACCGTCTCGCGGGCTTTCTCCTCAATCTTGTCCAGTTCTCGTTGCTTCAGTTCCGCCTCAAGCATCTCTTTTTCTACAGAAGACAGCTTGTCCAGTACTTCGCCGTTTGTTGGCTCTTGAACATATTGAGTAAGTTGCTTTCGCTGTTCTTGCCAATGTTGCGCTGTAAAGAACATTGGGTTGAATTGAGACAGGAATAGTTCTCTTGGTACGATGTTTTTTACGTGTTCATCGAACTGTTTCGCCTTGATAGGATCTTCGTTCAGGTGATAGGATGTTTTGCCCCCAGACAAAGTTCTCCGGAACAAAACTGGCTTTTGATCGAGGTGGATAAGAGCCTCTATGTACGTTTCAGCTCCCAAGTATGTGGTGGGCAGAGGGTCAAGCGTCTTGCCCATCGCGTCCGTTCCGTAAAACAGCCAGGAAATCGAATCCGCGATCGTTGACTTTCCTTTCCCGTTGTCACCGTCGATTTTGACCAGGTTGCTGCCAGTGATTTCTAAACGACGGTGGCCTTTGAATTCGTTAATGACCAGTCTTTCGATCGTTACTTTCAAGCAAATACCTCCCACTTGTTTTTTGGGGGTCTATCCGCTACGATTAATTTGATTCCCAATCGTGCATCAAGACCGAAGGCTCAGCGTTGCCGCGCTGGGTCTTTTACTTTTTTGGTAAGCATTTGTCGCAAAGAGCAATTCCAGACATTTGCCCTGGTCGATTGACAACGCTGGTAAGTATCTCTTGCTCTTTGCTTTGGCAGGCGCCGCAGCCGCCGTGTTTTACCTCTGCCATATCCGTTCCCCCCTTTCTTAGTCGCGAGGTCGCCGCCGTCCCAACCTCTACGGCAGCCGTTGCAGTTCCTTGCCTACGCCCGTTGTGACCCCGCATATTTGACCTGTCTCATCAGTGCCGGGCGGTCAGATCCGGCAGACTGAGGCATTGTGCCCCAGTTTCGACTCAATAAAAATCCCGTTGTGAGAATCCGTGGTATCCAAGTACGTTCCGTTGAAAAGCCGCGTGATCTTGAATGGTCTCCTGAATCGTTTCCTTTGCTTCTTCAAAAATCTCGTGATCAATTCGTTTCCATAGCTCTTCTTTGAGTGCCTGATCATCTTCTATTTCAAACTTTTCTGCGAGTTCTTCGGTCAAACGTTCAAAAGTTATTTCTTCACGAAGATCAATGAAGCCATCCTCCACATAACCATATGGGTCTTCCTCGTACTCCCTTACAATCCGCTCGGCAAGCTCTCGCGCCCGATCGTTTAGAAAGGCATCCGACCATTCATGCGCTTGCACGTTCATGTTGAATGCTCTCCTTCCCCGGCTGGACTGGTGACAATTTGTTTAGAAAATCGCGAAGCCTCATGATTTCATCCCAGTTTTGCAAGGTGATTTGGGTAAGCTCCCATTGCTGTTCAGGTTTTGGATCCTTTACCTCCGTGATTCTCAATGTTCCATCAGAAAGAAATGTTGCAAAACGATCGAACCGACCGCCAATGAATTCATCGCTGATTACATCAGGTTTTGCCATTCTCTTGCCCTCCCGTATTTAGTTGTGGTATTCTTCCGTTGAGATATTTTCTAAGCCGTCTGTTCGCTGCAGGCGGTTTTTTCTTTGTAACGAGATGAAATACTGTTGATCATTACGTACTCGCGGGCTTGTTTGATTTCTGCTACCTTGTCAGCAATTGCCCTGTCATATATAGGATTCAGTGCCATTCCTCTGCGCTCTGACCTGTCAGCTCTCTCACGCAATGACTTGATCACCCATCCTAATTCCTCTTCATCTACTGGCTGTTGGCGTTTAACCTTCGCAGCGAGTATCCACCGTTTATCCTTCAATAAATCGATTGGTGTAAGAGCATCCCTCCTGGCTGCCTCAACCAGGGCAGTATGGATCGTGTCCCTATCAGCATCCGAGAGTATTTCCAAAGTTTCTGGCCCCTGGTATGCAGTCATTTCCCAGACACCTCTTTCATCATTTTCATTAGGCCGTTTCTCATCCACTTGGACTTGTGTATGGCCCACTGCTTAATCCAAGACACCTTGTACTCGCGGCAAAGTATGGCTGCAAGATTAGTGCTGGCTGTAACGACATCCAATGTTTCCTGAATCAACGTCTCAATCTCTTGTCTTTCTTGTGGCGTTAATGATCGTGGTGGCGCGGAGATTATTCTTTCCTCAGCTCTTTGGATTACCTTCAGGAGTTCAAGCATTTCGTGTTCTGTTCGATCTAACACCGTATGGCGGTTTACTTCGATCCTGTCCCCATCCATAATCCCTGGGCTAGTTCCTGCTGTTGATTCATCTGCAGCTGCCATCGCCAAGAATGGGTTGTCAGTAATTAAAATTGATTTGGATTTAACATCGGGTGGAGCTACTGCCCTTCCGTTTTTATATGCACTAACAGACTCAGGACTTACATGTGCATCGAAGCTGAAACTCAGTTGTGTTATGCCTGCTTCCATAAGCGCCTGGCCCAATTGTTGACCGTACTGATTAGGGCTCATGCGTTCGTCTCTCCTTTACTGGGAGTATTTGGTTGCCGTATTACAATATAAATGTGCTCATCTTCCAGACTCTCCCTCGGCCACGGTATGAGCCGAGGGCATTTTTTCTTTATTAATCAGTTCGTGCAGCCGAACTTTATATGCCAACAGGATGGGTTGACGCCGAGCTCGTTTATCACGAGACCATTTTGCTGATTGGTTGACTTTCTTGGCATACCAACCAATTCGTTTTACTAATTGATCGAGTTTATCCAGGGTAGTCATCTCCTTCTTACTGCTTTACAAGCAGGAACTTATAGCGACCGTTGGCGCTCTTCTCGATGTCGAAAAGCGACCACCCATCTTGAAGTAGCTGATTAGCTTCTTTGGCATCGTTTGTTTCAAGTAACCCTTTGATGTCCGAGTAGTTCATTGGTATCCTCCTCAAGTGCTTGTCCAGTGTGACACCGGTTCCCCGGTGCTACGCAGAATCGTTTTCTCGCGATGCTTCAGCTTTTGCCACGTTGATCAGTGCGGCGATCCGAGCTTTCTTAAATCTCTGAACCTCCGGCAAGGAGTCGTTTTCAATCCACCAGCGCTCCTGCTCGTCAGGTGTCATAAACGGAAGTGCCGAGCGAATCTTGATAGTTGTGTTTCCAACTTGCGTTTCAAATGTTGGGCGTTTCAAAGGATCTCGATCGTGTTCCATACCCACATCACCCCTTGTTCTATGGGTATGCGGTTGGTGAAGTGGGACAACCTTGTTCATTTTGGATCAGCTCCTTTCACGCGCTACTGGCTTTTGGGTGTGATTGTAGCTTCGCAAGTACCTCGGCAGGAATTTTTTCACGATAAGCAGCCGCTTTTAACTCAATAGGATCAATTCCAAGAACTTTTGATATTGCTTCATTCAATTTGTCTCCAGCAGGCGCAGTTTTTCCGTTTTGAAGCCTGCTTAGATATTCATTAGTTGGACTTTTTCCTGTAATTTCACCTATCATTTCAGCGATCTTATTAAGTTTCAGACCACTCTCAGAAACCGCAAGTGAAAGCAATTCAGAGTAACGCTTACCCATACAAGGACTCACCGCCTTTCTAGTTGATCAATTTATGTTATTGTTTTGTGATCTAAAATTATCACATAGACTTTAGGTAGTCAACTATTATTGATGTAAATTTTGCAATTTAGCCTTATTGATATTTAAATGTCATTGTGAAATAATTTCACCTAAGGAGGTGTGTCCCTTGAATTACGCTGATCTTCTGAAAAGCTACATAAAAAAATCGAGATATACTCTTGAAGAAATCTCAGAACTATTAGTAAAAAAGGGATTATCAGCTACTCGGGAGCATCTCAGTCGGTTGCAGAATGGAAAATCACAACCTGCATCCGATGAACTAAATCGTGCATTGGCTGAGATTACTGGTGGAGATATAAACCAATTACTTTGGGCCGCATACGTTGAAAAAGCTCCTCCAGAGATAAAGGAAGTTTTAGTTCCAATTGATGAAGAGTTATTGAAAAAG
Source organism: Brevibacillus choshinensis (assembly GCF_016811915.1). NCBI lineage: Bacteria > Bacillati > Bacillota > Bacilli > Caryophanales > Paenibacillaceae > Brevibacillus > Brevibacillus choshinensis. The sequence goes on along the minus strand of NZ_CP069127.1, from coordinate 979,381 downwards.
CTGCATGATATTGCAGAGCTCAAGGAATCTGCTGATCCTAACGAGTTGATAACTCAATATCAATCGAAAGTTGAGGAAAATAATTTCGTAACCCTGTTTAATGAAAAACTTGACGATCCTGATGATTACTTTTTCTTGGATGGATATCTCGATGCTCCTGAAGATGAAAAAAAAGAACTGCGCAGATATTTCTTTGAAATAAAAAAGAAAATGCGAGAGAATAACGTTAAAACAACTCAGACACCATCGTTGCTTGAAATTACAAACCAAATCAAAAAAGCCCAGAAAGATTAGGGCTTTTTCTTAGACCATAATACCGAACATATGTTTTCGTTTTCGTTGGGAGGATGCACATGTTAAAAGAGCTTTGGAAACCACAAACATGGTTAGAGGAACAGGTTTATATGCTGCTGAGATATCACGGGATCGAAAACCCGGAAGAAATAGATTTACTCAATCTCTGCAAGTCTTATCGAATTGAGGTACAACTGATCGTCGGACGCAGTCGTACTCATACACATCCTTTCAAGCAGGGTTGGTATTTAATCTGTATCGATAGCAGCTTAGACCCAGTTTCAAGACGCTTACGAATTGCTCATGAATTTGGTCATCTGGTGCTTCATGTAGGGGTACAGCCGAACTCCTGTGAATTGATGATTGAATGGCAAGAGTCACAAATAAACCATTTTGTTGAACATCTTTTAATGCCCTTTTATATGTTTGAGCGCTTAGCGTACAAAGTGAGTTTCTACGAAGCGCCTAAGTACATCTCCCAAGTGTTTATGGTTCCAGAAAATGTTGCAAAAAAACGCTTCGATCGATTTGTCAGCAGAATGTATGCAAAAGGATATTCACATTACATCTAGGAGGAAACAATATGAAACAGGTTCACATCATTGGAGAAGCTTACACTGAATTCTTTTTTGATCTCCCTTTGGAGGACGAAGAAATTTCCCTTAAGCCGTACATCGAAGTAGCGCCATATCATCAAGCTCGCTTTGGGCTTCAAATAGACGACGATGGTCTTGCTGGTTGGGGAATCGAGAAAGGTGATTATCTCCTGATATCTGATTTTTCAGCAGAACCAATATTCGGAAAGCCGGTAATGGTACGTCGAGATGGGCAGTTCTTAATTCGCATCGCAGCAGACGTTAATCCTGTTGAGTCAACATTCACAACATGTGATGATGTATATCCTCCGATCACTTTGCCATCAGAGAACATCCGAATCATTGGGGTAGTATCTGGTTTCATAAAAGCGACAGAAGATGTGAAGCTGATCCGCCGTTACGATTTTGAGGAAGAATATGTATAAGCCAAATTCCAACACCCTTCGTCTTTGCAGATTGATATAATCGTGGGGAGGTGATTCCATGAGCCGCCCTACGCACTTGGACGTATTCATATACTTACGTAAGAGTAGGAAAGACGTTGAAGAGGAACGCAAAGCACTGGAGAGCAGCTCTCCATTTGATACATTAGCGAAGCATCGTCGCGAGCTGCTGGAGCTGATCCGACGTGAGGGACATAATGTCATTGGTATCTTTGAGGAAGTCGTATCTGGAGAGTACCTCTCGGAGCGCCCAGAAGCCCAGGAGATGCTACGGCAGATTGAAGAAGGAATGGTCGAAGGCGTCGTAGTAATGGACCTGGATCGACTAGGTCGTGGAGATATGATCGATGCTGGGACTATTTTCAGAGCATTCAAGTTCTCCGAAACTCTGATTATTACACCATCAGAAGTTATCGACTGTAACGCAGAAGGAGCCGAACTGCTCTTTGGGGTCAAATCAATCATCGCTCGTGAAGAATTGAAACAGATCAATAAACGCCTACAGGGTGGGAGAAGACGTTCTGCCAAGGATGGGAAATCCATTACTCGAAAGCCTCCCTATGGGTATTCCCGCGATGAAAACCTCAAGCTAATTCTGCATCCGGATGAAGCCCCTATTATTCAAAAGATATTTGAAATGATTGCAGGTGGTCATGGACGCCAAGCTGTTGTAAAACACTTGGACTCCCTAGGCATAAAACCACCAGAGGGCGACTTGTGGGAGCAATCTACCATATCGCACATTATCAAAAACGAGGTTTATTTAGGCCATATCATTTGGGGCAAAGAGAAACACATGAAACGGAATGGTAAACGGGTAAAGAAAAAGGTTCCTCCTGAGTTGTGGATCAGACATGAAGATGCTCATGAAGCTCTAATTACCCAAGAACAATTTGATGAAGCCAACACAGCTCTTCGTGACAGATGGAGAGCCCCCACCAAAGAAGGAGTGGGTTTGAGCAACCCCTTAGCAGGTATCATCAAGTGTGGAGTATGTGAGAGGGCCTTATATATGACCCGGAGTGCAGATAGACCCAACCCCCAGCTGCGTTGCATTAATCCCAGGTGCCAAGGAGTTCAGAAAGGTGTATTATTGCCCCTAGTAGAACATCGTATTCTACAGGCCCTCGAGATACTTGCTTGGAAATCTCCCCTGTCTGAACAAGAGGTAGCCGCGTCGTTGACATCTGAGCAAGAAGATATAGTCGTCATCAGGCAGAAACAGATTGCTCATCTCAACAAAGAGCTTTCCGAGCTGAATTCTATGAGGGAAACAGCATTCGAGATGCTGGAGAAAAAGGTATACAGTGAGGAAGTGTTTCTCCAGCGACATAAAAGTATCTCGGATAAGATCAAGGAAGCTGAAGCCTCCACCTCTCGTCTTCAAAAAGAGATCGACGAAGAGCTGCACAGAAGAAAGCACCAACAAACGATCGTTCCAAAAGTCCGTGCTGTTTTGGAGAACTATTATAATATGGATGATTTGGAACAAAAAAATCACCTTCTCAAGTCGATTATTGAGAAGGTGATGTTCATCCGAAAGAAAGAATGGACGAAAAAAGATCAGTTTGAAATTGAGGTCATCCCGAGGTTCCCGATTTAGGCGGGAGCCTCATTTTTTCAAACACCTGCCCCTAGATCACTCTTGGGAATTAACTATTACCTTAATAAGCGCTGATTGAAGCATATTCGTTAATTCTGCTTCGTTGTCGTATAAAATAATAGATTTTGATTGGAGATCAAAAGGAACTTCTGAAAGAGATTTAGAGATAAGAATTGTTGGTTTATCTAATGCATGTGCTATCCCTAATTCATAAAAGACATTTGGATTTCGTCCGCTAATATTAGCTATAATAATACGAGAATTAACTATCTTCTTTACAATATGCGGTAAAATCTCACCTGATACTAATTCTTCGTCTCCCCTGCTGCAAGTAAGATTTGAAGCATAACAAACACCTTTAATTATATCGTATGTTGCTCTCATATCTTTATGAAATGGGGTTAAAACAAAGACGCTATTAGGATTTATTACCATGTCATCTTCATTAATTCCGAAACTCCTTAAAAAATTGCTCAGTTCTGCTTTCTTCTGCCTTTTCGTATAATCCACATTATTATTTTCCGGGGCAATCACTAAATGATTCATATCCTTAAATCCATCAACGTCAGTTGTCATTCTGTTGTTTAATTTTGAGATTTTTGCTTCAAGATGTTCTCTTAGAGAATTTATTTCAATCATTTTTCGTTCTTCATTATAAGTATTTTTTAACCTAATCATATTAATATAAACATAGAATACTGCTGAGAATGTAGCCAACAATATTGCAACACTAATTATTAATTGGTACGTATCACTCATTTAATTATTAACCTCACTTATCATCTGAATGAGTTTGACAACTCCTGTAATAGTTAAAAAATAGCTAAACAATGTTAATAAAAAGCTTCGGACTATTTTTTTTTGCAATAACAATCTCTCAGAACGCCTCCAACAAATTATTACAATAACGATCAGAATAATGTAAACAACTAATAAGGCGACGCCGCCCTGCATTGTTGCCAAAAAGGGAAGTTCCTTAATCTCACCACTGGAAAGCTTTGCTAAGGAAGCTTTGTTAGCAAGTGCTATATAAGTACTCAAAAATGCAAAATTAGCAAACAACAAATCAACTGGAAACTCCAATAGTGCAATTCCTACATTTTCATGGTCAGAAGTCCTATCAATAACTAACTTTAATATGAATGCTAAAACAACTACCAAGCATGATGTAATAATATCTCCCATATCTAACTTCTTCCTTTTTTGGATATATTCAAAATTATATTATATCAGTTCTTACGGTAAATCATAGGAATATATTACAATTTCTAAAAAACGATTGATTTTTAATCATTATTGCCTTTTCCCTGTATGACTCGGAATTGGTTCCCAGAGATTTCTATAGAGAAACAAAAACAGCTCCTTAAAGGAACTGTTTGTATGTATCATAAAGATGTATACTGATTGACTTCCCCGTAGCCAAACATGTTGCAGCGATCCATGAGCTCCTTCACCAGCTTGACGCAGCGCTCGTTGTCTGAGGTGAGGTTGTCGCCGTCGGAAAAGTGGAACGGATAAATGTTGTACTGCGACGTCGGGTAGCGGCTGTCGATGATCTCCAGCGCCTTTTTGTAGGCGGAGGAACATATGGTTCCCCCGCTCTCCCCTTTGGAGAAAAAGGTATCCTCCGTCACTTCCTTGGCATCGGTATGGTGGGCGATAAAAACAATCTCGACCTTCTCATACTTCGTGCGCAGGAAGCGGACCATCCAGAAGAAAAAGCTGCGGGCAATGTACTTTTCAAACACTCCCATCGATCCCGAGGTGTCCATCATGGCGATGATGACAGCGTTCGAGTGGGGCTTGATGATTTCCTCCCACGTTTTGAACCGCAGATCTTCATCGGTGATGCCCAGCTCCAGATCGCTGTAGCCTGCCAGCCCGTTGCGGCGGATGGCGGCAATCAGCGTCCGTTTCTTGTCGATGTTGCCCATCAACCCTTTTTTGCGGACATCGTTGAAACGCGTTTCTTCGATCACGATCTGGTCTTCCTCTTTTCGTTGCAAGTTGGGCAGCTCCAGCTCTGCGAACAGCATCTCCTGCAGCTCTTCCACGCTGATCTCCGCCTCGTAATAGTCCACGCCGGGCTGATCCCCGGCGCCTTGACCTTTTCCTGGCCCCTGCGCCGGATCTCCGTCCTTGGCGACGACATCGCCTACCTTGCTGTTGCCTTTCCCTTGACCGCCATGCTTCCCTTTTTGGAAGTTGAAACGCAACCGATACTCATCCAGGGAGCGAATAGGGATCTTGATAACTTCCCGACCGTTCGACATGATGATGTTTTCTTCGCTGACGAGATCGGGCAGGTTCTTTTTGATCGCTTCTTTCACTTTTTCCTGGTGTCGATTTTGGTCCTGGTACCCTTTGCGGTGCAGCGACCAGTCTTCCCGGGAGACAATGAACGATGGTGCATCTTCCATGCCGTCTCCTCCTAGCAACTGGCGCACTCTGCGCCGAATATGACGTGCAAGATCATGTCGTGGCTTGCCTATCGCTCTTCGTTAACGGTTCAACAGGCTGCCGACATAGCGCAAAAGCTCGTTGGCGCACACTGGGCAGTAGTGATGCTCTTCGATGAGACGCTTCGTCACTTCATTGATCTTTTTCAGCTGATGCTCATCCGGAGTCTTGTTGGAGGTGGTGATTTTCACGACGTCTTTGAGATCTGCGAACAGCTTTTTCTCGATCGCTTCCCGCAGACGGTCGTGCGTGCTGTAGTCAAAACGCTTGCCTTTGCGCGCATATGCCGAGATGCGGATGAGGATCTCTTCCCGGAATGCTCGCTTGGCATTTTCCGAAATTCCGATCTGCTCCTCAATGGAACGCATCAGGCGCTCATCTGGATCCATTTCCTCACCGGTAACGGGGTCACGTATTTTGTTCATGTTGCAATACGCTTCGACGTTATCCAGGTAATTGTCCATGAGTGTCTTCGCCGACTCCTCGTAGCTGTAGACAAACGCTTTTTGCACTTCTTTTTTCGCGAGCTCGTCGTATTCCTTGCGTGCGCTGGAAATGAAGTTCATATACCGCTCACGCTGTTCTTTGGTGATGGAAGGATGCTGGTCGAAGCCTTCCTTAAGGGCGCGCAGAATATCCAAGGCATTGATGCACTCCGTGTCGCGGCGTATCAATGCACTGGAAATGCGGTTGATGACGTACCGAGGGTCGATTCCCGCCATGCCTTCATCCGCATGCTCGTTTCGCAGCTCCTCCAGATCGGCACCCTTGAAGCCCTCGACAGATTCTCCATCGTAGAGACGCATTTTCTTCAGCAGATCGGCGCCTTGCTTCTTGGATTCCTTCAAGCGGGTGAGGATGGAGAAAATGGCCGCCGACCGCAGCGCATGCGGCGCAATGTGCACATGGCCCAGATCGGATTGCTTGATCAGCTTGGAGTAGATTTTTTCCTCGTCGCTTACTCGCAGGTTGTACGGCATCGGCATGACGATGATCCGGGATTGCAAGGCTTCGTTTTTCTTATTGGCGATAAACGCCTTGTACTCCGATTCATTCGTATGGGCGACAATCAGCTCATCGGCAGAAATGAGCGCAAATCGTCCTGCCTTGAAGTTTCCTTCCTGCGTGAGTGACAGCAGATGCCAGAGGAATTTTTCATCGCATTTCAGCATTTCCTGGAACTCCATCAGACCACGGTTGGCCTTGTTGAGTTCCCCATCGAAGCGATAGGCGCGCGGGTCAGACTCAGATCCGTATTTGGTGATCGTCGAGAAGTCGATGCTTCCTGTCAAATCGGCGATATCCTGTGATTTCGGGTCAGAGGGGCTGAATGTACCGATCCCTACGCGGTTGGCTTCAGAGAACAGTATCCGGCATACAGGGAAATCCTCGATGCAGCCTCCGTACTCATTTTCCAGCCTCATCCGGTTATACGGCGTCAGTTCGCCTTCGATCTTGATTCCGAGCTCTTCCTCCACCTCAGGCCGCAATTCATGCGGGATGAGATGCAGCGGCTCTTCTTGCATCGGGCAGCCTTCCAACGCGTAGATGGCTCCCGCTTCGGTACGAGAATATTCCTCCAATCCCCGCTTCAGCATGGTCACCAACGTCGATTTACCGCCGCTGACTGGGCCCATCAGCAGCAGAATCCGTTTGCGAACATCCAGACGGCGGGCAGCAGAGTGGAAATATTCTTCTACCAATCGCTCGACAGAACGGTCCAAGCCAAAAATTTCACGGCTGAAAAATTGATAAGAGCGAGTACCATCCTCATTCTCTTCCACACCAGCACTCTTGATCATGTTATAGACCCGTGAATGAGCCGTTTGGGCGATTTGCGGATTTTTGCGAACCAGTTCCAAATATTCAGCGAACGTGCCTCTCCACATCAGGTTCTCTTCTCGGGCCCGGTGCTCGGATATACGTTTTAAAATGTCCATGCTCGACACTCCTCCCTCATAAGCCCCTCTCTCTTCCCCAACGACAATGTACTCTCATGTATATGTCTGCCTGCGGTCACGCATTCGCGTGGAACCCGTTTTCTTCGGTACTGAGCAGGCTCGTAAAGCCTTTACATATGTGTATGCGAGACGTCTGCACAAGTTTCAGCAATCTTGCCACAAAAAATTATGGAGGACTGGTGAAAGTTGTCAAATTCATTGGCAGTGGCCGTTAATTCGTTTGCAAAGTGGGCAGGCTACGCTATAATGAGAGTAGTTTGTTTACGAAAGGAGCAATTCAACATGGGTGCGGTTATCGTAGCTGTGGTCTTTGCCGCTTTTCTGTTCTTCATTCTTACCGCTGGATACAATGAAGACAAAACTTGGAATCTGTAAGTGCTTACAGAAGCGATTTGCGAGCATGCCTGCTTAGCGCTTCCAGGAAAAAAGCAGGCTGCCTTGATCGGGCAACCTGCTTTTTTGCGATTGTTTATTCGTTATTCTTTTTCGCGGCTTTTTTATCCGCTTTCTTCTCCGCTTTGCTCGCCTTGATTTCTTCCTTCAGCTGCTTGGCTGTTTTTCCAACGGTGTCCATTTGGTACTTGGCTGCCTTCTGCGTCCATTTCGCCAGTTTTTCTTCTTTTTTTTCAGCCTTTGCCGCTTGGATGGCTGCCTTTCCTTCCTGATTGGTTTTGCCAGCCAGATCTACTCCCCATTTGACAGCCTTTTCACTGCGCTTTGCTGCCTTTTGCGCTTTCATTTCCGCATGCTTCGCCGAGATTTCTTCTTTGATCTGCTCCGCCGTTTTGCCCGTCACATCGATGCCCAGCTTTTCAGCCTTTGCTTGTTGGTTTTCCAGGCGCTGCTGAGCCTTTTCTACTTTATTCACCTTGGTTGCGTGGCTCGTCTCGCCTTCCGCACTGACGACTGATATTCCACCAAACAATAAACTTGCCATTAATAAGGAAGAAACTACTTTTTTCATGCTCCGTTCCCCTTTCCACAATGCCAATCTGATTGGCTCAAGACTAGCCTACCGCATGATTTTGGGAAAAGTGTGGGAATGTGCGTCACCTATTAAAAAGCAGGCTCGTCCAAAAAGACTTGCCTGCCTTCCATCTTAGCGCGCAAACACGCCAGTGCCTGCTGAGATCGCCTGATGCAATTCCTCCAGAGATCCCCGCTGATCCACCGGATATTGGGGCTCTCCCCGATCCTCCAGCCAGTTGGTGACGAGGAACGTCTTCATTCCCAGCTTGGATGCGACCATATCCTCTTGCATATGATTGCCGACCATGGCGCATTCGGTTGGCTCCACCCCGAGTTTTTCACAGATTTCCGCAAAATAGCTCGGATTTGGCTTGGTGGAGTGCATATCCTCGTAAACGGTAACCAGTTCAAACTCATCGGCGGTCATCCCGATCCAGGCGAGACGGTGGTAAATGGCATCTCGCGGGAAGACAGGGTTTGTCGCTACCGCGATCCGGAATCCTTGCTGTTTCGCCGCCTCCACGATTTTTTTTGCCCATGGAGATGGATAGGTCAAATGGGACAACGTAGGAAACACGTCACGGTAAAAGGAATCAAACAGCGGCCAGACCTCTTCACGCTTCCATCCGCTGTGCGTGGTGAAGTATTCAATGAAAACCTGCTCGTTCGTTTTCTCTGGCTCCTGATTGACGATCATGGCTTTTGTCGCTTCCCAGATCATCGTAAGCATCTTTTGTGTATCGAACTGATCGCCGACGTGACGGCCCACTTCCTTCAAATAATCTTTGACAAAAGGATCTGTCTTCATTTCCAGAAGCGTGCCGTCGAGGTCAAACAAGATGGTACTTACGGTCATTTGCGATCTCTCCCTTTTCATTGGTCGGCGCTATTTGAGCCTGGGAAAACCTAACTGGCGCAGGCCTTCAAACAACACAATAGCAGCGCAGTTGGACAAATTCACGGAACGCGTAGCTCCGCTCATCGGAATCCGAATCGTCTGCTCGCGATACCGGTCCGTCAGCTCCGGCGGCAAGCCGGTCGTCTCTTTTCCCAGAATGATGTAGTCTCCATCCCGAAAGGAAACATCAGAGTAGAGCGTCTCTCCCCAAGTCTCCACGAAATAGAATGTCCCCGCATCGGGACCCTGCGACGCCGCAAAAGCTTCAAAGCTGTCGTGGTAATGAATGTTCACCGCGTGCCAGTAATCCAGCCCCGCGCGTTTTAAGTAACGATCGTCTGTCGAAAAACCTAACGGATGAATCAAATGCAGGTGAGCCCCTGTCGCTGCGCAGGAACGGGCAATGTTCCCCGTGTTGGCAGGAATGAGCGGCTCATGCAGTACAATGTGCAACGGCATATCGGCAAATCTCCTCATGTTCCGGACTTAATGCAAAGCCAAGCTCTATTATACCTAAATCACCATAGCCATGACCACATGCCAGCTGCTGTAACAGAATGCCCCCCTCCTGCATCTAAAAGAAAAACACCGTTTCCGGTGCAGGAGAGGCGTGAGTATCTATCGTGAGAATCAAAAGCAATGGGTTTCGTTTGGCGACGTATGGTGTTTGTCTGCTGCCGCTCACTCTTTTGGCATACTGGCTCCGGCAAGATTTCGCCGGATTCGCTCCCTTGGAAGGGTGGAGCATGATTCTCGGTTATTTGTCGTTCCTCCTGATTGGAGTCACTCTGTTGCTCGGGCCCATGAGCGTGTGGCTTCCCCCATCGTGGAAAGCCCCCTTGCTGTCTGCCCGCGGGGATGTCGGGATCATAGCCGGCTTGTGCGGACTGCTGCATGTCGCTCTCGTGCTCGTCCTTTTTCAGGGGGAGCCTCGCCTGATGATCATCGACGATTCCCATGCACCGAAAGCAGAGGGCTGGCTTGGCCTCTTTTTCCTTTCTTTCCCGCATGAAGAATCGCTCATCCCCAACTGGTCGCGTACAGGCGTAGCCAACTATTTAGGGCTATGCGCTGCAGCCATTTTGCTCACGCTATTCCTAACATCCTTTCAGATCGTAAAAAAACGGCTTGGCGGCTCCAGCTGGAAACGACTTCATCTAGGGAATCCCCTGCTGTTTCTTCTTGTTATCTTCCATGCGCTGATTTATATTCAGTCCATCAAAGGGGAGCCGCATTCCTTTGCCGACTTTCTGTGGTTTGCAGCCATTGTCTGGATCGCCCGAGGGGTAGGTTTTTTGCATAACGTCTTCAGACGGAAGCGGTGAGCGGAGCAGCCTTTGTCCCTACACCCCGCGTATGTGAAAGAACGCATACCGCATATTCGGCGTATAGGCTGTGGAGTCCTCATACGCCCAGTATCGCATGCTGCTGTCGGTGGTATGTGCGTTGACGAGCGGCATGTCGTTGGCGTCCTTGGCCACCACGATCGTATTGTGCTGAAAGCGCCCATCCCCATCGAAGTCATAGCATATGATGTCACCTGGAACCAGCTGGTCCGGAGAGGTTTTCGTCACGGCCCGCATAGGAGATGCCCCGGACTTCAGCATCAGGTACAAGGCGTGTGCCACCGACCAGCTGTAGCTCCATTCGCTGCCTTTCCCGGTCCGAATCCACCAGCCTTTCCCCTTTTCCTTGGAAAATAGCATGGGGATACCCCCGGCATACAAGCATTGCGAAATAAAATTGGTGCAATCATCGTTAAAGTGCGGATAGGCAGGATTGGGAGAATTCCAGTAACGCTCGGCATAGGCCACTGCATTTTCGGCATTGTAGCCTCCCGCCCCGTGCACGACAAGCATGGGCTGGGAGATGGCGTTATCCACCATCGACGACATGGCGTCTTCGGCGTTCTGCTGGGCATCAAACGGTTGTTTGCGATCTCCCTCCCACTCCTCATGGGCGGCAATCTTCCACGAGTCCATCTCTTTATTCAGGCGAAGCCGATGTATGCGCCTGCTAGCTTCCGTCCATTCCTGAGCACCCATTCCGTATCGGCGAGTCCCGTGCCACGAGAGCAGGATATCCAGCGCCTGCTCCGTTTCCATCCAACACAGGGGAACCACTCTTCCCCGTGAGGAGTATATCTCTCCCCCTCGCTCTGTCAGCAGTCGATGTCCCCTCTGCAGACGCTCCCTTTCGCTCTCTGTCCCCTGCACGGGATCAGAATAATAGGGCAACAACCGCTGCTCATTTCCATCCAACCAAGATTTATGGACAGCATCGAAGTAGCTCCGGACAAAATCACGCCAGTCCATTCTCCGCCCCTCCCCTCAATTCCCCTGTTAGCATCCGACTTCTCCTGTCATCTTCTCATTGAAGAATATGTCATATGCCATTCGTTCAGAAGAAAAGAAAAAGCTATCCGATTCTAACGGATAGCTGTATCAAAGGAAGTCTGAATTTGCAGCGGAACACCTTCAAGTACCAATAAATGCTCCTTGATCGGCAATCCTCCTCCGTAGCCTACGAGGGCCCCATTGGAACCGATGACGCGGTGGCAGGGAATGACGATGGGAATCGGATTGCGGTTATTCGCTCCTCCAATCGCCCGGACCGCCTTGGATGCCCCTATTGCTATGGCAATATCTTTATAGGAGCGAGTCTCGCCATAGGGGATATCGGCCAGCGCATTCCATACTGACTTCTGAAATGGCGTCCCATGCAACACGTAAGGCAAATCAAATGTTTGTCGTTTCCCTTCGAAGTACTCCAGCAGCTGGGCTTTTACTGCTTCATTTCTGGCGTCATCACGCTCGGGAGAGACACCGAGAAACGTTTGTTTGCACCAGCGCTGCAAGGGCCCCAGCCCATTTTGTTCGTCTTCAAACTGGATGTAGCACAATCCTTCTTCGGTAGAAGCAAGCAACAACGGTCCAATTGGTGAGTCCATGGTGGTATACCCCAGTACATTTGCCATCCAACGTTCCTCCCTACCCGTTTTCCTTGTTCTGTTTCACGACTCAATGACGCCAGCTCATTGGCCGCTGGCAGTCTGCTCCCTTATCCATTTTAATCCTTTTTCGACCTCGGCCAAGACCTCAGCTACCGATTCACGCTCTTTCGCTTTGTCCAATGCTTCATGCGCTTCTCCGCCGCCGATCTTGCCCAATGCCCACGCTGCCGTTCCCCGAATCACAGGGCGCGGATCGCTCTCTAAGAGACGAATAAGCTGCGGGACAGCCGACTTATCCTTGAAATGAGCCAGGGCCAGGATCGCATTGCGCTGAATCGGCTTTTTCCCCCTCCAGGACGAAGAGGAGAGCCCGAATTTTTCTTTGAACTCCTTGTTGCTCATGTCGAGCAGCGGCAACAGGAGTGGTTTAGCGATTTCGGGATCCGGCTGAAACGCGCTGTGATGCGTCATGTTTATTCCCTTATTTTTCGGGCAAACCGTCTGGCACGTATCGCACCCGTAAAGCCGGTTGCCAATCTTGGCACGGAATTCATCCGGTATGAAATCCTTTACTTGTGTCAAATACGCGATGCATCTCTGTGCATTTAGCTGTCCCCCTTGCACCAACGCTCCGGTCGGACAGGCATCTACACAAATGTTGCAATCTCCGCATCCTTCTTCAACAGGCTGATCAGCCGGCAGGGGCAGGTTTGTCACCAGCTCCCCCAGGTACACCCAGGAGCCGAATTCATCCGTAATCAGCGCGCAATTCTTCCCTACAAAGCCTAATCCAGCACGCTCAGCGACAGCCCGATCCGAGAGAGCCCCCGTATCCACCATGGATTCGATCTGCGCCCCTGGCTCCAGCTCAGTGATGAAACCAGTCAACTTGTCCAGCTTGTCACGTAGGACGTGGTGGTAATCTGTCCCCCATGCAGCTCGACAAAGAATCCCTCGGTAGGCTCCTGGCTCAGACTTTGGCGGCTGCTCCAGCTTGGAAGGGTAGGCAAGCGCGATTGAAATCAGGGAGCGTGCCCCCTCGACGAGCAAGCCTGGCTGCGTACGCTTATCCAAATCTGGCTCCTCAAAGCCGGACTCGTATCCCCTATCCCGATGTTCAACCAGTCGTTCCTTTAGTTCCAGAAAGGGATCGGCGCTGGCAAATCCAATCTTGTCGATCCCAATCTGCTTGGCATAGGCAATGATAGACTGCTTCGTTTGTTCCCAGTACTGCACCTCGTTCACAGCTGTTTGATCGCTCCAGTCGCCAACTCATCGCAGCGGTTGTTCCACTTGTTGTCGGCGTGTCCTTTTACCTTCACGTACTGTACTTTATGAATGTCCATCAAACGAAGCAGTTCTTTCCACAAATCCTGATTCTCCACAGGCTGTCCCTTGCTATTCTTCCAGCCGTTTTTCAGCCAGCCCTTGTACCAGCCCTGCTGGAAGCAATTGACCAGATAGGCGCTGTCGCTGTACAAGGTAACTTGGCAAGGCTCTTTTAACACCGAGAGAGCCTCGATGGCCGCCTGAAGCTCCATCCGGTTGTTCGTAGTATTTAATTCCGCACCAGACATTTCTTTGATGTGCTGCCCGTACATCAGGACAGCTCCCCAACCACCCGGACCCGGGTTGCCTGAGCAGGCACCATCCGTATAAATTTCCACTTCACGTATCGTCATCTCGAGAGAATTCCTCCTCTGTGCTTTTCATTTCTATCCTGGAAAAATGCCGTGCACTTGTTTTTTATTCGCAATTGAAGAATCCTCTTCGGAAGAGAGTTGCCCGATGCTGCTTTTTCTATTGTATCGAAGCTTTGTCGCTTCCACAAAAAAATTTTGGTATACTACCAAAAATAGGTTTGAAAAGGAGTGACACATGATGAAAGTACAGCTGGACGCTTCTGTATCCGAACGCCTCCCTCAACTTTCTCTGGGCATTCTCCACTACAGCGGTGCTTCCGTCAGCGACTCTCCCAAAATGCTTCAAGGCCGCATCAATTACTTTGTGGAAAGCCTCCGTCTCGAGCATGATCCTGCACGCTTGACTGATATTGAAGGCATTCGCGGGTGGCGAGCCGCTTTCAAACAAGTCGGCACCGATCCTTCGCGCTACCGTCCCTCATCCGAGGCGCTGCTTCGCAGACTTTTGCAAGGAAATGCCTTTTTCTGGATCAATAGCGCTGTTGACATCAATAATTTCTTCTCCGTCCTCCACGCTCTTCCTTTTGGGATTTATGACCAAGATCAATTGGTCGGAGATGTGGCCTTGCGAATCGGCCGCAGTGAAGACGTATACGAGGGATTGAACGGTCGCGAGGTCAACATGGAAGACAAGCTGCTTCTCTCGGATGAAAAGGGGGCTTTTGGCAGCCCGATCGTGGACTCCAAACGCTCCTGTGTCACCGAAAACAGCCGCAACCTGATGCAAGTGATCTTTTTCCACGAGCAGGTAGGCCAGCAAAAGAAGGAAGAGATCCTGGGTTCAGTAGGCCGGATGTTTACGGATATCAATGGCGGGGATTTGACCCGCTCTTATATTCTCTCTGTATAAAAGAAAGACGGCCCGTCAAGCAGCGTGGCCGTCTTCTTTCTTTTGATCGTCTCCTCGCTCCCGGAAAACGACATGCTCCAGCACCAGGCAAACAATAACCCCTAGCAAGAGGCCGTTACCGAACAAGAAGCTGACGAGTGCAGGCAAGTGCTGCCACGCAGACGATGGCACAAACATCACGCCAATCCCCACCAGCAAAGAGCTTCCTCCAACCGTAATCGTCCGATCGTTCATTTTCACATTCACGTAATCCTTCAGACCGAATCCGAGCAGCTGCGTGTAGGAGATGAACATGGCTGCATAAGCAACCGGAGTCGGCAGAGCCGCCAGGAAGTGTGCCACATACGGCAGCAAGCCGATGACCATGATGCCGACCATGGCCAGCATAAAGGGCAATCGAGAAGCCATACGCGTCGTCTGGATGACCGCAGCTGCAAGCGAAAGGGGAATCATCCCGACTACTCCCCCAAGCCCG
This sequence comes from Brevibacillus choshinensis, assembly GCF_016811915.1. NCBI lineage: Bacteria > Bacillati > Bacillota > Bacilli > Caryophanales > Paenibacillaceae > Brevibacillus > Brevibacillus choshinensis. The sequence continues at coordinate 964,176 of NZ_CP069127.1, read as the reverse complement.
GACAAAAGATGGGACACCCCTGTAAAGATGCCTCCGCGGTTATACTGCTCATCGGTCGGTTCCGTATCCGTGGCTTTTCCCATGACGACCATGCTCGTTACCAGATTCGTCAACAGCACGAAGCCCGTCAGCATGCTCGTCAGAATCACTCCCCAATCCCAGCGGGGATTTCCCCAGAAAAAGAGCGACGGCCACGCAATCACCTGTTCAGCAGGACGGACTGGCTCCGTCCAACCCATGAGGGCGTACAGCACCCATCCAGCTACCATTCCAAACAAAACCGCGAAGCTGGAAAAGCGTTTTGTCCGCATCACTATGATCACTAACGCAACGATTGCCACAGAGACAATCGCCACCTGCGGGATCACTTCCTTGGAATGTTGAAATCCGATCCCCAGCATCCCCGCCAAAATGTTGCTGCACAACGAGACAGCCAGCAGGATCATATACGTCCCTGAGACGAGAGGCGTGAACCATCGCTGCAGCTTCCCGATCCATCCCATCAAGCCAAAGATCAAGAACAAAACCCCAGCCATAGCGAGTCCGATCTGAAAGGATTGCCCAATCTCACGAGGTGCTAGGCCCACACTCGATCCGATCTGCGCCAAAATAATGAAGATCCCCCACCAGAGCCCTGCTGGCCCTTCCAGCATCGGATATCGGTGACCGATCCATACCTGCAAGAGAGACGCCAACCCGATAAAAAACATGGTCTGCTGCATCAGGTTGCCGATTTCATCCGGCGCAAGGCCGTAGACATCGCCGATCATCAAGGGGACTGCCACACTGCTCGATACTGCGACGATCATCCATTGGAGGGCAGACAAAATGGTTGTGCCCACTGGCGGTTTGTCATTCAAACCGTACTTCATCAAAACCACCTCGTTTTTGTTACTGACAATAGCTGCCCACCTATTCACTATGCCCGAAAAGCCCGCGCTATTCTACTGTCGAATTCCGTTTTATCAATTCACACAAAGCAGAAAAAAACCCCGATCATCAAGGGTTCTTGACATTCAGGGTTGTTTGTTAAGTATGGTGCCGGTGAAGGGACTTGAACCCCCACGGTTTCCCTCACGATTTTGAGTCGCGCGCGTCTGCCATTCCGCCACACCGGCAAGTAATATGGAGGAGGCACCCGGATTTGAACCGGGGATAAGGGTTTTGCAGACCCGTGCCTTACCCCTTGGCTATGCCTCCATGTTGGTAAGCTTTCTTTAATGAAGCTTATGGAGCGGACGAAGGGTCTCGAACCCTCGACCTTCGCCTTGGCAAGGCGACGCTCTACCAATTGAGCTACGTCCGCGTATAAATGGCTGGGGTACTAGGATTTGAACCTAGGAATGACGGAGTCAAAGTCCGTTGCCTTACCGCTTGGCTATACCCCAATAAGTAATCCCCAACTTAAGGAATGGGGCGATCGATGGGACTTGAACCCACGAGTGCCGGAGCCACAATCCGGTGCGTTAACCCCTTCGCCACGACCGCCATGTTATTGCTTATTTGAAAAGTGGCAGGGGCAGTAGGAATCGAACCCACACCAAAGGTTTTGGAGACCTTCGTTCTACCGTTAAACTATGCCCCTATAAAAGTGGCTCGGGACGGAATCGAACCGCCGACACGAGGATTTTCAGTCCTCTGCTCTACCGACTGAGCTACCGAGCCAGACAAGAAATTCTTTTCGCTATCTTCCTAGTTGGAAAATGGCGGAGCTGACGGGACTCGAACCCGCGACCTCCGGTGTGACAGACCGGCGTGAACTCCAACTTCACCACAGCTCCATATTTGGTTGCATCCTACGGATACTCCCATCTCACTTGAGCAAGATGTACATTCGACGTAGTTCAAGTGAATAATTTGGTTGCGGGAGCAGGATTTGAACCTGCGACCTTCGGGTTATGAGCCCGACGAGCTACCGAGCTGCTCCATCCCGCGACAGGGACCTTTTCGGTCAGTAGTAATAAGTGGTGGAGGCTGACGGGATCGAACCGCCGACCCTCTGCTTGTAAGGCAGATGCTCTCCCAGCTGAGCTAAGCCTCCAGAGTTCCCCGACAAAATGTCGGGCCCCAAACTTTTTGTTGGGGTCCCCGCAAAGTACTCGGTGTTGCTACAAAGCATCCTCTACACTTTGTGGGGTATTTTATGGTGACCCGTAGGGGATTCGAACCCCTGTATGACAGCGTGAAAGGCTGCTGTGTTAAACCGCTTCACCAACGGGCCAAGATGGCGGATGGAGTGGGATTTGAACCCACGAGACGGGTCGACCCCGCCTACACGATTTCCAATCGTGCTCCTTCGGCCGCTCGGACATCCATCCATATGGCTCCTCGGGACGGACTCGAACCGCCGACCGATCGGTTAACAGCCGATTGCTCTACCAACTGAGCTACCGAGGAACATTGAAGGTCATTCCTTCAAAACTGAATACGCATGTTTGCTAAAGAATGTGTGGATAAGTCCTCGACCGATTAGTATTCGTCAGCTCCACGTGTTACCACGCTTCCACACCGAACCTATCAACCTCATCGTCTATGAGGGGTCTTACCAGCTTGCGCTGTGGGAAGTCTCATCTTGGAGGGGGCTTCACGCTTAGATGCTTTCAGCGCTTATCCCGTCCGCACATAGCTACCCAGCTGTGCCACTGGCGTGACAACTGGTGCACCAGCGGTGCGTCCATCCCGGTCCTCTCGTACTAAGGACAGCTCTCCTCAAACTTCCTACGCCCGCGACAGATAGGGACCGAACTGTCTCACGACGTTCTGAACCCAGCTCGCGTACCGCTTTAATGGGCGAACAGCCCAACCCTTGGGACCTACTTCAGCCCCAGGATGCGATGAGCCGACATCGAGGTGCCAAACCTCCCCGTCGATGTGGACTCTTGGGGGAGATAAGCCTGTTATCCCCAGGGTAGCTTTTATCCGTTGAGCGATGGCCCTTCCATGCGGAACCACCGGATCACTAAGCCCGACTTTCGTCCCTGCTCGACTTGTAGGTCTCGCAGTCAAGCTCCCTTCTGCCTTTACACTCTACGAATGATTTCCGACCATTCTGAGGGAACCTTTGGGCGCCTCCGTTACCTTTTGGGAGGCGACCGCCCCAGTCAAACTGCCCACCTGGCATGGTCCTCTCGCCCGATAAGGGCGACGAGTTAGAAACTCCGTACATCAAGGGTGGTATCCCACCGACAGCTCCACAGAGGCTGGCGCCCCTGCTTCTCAGCTTCCCACCTATCCTGTACATGATGCACAAAGTTCCAATACCAGGCTACAGTAAAGCTCCATGGGGTCTTTCCGTCTTGTCGCGGGTAACCTGCATCTTCACAGGTATTATGATTTCACCGGGTCTCTTGCCGAGACAGCGCCCAAGTCGTTACGCCTTTCGTGCGGGTCGGAACTTACCCGACAAGGAATTTCGCTACCTTAGGACCGTTATAGTTACGGCCGCCGTTTACTGGGGCTTCGGTTCAAAGCTTCGCTTGCGCTAACCCATCCCCTTAACCTTCCAGCACCGGGCAGGCGTCAGCCCCTATACTTCGCCTTGCGGCTTCGCAGAGACCTGTGTTTTTGCTAAACAGTCGCTTGGGCCTTTTCACTGCGGCCCCCTCGGGCTATAAACCCTACCGGGGCGCCCCTTCTCCCGAAGTTACGGGGCCATTTTGCCGAGTTCCTTAGCAAGAGTTATCCCGCGCACCTTAGGATTCTCTCCTCGCCTACCTGTGTCGGTTTGCGGTACGGGCACCTTATTCCTCGCTAGACGCTTTTCTTGGCAGTGTGAAATCAGGGACTTCGGTACTTAAATTTCCCTCGCCATCACAGCTTGCCCTTACGGTGTGCGGATTTGCCTACACACCAGGCTTACTGCTTGGACGGCCATCCAGTAGGCCGCTCACCCTATCCTCCTGCGTCACGCCATTGCTCAAGCGGAACAGAGGTGGTACAGGAATATCAACCTGTTGTCCATCGCCTACGCCTTTCGGCCTCAGCTTAGGTCCCGACTAACCCTGGAGGACGAGCCTTCCCCAGGAACCCTTAGGCTTTCGGTGGACAAGATTCTCACTTGTCTTTTCGCTACTTACACCGGCATTCTCACTTCCAAGCGCTCCACCGCTCTTTCCAGTACGGCTTCACTGCTGCTTGGAACGCTCCCCTACCCAGTCCGTAAGGACTGCCATAGCT